>NZ_JBVJDS010000030.1:0-1074 GCF_055582185.1 Streptomyces sp. NPDC042201 | reverse complement strand
GTTGCACGGATTTACCTGCACAACGCCCTACACCCTTACCCCGGGACAACCACCGCCCGGGCTGGACTACCTTCCTGCGTCACCCCATCGCTTACCTACTACCACCTCGGTTCAGCGGCTCCACCACTCCCCTCAACTCCGAAGAGATCAGGGCGGCTTCACGGCCTTAGCATTAATGGATTCGATACTGGGCGTTTCAAAGCGGGTACCGGAATATCAACCGGTTGTCCATCGACTACGCCTGTCGGCCTCGCCTTAGGTCCCGACTTACCCTGGGCAGATCAGCTTGACCCAGGAACCCTTAGTCAATCGGCGCACACGTTTCCCACGTGTGTATCGCTACTCATGCCTGCATTCTCACTCGTGAACCGTCCACCCCTCGCTTCCGCGGAGGCTTCACCCGGCACACGACGCTCCCCTACCCATCACAGCGGGCGTTGGCCCTATAGCTGCAATGACACGACTTCGGCGGTACGCTTGAGCCCCGCTACATTGTCGGCGCGGAATCACTTGACCAGTGAGCTATTACGCACTCTTTCAAGGATGGCTGCTTCTAAGCCAACCTCCTGGTTGTCTCTGCGACTCCACATCCTTTCCCACTTAGCGTACGCTTAGGGGCCTTAGTCGATGCTCTGGGCTGTTTCCCTCTCGACCATGGAGCTTATCCCCCACAGTCTCACTGCCGCGCTCTCACTTACCGGCATTCGGAGTTTGGCTAAGGTCAGTAACCCGGTAGGGCCCATCGCCTATCCAGTGCTCTACCTCCGGCAAGAAACACACGACGCTGCACCTAAATGCATTTCGGGGAGAACCAGCTATCACGGAGTTTGATTGGCCTTTCACCCCTAACCACAGGTCATCCCCCAGGTTTTCAACCCTGGTGGGTTCGGTCCTCCACGAAGTCTTACCTCCGCTTCAACCTGCCCATGGCTAGATCACTCCGCTTCGGGTCTTGAGCGCGCTACTAAATCGCCCTATTCGGACTCGCTTTCGCTACGGCTTCCCCACACGGGTTAACCTCGCAACACACCGCAAACTCGCAGGCTCATTCTTCAAAAGGCACGCAGTCACGAC
>NZ_JBVJDS010000029.1:0-1104 GCF_055582185.1 Streptomyces sp. NPDC042201 | reverse complement strand
GCAACCGGAGACGCATAAACCGTTCCGGCGCGACTGGAAACGCGACTCTCTGAGAGGTTGCTGCTGGCAGGAGCCGAGCCGACGGGGCCGTACGCCGGCCGGTCGGGCCGCGAGCCATGCTCTCGAGCACGGCGATGAGCGCTGTCGGAAGGTTACGGATTGCGTAGCCACGCGCTGGGTCATCAAGGGCGGCGTCGGAGACGTCGATCCGGCGCGCATCCAGTCCATCCAACGCACCCGACGCACCCGTTCCAAGGACAAGAGCTGCTGCCAGGGGCGCGCAGCGCCTCAGGCGTGGTGGGCAGCGCCACCCTGCTAGGCCGTTTCGTTCGGATCATCTGATCTTTTGGTTCAGGTATGCCGTTAGCCGATGCGCAGTGGGCGCGGATCGAGCCGTTGTTGCCGGACCGGACGCCGAAACGTGGTGGACGGTGGCGGAACCACCGGCAGGCGGCCGACGCCGAGGAGGACCTGAAGTGGGCCGTCTCGGTCGACTCCACCATCGCGCGCGGGCATCAGCACGCGGCCGGGGCCCGTAAAAAAGGGCCCCGGCCAGCGAGCCGCACGACCACGCCATCGGCCGTTCCCGCGGAGGCCTGACGACGAAAATCCACCTCGCGGCCGACGACCGATGCCGCCACCTCGCCTTCGCCCTGACCGCCGGGCAGGCCGGTGATGCGCCCGCCTTCCCCGACGTGATGGCCAGCCTGCGCGTTCCCAGCCCACGGGGACGGCCCGGTACCCGGCCCGACATGGTCCTGGCCGACAAGGCGTACTCCTCACGCGCGATCCGCGAACAACTGCGCAGGCGCGGAATCCGAGCCGTCATCCCTGTCCCGGCCGACCAACGCGGCCATCGGTTTCGCCGAGGCGGCCCGGGGCGGCAGGCCACCGTCCTTCGACCGCGAGGCGTACAAGCAGCGCAACACCGTCGAGCGGTGCATCAACCGCATCAAGCAGTGGCGCGGCATCGCCACCCGCTACGAGAAGACCGCGACCATCTACCTCGCCGGACTGCACATCTCAGGCATCTTCCTCTGCCGCCCGGTGATCCAAATGAAACGGCCTAGGTCGGGGGCACTCTGATCTTGGTTGATCAGCCGT
>NZ_JBVJDS010000028.1:0-1133 GCF_055582185.1 Streptomyces sp. NPDC042201 | reverse complement strand
TTGGGGAAGTACTGGCGGAGCAGGCCGTTGGTGTTTTCGTTGGAGCCGCGTTGCCATGGGCTGGCGGGGTCGCAGAAGTAGACCGGGATGTCGGTGGCGACGGTGAAGGAGCCGTGAGAGGCCATCTCGGATCCTTGGTCCCAGGTCAGTGACCGTGCCAGATGTGGCGGCAGAGTTTTCACCGTGGTCACCAGGGCGTCGCGGACGTGTTCAGCGCTGCGTCCGTCAGGCAGGTGCAGGAGCATCACGTAGCGGGTGGCGCGTTCCACGAGGGTGCCGATGGCCGAGGCGCCGTCCTTGCCGATGATCAGGTCACCCTCCCAGTGTCCGGGCACGGCCCGGTCGTCAGCTTCGGCGGGACGCTCGCTGATCATGACCATCGGGGTGGAGAACCGCGGCTGGCGCTGCTGGGCCAGACGGCGGGGCTTGCGCCGGGTGCGGCCGGTCCGCAGGGCGTGGGCCAGCTCGCGGCGCAGTTCTCCGCGTCCTTGGACGTAGAGGGCCTGGTAGACCGTTTCGTGGACCACGCGCATCTCCGGCCGGTCGGGGAACTGTGCCCGCAGAGCCTGGCAGATCTGCTCCGGACTCCACCGTAGGTCCAGGCGGTCCTGGATGAAGTGCCGGAGTTCGGGGCGCCGGCCGATCTTGCCGGTCTTGGGCCGGGGCCGGCGGGCATCGGCGCGGGCCTGGGCGGCGTGCGGCCGGTACTGACCGCTCACGGGATGCCGGTTGCGCCGGATCTCCCGGCTGACCGTGGACGGGCTGCGGCCCAATTCGGCGGCGACGGCACGGACTGTGGCCCTCTCCCGCAGCCGGTCGGCTATGAGGATCCGCTCGTCCTCACGCAGATAGCGGGACGGACCGGAAGGCAGTACCTCCTTGTGAACAGGAGGTACTGCCTTCCTCTGCCCGCCCGGTGAGTGGTGGCCGTTACGCCACTTCTTGCCGGTCCGGTAGTTGATCCCGACGATCCGGCACGCTTCCTGACTGCTCAGGCCCTGGTCCATGAGCCGGAAGTATTCCTCCCGCTCACGGACCAGCTTCCGTCGTCCCTGTGGCTTCCGGTCGCCCCGGACCTCGAAGTCCATCGCACCCCTTGAACTGGGGTGTTGCAACGACCACTAGAACGCAAG
>NZ_JBVJDS010000027.1:0-1211 GCF_055582185.1 Streptomyces sp. NPDC042201 | reverse complement strand
TGCTGCTGGACGGACGTCGGAAGTCGATGCAGCCGATGGCCGGACGCCTCGGTGTGGACCATCAGCAGTTGCAGCAGTTCATGACCTCGTCGACCTGGCCGGTGGACACGGTCCGCATCAGGCTGGCCCGCCGGGCGGTGGCGGTTGTGCGGCCGCAGGTGTGGGTGGTGGACGACACCGGGTTCCCGAAAGACGGAACGTCCTCGCCCGGGGTGGCCCGGCAGTACTCCGGCACTCTGGGCAAGGTCGGGAACTGCCAGATAGGGGTCAGTGTGCACGCGGCCTCCGACACCGCGTCGTGCCCGTTGTCCTGGCGGCTGTTCCTGCCCGGCAGCTGGGACCAGCCGGAGGCCGCGGACCGGCGGGCCCGCTGCCGGATCCCCGAAGGTGAGCATCACCGGCCGAAGTGGCAGCTCGCGCTGGACATGCTCGATGAACTGGCCGCGGTCGGACTGCGGCCGGCGGTGCTGGTCGCGGACACCGGTTACGGGGCGAATGCCGACTTCCGCCACGGCCTGGAAGACCGCGGGCTGGCCTATGCCTTGCAGGTCAAGGGCGAGATGACGGCCCATGCCGAGACCGCCGAGCCCTACGAGCCGCCTTATGGCGGGCTCGGGCCCAGACCGTCGCCTCGCTACCGCGCCCGCCCGGTCAGCCTGCGCGAGCACGTCCTGGCCGCAGGACGCAACAGTGCGGTCGCGATCACCTGGCGCAAGGGCTCGAAAGCCGCCATGTCCGCCCGCTTCGTGTTCCTGCGGGTCCGCCTCGCCGGCCGCCGGCCGAAACCCGCCCCGAACGGAGTCATCGCACTGCGGTGGCTGATCGCCCAGTGGCCCGAGGGAGAGAACGAGCCGGTCAAGTACTGGATCTCCAACCTGCCCGCCGACCTTCCCGCCCGCGATCTCGTCCGCCTCGCGAAACTGCGCTGGCGCATCGAACACGACTACCGCGAGCTGAAGACGACGCTCGGACTCGACCACTTCGAGGGCCGCTCGTTCACCGGCTGGCACCGCCACGTCACCCTCGTCACCGCCGCCCACCTCTTCCTGACCGAACAGCGGTCCTGCCCAAAAGTCCCTGCCAGGGCCTGACCCTCTACCAGGCCCTGGACCTCCTCCAACACCTGTTAACCACCTGGACCGGCACCTGCCCCACCTGCCGACAACCCACCCCATGGCAGACCTACGACACCACCTAACAAAGCCCTACTA
>NZ_JBVJDS010000026.1:0-1419 GCF_055582185.1 Streptomyces sp. NPDC042201 | reverse complement strand
ACACAGTGGACGCGAGCAACTGAGGACAAGCCCTCGGCCTATTAGTACCAGTCAGCTTCAACCGTTACCGGTCTTCCACATCTGGCCTATCAACCCAGTCGTCTACTGGGAGCCTTAACCCCTCAAAGGGGGTGGGAGTCCTCATCTCGAAGCAGGCTTCCCGCTTAGATGCTTTCAGCGGTTATCCTTTCCGAACGTAGCCAACCAGCCATGCCCTTGGCAGGACAACTGGCACACCAGAGGTTCGTCCGTCCCGGTCCTCTCGTACTAGGGACAGCCCTTCTCAAGACTCCTGCGCGCGCAGCGGATAGGGACCGAACTGTCTCACGACGTTCTAAACCCAGCTCGCGTACCGCTTTAATGGGCGAACAGCCCAACCCTTGGGACCGACTCCAGCCCCAGGATGCGACGAGCCGACATCGAGGTGCCAAACCATCCCGTCGATATGGACTCTTGGGGAAGATCAGCCTGTTATCCCCGGGGTACCTTTTATCCGTTGAGCGACGGCGCTTCCACAAGCCACCGCCGGATCACTAGTCCCGACTTTCGTCCCTGCTCGACCCGTCGGTCTCACAGTCAAGCTCCCTTGTGCACTTACACTCAACACCTGATTACCAACCAGGCTGAGGGAACCTTTGGGCGCCTCCGTTACTCTTTAGGAGGCAACCGCCCCAGTTAAACTACCCATCAGACACTGTCCCTGATCCGGATCACGGACCCAGGTTAGACATCCAGCACGACCAGAGTGGTATTTCAACGGCGACTCCACCTGAACTGGCGTCCAAGCTTCACAGTCTCCCACCTATCCTACACAAGCCGAACCGAACACCAATATCAAACTATAGTAAAGGTCCCGGGGTCTTTCCGTCCTGCTGCGCGAAACGAGCATCTTTACTCGTAGTGCAATTTCACCGGGCCTATGGTTGAGACAGTCGAGAAGTCGTTACGCCATTCGTGCAGGTCGGAACTTACCCGACAAGGAATTTCGCTACCTTAGGATGGTTATAGTTACCACCGCCGTTTACTGGCGCTTAAGTTCTCAGCTTCGCCACACCGAAATGTGACTAACCGGTCCCCTTAACGTTCCAGCACCGGGCAGGCGTCAGTCCGTATACATCGCCTTACGGCTTCGCACGGACCTGTGTTTTTAGTAAACAGTCGCTTCTCGCTGGTCTCTGCGGCCACCCCAAGCTCACACCGTAAAGATGATCACCCAGAATGGCCCCCCTTCTCCCGAAGTTACGGGGGCATTTTGCCGAGTTCCTTAACCATAGTTCACCCGAACGCCTCGGTATTCTCTACCTGACCACCTGAGTCGGTTTAGGGTACG
The DNA here is from genome assembly GCF_055582185.1 of Streptomyces sp. NPDC042201. Classification (NCBI taxonomy): domain Bacteria; kingdom Bacillati; phylum Actinomycetota; class Actinomycetes; order Kitasatosporales; family Streptomycetaceae; genus Streptomyces; species Streptomyces sp. NPDC042201. Next base: position 89 of record NZ_JBVJDS010000026.1, on the reverse strand, counting down.
GGCCGCCATGAAACTCGCTAGAGGCTTTTCTCGACAGCATAGGATCATCCACTTCACCACAATCGGCTCGGCATCAGGTCTCAGGCACA
>NZ_JBVJDS010000024.1:0-2826 GCF_055582185.1 Streptomyces sp. NPDC042201 | reverse complement strand
CGTCTGGACCGGGTGATCATCCGTTTCGCGGGTGACTCGGGTGACGGGATGCAGCTGACGGGTGACCGGTTCACCTCGGAGACGGCGTCGTTCGGGAACGACTTGTCGACGCTGCCGAACTTTCCCGCCGAGATCCGGGCGCCTGCCGGGACCTTGCCGGGCGTCTCCTCTTTCCAGCTGCACTTCGCCGACCACGACATCCTCACCCCCGGCGACGCACCCAACGTCCTGGTCGCGATGAACCCGGCCGCCCTGAAAGCGAACATCGGCGACGTGCCGCGCGGCGCGGAGATCATCGTGAACACCGATGAGTTCACCAAGCGCCCGATGGCCAAGGTCGGCTATCTCACCTCACCCCTCGAAGACGGCTCGCTCGACGGCTACCAGATCCACCCCGTGCCGCTGACCACCCTGACCATCGAAGCGCTCAAGGAGTTCGGGCTCTCCCGCAAGGAAGCCGAACGCTCGAAGAACATGTTCGCGCTCGGTCTGCTGTCGTGGATGTACAACCGGCCCACCGAGGGCACGGAAAAGTTTCTGCGGGTCAAGTTCGCGAAGAAGCCGCAGATCGCCGAGGCGAACGTGGCCGCCTTCCGCGCCGGCTGGAACTTCGGTGAGACGACCGAGGACTTCGCCGTCTCCTACGAGGTCGCCCCCGCGAGCTCAGCGTTCCCGGCCGGCACCTACCGCAACATCTCCGGGAATCTGGCCTTGTCCTACGGGCTGATCGCCGCCGGCCACCAGGCCGACCTGCCGCTGTATCTCGGCTCCTACCCGATCACCCCGGCCTCGGACATCCTGCACGAACTGTCCCGCCACAAGAACTTCGGCGTGCGCACGTTCCAGGCCGAGGACGAGATCGCCGCCATCGGCGCCGCACTGGGTGCGGCCTTCGGCGGTTCGCTGGCCGTCACCACCACCTCCGGCCCCGGCGTGGCACTCAAGTCGGAGACGATCGGCCTCGCGGTGTCGCTGGAGCTGCCGCTGCTCGTCGTCGCGATCCAGCGGGGCGGCCCCTCCACCGGCCTGCCGACCAAGACGGAGCAGGCGGATCTGCTGCAGGCGATGTACGGGCGTAACGGTGAGGCCCCCGTGCCGGTGATCGCACCCAGGACGCCGGCGGACTGCTTCGACGCCGCCCTGGAGGCCGCCAGGATCGCGCTGGCCTACCGCACGCCGGTCTTCCTGCTCTCCGACGGCTACCTCGCCAACGGCTCCGAGCCCTGGCGCATCCCGGAGACCGCGGAACTGCCCGACCTGCGGGTCCGGTTCGCGACCGGCCCCAACCATGAACTGGCCGACGGCACCGAAGTGTTCTGGCCCTACAAGCGTGACCCGCACACCCTGGCCCGCCCCTGGGCCGTGCCCGGCACCCCCGGCCTCGAACACCGCATCGGCGGCATCGAAAAGCAGGACGGCACGGGCAACATCTCCTACGACCCCGCCAACCACGACTTCATGGTCCGCACCCGCCAGGCCAAAATCGACGGCATCGAGGTGCCCGACCTCACCGTCGACGACCCGGACCGTGCCCGCACCCTCGTGCTGGGCTGGGGCTCCACCTACGGACCCATCACCGCCGCCGTCCGCCGCCTGCGCAAGACCGGCACGCCCATCGCGCAGGCACACCTGCGCCACATCAACCCCTTCCCCCGCAACCTCGGCGACATCCTCGGCCGTTACGACAAGGTCGTGGTGCCGGAGATGAACCTCGGCCAGCTCGCCACCCTCCTGCGGGCGAAATACCTCATCGACGCCCACTCCTACAACCAGGTCAACGGCATGCCGTTCAAGGCCGAGCAGCTCGCCACGGCACTCCAGGAGGCCATCGATGCCTGACACGAACGAGTTGCTGACCCTGGTCCCCAAGGCCGAGGCCACCCAGTCCATGAAGGACTTCAAATCGGACCAGGAAGTACGCTGGTGCCCCGGCTGCGGCGACTACGCCGTCCTGGCCGCAGTCCAGGGCTTCATGCCCGAACTGGGCCTGGCCAAAGAGAACATCGTCTTCGTCTCCGGCATCGGCTGCTCCTCCCGCTTCCCCTACTACATGAACACCTACGGGATGCACTCCATCCACGGCCGCGCCCCCGCCATCGCCACCGGCCTCGCCACCTCACGCCGTGACCTGTCCGTCTGGGTCGTCACCGGCGACGGCGACGCCCTCTCCATCGGCGGCAACCACCTCATCCACGCCCTGCGCCGCAACGTCAACCTCAAAATCCTGCTGTTCAACAACCGGATCTACGGACTGACCAAAGGCCAGTACTCCCCCACCTCCGAGGTCGGGAAAATCACCAAGTCGACCCCCATGGGCTCCCTCGACGCCCCCTTCAACCCCGTCTCCCTCGCCCTCGGCGCCGAAGCCTCATTCGTCGCCCGCACCGTCGACTCCGACCGCAAACACCTCACCCAAGTCCTCCGACAGGCAGCCGACCACCCCGGCACCGCCCTCGTCGAGATCTACCAGAACTGCAACATCTTCAACGACGGCGCCTTCGAAATCCTCAAAGACAAACAACAGGCAGAAGAAGCCGTCATCCGCCTGGAACACGGGCAGCCCATCCGCTTCGGCGTCGAGGGTTCGAAGGGCGTGGTCAGGAACCAGACCACCGGCGACCTCGAAGTCGTCACCGTCACCCCCGAGAACGAGGCACAGATCCTCGTCCACGACGCACACGCGGCAAGCCCCACCACCGCCTTCGCCCTCTCCCGCCTCGCCGACGCCGACACCCTGCACCACACCCCCATCGGCGTCCTGCGCAGCTTCAAACGACCGGTCTACGACACCCTCATGTCCGACCAACTCGACGCAGCCGTCGAACA
>NZ_JBVJDS010000023.1:0-4761 GCF_055582185.1 Streptomyces sp. NPDC042201 | reverse complement strand
AACACCTCCCCCCCACCAAACTTGTCCGCCGCAACCGCCAAACCCTCCGGCACCAAACGCAACACCCCCGCCACCGGAAAACCCGGCCCACGAAGGCCCACTTGGTCCCAGAGGCGCCATCTTCCGCTCAGCGAAATGGATTCCTCGGTCATCCGGACAGCCTCCTATGCCTGGTCGGCGGCGCGGTCCGCGAGGTCCGCGGCGAGGACCTCCGCGAGGTCCGCGGGCGTGGGGTAGGTGAAGATGAGGGCGACGGGGACCTCCGTGCCCAGGGCGTCCTGGACCCGGGCGATGATCTGGAATGCGGCGAGGGAGTCGCCGCCCGCCTCGAAGAAGTCGCTCGTGGTGTCGAGCGTGGCGTCGGCGAGCGTCTCCCGGTAGCCGGCCGCGATGAGTTCGGCGAGCTCCGGGGCGTCGATGGAGGTGTGATGCGCCGTGGTCATGTTGTTCTCCTTGTGTGGTGATGAGAGGTACGGGTTGGAAACGGGCGACGTGGCGGTGCGCCGGAGCCCCGGGGCTCGCGGGTACGGACGCTCACGCGTGGTTCAGGTCATGGCCGATCGCCGCCGACAGGGCCTCCGGGGTGTTCCCGCCGGACACGACGACCGCGGCCGTGCCGCTGAAGCCGCTCCGCAGGGCCCCGGCCAGTGCGACGCTCCCGCTCGGTTCCGCCGGGATGCCGGCCTGGTGCAGGAGGCCCATCGCATGGAGGATCTCCTCGTCGGTGACGCCGACCAGATCGTCCACGCGCCGCCGGATCAGCGGGAAGGTCACCTCGCCGGGACGCTGGCCGCGCAGTCCGTCGGCGACGGTGTCGCAGGGGGGCAGCTCGACCGGATGCCCGGCCGCGAGCGAGCGCGCGTAACGTCTCGCGTCCACCGGCTCCACGCCGACGATCCGTACCGGCCGCGCCTGCCCCGCCGAGGCGAGACACACGCCCCCGAGCAGACCGCCGCCACCGGCCGGGACGAAGACGGTGGAGACGCCGGGGGCGTCCTCGAATATCTCCAGGCCGACGGTGCCCTGTCCGGCGACCACGAGTTCATGGTCCGAGGAGGGAATGAGCACCGCTCCGGTCGTGGCCGCGAACTCCCGTGAGCACCGCTCGCGTTCGGCCACCCCGCCGCCGCTCCGGATCACCCGGGCACCGAGGGCCTCGATGGCCCGCTCCTTGGCCACGTTCGCCCCGGCGGCCATGACGACGGTGACACCGATACCGAGCGGCACACCGAGCGCCGCGACCGCGATGCCGTGGTTCCCCGAGGAACCGGTGACGATGTCGGAGGCGCCCAGTGCGAGCAGCGCGTTCGCCGCCCCGCGCAGTTTGAACGAGCCGCTGCGCTGGAGGTGTTCGGCCTTGAGCAGCATGCGGGGCAGTGAGTCGGCCGTGAGCAGGGGCGTACGGCGTATGTACGGGGCGATGCGCCCGGCGGCGGCGACCACGTCGGCGTGGCCGAGTCGCGTGCCGGCGGCCGTCATGACACACGCTCCGCCAGCAGCGCGGCGGACCGGCCCAGCGTGCCGCGATCGGCCTTGCCACTGCGGGTCACGGGCAGCCGGTCGATACGGGTGAACCGCCTCGGCATCATGTGGGGCGGCAGGGTGAGTGCGAGATGGGCGCGCACCTGGGCGTCGCCGGTCCCGTCGAGCAGACCGGTGACATGCGCGCTCAGCCACGTCCGCCCCCGGCTGTCGGTCTCGGCGGTGACCACCGCGCCGGTGACCTCCGGGTGAGTGAGCAGGGCCCCCTCGATCTCGGCGGGGTCCACCCGGTGGCCGCGGATCTTGATCTGCCGGTCGGTCCTGCCGAGATACTCCACATTGCCGTCGGGCAGCCGACGGGCCAGATCACCGGTGCGGTACATACGGGCGCCCGGGGGACCGTAGGGGTCGGGCAGGAAACGGTCGGCGGTCAGCGCCGCCCGGCCTCGGTAGCCCCGGGCGACCCCGGCGGCGCCGATGTGCACGTCTCCCACCACCCCGTCGGGCACGGCGCGCAGTTCGGGGTCGAGCAGATGGACGGTGACCCCGTCGATGGGCGTACCGACGACATCGGCGGAGGTGTCGGCTACGGCGGGCACCTCGTACCGGGTGGAGGTCATCGTGCATTCGGTGGGGCCGTACTGGTTCACCAGCCGGCCGCCGATCAGTCCGCGGCCGCCGGCGGCGAGGAAGGGGCGCAGCGACTCGCCGCTGGAGACGAGCAGCCGCATCCCGCGCAGCCGCTCGGCCGCCGCCGGGTCCTGGGCGAGGAAGACGAGGAACGAGGGTGTCGTGCTCAGTACGGTGTCCGCGCCGTATTCCTGGAGGGTCTGCGCGAACGCGTCGGCGCGCAGCAGCCGGGAGCGGTCGACGAGGACGATACGGCCGCCCGCGGCGAGCGGCGCGAAGGTGTCCCTGATGGACGCGTCGTAGCCGAGCGGCGCGAGCTGGACGGCCACGGTGTGGGTGCCCAGACCGTAGTCGCGGATCACGAAGCGCAGATACGAGTCGAGGCCGCCGCGTTCGATCATGACGGCGTTGGGTGCGCCGGTGGATCCCGAGGTGTGGCTGATGTAGGCGAGCGAGCGGGGCCCTGGCGCATCGGGGAGCGCCGCGTCCGGGTCCGGCTCCGGGAGCCGGTCGAGCAGCAGGGTCGGCCCGGTGACGGGCACGGCGAGCCGCGGCGCGAGCGCCTCGCGGGTGAGCAGGAACCGTGCCTGCCCGCTCTCGGCCATGGCGGCCAGCCGTGGGCCCGGCAGTTCGATGTCAAGGGTGAGGAACGCGCCGCCGGCCCGCAGCACGGCGGCCATGGCGACGACGGCGTCGACGCCCCGCTCGACCGCGATGGCGCACACCTGCTCGGGGCCCACGCCATACGCGGTGAGGACCCGGGCCAGGTGGTCGATCCGGCCGGCCAGCTCTCCGTACGAGAGCGTGGTGTCCGGGGTGATGACGGCGACGGCGTGCGGATCGCGCGCGGCGTGGGCGCGGATGTCGTCCACGAAGGTGCGCGTTCCGGCGCGATCCTGCCCGTCGTCCGGGCGGACGCCGGTCATCGTTCCTCTCCCGTGTCCGCGGTGCGGTCGACCGCGACGAAGCGGAGTTCCGAGGTGTACGTGTTGCCCTCGTCGTCCGTCAGCCAGGCCTGCTCGGGCGTCGGCAGCATCTCCGTCACCGTCAGCCGCGCCGCCGGATCCTTACGCGCCAGCCGACGCACCGCCTTCGCGAAGATATTCACGTACACCGGACTGTCGAAGTCCACATAGAACGGCCGCGGCTCCGTCGGAGACACCACGAACACCCACCGCGGCAGCTCCTGTTCCTCCCGCCACCGACGCGCCCGCACGAACCGCCGCGCCTCACTCTTCTCCCCCGCGAACTCCACCTCCGACGCCACGAACCGCCACGTCTCCCGCGCCACCACCGTCGAATCCACCATCACCCGCGGCGAACGATCGGTGTCGGGCAGCAGGGTGAACCGGTCCATGACGCGGTTGGTCATCGCGTGGCAGAACACATCGAGCAGGTCGAAGACCGAACCGTCGGGGAGCAGGGCCTTCAGCTCTCCGTCCCGCTCCTCCACGCGTACGTCGCCGCAGCGGACGGTGCGCGGGCGGTGCGGGTCGGCCGTGTGGTCCACGAGGGCGACGTAGTAGTCCTCGGGACGCTCCAGGGACGGCCGGCTGCGGGAGGACCACTTCAGCGGCAGTTCCTTCGGCAGCATCGGCACCAGCCGGGGCCCGGGGAAGTCGGTCGTGGTCTCGTCGATCAGCTCCTGCATGTCCGGGTGCTGGTGGACGAAGAGCGAGGCGCCCAGGGTGTTCATGGCGACATGCATCTCACCGAGGACGAGTTCGAACTCGCCGCGTTCCACCGCGGCCAGATCCTCGGCGATGATCATCAAGTCGGGGCTGATGTAGCGGGCCAGGGACCAGCCGCGGCCCGGCTCCTCGAAGGCTTCCCGCACCTGGTCGGCGATGTCGGCGGAGGACAGCCGGACGCGGCGGGCCCCGGCCGGGGCGTTGATGATCTTCCCCCAGCGGTCCCGCAGTTCGGCCTGGATGCGGTCGATGTCGGCGATCGACTGACTGTGCGGGGCGGGCAGGCACTCGAACCAGAGGGAACCGAGGTCGACCCGGTCCTGCTTGGCGCTGAGCCGGTCGTACGCCTCCTTGACGCGCCGGCTGATGACCTCGGCGAACCGGTTGGTCATCCAGCGGGCGCCGGTCAGGCACAGTTCCAGGGGGGTGAGCTGCTCCAGCACGGCGGTGCCCACGGTGGCGGTCGCCGATCTGCGGCAGTCGGAGTAGACCAGCGCGCGGTTCGGGGCCGTACGGGCGCCCTTCTCGCGCTGCGCGGAGGCCGCGGTGAGCTCGGCGTAGTCGGCTTCGAGCGCGGCGAGCGCGGCGCAGAGTTCCTCGGCGTCGAGTCCGGCCGCCTGGACGCGGGCCCGGCCCCGTTCGAGTGTGTCCAGCTTGGCGAGGGCCGGCTCGCGCAGGCCGGCGTCGCCGATCGTCTCCAGAAACGCGCGCAGGCTGCGCTCCGGGTAGGTGCCGGAGGGGACTTCGAGCCGCCAGGTGACCCAGCGCTGGGCGATGAGCCACTCCAGGTCCTCGGTGATCTCGGCCGGGGACACCTCCCGGCCTTCGGCCCGGCTGACCTCCGCGGTGAGTTCGGCGAGGGGGCGGGTGCCGTCGCAGAGTTCGAGGACCCGCAGGAGCCGTTCGGGAACCTCACGCGCCGGACGACCCGGCACCCGCACCGAACCATCCACCACCC
>NZ_JBVJDS010000022.1:0-89117 GCF_055582185.1 Streptomyces sp. NPDC042201 | reverse complement strand
AACACCTCCCCCCCACCAAACTTGTCCGCCGCAACCGCCAAACCCTCCGGCACCAAACGCAACACCCCCGCCACCGGAAAACCCGGCCCACGAAGTGCGAAATGGGACCACAGCCGCCACCCGCCGGCGGGCAGAAGTACGGTTTCAGACATGGCTGGACTACCTCCAGGGGAAGTGCTTCGGGAGCGCGGGGTGTCGCGGTGGGGGACGCTAGGTGCGGTGCGGGACAGGTGACGCGGTGGGGGGTGACCTGGCGGGTCAGCCGGCCTGAGTGCCGGTCATGCACCACTCCAGGACGGCGCGCGCACTGTGGTACTTGTTCTCCGCCTGCTGGAACGCGATGCTCGCGGGCCCGTCGAGCACGTCCGCGGTGACCTCCTCGCCCCGGTGGGCGGGCAGGTCGTGCATGAACACCGCGTCGGGACTGGTGGCCATCACGGCCGGGCCGACCTGGAACGGGGCGAACAGACGCGGCCAGTCGAGGTCCGGTTTGACCGTGCCGGTGGTCTGCCACCGGGTGGTGTAGATGACATCGGCCTGCGGAAGCCCGTCCATGTCGTGCCGCTGCTCGACACGCGCCCCGCTCTTCTTGGCGTTCACCGCCGCCCGGTCAAGATAGCGCTCCGCGACTCCGTAACCGGGCGGGGTACGCAGGAACAGCTCGGTGCCCTGGTAGCGGGAGAGCGCCAGCGTGAGCGCCGAGGCGGTGTTGTTCCCCTCGCCGATGTACAGGACGCGCAGACCCTCGATCCGCCCGAACCGGCCCAGCAGGGTGGTGAGATCGGTGAGCGCCTGGGTGGGATGCTCGTCGGCGCTCATCGCGTTCACCACGGCCATCCGCTGCTGGTCGGCGTAGGCGCGCAGCTCGGCCTCGCTGCCCGCGGTGCGGGCCACGAGCGTGTCGATCATCCGGGACAGCACGGCGGCGGTGTCCTCGACGGTCTCGCCGGTGTTCTCCTGGAGATCGCCGGGGCCGTACGTGATCAGCCGTGCGCCCAGGCGCAGCGCGCCCGCCGAGAAGGCGGTCCTGGTGCGGGTGGACGTCTTGCGGAACAGGACACCGACGACGGCGTCGTGCAGCGGGCGCGCGTCCTCCAGCTCCCCGGCCGCGAACTGGACACCGCGCCGGACGATCCGGTCCAGGTCCTCGGTGGCGAGGTCGTCGATGGAGATGAGGTGGCGGCGGGTGGGGCGGGTCATCGAATGCTCCCTGCGTTCGGTCGTACGTACTGGCGGTCCCGCATCAGCGCGCCCGCAGCCCCTCGTGGAGGACCGCGAGGCCGCGGTCGAGCAGGGCGGGGTCGATGTTCAGCGGGGGCATGACCTTGATGACTTCGTCGTGGCGCCCGCACAGCTCGACGATGACGCCGTGCTCGAAGGCGTACCGCTGCGCGGCGCGGGCCCGTTCGGGGCCGCCGACCGGGCCGGTGTCGATGCCGAGCACCATGCCCCGTCCGCGCAGCGACAACCCCGGGTCGAGCGCGGTGAGTTCGGTACGGAACCGGCCGAGGCGACGCGCCGCGTCCGTCAGAGCGGTCTGGAAGCCACTGTGGTGCCACAGTTCGCAGGCGGCGGTGGCGGCGACGAACGCGAGCTGGTTGCCGCGGAACGTACCGGTGTGCTCCCCGGGCTCCCACACATCGAGTTCGCGCCGGAACAGGGTGAGCGAGAGCGGGAGTCCGTAACCGCCGATCGACTTGGAGACGGTCACGATGTCGGGGACGATCCCGGCGTCCTCGAAGCAGAAGAAGGTGCCGGTACGGCCGCAGCCGGACTGGATCTCGTCGAGGATCAGCAGCACGCCGTACCGCTCGGTGAGCGCGCGCAGCCGCCGCAGCCACTCCCGGCTCGCCGGGTAGACGCCGCCCTCCATCTGCATCGGCTCGACGATCACCGCGGCGGGCAGATCCGCGCCGGACGAGGGGTCGGCGAGCAGGCGCTCGATGAACCCGATGGAGTCGAACGAACCGAGCGGGCCGTCCTCGTACGGTACGAACGTCACGTCCTGGCCGCTCACGCCGCCGGCCCTGCGGGCGCGGCGGCTGCCGGTGACCGCGAGCGAGCCGCGCGACATGCCGTGGTAGGCGCCGGAGAAGGCGATGAGCCCGGTGCGTCCGGTCGCCTTGCGGGCCAGTTTGAGTGCGGCTTCCACGGCGTCGGTGCCGGTGGGCCCCGCGAACTGCACCTTGTAGTCCAGGCCGCGCGGCCGCAGGACGAGATCGGCGAAGCCGGCCAGGAAGTCGCGCTTGGCGACGGTGTGCATGTCCAGGCCGTGCATGATGCCGTCGGAGGCGAGGTAGTCGGTGATCCGGTGCTTGATGAATTCGTTGTTGTGCCCGTAGTTCAGGCTGCCCGCACCGCAGAAGAAGTCGATGAAGGTGCGGCCGTCCTCGGTGTGCAGTTCGGCGCCCTTGGCCCGTTCGAAGACCACCGGGAAGGTACGGCAGTACAGCCGGACCTCCGACTCCAGGTCCTCGAAGACGGAGACGTCGGGGCGGCCGGGGCGCGGGGCCCGGTCGACGGACGGGTGGGGCGGGACGGTGGTGGTCATGGTGGTTCCTCTCGGCTCAGGATGCTGCGGTCGCTCCGGTGATGCCGCTCAGCGGCCTGTCCTGCGCCGGCCGGTGAGTACCGGCATCGGGCGGTTCACGGACACCCGGGGGTAGTCGTCCAGGGCTCCGGCGAGCGCGGCGACGGTCGTGTGGTCGAACAGGGCCCGTACCGGTACGTCGATACCGAGCACGCCCCGCAGTCGCACCGAGACCCGGGTGGCGAGCAGGGAGTGCCCGCCGAGCCGGAAGAAGTCGTCGTGGGCGCCGACCCGCGGCACCCCGAGGACCGTCTGCCACACCTCGGCCACGGCCTTCTCCTCGGGGGAGCGCGGGGCCAGGTGATCGGCCGCCGACGCGGCCGGCGACGGGGCGTGCGGCAGGGGAAGCGCCTTCCGGTCCACCTTGCCGTTGACCGTGGTGGGCAGTTCGTCCAGCGGCATGAAGGACGCGGGGATCATGTAGTCGGGCAGGGTCTCCAGCAACCGGTCGCGCAACTCGTCGGCGCCGGGCAGCCGGTGGCCTTCGCGGGCCACCAGGTAGGCGGTGAGCTGCGGTTCCCCGGACCCGCCCGGAGTCGGGTGGACGACGGCGGCCCGGACGGCCTCGACGGCCAGCAGGGCGGCCTCGATCTCGCCGGGCTCCATCCGGTGCCCGTGGATCTTCACTTGGTGGTCGCGGCGGCCGAGGATCTCCAGCGATCCGTCCGGGCGCAGACGCCCCAGGTCCCCGGTGGCGTAGAGCCGCCCGCCGGGTTCGGCGGCGTACGGATCGGGCAGGAACGCGCCCGCCGTCTGCACCGGCTGTCCGTGGTAACCCCAGCCGACGCCGGCGCCCCCGATGTGGATCTCCCCGGTCGCGCCGTGGGGAACCGGCTCCAGCCGCTCGTCGAGCAGCCGTACGGTGGTGTTGTCCAGGACAGCCCAGTCCTCGGGCCGCCCGTCGGCGCCGACCCGCGCCGCGGTCGTCCACACCGTCGTCTCCGTCGGCCCGTACAGGTCCCACACCGGGGCCCCGTGGGCGCCGAGCGCGTGGACGAGGCCGGGCGGGAGCTTCTCGCCCCCGGAGAGCACGGTCAGGGTGGGCGGCGGTGTCCAGCCGGTGTCCGTCAGCATCCTCAGGGCGACGGGCGTGGCCTGGAGCACGGCGGGCCGTACCTCGTCGATCAGGCGGGTCAGCCGCTGGGGATCCCTGGCCTGTTCCGCGTCGGCCACCACGACATGGGCCCCGGTGGTCAGCGGCAGGCACAGTTCGAGCAGCGAGGGGTCGAACGAGACGGTCGTCACGCCCATCACCGCGTCCCCCGGCCGGATTCCGAGCCGGCGTGCCATGGACACCAGGAAGTTGGTCAGCGCGTGGTGCGGGATCAGTACGCCCTTGGGCCTGCCGGTGGAGCCCGAGGTGTGGAAGATGTACGCGAGATCCTCCGGACCGGCGGTCCGGCCCGGAGCGGCCGTGGGCAGTGCCTCGATCTCCGCGCGGTCCCGGTCGAGCAGGACGGTCCGTACCCCCGTCCCCGCGAGGCGCCCGGCGAGCGCCTCCTCGGTGATCACCAGCCGCGCGCCGGTGTCGGCGAGCAGCGCGGCGAGACGCGCGTCCGGGTGGATGGGGTCGAGCGGCAGATACACCGCGCCCGCCTTGAACACGGCGAGGACCGCCGCCACGAGGTTGGCGCCCCGCTCCAGATGGATCCCGACCCGGACGCCGGGACCGGCGCCGAGCGCCCGGAGCCGGTGCGCGAGCTGGTTGGCCCGGGCGTCGAGCCCGGCGTACGTCAGCTCGGTGCCCGCCGACCTGACCGCGAGCGCGTCGGGCGTGGACCGGGCCTGCCGCTCGAACAGCACGTCCGCGGTCACCTCGGGCACGGGGCGCGCGCCGCCGTCGCCCAGCGCCAGCAGCCGCTGCCGCTCCTTGCCGGGCAGCAGGGCGATGCGCCCTGTGGTCTCGGCCAGCGGCGCGTCCGGTGCGGCGAGGACACCGCGCAAAAGCTCCGCGTAACCGTCGGCGAGCCGGCGCATCGTGCCGGCGTCGAACAGCGCGGTCGCGTACTGCATGCGCCCCGAGAGACTGCCGTCGGAGCCGCCCATGAGGTCCAGCACCAGGTCGAACGGGGTGCCGGTGGCGGGCGTGGGCGTCAGTTCCACCTCCAGCCCCGGCAGGGCGGGCGGTTCGGCCTCGCCCCCCAGCAGCAGGAAGGAGACCTGGAACAGCGGATTGCGGGACAGGTCCCGCTCGGGGGTGAGTTCGGCGACGATGTGCTCGAACGGGGCGTCGGCGTACGAGAAGTCGGCCAGCGTGCTGTCCCGTACCCGGCGCACCAGCTCGCCGAAGGTCGGCTGCCCGGACAGATCGGTACGCAGCACCACGGAGTTGACGAACAGCCCGATCAGCTGCTGGAGTTCCGCGCCGCCGCGGCCGGCGACCGGAGCGCCGACGGCGAGGTCGGTCTGTCCGCTGTACCGGCCGAGCAGCGCCTGGAACGCCGCGAGCAGCACCATGAAGCGGGTGGCGCGGCGGGACCGGGCGAACGCGTCGACCGCGCCGACCAGCTCGGGGGGCAGAATGAACCGGGTCATCGCGGCATCGCCCTGCCACACCTCGGGGCGGGGGCGGTCGGTGGGCAGTTCCAGTGGCGCGAGGCCGTCGAGCCTGGCACGCCAGTAGTCGGTCCGGCCGGCCAGCCGGGCGCCGGAGAGCAGCTCGCGCTGGCGGGCGGCGAAGTCGGCGTACTGGAAGGGGAGTTCGGACAGGTCCGAGGGCTCGCCCGAGGTCCGCTCGCGGTAGGCCGCGGCGACTTCCCGGGTGAGTACGCCCCACGAGGTGAAGTCGAACGCGATGTGGTGCACCACCACCAGCAGCAGATGGTCGTCGGCCCCGAGCCGGGCCAGGGTCAGGCGCAGCGCGGGCGCGGCCGACAGGTCCAGCGGGCGGCGCAGCTCGCGCTCGAGGACGGCCTGAAGCCCCTTTTCCTGGTCGTCGGGGTTGGCTCCGGTGAGGTCGACCCGGTCGAGCGGGATCCGTACGTCCGCCACGACGTCGGGTACGGGCTCGCCGTCGACCGCGGCGTACCGGGTGCGCAGCACCTCGTGACGGTCCACGACATCGGCGAAGGCACCGGTGAGCGCGGGGATGTCGAGCTCACCGCGCAGCCGCAGGGCCATCGGGAGGAGATAGTCCGCGGAGCCGGGCCGGAGCTGGTCGAGGAACCACAGCCGCTGCTGTGAGAACGACGTCGTCCGGGCGCCGCCTGGTGTGCGGCTGTCACCGTGGTCCACCGGCCTACCTCCATGGTTCGGAATGTGTGCCACGTCCGCGACGGCCGTGGGGCACAGCGAGAGCTTGACTGCCGCGCCGGGCGCGGCAACAGGGAAGGAATGGCAGCGGTCCGTCGCCGGGCTTGCTGCGCTTATGTCTCTGTGCGCCGGGCTCCGGCAGCGGGCACGCTCGGCGTCGGCGTGGTGCACCGGCGGCCGGGCCGGCCGCACGGCCGGGGCGCTCAGATCAGACCGGTGCGGACCCCGTAGGCCACCGCATGGGCGCGGTTGCGGACCTGGAGCCGGGCCATCAGGTCGTAGATGATGTTCTTCACGGTGTGCTGCGAGCACGACAGGGCGCGGGCGATGGCCGCGTTGCCGTGTCCCTCGGCGACCAGGGTGAGCACCCTGGTCTGGCGGGCGGTCAGTTGGGGCACGCCGATCGGATCGCCCGGTTCCGGGGCGTACGGCTCGGCGGCGCCGCTGAGCAGCCGGACCAGGACGCCGGACGGCATCCGGCCCTCACCGTGGTACGCGGAGTGCACCGCGGCCGCCAGCCGGGCCGGGGTCGCCTCCGCCGACTGGAGCATGGCCCGCGCCCCGGCCCGTACGGCGCGCAGCACGCCGGCGGCCGTGAAGGTGGTGGCGACGACCAGCAGACGGCGGGCGCCGGCGTGGTCCAGCGCCGGGCACGCGTCGAGGGCTTCGTCGACCGTGCCCGCGACGGCCACCAGGACCGTGTCCGGCGACCAGGCGGGGGCCCGTTCGATACCGGCCCCGCGCAGGGCCGCGGCGACCGGGTCGGCCAACTCGGCGCCGGGCGCGAAGACGCTCACCCGGGGGCGGTCCCGGTACGGCCCCATGGGCCAGGAATCGCCGCGCGACTCGGCGGCCAGCATCGCCGCGACGGCCGTTTCGATCACCTCGGCCGCGGCCTCGTCGACAGAGTCGGGATATCTGGGGGCGACGGACCGCGCCACCGTAGGGGCGCTCACAGCAGACCCGCCCGCAGGGCGTACGCCACCGCGTGGGCGCGGTTGCGGAGCCGGAACCGCTGGGTGATGTCCCGCATCACGGTCGTCACGGTCCGGGTCGAGTAGCTCAGCTCCTTGGCTATCTCACCGGTCTCACGGCCGTCGGCGACCAGCCGCAGCACCGCGCGCTCACGGTCGTTCAGGCCCCAGCCGGAGATGTGCGGCCGTGCGATCGTCCCGGCCTGGGCGCCGGCCCCCTGTTCCAGCAGGCGGTCGAGGAGATCGGGGGGCACCGTGCAGTCGCCCCCGGCCGCCGTGAGAACGGTGCGCACCAGCCGGTCGGCGCTGGCCTCACGGCGGCGCAGCAGACCGCGGGCGCCCGCGGCGATGGCATGCAGTGCCTCGGCCGGCGCCAGGTCGGTCGCCACCAGCACCACTTCGGGGCGGTGCGCCTCGCTCCGGGTGGTACGCACCATGTCCATGGCCTGATGGGCCACTTGATCGACCATCAGGACGGTCACCTGGGCCGGTTCGTGCGGCAGCACCAGGGTGATGTCCGGACTGCTGTGCAGGGCGCTCCTGGCCCCCGCTTCCAGCAGTGGGTCCAGTGCGACAACACTGACGGGCATGGCTTCGCCCATGAGGTACTCCTCAGATCTGCGTGCTGTGGACTCTCGGTACGCAGCTTCGGCGAAGTGCCGGAACATCACATCGGTGGCGTGTCCCCCGCATTTGCGCGGGGCGCGCGGAGCGTACGTAGGAAAGGGGCGTCCGGCCGGTCGCCGGCGGCCGTGGGACCGGGCGGGCGCCCGCGTCCGGCGCCGGTGCCGGGGCGCGGGGACCGTACGAAGTCGGCTCGCCGAACCGGTCGTGCCCCCTGTCGGCGCGGGGCATGAGGGGCGGGTGCGGCGGACATGGGTAGTGCGCCCACGGAATATGCGGGGTCCGCCCCCATGCTGCCCGGACGGCGGTCTGCGAGGGTTACCGCTGTGACTTCCTCCGCCCCTTCCGCCGCCTCCGCCCCAGGACTGCCGAACTCCTGGTGGGCCACTGGCCTGACGCTCCGTGAGCGGCTGGCGGCGCCGCACGCTCCGCTCGCCGCGGCATCCGCCGCCGCCCACGGGCGCCGTGCGCTGCCGGAGTTGGAGCAGGCCTGCTGGACCGCGCGGCTGGGAGCGCTGGGAGTCCTCCCGGAGCAGGCGGCCGCGCTCGCCGCGGAATCCGCGGAGCTGCTGGGCGAGCGCGCGGCCGAGCCGGGCTGGGCACGGTTCGTCGAGGAGGCCGTGGCGGCGGCCACCGAGCTCTCCGGCGACGACGGCGCCGGGCACACCCGCGACGGGAAGCCGGACTCACCCCGTACCGAGGGATCCGACGTGTTCGTCCCGGTGTTCCGTCCGCTCGTGGACGCGGCGGTCCGGGCGATGACGGAGAAATGCGGGCCGTCGGCCGCGGCGGACGCCGCGACGCTGTCGGGACAGTTCGCCGACCGGCTGGGGCAGCAGCTCGCCCGCCAGGCCGCCCGTACGCTCGTCGCCGAGCTCGCCGCCGCGCGTACGGCGGCGGGGCTGACGGGCGCAGGACCCGAGGACAGGTTCGCGGACTTCCTGCGGCGCACGGGCAGTCGGCACGGGCTCGCCCGGCTGTTCGCCCGCTATCCGGTGCTCGCCAGGCTGCTGGCCCAGACCTGCGAGCAGGCGGCTGACGCCGTCGCGGAGCTGCTGACCCGGTTCACCGCCGACCGTGCGGGGATCGTCGCGGCGCTGCTGGGCGACGCGGATCCCGGGCCGCTGGTGGCGCTGGACCTGGGGCTCGGGGACACCCATCAGCGGGGCAGATCGGTGGCGCTGCTGCGGTTCGCCGACGGATCCATCGTGGTCTACAAGCCGCGCGCGCTCGGCCAGCACGATCTGCTCGACCGGATGGTGGAGTGGCTCAACACCAAGGTGCCCGGCCTGGAGCTGCGGACCGCGCCGACGGTTCATGGCGACGGCTACGGCTGGCTCGGGCACATCGACCACCTGTCCTGCGCGTCCGTCGTCGGCATCGACCGGTTCTACCGGCGCCAAGGCGCGCTCCTGGCGCTGATGTACGCGGTCGAAGGCACCGATCTGCACTACGACAACCTCGTCGCGCACGGGGACCAGCCGATACTGATCGACGTCGAGACGCTGCTCCACGCCGAACTGGCCGAGCCGACGACGGCCGGGCCGGACCCCGCGTCGGCGGCGCTCTCCTCCTCGGTGCACCGGACCTGTCTGCTGCCCCAGCTGATGGTCGGGGAGCTGGGCGCCGTGGACATCTCCGCCGTGGGCGGGGCGGCGGGCGGCAGCGGCCCGGACGCGCGGATCGCGTGGGAGGGCGCCGGTACGGACACGATGCGCCTCGTACGCCGACCTGCCCCGTTCGGCGGGGGCCGCAACCGCCCGCTGCTGGCGGGCAAGGACACCGGCCCCGGACCCGCCGACTACGTGGCCGCGCTGCTCAACGGCTTCCGGGCGGGCTATGACGCGATCACCTCGGACCGGGACGAACTGTGCGGCCCGGCCGGGCTGTTGGCGGACGGCGCGCGTGAGGCCGGCCGGCTGATCGTACGGCCCACCCAGCTGTACGCGCGTCTGCTGGAGGAGTCGCTGCACCCGGGCGTCCTGCGTGACGCGCTGGACAGGGACGCCCTGCTGTCGGTGCTGTGGGCGGAGTCCTCCGGCGACCCGGTCAGGCAGCGGCTGATCGAGGACGAGATAGCCGATCTGTGGTGCGGGGACGTTCCGGTCTTCTTCCACCGGCCGGCGGGGCCCGATCTGTGGACGTCCCGGGGCGCGCGGATTTCCGGGGTGCTGGACACACCGGGGCTGGCGAGCGCCGTCGGCAAGATCGAGGCCATGGGCGAGGTCGACCGCCACGACCAGGAATGGATCATCTCCGCCACGCTGGCCACCGCCCGGCCCTGGGCCGGGAGTCCGCACGGACCGGCCGCCGTACCGGCCAGGACCACACCGGCGGCGGTGCCGGAGCCTTCCGTACTCCTCGCCGCCGCCTGCGGAATCGCCGACGAGATCGTGGCGCGCGCGGCCCATGGGCCGGTCCCCGGCGGGCCGCTTCCCGGACACCGGGGGCGGGCCAACTGGATCGGCCTGGAGCTGATCGACGACGCCCACTGGGCCGTACTGCCCATGGGGGCGGGCCTGGGGCAGGGGTATTGCGGAGTGGCGCTGTTCCTCGCGCAGCTCGGCCGGCTGACGGGCTCGTCCCGCTACACCGACCTCGCACGGGAGGCGCTCACCCCGCTGTCCGCGCTGGTCGGCGCGCTGGCCGCGGACCCGGGACTCAGCCGGGCGGTCGGGCCGGGCGCGTTCCACGGTCTGGGCGGGATCTGTTACGCCGTCGCCCGGCTGGCCACGCTGCTCGGGGACGGGACGGGCGACTGCCTGCCCACCGCCCTGGCCGCGCTCGCCCACACGGTCGACGAGGCCCCGGACGCCGCCCCGTCCTTCGATGTGTCGGCCGGTCTCGCGGGTGCGCTGGCGGCGCTGCTGTCGGTACGCCGCGAGCGGGGGGTCCCGGAGGCCGACGGGCTCGCGAACCGGATCGCGGACATCCTGCTGGCGCGGGCGGACGACGGACGCACCGGCGCGGGGGCGCGGGGATTCGCGTTCGGCGACGCGGGAGTCGGCTGGTCCCTGCTGCGCTACGCCGCCGACGGTGGCGGCAAGGCCCACGGCGACGCGGGCCGGGAGCTGGTGAGTTCCGCTCTCGCCGCCACGGAACAGAACAACCAGGACGATCTCAGCTGGTGCTCGGGACTCTCCGGCACCGTCCTCGCGGCCGCCGACCCGCTCAGCCGGCTGTCCGCCGGGACGCGGGGCGCCGGTCCTGACGGTCCCGATGTGGACCGGGCCGTACGGGTGCTCGGCGCCCACACACCGCTGACCGACCACAGCCTCTGTCATGGCGACCTGGGCACGATCGAGGCCCTGTCCGTGCTCGCGGCGCAGGGCCACCAGGAAGCCAGGACCGGCCTCGCACGCCGCGCGGCACTGACCGTCGGTGCGCTCCGGCACGGGGGCCACCGGTGCGGCACCCCCGGCCAGGTCCACTCCCCCGGCCTGCTCACCGGGCTGTCCGGCATCGGATACGCCCTGCTCCGGCTGGGGTTCGCCGAGCAGGTGCCCTCGGTGCTGCTCCTCGATCCCACCCCGACCTGAAAGCCGGGCCCGGGGTGATAAATCTCCGTGAACTCCGGGCCCGTACGTTCAGTGACCACTCGCCCCATCCTCACACCACAGAAGGGAAATTCCATGAACACGTCATCGCAGAGAGACCAGCACACCGTCGAGGACTCAGCCGCCCTCCCGACCGCGCCGGAGCAGGACCCGGCGGGCACGATCAGCCTGGCCCGGCGGAATCTGGCGTGCGCGCGGACCCGGGCCCTGGCCGGGCTCACCCTCGGCAGTGGCCTCGTGATCACGCTCAGCTCGCTCAGCACGACTGTCTCCGTTCCCGGATGACCGAGCGGGCCGCCGCGATCAAGCCACTCGCACGGAAGCGGACGGGCCACGAACGGACCGCTACGATGCGCACTCATGCATCTGCGCGCACCCGAAGTCATCGGTCGTGACACAGAACTCGCCCTGCTCGAAGAGTCGTTGCTCAGCACTCGGCAGGGGAGCGGCCGCGCGGTGTTCCTCGCCGGCGAGGGGGGAATCGGCAAGTCCCGACTGGTCGCGGAGGCGACGGGCTCAGCTCTCGGCGCCGCCATGCGCGTCCTGCGCGGGCGGAGCGGCACCATCGGGCCGATGGTGCCGCTCCGCCCGCTCACCGAGGCACTGATGCCGCTCTCCCGCAGCGGCCAGCCGCTGGACGAGGCGTTACTCGGCCCGTACCGGCCGGTGCTCGGACGGCTGATACCGGACTGGCGCGACGGCACCCAGCCTGACCAGAGTTCGATGGTGGTGCTCGGCGAGGCCGTGCTGCGTCTGCTCGCCGCCACCGGCCGCGGCAGCGGCAGCGTGCTGATCCTGGAGGACCTGCACGACGCCGACACCGAAACCCTCGCCGTGGTCGAGTATCTGATCGACAATCTGGAGCAGCTGCCCGTCATGCTGCTCGCCACGGTCCGGGCCGAGCCCAGTGACGCGCTCGGGCTGGCGCACTCGGCGGCGCGGCGCAGGACCGGGACCGTCCTGCGGCTGCCGCCCCTGTCCAGGACCGAGGTCACCCGCATGATCACCTCCTGCCTGGACGCGGATCCCACGCAGGTGCCGGCCGAGTTACTGCAGCGGCTCTGGAAGGACAGCGCGGGCAATCCCTTCCTCGTCGAGGAGCTGCTCCAGGGGATCATCGGCGACGGGTCGCTGGTCCGGGACGGCGCCGGCGGCTGGCGCATGATCGGCGACATACGTCTGAACCTGCCCAGCGCCCTGGTGCAGGGCGTCATCCACCGCATCGACCGGCTGGGTTCCCAGGGCCAGATGCTGATGTCCGCGGCGGCCGTACTGGGCCGCCGGTTCCCGCTGTCGGTGCTCCAGCAGATGACCGGCATCGACGACCGGTCCCTGCTCAGCCATCTGCACGCGGGGGTCGCGGCGCAGTTGGTCATACCCGACGAGCCCGCGCCCGACTGGTACGCGTTCCGCCATCCGCTGACGGCCGAAGCACTGCTGACCCAGCTCACGCCCACCAACCGCGCCGGTCTCTCCGAGCGGGCCGCGGACGCGGTCGAGGCGCTGCACCCCGGCCTGGAAGGCGAGTGGTGCCCGCTGGTCGCGTCGCTGCGTTCGGACGCCGGGGACGCCGCCCGCGCCGGGCGCCTGTTCACCGAGGCGGGCCGGCGCGCGCTCGAGGACGGCGCGATCGGCTCGGCGGTGGCGCTGCTCGACCGGGCCGAACGGCTGCTGGCCACCGGCCCCGACACCGCGGCCCGCGCCGAGGCGCTGGAGGCGCTGCTGCCCGCGCTCGCCGAAACAGGCGATATCGAGAGGGCGTTGAGCCTCGCGGACAGTCTGCGGCAGCTGGTCGGCGGCGGACTCGGCGCGACCAGGCTCGCCGCCCTGCACACCCGTCTCGCCCAAGTCGCGCACATGGCGGGCCGGTGGGCCGACGGCAACGACCAGATCGCCCGGGCCCGAGCGCTCCTGGGCCCCGAGCCCGACGAGGTGCACACCGCGCAGATCGATGTGGTGGCCGCCTATCTGACGCTCGACACCCCGGGCCCCGACCGGACGCAGCGGGCCGAAAGGCTGGTCAGCAGCGCGATCGACGCCGCTGAGCGGCATCAACTTCCCTTGGTCGCCTGCCAGGCGTGGGAGCTGCTCGGCGTACTGGCCAGGGAACGCGACATGGGCGAGGCCGCGGCCTGCCTGCAACAGGTCCTGGAGACAGCCGAGCGGCACAACCTGCCGCTGCAGCGGATGTACGCCCTCGCACGCCTGGGCGGTACCCACTGGCTGGCCAGTGGCGACACCACGACCCTGGCGACGGCCCGGGAGGAGGCCCAGCGGCTCGGCGCCGTCACGGTCGTCTACACGATCGACGGGATCCTGGTTCTGCACAGCGTGCTGCTCGGCCGGTTCGCCGAAGCGCGGGAACTGAGCGACGAGTGCCTGACCATGGCCGTCCGGCTCCGGCTGGCTCCGGTGGCCCGCTACGTACTGATGGCCCAGGCGGTGCTCGCCGCACACCAGGGCGACCGGACGGCGATGGACGCCGCCCTGGCCGAGTTCCGGCGGACGGACGGCACCGGCTCCCAGGAGGAGCCGCTGGTCTACGGACTGGCCGGCGCGTTCTGCGCGCTGCTGGAGGAGGACAGGCCCCGGGCCCTGCGGGAGCTGGACAAGGTGCGCGCGCTGGAGGCGGAGAACCCGACCACGTTCCACCTCGACGGACGCCGTGGCATCGGCCTCCTCCTGGACGTGCTGGCCGGGACCGCCGACCGCGGCCGCCACCACGAGATCGCCACCAGCTCGGCCGGCCGTATGCGGTGGAACCGCCACTTCGTCCTGCTCGCCGACGCCGTACTCCTCGGCCAGGAAGGACACCCGGAAGCCGCGGCGAGCGCCGCACACGAGGCGCAGGAGATCGCCGCCGCGCATCCCACCGCACTCCATCTGGGGCACCGCCTCGTCGCAGAGGCGGCCCATGCCGCGCACTGGGGCGCCCCGGAGAGCTGGCTCCGCCAGGCCGAACACCACTTCGAGCAGACCTCGATATCGGCGGTCGCCGGTGCCTGCCGCTCACTGCTGCGCCAGATCGGCGCCCCGGTCCGCCAGCACCGCGCCGGCAGTAACCGGATACCCGCACAACTACGCGCCCAGGGCGTCACCGTCCGGGAGTACGAAGTGTTCCAGCTGCTGGCCGACCGCCTGAGCAACAAGGCCATCGCCACCCGCCTCTACATCTCACCGCGCACGGTCGAGAAGCACATCGCCAGCCTGATCACCAAGACCGCCCAGCCCAACCGCATGGCACTCTGCGAACTCTCGGCCTCTCAATAACAGAAGCCCCGCGCACTCACGTTCCGCCGCTCGCGTCAGTGCCGGACCGTGGGCCCACGGTCCGGCACCGTGCTGGTTCCGTCAGGCCCTCACCGATGCCGCCTTAGCGGTGGAGTAGGGCATGCAGACAGTGGGTGCTATAGCGAAGAGAGCCGCTGCACTCACGAGAAAGACCGCGAGTGGCCTGACTGCGAGAACCATTTTTGCTTTACGTGCCACGTGCGGAACTCCTTCGACTTCATAGGAATTTTGGAGCAGGCGGACGGGCGTGGCTGATTGCCACAACGGTGCGGCGACCTCGGCGTCATTCTGCCGGCCAAAGATAACCCGTAACGAGCCGCTCGCGTGACAAAAGCCTTCGCCGCCGAATCATCCGGGCAGCCGCGAGGAGAACCGACGCGTCCGATCAATTGCCAAATGAATATGCCGACGTCAGATCGACCATCGGTTATGCCCCGTGGGGCGGGCCCCCGAGCCGGCGCAGTCGCGTCAGCGCGCGCAGAGTCCTGACCTCCTCCGAGCGGGCTCCGATCCGCCGACTGATGGAGAGGCTCTCCTCCAGGTGCGCGACGGCCTGCCGCAGCCGTCCGGTGCTCTGCTCGGCCCGGCCCAGGTCATGCAGGACCGTGGCCTCCTCACCTGCGGCCCTGATGCGCCGGACCACCGCGAGAGCCGCGATGTGGTGGGGCAGGGCCTCCTCGCTGCGACCGGCCGCCTGGAAGGCCCTGCCGGTCCCGTTCAGCGCGATGCCCTCGCCCCGCACATCCCCCACGCTGCGCAGCGCGGGCAGGGCCTTCCCGTAAAGAGCGAGCGCTTCTTCCGCCTTGCCGAGGGCGGTCAGGATGCTCGCGAGATTCATTTGGAGAGTGGCATGATCGCCCCTGCTCCCCATGGTTCTTGATACGTCTATCGCTTCTCGATAAGCGCGTTCCGCGGCGTCCTGGTTACCGGTCTTCTGGTGCAGTTCCGCAATATTGTTGAGCGTGCGATACCTGCCTCGCTGATCGCCTGTCTCGGTAAATCCGGCGAGAGCGTGGAGGAAGCATTCAATCGCTTTCTGGTCCTGGTCCAGGTGGAGATTGGTGATGCCGAGCAGATTGTAACTACGTGCTATCTGCAAGCGATCGAATGTTTGCAGTCGTAAATTTAAAGATCGTTCCTGAAGGGTCTGCGCCAGCGCGTACTGCCCCGTGTGCCACAGAGGGATCGTCAATTGATGGATGGACTCGCTCTCCAGCGCCGAATCCTTCAAGGACCGGGAGATGCCGAGAGCCTCGCGCGCCGTCGCGTGGGCCTCTTCGTACTGACCGCTGTGCGCGCACACCGTACTGAGGTCGAGCAGGGCCCTCGCCCGCGCCGGGCCGTCACCCACGGCCTGCCAGTGGGCGGCGGCGCGGCGGAGGAGAGGTTCGGCCGTGAGGAGATAGCCCTCCACATCCAGAAAACCCGCCAACACATGTACCAGTAAGGACAATTGGCGATCCAAACCGTAGCGGCGGGTCCAGTCCAGAGCACCCAGCAAATTGGGGCCTTCGGTGATCAGCCATTGCTCGGCCGCATGCGCGTCGGGCAACTCAGGACCTGGCGCCGCGGCAAGATCGCCGGAGTCGACGACGGTGCGCGAACGAAATGGATAAGCCAGCCGGTCGGCCCGGTCCGCCACGTGGAGATAATGATCCACCAGACGCTGGAGCGCCTGCCGGGCGTCACCTTCGGTGTCGATATGCGGTTCGGCTGTCGCTTCGGAGCCGTTCTCGTCGCCCTTTTTGATCAACGTTCGGGCATACTCGCGTAAGAGATCATGAATGGTGAATCGGTGCGGGGACGGCTCGGAAATGAGGTGGTGGGCGAGGAGTTCTTCCAGTGCGTGTTCGGTCTCCTCGAAAGGGAGTCCGGTCAGGGCCGTCACCGCATACGGCCCGAACTCCGACTCGAAATGCAGGCCGATACGGCGAAAGACCAGCTGCTGGACGGGCGTCAGCGCGCGGTACGACAGCGCGAAGACATGGGCCATCGTCCTCTCGCCGTCACGCAACTCGAACAGATGACCGTTGCGGCCGGTCAACTGCTTCAGGAGGTCGGCCGTCGTCCACGAGGGCCGGGACAGCAGGCGGCTCGCGATGATTTCGATGGCCAGCGGCAGATAGTCGCAGAGGCGCACGATCTGCGCGATCTCCGACGCCCGGGTGGTGCGCAGCGGGCCGAGGCGGTGGCCAAAGAGCGCGACGGCATCCTCGCGCGGCAGCGCATCGAGGGAGATGGGCCGTACCCCTGGCAGGCCCGTCAGCCGCTGCCGGCTGGTGACGATGACCGCCGTCGGGGAGGCTCCGGGCAGCAGCGGTCTGACCTGAGCGGGGTCAGCGGCGTCGTCCAGGATCACCACCATGCGGCGGTCCCGCACGGTGGTGCGCCACAGGGAGATCAACTCGTCCAGGCCGTGCGGCAGTTCCGCCGGCGCCCGGTCGAGCAGGCGCAGCAGTTCGGTGAGTGCCTGGGCCGCTGTCAGGGGCGCCCGCTCGGACCCCTGACCGTGCAGGTGGAGATAGAGGCGACCGTCGGGGAAGCGGTCGCGCATTTCGTGCACGGCATGGACGGCCAGCGCTGTCTTGCCGATGCCGCCCAGGCCGTCGATCGCCTCGACGGTGACGGCCGGCGCGGCTGTCCCGCTTGCCTCGGCGAGTGCCGCGGTGAGCCGCCGCAGCTCGTCCCGACGGCCGACCCAGGGCACATCGCGCGGCAGATTGTCCGGAATCCTGGGCGCCGGCCGGGCGATGCGGGGGCCGGCGCCGGTGTGCTGGAGCAGCGCCGCCGGGGGCACTCCCGCGAGGATTCCCTGCTGGACCCGGCGCAGCCGACGGCCGGCGTCGATGCCGGCGTTGTGGACGACGCGCCGCTGTGTCCGCTGCAACAGCTGGGTCGCTTCCGCGACGCGCCTGCTGCCGTACAGGGCGACGGCGAGTTGCTCCACGAGCGCTTCGGCCACCGGGTGCTCCTCGACCAGGGGCAGCAGTACGGGGACGGCGTCCGCGAAGTGCCCTCTCCCCATCAGGATTTCGGCCCGCGTCATGGCGGCCGCGAGGCTCTTCTCGCCGATCGCGGCGCGCAGGTGGCCGGCCCAGTAGGCCGTGATCCCGGCCAGCGGTTCTCCGCCCCAGAGGCTCGCCGCGCGATCGAGAAGACGGACGGCCTCGTCCTCGCCGTCGCTGTCCTTCAGGGAACGGGCCTGGTCGACCAGGCTCGCGTAGCGGCGCAGGTCCACCCGATCCGGATCCACCCTCATCAGATACGAGTTCGTCCGGCTGATGACATCGGGTGCGTCGTCCCCGGCGATCTGCAGGGCCTTACGGATGCGCGACACATGCGTGTGCAGCGCTTCTCTGGCCTTGGCCGGCGGATTCTCGTCCCAGATCCGGTGAATCAGCGTGTCCACGCTGACGGTGCGACTCGCGTCCCAGGCCAAAGCGGCCAGTGCCAGCCGCGTTTGGGGGGGTCCGAGATCACCGCGTTGGCCGGCGGCCCGCACTTCGACCGATCCGGAAAGTCGAATCTCGAACTCCACCAGCGCCCTCTCGCCGGTACGGCCCCGCAGTATCGGGATATTCGAGAGTGACATGAACATGCCCTGTATGGCTATATGGCAATCTTCAAAGTCCGAAACTGACTTATCACTGAACGACTTTGTTCATATGCAGACGCGAGTGGGGAGGTACTTTCTGGTTGAACTGAAGACAGAATATTCCCGTTGCATATGCTCCCGGGAGTTGAGGCACCGCGAAAGGGGGCTGCGGACGTGGAAACTCCGGAATCCGGAGGGGCGGAAGCGCTGTTGTCGGCCATGGCCGCGTACGGAACGGAACAGGAATCCACCGCGTGGCGGGAATTGGCCCACCTGGTGCGAGCGGCGGCGCGCGTGGACCAGGAGGTGGCAACGGTCTGGCCCGCCGTGACGGCGGGCGGCGCCGCCGCGCTGCGTCAACTGGCCCTGCTGCTCGCCGGTCTGGCGGCCCGTGACGCCGATATGGGCCGCACCGTGCATGACTGGCTCCGGCGCCACGCACCGCCCGCCGGCCATCCGGCACACACGAACGCCATCGGCGGAGCGGCCGTCTTCCACGGACCGAGCGTGCAGGCGCGCGACATCCGGGGCGGCATCCATCTCCACCAGGCGGCCCCGCAGCACCCGCCCCGGCCGCCGGTGCCACGCCAACTTCCGCCGATGCGAGCACAGTTGGTGGACCGGCTTGGCGATATGCGGGCCTTGGACGATCTCCGCGCGCGGCGTCCGGCGGGGGCGCCCCAACTGCTGGTGGTCAGCGGGTTCGCGGGCATCGGAAAGACCACCCTCGTCTCGCGATGGCTGCACGAACGCGCGGACGAGTTCACCGACGGTCAGCTGTACGCCGATCTGGGCGGTCATGACTCGGGCGAGGGGGCCGGTCCGGCCCGCGCCGCCGCCGTCCTGGAAGGCTTCCTGCACGCGCTCGGGGCGCCCTCCGTACCGGCACAGACCGCGCACCGTATCGCCCTCTGGCGCTCGTTGACATCAGGGCTGCGGCTGGCCGTCCTCCTGGACAACGCCTTCACCGCGGCCCAGGTGAGGCCGCTGCTGCTCGGCACGCCGACCGGGCTCACCGTGGTGACCAGCAGAAACCACCTCAGCGGTCTGGTCGTCGACGGGGCGGCGGTGCACCGGCTCGGCGCCCTCACCCCGGAGTCGGCCGTGGAGCTCCTGACCGCGGGCGGTGGCGGAACACGGGTCGCGCAGGACCCGGACGCCGCGCGCGAGGTGGTCACCCTGTGCGCGCGGCTGCCCCTCGCGGTGTGCCTGGCCGCCGCCCAGCTCGCCGTCCGCCCGCACCGTTCCGTATCCGCCCTGGCCGCCAGCCTGTCCCGGGGCCACGGCCCACTCGATGCCCTGCGTGTGGACGGAGAAGCCGTGGTGCGTACGGCGTTGGACATGTCGTACGGCCTGCTGCCCCGCGACGCCGCGTCGCTCTACCGGCAGATGGGGCTGCTGCCCGCGGACCGGTACGACCTCTTCATGCTGACCGCGATCAGCGGCGAAGGGACCGACGCCACGGAGGGCCAGGACCGCACCGACATGGCCCTGGAAACCCTGATGGAAGCGAACCTCCTGGAGGAGACGGGACCGGGCACCTACCGCTTCCACGACCTCGTACGCCCCCACGCGCGCCGGCGCGGCGAGGCGGAGGAGAGCGCCGCGCAGCGCGAGCACACACTCCGGAGCTTCGTCGACTGGTGCCTTGCCACCGCGACCACGGCGGAGAGTGTCCTCTCCCCCAGCCACCGCACGCTGGCACGCGACTACGCCTCGCCGGCCATCGGCCCCACGCCTCTCGAAGGCCCGGCAGAGGCGCTGGCCTGGCTCGACGGGCAGCGCGCCGCACTGATGGGCGCCGTACGGCACAGCGCGCGGGCGGGCTGGCACACCGCCTGCTGGCAGCTGGTGGACGCCATGTGGCCCCTCTTCCTGCGGCTGCGCCCCGTCGAGCTGTGGATCGAGGCACATCGCACGGGTCTCACCGCCGCGCGCGCGGCCGGATCCCGGGAGGGCGAGGGCCGCATGCTGACCTCGGGCGCGATCGGTCTGCGCGATGCCGGCCGCTACCCGGAGGCGGCCGAGTGGTACGCCGAGGCGCTCGGGCACGCCACGGCCGACGCGGACGTACGGCAGCAGGCGCAGGCCCTCAACGGACTCGGCCGCATCAGTCTGCTCACCGACCGGTTCGACGAGGCACGGGAGCACTTCGAACACGCGCTGCGGCTGCGGGAGTCGATCGGTTACCGGCGAGGCGTCGCGCTGTCCCGGAGGCGTCTCGGCGAGACCGCCTCGGCGACTGGTGACCACCGCACGGCCGCCAGGCACCTGGAGCGGGCGTACGCCGAGCTGGAGTCGGAGGGGGAGGAGTACGAGGCGGCCCGCGCTCTCGCGCTCCTCGGCCACGCCCTGGTGTGCGACGGGGACCACGAAGGGGGCACGCGCCGGCTGCGCGAGGCGCTGGACAGGTTCCGGGAGCCCGCCGCCCACGCGCAGGACTGGCAGGGGCGGTCCCTGGAATGGCTCGGACAGGCCGCGCAGCACCGGGGCGACACGGCGGAGGCCGGCCGGTGCTACGCGGCGGCTCGCGATCTGTTCCTGCTGGTGGGCCGCCCCGACGCGCAGCGCCTGGACGACCGGCTGCGGCAGCTGTGAGCTGCGGCGCAGCCGGCCCTTGCCCCGTTGTTCCCGATCAGTGGTGACGGTCCGGCGCGGACAGCCGGACGGACCGGAGAGCCTTCAGCGAACCACCGGCGACCAGCCATGCGTGCACGACCGAGGCGACGATGTGCGGCTGAGCCGTGAGGCCGGCCTCAGCCGCTCCCGGCACCGCCCACAGCGACCCGGCTTCGCCGCCGCGCACGGTGAGGGCGTACCCCTGCTCGGTGTCGGGTACGGCGGCGACGAGGCAGCCCGGATACCGGGCGAGCAGTTCGTCCGCACGGCAGCGGGCAGCCCCCGGTGACCGCGCCGTCCTGGCCACGAGCACATCGGCGTACTCCGCCCAGCGAACTCCCCCTGGGGCGTCCGGATCCACCCACAGGTGTGTGTCACACGCACGGCAGCCCGGTCGGTACGCGTGGCTGTCGGTGGCACCGGGCGCCGCGTCCAGCCGGGCGAAGGCCGGGCTGTGTCCGGTCACCGAGCGCCGGGCGACGGAGGCGGGGACGGAGACCACGTCGGAGCCGCAATCGATACGACGGGCGCCGAGCCGCACGGTGGACCAGTCGGCGTCCGGCAGGGACAGCCGGTCCGGCGTGGACCACCCGGGACCGGCCGTCACCGCGCCTCCCCCAGCTCGGTGGCCTCCCACCGCTCCAGCGGCGGTGGCAGCGGCAGCGGCGACACCGGGGGCGCGCAGGCCGGTTCGCCCAGCTTCAGCAGACGGTAGACGACCGCGCGCATCCGCCGGTGGAACTGGCCGGGCGCCGACGACAGCAGGGCCGCCACCTCCTCGTACTGT
Source organism: Streptomyces sp. NPDC042201 (assembly GCF_055582185.1). NCBI lineage: Bacteria > Bacillati > Actinomycetota > Actinomycetes > Kitasatosporales > Streptomycetaceae > Streptomyces > Streptomyces sp. NPDC042201. The sequence continues at coordinate 67,828 of NZ_JBVJDS010000022.1, read as the reverse complement.
CCCGGCCGGTGCTGCTCGGCGGCGTAGCGCAACTGCTCGGCCAGCGGGTACGCGGGCGAGACGACGGGTGCGACGGTGGCCAGGAGCGCGGCCGGGGAGCTGGCCGAGATCTCGCGCCTCGGTCCGGGGGTGAGCAGCATGGTGGCCTCGGTCAGGGTGCCGTACGCGGTCAGCGATCCATGGTCACCGATGATCCAGTCGGCCGCGATCAGCGGAGCCTGCCAGTCCGCTTCCGGCGGCACGACCGCGATGCCCCGGCCCCGGCAGCCGGCCAGCCAGCTCTGCACCTGCCACGGGCCGTGCCCTGCCCAGACGTTCGGGTGGACCAGCAGCGCCACCCGGTAGCCACGGCCGGGAAGCTCGCTCAACAACCGCGGCAGCAGGGCGTCGAGCCGGCCGAAGGTGGAGGTGGGCCCCCAGGTCGAGGTGACCATCACGAGGGGTTGCCGCTCGTCGACGCCGAGTGCCCTGCGGTACCGCTCGCGCCGGGGCATGCCGGCCACGATCCGGTCGACGCAGGGATCTCCCACCACATGGGCCACCGGCAGCGCCTCGGGGCAGGAGACCGCCAGTTCCGCCAGATCGCGCTCGTGCGCGTAGACGACGGCGGCCGGCACCACCCGGCCCTCGTGCATCAGATGCTGACGGCTCATCATCCCCGGCGGCCGCCGGTCACCGGGCGCCAGGGACGTGGTGTCGGTCAGCAGTTTGATGTGGCCCGCTCCGTGCGAGATCCGCACGACCGGAGCCCGTAGCTCGTGCACTCCGCGGGATCCGGCGGCCAGCGCGAGGTCGAACTCGGTCCGCAGGGCTTGCTCCCAGGGCACGGTCGTGATGCCCAGGCTTCGCAGATACTGTGGTACGCCGTCCCCGAACGCGTGCGGCGCGGCGGTGAAGACCACCTGAATCCGGAAGTCCGCCTCCAACAGGCAGAAGACTTCCCGCAGGCGCTGGGCGAACGTCACGGTGTGAACGACGACCAGCACCCGCTTGCAGTCCTGTACGGTCAGCCACTGACCCTGCTCGATCAGCGCCGATTGTGTGGTTTTGACAGACACAACGGTCCCCCATGAGTGTCGGCTGCGTACAGCAGTCCGAGCGAGGGTTTTCCCGGCTCCCCACGGCGCTTTCCTTGCAGTCGCCTTGCAGCAACCTTGCCGGTGTCGCACCGGTACGGTGAGGCGGTGCCCGTCAGACATGCCGCGAGCCGCGCTCATCAGCGCGTGAGCGCCGTACCCCAGATAGCTTTCCGGCGTGACGTTGAACGCTAGCGTGGGCCCACCGCTCCGTGTCCCCGTGGGACACGACGCCCAGCGGTGGAGCACCTTCCACGGGGAGAAGACGCTGGTCGTGGCCGCTCGGACGGTCACGTCCACGGTGCGTGTCCTGGAGCTGCTGCCGGCTCTCGTACGCGGCGACAGCAGGGTCACTGTCGTATTCGCCTACGACCCCACCTCCGCCTTCAACGACGGGGTCCTCCAGCTGCTGCGGGATGCCGGCTGCCGGATCATGTCCTGGTCCCAGCTCTCCGGCATCACCCCCGATCTCATCGTCTCCGCCAGCGAGAACGTCGACGTGCCGGATGGCGACTGTCCGGTGCTCGTGCTGCCGCACGGCGTGGGCTTCCAGAAGCTGGTCCCGGATTCCCGTACGCCGTCCGCCCGGCTGTCCGGCGCCGTACCGGACTCGTTGCTGGGAACCGGCCGCGCGTGGCTGGCCATCTCTCATCCGGACCAGCGGGAGCAGTTGCTCGCATCCCATCCGAAGGCCGCCGGCCGCACGCTCCTCGTGGGCGATCCCGTCTTCGACCAGCTGTTCAACAGCCTTCCGCGTGCCCGGTCCTACAAGGAAGCACTGGGCGTCGCGACCGACCAGCGCCTGGTGGTCATCAGCTCCACCTGGGGCCCCACGTCGCTGATCGGCCGCGATCCCGGGTTTCCGGCCCGGCTGCTCGCCGAACTGCCCTACGACGAATACCGGGTTGCCGCGATCATCCATCCCAATGTGTGGTCGGGCCACGGCTCATGGCAGATCCGTACGACAGAGGCGGCCGCACTGGAAGCGGGCCTGATGCTGGTGCCGCCGGTTCATGCCTGGCAGCCGGCGCTCGTGGCAGCCGATGTCGTGATCGGCGACCACGGCTCCGTGACGCTGTACGGCTCCGCGCTGGGCAAGCCCGTACTACTCGGCTCGTTCGGTGACGACGCCGTACCCGGAACGGCGGTCGCCCGTCTCGCACACGCCGCGCCCCACCTCGACCGGCGAGCACATCTGCGTCCGCAGATCGACTCCGCCCTCCGGGAGCATGCCCCCACTCGTTACGCCGAGATCGCGGCCCGCGCCTTCGCGGAACCGGGCCAGGCACTCGCGCGGCTGCGCGCCGTCGTGTACGAGCTGCTCAAACTGACCGAGCCCGAGTCGGGGCCGCTGCGACCGACCCTCGCGGCGGCGGAGCCGCCGGCCGCCACGGTTACGTCCTGGATGGTGGAGACAAGCACCGCCTCGGAAGAAGGGCGGTGCGTGGTGACGGTGCGCCGCCACGCCGCGGCCGTGTCCGTGTCCGGGGACAGCCGAGAGGTCCCTGGTACGTTCCTCCATCTCGCGTGCGACGAGGAGGAGCGGGATCAGCATCTGACCGAGAGCGCCTCAGTGCTGCTCCGACACCGCCCCGCCCCGCTCACGGTCACCGCGCTTCGCTGGATTCAGGACACGCTGGACCGCTTTCCCGGCAGCTTCCTCGCCGCCACGGCGCTGGACGGCGGCGGCTGTCTGGTGGGGCTGCGCGACGGGCGGATCGTGGAGGCGACCGTCACCGGCCGCGCCAACGCCCCGGGCCTGCCGGCTGCCGTGGTCTATACGTGTCTGCGTGCGGAACTTCCCCTGGACGACGTCTTCGTGACGCTCAGGATCGGCGGCGTACGGGAGGAGGACGTCTCGCTCCGCCTCCGGCCTTCCCCCCTCCCGGATCCCTCACGCTGAGACGCCGTCCCGCCTCATCGCCCGACTTCATCTCTTTCGTCCGTCCCGTCCACGTGTGCCAGACGCGCGCGCAGGGTCTCCGCCTCCGGGCTGCCGCCGTCCTCGTAGATCTTGAGGGCGCTCGTCAGATATTCCCGTTCGGCATCCCCGCGCCCGCCGGTCCGCGCGGTGATATCGGCGAGCCGCACCAGAGCCTGTGCCTCGTAGTGGCTGGCCTTCTGAGCGCGCAGTACCTGGATTGCCTCGCTCAGCGCGCCCATCGCCTCATCGGTATCGCCCAGGTGCTCGTACACCACCCCGATCGCGGCCATCGCCCGCGCCGCCATCCGCAGGTCGTCGCGGGCCGTCAAGTCCTGATGCGCCCTGCGCAGGGTGGTCAGGGCCTGGCCGTGCTCACCCGCCGCATCCTGCGCACACCCGAGGAAGTAGGTGGCGATGGCCACCCCGCGCCACTCCTCGGCCTCAAGGTTGAGCTCGATGGACCGCCGGTACGCCACCGTGGCACGGGCAGGATCAACGCGGTCCCAGTACCGCCCGAAGAACTCCTGTACGGACGCCCCCAACGCCGCGTGACCCGAGATCTCGGCACAGGCGACAGCGCTCTCCAGCTCCGCACGCGCCCGGTCGTACTCACCGAGATCCATCAGCGGACGCGACAGCAGACTGCGCAAGCGCGCTTCCGCCGCGGGCGCCACAGCCTCAGCGGCGGCAACCGCTCCCAGTTCGAGCGACTCCTTCCAGTCCCCCAGGTGCCTGCGGTGCAGGAACAGCACCGTGAACCCCTCCGCCAACTGCCAGACCGGCTCATGAAGACCCTGCCGGGCTGCCTCGCGCAGCAGGGCCAGGATGGTGGAGCGCTCGGCCTCCAGCCAGGCCAGCGGCGGCGGGCCGCCCTCGGCCGCGAACGGATCCGGCACATCCCGCAGCAGGCCGGCCAGGTCGGCGATACGCAGCCGGTCCTCCCTTACGGCCCGGTCCGCGAAGGCGGTGAGGGCGAGGTAGTGCCTGAGCACCCGTGCGATCAGCGCGCGGTGTCCGGCCTCCGGCTCCTCCTCGGCAGCACGCTCCCGAGCATGCAGACGTACCAGATCGTGGAAACGGAAGCGGCCGTCCGCCGTCACCTCCAGCAGGCTCGCGTCCTGCAACACGTACAGCAGCGACTCGGCGGCAGGAGCGTCGATGCCCGCGGCGGCGGAGGCGGCCCCCGCGTCGAACGTGCGACCGGGAAACCATCCCAGGAGCCGGTACAGCCGAGCCGCTTCGGGCGGCAGGTCCTGGTAGGCGAGACCGAGTACGGCGGACACCGAGTGCTCCCCTCGTAAGGACATTCCCGCGAGCCGGCCGGTCTCGTCGGCCAATTCCTGAGCCAGCCCGGCCATGGTCAACCGCTGATTGGTCAAAAGCCGTGCCGCCACCACATGCAAGGCCACCGGCAGGCCGCCACAGAACTCCACCAGCCGCTCGGCGGCCATGCGCTCCCGCGCGACCGCTGCCTCACCGCATCGGTCGGCCAGCACCCGCAGGCTGCCGTCCATGTCCAGTGGCTCGAGCGACAGCAGACGAGCGCCGTCCAGGACGGCCAGCTCGCCGAGCCGGCCGTTGCTCGTGACCAGCAGAACACTGCCGGGCCCCTTGGGCACCAGGGGTCTGACCTGCGCGGGCTGGTTCACTCCGTCGAGGACGACGAGCAGACGCCGGCCGGAGGACCGGGAGCGGAACAACGCGGTCCGCTCGGCGAGGGACTCCGGGAGGTAGGTACCGGACACTCCCAGGGCCTTCAGGCACACGCCCAGCGCCTCGGAGACCTCACCGCCCGCCCGGTCCCGCAGCGGATGGAAGTCGATATAGATCTGTCCGTCCGGGAACAGATCACGAGATTTCTCCGCCCATCGGCAGATGAACGCGGTCTTGCCGACGCCGGGCAGTCCGCTGAGCGCGCCGAGTCCGACCGGCGGAGAGCCGTTCCTGTCTCCCCCGAACCAGCCGTCCAGTACGGAGAGGTCCGCCGAGCGGTTGACGAACCGTACGGTCAGAGGGGGGACCTGATCCGGTCTGGTCTCCGGCGCGTGCGGGGACGGCATGTGCACATTGAAGGTGATACCGCCATGGATCTGCTGGGCCTGCACGCTCGGCCCGTTGACCTGCCCCGACAGGGAATTGCTCACCTGGGGCACTTCGCGGTGGGCCCCGGCGTCCTCGCCGCTCACACGGCCCTCGCGCCCCGCTCGGGCGGAAGGCTGCCCGAGCTGTGAAACGTAAGTCCGCCGGAGAAGTTCTGGCCTTGAAGGACGGGAGCGTTCTGCACGCCACCGCTGATGCTGTTGTGCACGACGACGGCCGGCTCTCTGCCCGCCGGAGGGGTCAGCTCCGCCAGCAGGAGCCGCAGCTCCTGCGCGGCGGCGGGGTCCGTCCGCAGCACACGGCGCAGCCTCATCCGCCAGATCGCCTCAATGTCGGCGGCAGGCGCTTCGTCGTCCGTCTCACGAGCCGCCGCCAGCTCCTGCTGGGAAACGCGGAGCTCTTCCTCGGCGGCGCTCTCGTCCTCACCTCGCGCGAAGAAGCGGGCCAGTCGCTCTCTCCCTTGAGTCCAGGCATCCGAGACCATAAGACCGACCAGCGCCGTCGCCCCCGACGTCGCCAATGCCGCCAACTCGGCTTCCATGGATCCCCCTTGTAGCTCAAGCCGTCGTGAAGTCCCTGAACCCACCGTAGAGAGATCATGAAGGCTTGGATAGTCCGGCCTCCGGCGTGGCGCCGTGCCGTGCCGTGAAGGCACCGGCCCGGGCCGTCGGGGGATCGCCCGATCGGCCGTACGCACTGTTGTGCCAGGGCCGATCGGGGGTACCTCGCCATGGACTGCGAACTCGCGAGCCCCGCGAAGCCGCGAGCCCGCACCACCGAGAACCCGGAATCCGAGGGAGCCGCTGTGAAGTTCGGTGTATCGACCTTCATCACCGACCAGGGCATCGCGCCCACCGCGCTCGGGCGCGCCATCGAGGAGCGAGGACTCGACTCCTTGTTCATCGCCGAGCACACCCACATCCCGGCGGACCGCCGCTCGCCGTACCCGGGCGGCGGCGAGCTGCCGGAGATGTACTACCGCACGCTCGACCCGTTCGTCGCGCTCACCGCGGCCGCCGCGGTGACCGAGCGGCTCCTGCTGGGCACCGGCGTCGCCCTGGTGGTCCAGCGGGATCCGATCATCACAGCCAAGGAGGTGGCGTCCCTGGACCTGGTCTCCGGCGGGCGGGTCCTCTTCGGGGTCGGTGTCGGATGGAACAGGGAGGAGATGGAGAACCACGGCACGGACCCGCGCACCCGGGGCCGTCTCGTGGACGAGCGGCTGCGGGCCATGCGTGAGCTGTGGACGGAGGACAAGGCCGAGTTCCACGGGGAGTTCGTCGACTTCGACCCCGTCTACTCCTGGCCGAAGCCGGTCCAGCGCCCTCACCCGCCCCTCTACGTGGGTGGCGGCGAGGCGGCCTTCAAGCGGGTGGCCGCCCTCGGCGACGCCTGGCTGGCCAACAGCATGTCGGCCGGCCAACTGGGTCCGCAGATCGACCGGCTGCGGGCGGTCGCGGGCCGGCAGGTTCCGGTGACCGTGTACGCGGTGGAGAAGGAGCCCGAGATCGTCGAGCAGTACACGCGGCTGGATGTGGAGCGGCTGCTGTTCTATCTGCCGACGATGCCGGAGGCCGAGACACTGGCGTATCTGGACCAGCTCGCCGATGTCGCGCGACGCTTCCAGTGAGCCACCGAGTGCCGCGGCGCCCGCGATGAGCCGGGGGCCGTGGCAGTGCCGACGATGACGAGCGGCCAGGCCCGGGAGCACTTCGCCCGGGCCCGGATCGCCCGCCTCGCGACCATCGACGCCGCCGGCCGTCCGCACCTGGTGCCGGTGGTCTTCGCCCTCACCGGGGACACGGCGGCCTTCGCCGTGGACCACAAGCCGAAGCGGTCGGCCCGGCTGAAGCGGCTGGCCAACATCCGTGCCCACCCCGAGGTCTGCCTCCTCGTCGACGGCTACGACGAGGACTGGGACCGGCTGTGGTGGGCGCGCGCGGACGCCACGGCCACTGTGCTGCCGCCGGCCGAGGGGTCGCCGGCGTCCGCGCGGTACGTAAGCCTGCTGACGCGGAAGTACCAGCAGCAGTACGCCGACCGCCCGCCGGAAGGACCCGTGGTGGAGATCGCGGTGACGCGCTGGTCCGGATGGCACGCCACCTGACCGGCCCCAGCCCCTGGCGGTCGGTCGCCCGGCCCGCGCACGCGTCAGTCGGAGATCATCCGCGGGAACGGGCTTTAAACTCGGCGAATGGCGAAGTATTTCGACGTACACCCCGAGAATCCTCAGCGACGCACCATCAGCAATGTGGCGGACAGCATCCGGTCCGGCGCGCTCGTCGCGTACCCGACGGACTCCTGTTACGCACTGGGATGCCAGCTGGGCAGCCGTGACGGCATCGACCGCATCCGGTCGATCCGCAAGCTCGACGATCGTCACCACTTCACCCTGGTGTGCCAGAACTTCGCGCAGCTGGGTCAGTTCGTGCAGATCGACAACGACGTGTTCCGCGCGATCAAGGCGGCGACACCCGGCAGGTACACCTTCATCCTGCCCGCGACGAGGGAGGTGCCGCGTCAGCTGCTGCACCCGAAGAAGAAGACGGTCGGCGTCCGGATCCCCGACCATGTCGTGGCTCAGGCTCTCCTCGCCGAGCTCGGCGAGCCGCTGCTCTCCAGCACCCTGCTCCTGCCCGACGAGGACGAACCGATGACACAGGGCTGGGAGATCAAGGAACAACTCGACCACGTCGTGGACGTCGTGCTCGACTCGGGCGACTGCGGCACCGAGCCGACCACGGTCATCGACTTCTCCAGCGGCGAACTCGAGATCGTACGCCGGGGCGCGGGCGACACCACGCGGTTCGAGTAGCCGCGTCGACCGCCTACGACCCCGCGCCCGGCGTACTCAGGCGCGGTCAGGAGAGTCGCAGCACACTCCCCTCGCCATTGGCCGAGACGAAGAGGGAGCCATCCGGGCCGACCGCGAGGCCGGCGAACTGGCGGGGGCGGCCGGGAACGCCGGGAACCGGCCGGGGTTCGGTGCGGACGATGCCGGGAGGCAGGCCGACCGCGAGGTTCTCGGCGTCGATCCTGCTCTCCCCCGTGGCGAGGGATATCGCCCGCAGCCGCCGGTGCGCCGTCTCCACCGTGAACAGTTCGCCGGCGCGGACGACCAGGCCCTGCGGCGCGCCGAGCCCGTCCGCGACGGTGAGCGCTTCGCCGTCGTCGAGCCGGAGCACCGCCCCGAGCCGGTCGTCGCTGACGTAGCAGCGCTGTTCCGCGTCGAAGGCCACGTCCACGGGATGTTCGAGTCCGGCGGCGAGCACGGTGACGGTGTCGGTCTCGTCGATCCGCAGGATCCGGCCGCTGCCCGTTTCGGCGACCACGAGTGAGCCGTCCGGCGCGACCGCGATTCCGGTGGGTTCGCTCAGCCCGGTCGCCCGCACCCGTGTGGTCTTCCGTACGGGGTCGTAGGTACGGACGTCACCGAGCTGCGAGGTGAGGTGCAGGAACCCGTCGTCCGCGGTGACGCCGTGAACGAAGTGCAGCAGATCGTGTGTGATCACGCCGCCGGACTCGGTCCCGTCGGAGCCCCCCGGGCTCGCCAGGCTGAAGTGGTCGGCCGCGTACACCGTGCCGCCCAGATCGACCGTCACACCGAAGGGACCGTCGAGCCCCCGGGGCACGATCTCCCGGATCCGGCCGTCGGTGTGCATCTCCGTGACCCCGCCGCTCGCGTAGCTGGAGACGAACATCCTGTTCTCCTCGTCGAACGCCGCGTTGTCCAGCCCCGCGACACCGGTGACGACGGTCGACCGCGCTCCGGTACGGAGGTCGATGCGGGTCACGATGCCCGCCACCCCGCGCGACAGCACGACCAGGACACCGCCCCGGTCGAACCGTACGGCGACCGGGTCGTCCACGTCCCCGGCGACCAGCTCGGGCACACCGCCGTCGGGAGATATCCGCCAGACCTCCTTGGCGAGCATGTGCGGGTAGTAGAGCAGGCCGTCCGGGCCGAGTTGCATCGCGTTGCCCCAGGCCAGCCCGTCGGTGAGCACCAGGGGATCACCACCGTCGGGGAACAGCTCCATCAAACGGCCGTTGCTGCGCATCTCGTTGACGAAGAGGCGGTCTCCGACGCAGGTGATGCCGTTGGGCACCTTCACCGTTTCGGAGACCAGCGTGAACTGCCCCTCGGGGCTGCGGCGCCACACCCTGCCGGGTGTCAGATCGGCGATGTACATCGCACCGTCCGCGCCGAACGAGAGATCGTCCGGCGCCTCGACCGGGCTGTCCAGGTCCACCACCACCTCGACGTCTCCCGAGGCGGGGTCCACGGCGCTGATCTGTCCGGCGATGAACTGCGCCACGTACAACCGCCCGTCAGGGCCGAAGGTGATGCCGTTCGAGCCCCACAGCCGGTTCGGCGGGTTCAGCCTCGTCGTATTCCACCGCTCGCTCGTGGCGTGCTGGTGGCCTGTGTCGTCGAATCGGCTGGGCCGCGTCATCGCTCCCCCTCTTCTGAAGGCGTTGTCCTTTTGACGGTGCTGTCACGGGAACCGGTGTCCTCCGCCGGGTCACTGGATGAGGGCGTCGCCCATGTCCCCGTCCGTGCGCCAGCGTTTGATCAGTTCGTAGAACTCGATCGGCCCGCCGCCGTACGACTCGCTCCGCTTGCCGGGGTTACCCTCGTTGTTGTAGTAGCCCGGAGTGCACTCGGCGAGGAACGCGTGGGTGTTCCGCGCCGTGTCCCGGATCGTGGCGACCCAGGCGGCCTCCGCTTCGGCCGTCGGCTCGATGTACCGGGCCTGGCGCTTGTGCGCCTCGGCGACGACCTCGGCGATGTGGACCGCCTGCTCGTCCAGGACATGGGCGAAGTTGACGGAGACCGCGTTCTGCAGGGCGCCGAGGTGGAAGAAGTTGGGGAAGCCGTGGCTGTAGAACCCGTGGAGCGTCTTCGGACCGTCCTTCCAGGACTCGGCCAAGGTGACACCGCCCCGGCCGCGTACGTCGAGTCCGGCCCGCTCGGCCGGCGGGCCACCGAGGTCGAACCCGGTCGCGAAGATGACGCAGTCGACCTCGTACTCGACGCCGCCGGCCACGAGAGCGCCCTCGGTGATGCGCTCGACACCGCGCCCGGCCGTGTCGACCAGCGTGACATTGGCCCGGTTGAACGTGGGCAGGTAGGTGTCGCTGAACGTGGGGCGCTTGCACATGTAGCGGTACCAGGGCTTGAGTGCCTCCGCCGTTGCCCGGTCCTCGACGACGGCGTCCACCCGGGCACGTATCTCGTTCATCTTCTTGAAGTCGGCCAGCTCGGCCAACTCGGCCACGCGGCCTCGCTGCTCGGGCGACAGCTCCTCGCCGCCGCTGCTCGGCATGAGGCTCTGGAGCAGACGGGCACTGGTGGTCCAGCGGTCGGACACCATGTCCTCGTCCGCGCCGCCGCCGGCGACCTGGGCGAGGAAGTTGTCCCGGCGGCGCCGCTGCCAGCCGGGCGTCAGCGCCCCGGCCCACTCGGGATCCGTGGGGCGGTTGTCGCGTACGTCGACCGAGGACGGCGTGCGCTGGAACACGTAGAGGTGCTGGGCGTCGCGCCCCAGGTGCGGCACGCACTGGATGGCGGTCGCGCCGGTGCCGACGACGGCGACACGCTTGTCAGCGAGCTTGTGCAGACCGCCGTCCGCGTCACCGCCGGTGTACTCGTAGTCCCAGCGGCTCGTGTGGAACGTGTGCCCGCGGAAGGTCTCGATGCCTGGGATGCCGGGGAGCTTCGGCCGGCTGAACGGTCCGCTGGAGACCACCACGTAGCGCGCCCTCATACGGTCGCCGCGGTCGGTGCGGAGGGTCCACTCGCACGCGGTCTCGTCCCAGCGGAGTTCGGTCACCTCCGTCCGGAAGCAGACGTCACGGTAGAGATCGAACTGCCGCCCGATCGCCCGCGCGTGCTGCCTGATCTCCTCGCCCGGCGCGTACTTCATCCTCGGCACATGGCCGACCTCTTCGAGCAGCGGCAGATAGATGTACGACTCGATGTCACAGTGGATCCCCGGATACCGGTTCCAGTACCAGGTTCCGCCGAAGTCCCCGGCCTTCTCGATCACCCGGATGTCCCGCATACCCGCCTGACGCAGCCGGGCGCCGGCGACCAGGCCGCCGAACCCGCCACCGATGATCGCGACCTCGACCCGGTCGTCGAGGGGCTCCCGGTCGGGCACGGGCTCCGCGTACGGGTCGTCGACGTAGTAGCCGAACTCTCCGGTGGTACGGCGGTACTGCTTGCTGCCATCGGGGCGGATCCGGCGGTCGCGCTCGGCCCGGTACCGCTCGCGCAGGGCGGCCGGGTCGAATCCGAGTGCCTCCGGGTCCGCGCCGTCCGCCGTACCTGCCGGTGTCTCGGCCATATCACTCCTCGGTGGGGACTCCGCCGGAGCGGAGATCGGGGAAGGGGGCCGGAGGCCTCCGTGCCTGGACACCGATACAACCGGAGCGGACTGACACCATCCGGCCGGATACCTGACAACAAGCTGACGTGACGACGATCACACGCGCGATACGGCGTCGGTGATACCCAGGTCCACCAACGCGCGGGCCGGTCGGCGGCCGGACCGGTCAGCGGCCGAGCCGGTAGCCGAAACCCCTGCGGGTATGGATCAGCGGCGGTTCCTTGCGGTCGACCTTGCGCCGGAGGCGGGAGACGAGCTTCTCGATGGCGTTGTCGGCGCGGCCGTCGCCCCAGACGTGGCGGCAGATCTGTTCCTTCGAGAGGACTTGGTCCGCGTTGACCAGCAGATGACGCAGCAGCCGGTACTCCGCGGGAGTGAGATCGAGCGCCCGCGGCCCGCGCCACGCCTGGCAGATGTCGTCGTTCAGGACGAGGTCGCCGTAGTACGGCCCCCGCCGCACCGGGCCGCGGCCACGGCCGCGCAATAACACCTTCGCCCTGGCCAGGACCTCGGCGATCCGGAACGGCATGGTGACGTAGTCCTCCTGGCCGGGCCCCAGTTCGGGAACGAGGTGGTCCAGGTACTCGCACACGGTCAGGAAGAGCACCGGCGGGCGGTCGGCGTCGGGGCGGCGCCCGCGGGCGAGAGCGTTCAGGTCCGGCAGCGTCGCGTCGAGGACCACCAGGTCGAAGCGGTGTCCCGCGATCCGCGCAAGGCCCTCCGTACCGGTGCGCGCCGTTCCGACCCGATAACCCGCCAGCTCCATGGTGGTCGAGAGCAGTTCGGCGATTCCCTGGTCCCCGACGACGAGCAGGACGTGCTGCCCGGCCCCACGAACCGCCGACGGTTTCTCGCCGATGCTCCCGCGCATCTCGTACACCTCGCACATCCCGTACATCGAAGGACCACGTCGCGTAAGGCTCACACTTCACGTCCGCACGGCAGAGCCGAGACCTCGGGCACCCGGAGCCGTGGGTGTCAGGCGGGGCGCCGCGGCTGGGCGTCCTCTTCCTGTTCCTGGGCGGCGCCGGCCTCGGCTTCGGCGTAGCCGAGGAAGTCGTCGACCATCCGATGGAACAGGGTGGCGAGTTGCTGGAGGTCCTGCGGCGACCAGGCCGCCAGGGCCGCCCGCATTCCCTGGTAGCTCGCCTCGCGGATGCGGTCGACCACCTCCTGCCCGGCCGGGGTGAGCTCGATGCGCTGCGCGCGGCGGTCGTCCGGGTCCGGGACGCGGGTCACGTACCCCGACCGCTCCAGCTGCTGCACCTGCCGGGTGACATGGGACGCCTCGACGGCCAACCGGGCCGCCAGCGCACTGGGGCGCAGGGGTTCGGAATCGGCGATCCGCCGCAGCAACGCCACGGCCGCACGGTCCAGTGACACTCCGGCCTGGGTCATGAGGCGGTCGTGCTGCCGGACGCGGCTGGACAGATAGGCGATGCGGCTCAGCGCCCGCTCGATCTCGATCACGTCGGTCGAACCCGGGGTAACCGCCGGCGGTGGGGTGGGCATGTATGCACCTTAACATCTACTTGCGTAAGTCAAGCAATTTTACATTCACTTGATTGACTCAATTAACTCGCACATGCTTGCCTGACTCAAGCAAATCACCGTCCCGCCGCGCTCGGGACCGGCCGGACCTCTCTTCCAGCACCGCAGGAGTTCTCTCATGACAGACACCACCACCACGGTGGCCGAGCGGGGCGCGACCGGTTCGCCCACGGCGACGCCCAGACCGGGCCTCACGCTGGTCGCCCTGGGCGTTGCCGGACTGGTCGTATCCCTCCAGCAGACGCTCGTCCTGCCGCTGCTGCCCCGGCTGATGCAGACCTTCGACACATCGGTGTCCTCGGTCGCCTGGGTGTTCACCGCGACACTGCTGGCCGGAGCGGTCGCCACCCCGCTGCTGTCCCGGTTCGGCGACATGTACGGCAAGAAAAAGATGATCACACTGACGATGGCGTTGCTCATCGTCGGCTCGGTGGTCTGCGCGCTCTCCGACTCACTCAGCATGATGATCGCGGGCCGCGCGCTCCAGGGCGCGGCCGCGGCGGTGATCCCGCTGGCCATCGGCATGATCCGGGACACCTTCCCGCGCGAGAAGGTCACCTCGGCGATCGGTGTCGTCAGTGCCACCCTGGGCGTGGGCGGCGCCTTCGGCATGCTCGTCACCGGCGTCGTCGCCGACAACACCGACAGCCACCACCCGGTGTTCTGGATCTCCGCCGTGATGGCCGGGATCGGCCTGGTGTTCGTCGTCATGTTCACCACGGAGGCGGGCAAGCGCACCGGCGGCAGGCCCGACCTGCTCGGCGCCGCCACCCTGGCCGCCTGGCTGGTCATGCTGCTGCTGGCCATCAGTCAGGGCAACGCGTGGGGCTGGACCGACACACGGATCATCGGCCTTTTCGTAGGAATCGCCGTCCTGCTCCCGCTCTGGGTCTTCCTTCAGCTGCGCTCCCGCGACCCGCTGGTCCGGATGGGCCTGCTGGTGGGGCCCAAGTCGCTCCAGGCGAACGTGGCCTCCCTGCTGCTCGGCTTCGCGATGTTCGCCGGCTTCACCCTCGTCTCCAACTTCATCCAGACGCCTGAGGACAAGGTCGGCTACGGGCTGAGCGGCTCGGTGCTGGACGTCGGCCTGTACATGCTGCCCAGCACGGTGACCATGCTTCTTTTCTCCGCGCTGGCCGGACGGTTCGAGGCCCGGCTCGGCGCGGCGTGGACCCTGGCCATCGGCTCGTCCATCGGCGGACTCAGCTATGTCTGGCTGGCTCTCAACCACGGCAGCGCCGCGGACGTCATGATCTTCAGCGCCATCCAGGGCGTCGGCTTCGGCATCGCGTACGCGGCGCTGGGCACCCTCGCCGTACAACACGTTCCGATGGAGCAGAGCGGAATCGCCAGCGGTATCAACTCCCTCGTCCGCACCGTCGGCGGCAGCGTGGCCAGCGCGGCGACGGCGTCCATCCTCACCGCCAACGTCATTCAGAACACGTCCGTACCGACGGTGGACGCCTACGTGCTCTGCTTCGTCATCGCCGGCATCACCGCGGTCCTGGGCGCGGTCACCGCCGCCTCGCACGGCCTCAGGTACCGCACGTCCGGCTGACCGCGTTCCCGCACCGAGGCCCCGGCACCGACCGCCGCGGCCCACGCAGACCGGGGCCGCCGAGAGCGGAGACCGGCCCCGCCGCGCCAGACCCGTGGGGACGGGGTACGGCGCGGTCCCGGGCCCGGCGGCAGGTCTTCCGAGATCTCCGCCGGGCCCCCGAGGACCCACCGCGCCTGCCCGTCGCAGGGCGGTCGCCTCCGGCCTCTTGACCGGATCAGGCCGTCGCCCGCGCCAGCCGGCGGTCCACCTGGGAGGGTGACAGGGCGTGCTCGGTCGCGAGAATCCCCGCCCCGATGACCGCGGCGTTCTCGCCCGTACGGCTCGGCTCGATCCGCAGCACCCGGGTGGCCAGCGGATGCGAGCGCCGGTACACCGCCTCCCGTACCCCGGCCAGGAGTTGGTCGTGCACGGCGGCCAGGGCGCCACCGAGCACCACCGTGTCCGGATTGAAGAAGTTCACCAGTCCCGCCAGGACCTCGCCGACCGCGCGGCCCGCCTCACGCACCATCCGTACGGCGTCCCGGTTGCCGGAGGCCACCAGCCGCACCACATCGCTGCCCGAGGCCGCGTCCAGCCCCAGACCGGCCAGTTTCGCCGCGAGCGCCGCGCCGCCCGCCACCGCCTCCAGACAGCCGGTGTTGCCGCACCGGCACGACTCCGCCTGGTCCCCGACCTGGATGTGTCCGATGTCGCCGGCGCTGCCCTGAGCGCCGCGGTGGAGCCGGCCGTCGGCCACGATGCCGCAGCCGATGCCCGTACCGACCTTGATGTAGAGGAGGTAGCGGGTGTCGGGAAACGCCCGACGCTGCTCGGCCAGCGCCATCACGTTCACGTCGTTGTCGACCAGCGCCCGCACCCCGAAGCGCGAGGCGAAGAAGTCCGGGATCGGATACTGGTGCCAGCCCGGCATGATCGGCGGATCGATGGGGCGGCCGGTCGAGAACTCGACAGGTCCCGGCACCCCGACCCCGATCGAACGCAGCGTCCGTGGATCCCGTCCCGTCTCCTTCAGCAACGCCTGCAGTGCCCGCTCCACCCGGCGCAGGACCGATTCCGGGCCGTCCGCGATCGACAGCGGCTCCTTGTGCGCGGCCAGCACCGCTCCCCCGATGTCCGTCAGCGCCACCGCGCAGTGCGAGGCGCCGAGGTCGACGCCGGCCACCAGGTGCTCGGCGGTGCGCAGTTGGAGCCGGCGCGGCGGGCGGCCTCCGGTCGAGTCGCCGGGGGCGGGAGCCGATTCGTCGACCAGGCCGTGCGCGATCAGGGCGTCCACCCGCTGGGAGACCGTGGAGCGGGCCAGTCCGGTGATCCGCGCGATGTCCGCGCGCGTCGTCACCGCTCCTGAACTGATCAGCGCCAGCACCTCGCCCGGCGAGTGGGTGGCGGAACCGCTGTGATCCGACGGCGCAGACATGACAGTCACCCTAGGTACGACTTTCGCTGCTCACAAGGCGTTCTAAGTTCGCCGGTCGACGCAAGTTACCGTCAACTCCCTTATATACGTGCCCTCTTGGACCCTTGACAGGTCAAAGGCCAGTCACGACTCTGCACTGCAGACCGCTGACCGAGGAGTTGGCCGATGCTGACGATGCAAGGCGTGTCCAAGAGCTTCCTGGGGGTGCGGGTGCTCCACGACGTGGGGCTCGACCTCGAACGGGGCGAAGTCCATGCCCTGGTGGGCGAGAACGGCGCCGGCAAGTCCACCCTGATGAAGATCCTCGCCGGCGAGTACGTCCCCGATTCCGGCACCATCACGCTCGACGGCACAGCGCACGCCTTCACCCACCCGGCGCAGGCTCAGGCCGCCGGAATCGGCATCATCCACCAGGAGTTCGCGCTCCTTCCCCACCGCACGGTCGCCGAGAACGTCTTCCTCGGCCGTGAACCGGTCCGCCACGGACTCGTGAACCGCACAGCCATGGAGCGCCGCACCGGTGAACTCCTGGACGGGATCGACGAGACCGGCATCACCCCGCGCACCCTGGTCAGGGACCTCTCCGTGGCGCGGCAGCAGACCGTCGAGATCGCCAAGGCTCTCGCCTCCGACGTCCGGGTCCTCGTCATGGACGAACCCACCGCGCCCCTGGCCGGCCATGAGAGCGAACTCCTCGCGGCGCTCGTGCGCCGGCTCACCGCGCGCGGCCTCGGAATTCTCTACATCTCCCACCGCCTGCCGGAGGTCTTCGACCTCTCGCAGCGCATCACCGTCCTCAAGGACGGCCGCCGCGTCAGCACCCTGCGCACCGCTGAAACCGACGCCGACCAGGTGGTCCGGGGCATGGTCGGCCGGGAGCTGACCGCCTACTACCCGCCGCGCGCCCGCCCGGAGGAGATCGGAGCGGAGCGGCTCACGGTCACCGGCGGCGGCAATGCCCGCATCCGTGACATCGACCTGACCCTGCGGGCGGGAGAGGTCGTCGGCGTGGCAGGACTCCAGGGATCCGGGCGGACGTCCCTCGCGCGTGCCCTGTTCGGTGCGGCCCCCTTCACCACGGGCGGCATGACCGTCGGCGGCAGGCCGCTGCGGCCCCGCCGCCCGCGCACCGCCATCCGCGCCGGCATCGCGCTGGTCACCGAGGACCGCAAGACGGAGGGCCTCGCGCTGCACCAGTCCGTACGGGACAACACGCTGCTCGTCACCCGGGCCGTCTCCCCGCGCGGCGGACCGCCGACGGGCAGGGAGATCACGGCGCTCCTCGATCGCGTACGCCTCCAGGCGCGCGGCGAGGACCAGCAGGCGCTGTATCTCTCGGGCGGCAACCAGCAGAAGGTCGTCATCGCCAAGTGGCTCGCGGCCCGGCCCCGCGTACTCCTGTTCGACGAGCCGACCCGCGGCGTCGACGTCGGCGCCAAGGCCGCCATCCACACCCTCGTACGTGAACTCGCCCGTGAAGGACTCGCCGTACTGATCATCTCCTCGGAACTGCCCGAGCTGATCGGCATGAGCGACCGGCTCCTCGTGATGTCCGAGGGCCGCCTCGTGGGCGAATTACCCGCCGGCGTGCAGGAGGAGAGCATCATGCGACTCGCCACCAGCGGCCGCCGGGGCGGCCGGGAGGCCGCCGCGTGACCGCGACCGGACCCCCGCCGCTCGCGCCGCCCCGAACCCGCGTCCGCCTCCACGGGGTCCGGCTCGGCGACCCCGTCGTCGGTGTCTGGCTCGCGGCGCTGACCGTCACCGTCCTCGGCTGGATCGTGGTCGCCGCCCGTGGCGGGGAGTTCCTCACCGCCACCAACGTGGTCACGATCCTGCAGAACAGTGTCGCGCTCGGCCTCGTCGCCGTCGGCCAGTCAGCCGTCATCCTCACCGGCTCCCTGGACCTGTCGGTCGCCTACCTCATCAGCCTCGGCACACTCGTCGCCGCCGAGACCATGGCGAGCGGCGGCGTCGTGACGGCCGTGATCGCCGTCCTCGCGCTGTCGGCCGCGGTCGGGCTCGCCAACGGACTGGTCGTCACCGGCCTGAAGGTCAACGCGTTCATCGCGACGCTGGGGACGGCGTTCATCCTGCGCGGCTGGATCGAGGACAACTACACCGGCCCCGCCGGGAAGGTACCGGCCTCCTTCCAGCACCTCGGCTACGACCGTATCGGCCCGGTCCCCGTCTCGGTGTTCCTCCTCGCGGCGGTGGCCGGCGCGGTGTGGTTCCTCACCCGCCGTACCCGCCTGGGCCATCACATGTACGCGACCGGCGGCGACGAACACGCCGCCAGGCTCTCGGGCGTCCGCACCCGCCGTACCGTCGTCATCGCGCACATCATCTGCTCCCTGTGCGTCGGTGCGGCCGCGCTCTTCCTCGCGGCACGCCTCGGCGCGGGAGCGCCCTGGGCGGGTACGGAGGCCCGCTACGACCTCGAGTCGATCGCCGCCGTGGTCCTCGGTGGCACCGCGCTGGCCGGCGGCCGCGGCGGAGTGGCGGGGACGCTCGGCGGTGTCCTGGTCCTCGCCGTCCTGGACAGCGTCTTCAACCAGCTCGCCGTCGACCCGTTCTTCAAGAACGTGGTCCGCGGGGTCGTCATCATCGCGGCCGTCGCCGTCTACGCCAGGCCCCGCCGTGCCGCGAAGGCGAGGCCGACCGCATGACCGAAGGGAAGGGCGACCGTATGACCACGGCAACCGTCACCCGCGGCAAGCGCGTTGTACGGGCGCTGGGCACCGGCGCCCCCGTGTATGTCCTGCTCGCCGTGCTGCTCGCCGCGCTGGCCCTCACCGATCCGGGATTCTACGAACCCGACCGCTTCCTCTCCTTCGTCAAACGCGCCGCGCCCCTGGTGATCCTCGCCGCCGGCCAGTATCTGGTCATCGTCTGCGGCGAGTTCGACCTTTCCGTAGGGGCGATCGTGACCGCGGGTGTCGTGGTCGCCGCCGAGCTGTACGGCTCGTTCCCCGACGCCCCCTGGCCGCTCGTCACCGCCGTGCTGCTCGTCGCGGGCGGGGTGGCCGGACTCGTCAACGGGCTCATCACCACGGCCCTGCGGGTGCCGTCGTTCATCACCACCCTCGGCATGATGCTGATCCTCGAAGGCGCGGTCTTCTTCTGGACCGGCGGCTCCCCGCAGGGCGCCCTGCCGGCCGCCTTCCGCCAGCTCGGGCGCGGCGCCGCGTTCGGCTGGCTGCCGTCCGCAGTGATCGTCTGCCTCGTCGCCGGCGCCGCCGCCGTACTGCTGATGCGCTCGGACTTCGGCCGTACGCTCGTCGCCACCGGCGACAGCGAACGCGCCGCGGCCCTCGCCGGGGTGCGGGTCGCCCGGGCCCGGACCATCGCCTTCATCCTCTCCGGGACCGCCGCGGCGCTCGCCGCCGTCCTGGTCGGCGGCTTCTCGGGCGTCTCCGCCCAGGCGGGCAGGGGCTACGAGTTCGAGGCCATCACGGCCGTGGTCCTCGGCGGCGTGGTGCTCGGCGGCGGGCGGGGCTCCGTCGTCGCCGCCATGGCCGGCGCCTTCTCGCTGCAGGCGCTGTTCACCCTGCTCAACCTCCAGGGCGTCTCCGGCGCGCTGGAGTCCACCGTCCAAGGATGCATCGTCATTGCCGCCGTCGGGCTGGGAGCCGCCGACTGGTCCCGGCTGCGCCGCCGACGTACCAACCCCTCGGGAGGACAACCCTTATGACAGCGATCCGCCCCCTGCGCAGAAGCCCGCTCCGCGGCCGCGCTCTCACCTCGGCCGCCGCCCTGCTCGCGGCGGGTCTCCTCGCGTCCTGTACGAGCGACACGCCACCGGACTCGCCGGGCGCCCCCGGCAGCGCCTCGGCGACGGGGGACGGGACGGGCACCGGCAAGCAGTCCAAGTTCTTCGAACAGGGCGAGTACGAGCGTCAGTTGGCCCTCGCGAAGGAGCAGCCGCAGGGCCCCGCGGGCAAGCCGTGGGAACAGATGCTCAGCCCCGAGCTCACCGACACCACGCGGTACAAGAAGGAGAAGGCCGGCGGTGTCCACCTCTGCTTCTCCAACGCCGGTGTCTTCAACCCCTGGCGCCAGGTCGGCCTGAAGAACATGAAGGCGGAGGTCGGACTGCACAAGGAGATCACCGAGTTCACCGTCCTCGACGCCCAGGGCAAGGACGACAAGCAGATCTCCGACATACAGGAGCTCACCGGCAAGGGCTGCGACGCCCTGATCGTCTCCCCGAACACCACCGCCACGCTCACCCCCGCCGTCGAGCAGGCCTGCGTCGAGGTGCCGGTCATCGTCTTCGACCGCGGGGTGGAGACGGACTGCGCGGTGACGTTCATCAACCCGGTCGGAGGCTACGGATACGGGGCGGTCGCCGCGGACTTCCTCGTCGAGAAGGTCAAGCCCGGGGGCAAGATCCTCGCCCTGCGCATCTCGCCCGGTGTGGACGTGCTCGAAACCCGTTGGTCGGCTGCGGCGGTCGCCTTCGACAAGAGCGGACTCGATGTCGTCGACGTGAAGTTCACCGACGGTGACCCGGCCAAGACCAAGTCGGTCGTCACCGACGCGCTGACCCGGCACGGCAGCCTCGACGGCGTGTGGATGGACTCCGGCGCGACCGCCGTGGCCGCGGTGGAGGCGTTCGAGGACGCGGGTCAGGACGTACCGCCCCTCACCGGTGAGGACCAGCAGGACTTCCTGCAGGCGTGGAAGGAGAAGAAGCTCACCGCCATCGCCCCGACGTACCCGACCTTCCAGTGGCGCACCCCGGTCATAGCCGCTCTGAGGATCCTCCAGGGGCAGCAGGTCCCCAAGGAGTGGAAGCTCCCGCAGCCCTCCGTCACCGAGGACAACCTCGACGAGTACCTCAGGCCGGGCATGCCGCCCCTGCACTACGCGATGTGCGGCTGCGCGGATCTGCCCGGGTTCCCCGAGGACTGGGGAGGCAAGGGATGACGCGGTTCCCGCACGGCCCGGGAGGCGAGGGATGACACGCTTCCCGCTCGGCGCCAATCCGTGGATCTGGCACTCCCCCGTCGACGGCGCCGCCCTGGCCGAGGTCCTTCCGAAGCTGGCCGGCTGGGGTTTCGACTGCGTGGAACTGCCGCTGGAGCAGACCGGGGACTGGGATCCTGCGGCCACCGCCAGGGTGCTGGAGGCGACCGGGCTCGCCCCGGCGGCCGTGATCGCGGTCATGCCGCCCGACCGGAATCTCGTACGGACAGAGCCGGGCACCGTGCGGGCCACGCAGGACTATCTCCTGCGGTGCGTCGACGCGGCCCACGCGGTGGCGGCCCCCGTCGTCGCCGGCCCGGTGTACACGGCTGTCGGACGCACCTGGCGTATGACCGCCGCGGAACGAGCCACCGACTGCGCGGAGTTCAGGGAGAACATCGCGCCCGTGGTCGACCACGCGCGCGCCGCGGGGGTACGGATCGGGGTCGAGCCGCTCAACCGGTACGAGACCGGTCTGCTCAACACCGTAGGCCAGACCCTCACGGCCCTGGAGGGCCTCGACGCCTCGGTCATCGGGGTCGCCCTCGACACCTACCACCAGAACATCGAGGAGCGCGGTCTGCCCGGTGCCGTCCGCGAGGCCGGCTCCCGCATCGTCCACGTCCAGGTGTGTGCCAACGACCGTGGCACTCCCGGCGCCGACCATCTCGACTGGGCCGGGTTTCTCACCGCGCTGGACGGGAGCGGCTACCGGGGCGCCCTGTGCATCGAGTCGTTCACCGCGCACAACAACACGATCGCCGTCGCCGCGTCCGTCTGGCGCCCCCTCGCCCCCACTCAGGACGGGATCGCCACCGAGGGCCTCGCCTTCCTCCGCCAGGCTCTCGACACCCCCTGATCGGTACCGCACCCGCGCACCGAACTCCCCCCAGAGAGGACCGGTAATGAGCCGTCATGCTCGCGGTATAAGAAGGGCGGTCGTCGCCTCGGCGAGCGCGTTACTGCTCGGGCTCGCCGCGCTTCCCGCCGGCGCCGCCACCGCCGCCAGTGCCGAACCCGCCTTCCGTGCCCTGCTCTTCACCCGCGCCGTGGGTTACGTCCACGATTCCATCCCCGCGGGCATCAAGATGTTCGAGGAAGAGGCGGCCGAGAACAACTTCGAGATCGTCCAGAGCGCCGACCCGGCCGTCTTCGACGACGAGACGCTGAAAGACTTCGACGCCGTCGTCATGCTGCAGAACTCCGGCATGGTCTGGGACACCGACGCGCAGCGCGAGGCGATGGAGACGTACGTACGCAGTGGGAAGGGCGTCGTCGCCCTCCACAACACCCTCGACATGGGCGTCGAGGAACAGTTCCCGTGGTGGGACGAGACCATCAACGGCGGCGTCCACATGCCGGCCCACTCACCCGGCGTGCTTCAGGGGACAGCCAAGGTCGCCGACCGCGTCCACCCCTCCACCAAGGGCCTGCCCGAGCGCTGGGAGCGCCCGGAGGAGTGGTACAACTTCGACCGCAATCCCCGCGGCGATGTGCACGTCCTGGTCACCGCGGACGAGACGACGTACAACCCGGGCGGCTCCGCGATGGGCGCCGACCACCCCATCTCCTGGTGCCGCAGCACCCAGGGCGGCAAGGTCTGGGCCACCGCGATGGGGCATGACACCCCGGCCTACAGCGAGGCGTTCTTCCGGGACCATGTCATCGGCGGACTGAAGTGGGCTGCGGGCAACGAGCCGGGCGACTGCGGCGGCACCGTCTGGAGCGGCTACGAGAAGGTCACCCTCGACGACAACACCGCCGACCCGATGGAACTCGACGTCGCCAAGGACGGCCGCGTCTACTACGTCCAGCGCAGCGGCGAAGTGAAGATCTTCGACCCGGAGGCCCACTCCACCGTCACCGCGGGCAAGCTCGACGTCTACACCGGCGGCGAGGACGGCCTGATCGGTATGGAGCTGGACCCGGACTTCGGCACGAACGGCTGGATCTACCTGTACCACTCCCCCGCCGGAGCCACGAACGACGTCAACCGTCTCTCCCGCTTCACCATCAACGGCGGCACACTCGACCCGGCCAGCGAGAAGAAGCTCCTTGACGTCCCCGCCTACCGGGACCGCACCTTCCCCGAACCCGGACACACCGGCGGCGCCGTCGAGTTCGGCCCGGACGGCACCCTCTATCTCGGGGTCGGCGACGACGTACCGCCCAACCTCGACCCCGACTGGCAGGGCTACGCGCCGATCGACTGGCGTGCGGGCAAGGAGATGCTCGACGCCGCACGTACCGCGGGCAACACCAACGACCTGCGCGGCAAGATCCTGCGCATCAAGCCCACCACGGACGGCGGCTACACCATCCCCGAGGGCAACCTCTTCACGCCGGGCACCGAGAAGACCCGCCCCGAGATCTACGCGATGGGCTTCCGCAACCCGTTCCGCTTCACCGTCGACCCGAAGACCGGATACGTCCACGTCTCCGACTACGGCCCCGACCGCGGAGCCCCCGCCACCGACAGGGGGCCGGAGGGCCTCGTCGAGTACAACGTCATCAAGAAGCCGGGCAACTTCGGCTGGCCGTTCTGCCACGGTAACAACCAGGCGTACGCCCCGTACAACCCGGACACCAAGGAAGTCGGCGCCAAGTTCGACTGCGCGAACCCGACGAACCCCTCCCCCAACAACAGCGGGCTCACCGACCTGCCGGCCCTCACACAGCCGGAGATCTGGTACGGGTACGACACCTCCGAGGAGTTCCCCGAGATGGGCTCCGGCGGCTCAGCCCCGATGAGCGGCCCGGTCTACCGCTACGACAGCGAGAACCCCTCCACCACGAAGTTCCCCGCCTACTTCGAGGGAGCCGGCTTCTTCTACGAGTGGGCGCGCAACTACGTCAAAGAGGTCCGGTTCGACACGGACTCGAAGCTCCTCAAGATCAACGACTTCCTGTCCTCGGTGCGGTTCAACAAACCGATGGACATGACCTTCGGCCCCGACGGCTCGCTGTACGTCCTCGAATGGGGCAGCTCCTTTGGCGGCGGCAACAACGACTCGGGCCTGTACCGCGTCGACTACGCCCAGGGGCAGCGCATCCCGGTCGCCAAGGCCACGGCCTCCGCCACGAACGGGCCCCTGCCACTCGAAGTCGCCTTCTCCAGCGCGGGCAGCACGGACCCGGACGGCGACGCGCTGTCCTACGCCTGGGACTTCGACGGCGACGGCACGTACGACTCCACCGAGGCGGCCCCCACCCACACGTACACCACCGCGGGGGACTTCACCGCCCAGCTCGAGGTCACCGACTCCACCGGCAAGTCGGGCTACGCCAACATCCCGGTCACCGCGGGCAACACCGCGCCGAAGGTGACCATCGACTTCCCGGTCAACGGCAAGCTCATCACGTTCGGCGACACGATTCCCTACAAGGTCACGGTCACCGATCCGGAGGACGGGCCGGTCGACTGCTCCAAGGTCACCGTCAACCCGGCCCTCGGCCACGACGACCACGAGCACCCGACCACCGACCTCCCGGGCTGCGAAGGCACCGTCGACACCGGCGATCTGGGCGGTCACCCCGAGGGCGCGGACCTCACGTACGTACTCAACGCGAAGTACACGGACGGGGGCGCCACGGGAACCTCCGCTCTCACCGGCTACGGCCGCGCCGTCCTGCAGCCCGAGCACAAGCAGGCCGAGTACTACGACGCGCAGTCCGGCACGCGTGTGGTCGCGCAGGCCGGCGCCGAGAACGGCGAGCGCATCGGCGACGTCAGCGACGGCGACTGGATCGCCTTCGACCCGATGAGCGTCGAGGGCATCGGCGGCGTCAGCTACACGCTGTCGTCCCCGTACGGCGTCGGCGCGATCGAACTCCGGGCGGACGCACCCGACGGCCCGCTCCTCGCCACCACCCCCGTCCCCAACACCGGTGGCTGGGACACCTACCGGTCCACCCCGTCCGTCCCGGTCGAGGCGCTCGCGGGCACCCACCGGCTGTATCTGGTCTTCACGTCCCCGCAGGACAATTCGTTCGACGTGGACGCGGTCGGATTCATCAGCTCCTAAGGGCTGTCAGCCGTACCGCACGCGCCGCGCGCCCGGCGCACTCACCGGGCGCGCGGCGCACGTCCTGGGTGTCGGTCACCCGGCTGATCCTTTCCGCTCCTCGTACGGCACCGGCCGGCCGGTGAACGCGTCCAGGAGGACACGGTCGCCGACCGGCCGGTCAAGCTTCACCGTCACCTCCTCGGCACGCATGTCGGAGGTGCAGGGACCGTCCTTCGTCCCGACCACGGACGCGGACAGCACCACGCTGCCGCCCGTCTCCAGCACGTCCACGGCGGGGCCGTCGTCACAGGATCCGTGCGTGGCGACCACGGTGACGGACCGGCCGTCCCCGGCCACCTCGACCAGCCCGCCGAGCGGCGCCAGCTCGTCGGTGGGCAGCTTCCCGGCCGGCTTGACCGGCGACTTGGGGGCCGTCGACGGGCTGAGGGCGACCCGCTTGAGCGGGGTGTCGTAACCGTCCAGGGTGAACAGCCAGGCCGGGACGGTCGCCGGGCCACGGCTGGTGGCCACGGTCATCTCGCCCAGCTTCGCCCCGGTCACGGTGAGATGCGGCCCGTCGTTGCCGCCGCGGGCCACGCTGTCGTACGCCTTCTCCGCCCCCATCAGCGGCAACGCGAGCGAGCCTCCGCTCGCCCACTTCACCTGCCCGTCCTTCCGCGGGGTGGCGGGAAGTTCGCCGCGCAGGACGAAGTTCTGAGTTGTGTAGGCGCGCTTGTCGGCGTCGTTGCGGAAGGCGTTCTCGGGCAGCTGGACCGCGTCCCCCATCGGGTAGTAGCCCTGGCCCCACACCTCGGCGGCCCGAGAGCCGTCCCAAGCGTCGGCGACCTGCCGGGCGCGGGCCTCCCGGTCCTTGTCGCTGTCGCAGCCGGCGACGGCGCCGGTCCCGGCGATGAACAGGACGAGCAGGGCGAGCAGATTGACGGCGCGCGCGGGTTTCGTACGCATGAGTCCCCCCAGGACTGATGTGACAAGTGGCGGTTGTACGGCGAAGGTGAAGACCGTGCCGCCCCTGTGACGTGCCGCCCCCGGGCCGGGTTCCGCGACAGGGATTCCTCCCCGCCAGGGGTCCACCTGGTCTGCCCGCCGTCACACCGCCGACCGGCGTGCGAGGTCTTCCAGCCTCAGCCCCGCCGCGTACGCACCACGGCCGACGGCCGCGTACCGGCGGGGGAGCAGCCGTAGGGCGCCAAAGGATCCGCGCGAAAAGCACCGGAACGGCCGAACCGGAGCGGAATGAGCACTTTCGCCCCTAAAGTGGTTCTGCTCGACGGCTGCACCGCTCTTCTGGCCTGGCACGCGCCCGCCCTGCGGAGCCGTGCGGGGGAATCCGTGGTTGTCGCCGTCGCTACTACCCTCAGGAGCCCGGTCCTGCTGCCGCTGGCGCGGTGTCGGCGCAGGAACCTTTACTGCCAAGCGCCAGGCTCGGCGCGGAGTCTGGCGCGGACGGTCTGCTCGCACTGCTGATGGCCGGTCTGGGCGCAGTTCCTGGCGATCCAGCGGGTCAGTTCGTCCAGGGTGTGGAGGGTGCCGGATTCAGTGCCGCAGTTGTGTTCTTCGCCGGTGACGCAGAGTGCCTCGTAGACGGGCGGCGCCATGGGGTCGGCGACGGTGGTCACTTGGTACTCGCGGAACCGGAAGTGTCCACGCGTAACGCCCCGGTCGGGTGCTTCGGTGGTCGCTGGGTCAGGCATCGTCGGCCGCCTCGTTCGGGTCGGGGACGCGCCGGCCACGTGAGTCGGCGACCCGGAGGGCGTCGGTGAGGGCTTCGGTCAGTCGGCAGGCCAGCCAGCGGCATTCGGTGCCCGAGACCGTCTTCGCGCCGGGGACGAGGATGTCTTGGGCGTATGTCAGCAGTTCCTCGCCCATGTCCAGCTGTACGGTTTCGATGCTGTCGGCGAGGCTGGAGAGGTAGCCCGTGGCGTCGGTGCTGAGGTAGCCGGGTTTCCCCTCGGGCATGGCCCACGGGAGCAGCCGGGGGCCTGTTATTCCCGAGGACGCGTCGTACAACTGCCTGCGCCATGCGGTCCGCGTCACTCCTGGGCAGGTTCACCGTGCACCCCCGGCCTGGGTCGCTGATAGGGATACGGAGACCGTAGATGCCTGACCAACCGTCACTCCGTGTACACAACAGCCCAGTTGGGCACGGATCGTGCGCGAAGTGCCACGCTGCGTGGTAGCTATCCGACGACTCCCAGGTAGGCGGCCATCCGCTGGTGCCGCAGCCATTGGGGGGATGCTCGGCGTACTCCCGCCAGCTCGTCCATCGCCGCTGTGAGGTCGCCGGTGCGGGCATGGGCGCGGGCGACGTCCATGCCGTGGCGGTTCCAGTTGTCGTCGCTGGCCCGTCCGGTGTTCTTGGGTGACATGGCGTCCTGGCTGGACTTACGGACGACGGTGCGGGCGTCGCCCAGGATCATGGCGTCTTCCACGTCCTTCATACCAACGGTCAGCGGTCCGACGGTGGTCCAGTGCCGGAAGAACGATCCGGTGTGTTCCCGTCCCACGGCGGCTGCCGCCGTGTTCGCCACGCGGTAGTACTGGCGGGCCTCTTGGGGGCGGTTGTTGCAGCCTGCGGCAGCTGCGGGTCGCAGGGCCAGCTAGCCCCATGCCGCACATTCATCCGGGGTCGCCCGGGACAGCCTCGGCTCGATCACATCGGCGGTCCGGGCGGCGAGCTGTTCGGCCTCGGCGCGGGCCAGGACCGCCTGGCGGTACTCTTCACCGCTGTCGAAGTAGGCAACCGCGCTGTTGGCGTCCCGCAAGAGTGCGAGTAGTTGGGAGGCGACGTTCTTGTAGTTGTCGGAATGGTACAGCGCCGCCCCGTCCTGCACGGCCCGGCGGAAGCGGCACAGGTTCGATTCCTCCTCGACCCCCTCGCCGGCCAGGTCGTCGGCGATGCCTACGGGCGGGTCAGGGCGGCACGGAGCTGGACCAGGTTGACCCGGTTCGCGTCCTCCGCGCGGCCGACCGGCTCAGGGGCGTCCGGTGCCAGGAGCGTCGCGGTGGTGACGCCCAGGGCGCGGGCGAGGATATGCAAGCTCTCCATGCGGACGGTGCCACCCTGCTCGACCTTGCGTACAGTGCCCGGTGACACGCCTGCCGCTTGGGCCAGTTCCTCCTGACTCATCCCAGATCGGCGCCGATACATGCCGACGTTGTCAGCCAGTTCCGTAGTCATCCCGTTTACCACGTCCAGCGCCACGGTACGCCGGACGGGCGCATCAACCGGTGGCTATCCAGCAGATACCCACCCCGGAGCGATCACCCGCCCCGACGCGGCACACACCATCGCCTTGCCGGGCTCCGGCAGCATCCGGGCCTGAGTGGGAGGGATCCCTCGTCGGTCGGGCAGTTTCGCCGTACCAGGGTTCCCCGGGGGCCGCCGAGGCTCAACCCGTGACGCTCGCGCCCCGGCCTTGGCGGCCTCGGGGAACCCTGGTACGCCTCCGGGACCGGACAACCCACATCGGCGTGACCGCGACGGTGTACGCCCACGTCCGGCTCCGCCTCCAGCGCGACGCCATCGTCCTCCTCGGCAACGCCCTCCGTGACCCCTCGAGCCCGCCACCCGAGCCGACGACGGCGACGACCCGCCGCTTTGTGCAGCACCCGTCCGCTGACGTTGCCGTCAACTACTGCCGTCAAGAGACACGAAGAGTCTCGCCGACACTACAGCCGTGTCTCGCGATCTCGTTTGTCGCGGGTGGCGTAGTGGCAGCGTTGCGCACGGGTCTGGTGGGTGCGGCGCCAGTGCGACTGGGTGATCACGATCTTCGATGGGAGGGGAGCGGTGGCCCAGCGGAGACAGTTGAGGAGGCGGCGGATCTCCTCGGCGGTGTAGCGGATCAGCTTTTCAACGATCCCCGTTGATCCCCCTTTTGAGGTATTCCGGCCGGATCTGTTGATGCGGGCAGCCCGGCTTCCCCGTCGGGTTCTTCGAGGTCGCGGGAGCGGGTGTCGGTGATGGTCAGGAAGGCAAGGACGGCCATGGACAGGGTGATATGACGGTGCCAGGCGTCCCCGGTACGGACCTCGTAGTGGTCGAGACCGCAGTCGGACTTCCCGGTCTCGAAACAATCTTCGATGCTCCAGTGCAGCCCCATCACGCGGACGATCTCTCCGATCGGGGTGCCGGCCTTGGCATGGACGGCAAAGTAGGCGATCTGGGCGGGGTCGGTGATCGAACGCCGCACCAGCAGCAGGTGTACGTAGCCGCGGCGGGGTCCGCCCTCGGGGCCGCCGGGCCAGGTCACTTCGGCCAGTGCCCAGTCGTAGGAGCGCAGCCCCTTGGCACCCGCTCCGCACGAGCGGCGTTCGAAGAGAAGCGGGACGGCGGCGGCGAACGCGTCGACGCGCAGGTTTCCTGTGCCGTGGGTGTGCACGGTCTCGTCGACGGGGACGGCCATGACGTAGGCGATCCGGCGGCGCTCGAGGGCGGCGCGGAGTCTGCGGTCCTGGCCCTACGCGCTGTCGGCGGCCACCCAGCCGAAGGGCACCTCGCCCGGCGGCATCGCTCGATCATGCGTCGTCCCAGGTCCGAGTCCAGGTGGCTGAACGCGGCGACTTTGAGCCGGCGGATCTCGTCGCGGTGGTGGGCGTGGTCGCGGGTGCGGTGCCCGAGCGGGATGTCCCGCCAGGGCAGCTTCCTGACCTGGGCGTACAGGCCAGGATGGTTCCTCTTCACGATAGCCACGTAGTGAGCGCCGCAGCCGATCAGATAGGCCCCGTGATCATGCTGGGCGAGCAGGGCATCGGTGGTCACGACCGAGTTCTGTAGATCCAGTCGTCCAGCAGGGGTGCGAAGGAGGGGATCTCGTTGCTCTTGGAGGCGACCTGCCGCTGGGCCAGGACCACGCCGTGGTGGCCCATCGCTGCCAGCAGCTGGATCGCCGTGGCAGTCTTGGTCCGCGAACCGCGTACCACCTAGCCGTCGACCGCGATCACCCGCCGCACCGGCCCCGCCTTCGGCTCTGGCTCGGCCGGGGGTGGCGTTCTGGCCTGCAGAAACGCGCCGATCGCCGCGTCCAGTGCATCGCCGTCCACGCGCTGCAGCAGTCGCCGCACCGTTGCCGCGTGCGGCACCGGTCGCAGACCGGTGAATGGATCGGCCGCGAAGTCGAGGACACCCAGCGCATGCTGCGAGGCATCCGTGATCCACTCGCGATCGCGATGAGCGAGCGGGCTCCGGTCAGCACCGCCGAGACGGCGGCGCACAGCAATGCGACCGCCGGATACCGCAGTCCTCGCACATCGCGGGGATCGGCGACCAGGATCAGGAAACGCCGCAGGTCAGCGACATCGCGTGAGGTGAGGGAATCCGTCATGTAGCCCAGTTGCTCCAGCACGGAAGGGATGGGCAGTGATGTTCGGGCAGGCACGGTCTCGCTCGGTTCTCATGGGTCTCGACAACCACATGATCACCAGCACCGCGCCTGCTCTGCTCTCCGGGGTTCCTTGCCGGCAAGCCTTTAACTAAAGTCACCAGATTTAATAGACCACATAAGTTCGTACCAGTAATTATCGTGCACTTCGTAAGCTTCCGGATCAATGCGGCGCACCATATTTTCGAAGCCGGCTGCGGCAACGTCCCAACTTTCGCCAGCTTCATCTTCATCAAAAGGGTAAAGCTCAATCAGCCCACCCATGCACAAGGCGAAACGCTCTAGCGTGGTATTAACTACCCTCACACCCTCCACTCCGCGAGCGGATTCCACTACATGCCCGGTGCCGGGATCCCATAGGATGCTACCGAACAGCCCAAGGGTGCCAAACTTGACGAGTCGACCACGTGGCTCAATTGAAGAAAATTCCAGAAATTCGAGAGGTTGATACAGCTCCCCGATTGATCCGTTCGGCACGTCAAGTGAAGCTGGCACGGAGGCCTCCCCTACGGGTTCGCGGAAGTTCAGTGCAATCACCGCATATTCGGAATTGAATTCACTGGCATTTTCACTATTCATTGCATACTTCCAAGGATATAAATGAGGGTGGCGCTCGACTCAAGGTCGAGCGCCACCCTACTCGGCCTTATGGGGAGTCGAAGAGGGAGCGTACCGCATCCTTCAGGTCGGCGTTAGTCTTGTCACGGATAGCCTCCGTTGTGGCACGATCAGAGCCGTTCCATTTATAGCTCCAGGTGACCGAAGGCACGTCCTTGACAAGGCCCTGACACTTTGCCGCACAAGGCTCCCGTTCGGAATAGAGTTCAACAATCTTCCTCTTTCCAGCTTGCGCAAACAAGTCTTCTTCCGAATGGACATTCTTATTGGATTTACCGACGATCACACTACCGTCGTCCAATCGGGCGGCCGCATAGTTGGTCAACCCACGGTTCCTGTCGATAAGCCGCTGCAAACGCACCGACTGACCCAGGTCGGTCTTCCCGTAGCCTACTTTTCCCGACTTCGGCGCTGTGCCTGGCCTGTGCAGAAATATTGCGGCGAGCGCGCCAGGTACGAGGTAGGAGTCGGATTCGACATCGACGCCCTCCTTCGCAGCCCATGCGTCATACTGGGTACCTAGATCACAGCCGCCTGCGGCTTGATTGTCTCCCCAGCAATCCGTATTAAGCGGCGTATAGAACAATTCGAGAGCATAGGCCAAATTCCTCAGCGTACCCAAGAAGGCAGCAGTGAGGATGCTGGCTCCAGTCCCCCCGTACCCCTGAGTCCCACCGCCGTCGCCCTGACCCGTACTAGTAGGCGCTGTCGATCCGGTCCCTGAATCCATGTTGCTGGTGGTTCCGGTGCTGCCAGTTTCAGCAGTACCTGAAGTATCTCTGGGGACATAGTCTCCCCATTCAAAATCGTCATAGTACGTAGGGCCCTTACCGCCTGAGCCGTCGTCCGTCTTCAGCCCAGTGGGGTCGGATGCTGTGACCGGCGTGTTGTTGGCATAGGCGTAGCCGTTGAGGGACTGGTGTTGATCCAGGGCGAGGATCGGATCGACGCTGATGAACTGGCCGATGCCCGGGTCGTATTCGCGGGCGCCGACGTGGGTCAGACCGGTTGAGGTGTCCGCCGGCTTGCCGAGGAATGCCTTGTCGTCGGGCCACGTGGTGGGTTTGGTGCCGCGGGGCGCGCCGAAGGGGGTGGTGTAGCGCTTGGTGACAGCCTGCGTGGTGGCGTCGATCACAAGGCTGGTGGTGCCGTGATGGTCACCGGCGAGGAAGCTGAGCTTGGTGCCCGCAGTGCCCACCGTCGCGGTGCGGACGGCGATGGCCTGGCCGGCGGCCGTGTAGTAGCGGGTTCCGGAGACCGTCTTCGTGCTGCCCTTGACTGTGAGACGGACTTCCGTCGCACCGAGGTAGAGGACAGTGTCACCGTCTCCGGTGGCACGGCGGATGAGGAGTTCGCCGTCGGCGTCGTAGAGATAGCTGGTGTTGAGAGCGGGCTTGGATCCGGCAGCGGGTTCCGTCGTGGAGGCGAGTTTGCCCTCCGCGTTCCAGCCCAGGGTCTGTGCGGCCTGGGTGCCGGGTCTGCTGGTGGTGTTGCCGGATTTGTCGTACGCGTACGTGGCGGCCCTGGCGCCGGTGGTCCTCGCGAGGGAGTGCGGCTGCCCGGCCGCGGTGCCGTACTCGTACGTGGTGGTGGTGTTGCCGGTGGTGGCGTGGTTGGTCTCGGTCTTTCGCTGACCGGCGCTGTTGTAGGTGTAGCTGGTCCAGTAGGGAGCGGCGCCGTCGACGTTGGCGGTGGTGCGGCCGGTCGTGACGCAGTCTGCGGTCTTGGGTGTCCAGGCTTCGGTGAGGCGGCGGTAGCCGTCGTAGGTGAAGCACTGGTAGTCGGGCTTGGTAGTGCCACCGAGGGTGGTGCCGTCGAGAATCTGGGTGACGTTTCCGGCCAGGTCCTGGGTGAAGTTGAGGTCTTGCAGCATGTACGGGTGGGTCTCGTCCGTCACGCTGCTCTTGGTGAGGCGGCCGGTGCCTGCCTCGTATCTGTTGTTGATGTAGGCGTTCTTGGCGCCCGCGCCACCGGTTCCCAAGGTGAGTTGTTCGACCTGTCCGATGGCCGAGTAGGTGACGCCGAGGAGGTAGCCGCTGATACCGCTGAGGCCGGTGGTCAGACCGACGGAGTTGTACGTGGGCTGGACGTACTCCGACGGGAGTCCGGCGGCGGCGGGTTCCTGGGTGAAATTGACCGTGCCGTCCAGGCGGTAGTCAGTACCGAGGGTGGTCGTCGCGGAGACTGCTCCAGAGGTGACGAGCGGATCGTCACTCGGGATCGTCAGGCTCGTACTCGTGGCACGGCCGAGGGTGTCGTAGACAGCGACTTGCTTCGTGTACGCCTTGCCTGTGGTGCCGCCGACGTAGCGGATGGAGGCGTCGGGCTTGCCTTTGAGGAGGGTGTCATAGGTCCAGCGGGAGAGCTTGTTCGCGTCTGTTCGGGATGTCTGCCAGAGGTCCGTCTTACGGCCGAGTTCGTCGTACCCGTACAGCAGCGTCCCGTTGTCCGCATCCTTGGTGAGGTCGACCTGGTCGCTGTCGGTGTATTCGGTAGTGGCGGCGCCCTTGTCGGGATCGGTGGTGCCGGTCTGACGGCCGAACAGATCGTAGGCGTAAGTCCACTTGGCGCTGTCAGGACCGGTGACCTGTGACGGCTTGCCATCGCGGGTGTAGTCGTACTTCACCGAGGTGTACGCGGTGCCCGCCGTGGCTCCGTAGTCGGAGTCGTCATGCGTGGTGCCGGCGTAGGTACGGGTCTCGGTGGTACGTCCCAGGGCATCGGTGATGGTGCGGGTGGCGTTGCCGTTCTCAACGGCGCTGGTGGCGGTCGAGTCACCCGTGTAACTCGTACTCGTCTGCCACTTCTTGACACCGAACACGTTCAGGGTGTTCGTGGTGGGCCGGGCCGCACCGTCATACGCCGTCTGGGTCAGAACGGGGGTGTGCGCGTAGGAGGTGCGGGCGTAGGTGCCGTTCGGGTCGGTGGTGTCGTCGTAGACGTCGGCGTAGGTCTCGTAGGCCAAGCCGCGGGAGTCGTATCGGGTGTCGGTCAGTATTCGGCCGCCGAGCGGAGAAGCGGTCTGCGTCTGCAAGGGGCGCAAGAGTGCGTCGGTGACGGCGTAGCTGGTCAGGTAGCTGGTGCCGTCGGCCTTGAGCGTCGCCACGGACGTCCACGGCTGACTGCCTCGGGCGAAGTTGTAGCCGTACTTCACCGAGGGGCTGTCGTTGCCCGACTTGCTTCGGTTGGGTTCCCAGGTGGCGGTGATACGTCCGAGGGCGTCGAAGGTGTTCTCGGTCTTCTTCAGGTTCGCGTCGAGGGTGCTGGTGACCGAGCCCCGTGCCGGATCGACGTACGTGTAGGCCTTGTGTGCTTGCCCGTTGGAAGCCAGCTTGGGAGCCGTGACAACAGTGGAGGTCAGCGGTCCTGCGGCGGCAGGGAAGTACTGCATAGTGGTGACGTTGCCACCGGCGTCGGTAACGGTGAGAGGGCGGCCCAGCTTGGCGGTCCCCCCGTCGTACGTGGTCCTGGTCAGCCTCTGCCAGCCGCCACTGAGCGCGGGGGTGCGCTCACCGGTGCCGACGGCGGCCGGATATGCCTTGGCCCGGCCGGTCCAGGTGGAAAGGCCCAGAGTCGGTGTCTGGGAGGCGGACCAGCCGGTGGCGTCCGGGGTGTCGTAGACAACCGCTGTGTCGGAGAGGACATCGCCACGCGTCGTGGACGTGGCCGGGAGGTTCAGCTTGTCGTCGGTGATGAGGGCGCCCGTAGCGTTCAGGCAGGCTGAGCCCACCACCCTCGTGCGGGAGACAAGTGTGGTCAGCCCCTTGGCGGCATTCCGGGCGTACCAGGTGCGGGTGCAGGTCTCGTCGCCGGTCTTGGCCGCGTCGCCGGAGGCGTCGGTCTGCGTGACCATGCCGTAGGTGTCGTCGAAGGTGTACGTCGTGTGGCCGCTGCGCCAGGTGTTACTGACGGGGAGGTAGGTGTACCCGTAGGTGCGGGCGGAACGTACGAAGTACGCCTTGGTGTGGGCGTAGGACTTCTGCTGGCTGGCGGTCTGCTTGCTCCAGGCATCGTTCACCGTGACGGAGACGGGCTTGTCGCCGTTGTAGGTGATCTCCTGGCGCAGGAAACCGGCGAGCTGGTCGTGGTCGTCGGTGTCCGCGACGTCGAGGCCGGCCACGTCGATGCCTGGTACGACGACGAGGGGACCGTTGGTTCCGCCGAGCCGCTTGTCACCGCTCAGGCCCTGCATGAACCGGCGTACGGTCTTCGACTGGGTGACCTCGGCGCCGCCGGTGGTGGTCGTCACCGTACGGTAGCCGCGCCAGCTGGACCAGGTGCGCTGATCCTCGGGTGTGAAAGGGTCGTCGTTGTAGTGCCAGCCGGGGCCTTCGTAGGTGTAGAAGTTCTCGACAGCTTCGTTCTGGCCGGCCGGGTCGGAGGTGGACACGGAGGTGACGTTGTACTTGTGGAACCAGTCGAGCGCCGGGTCGCCTCCGTTGATGGCCCAGTAGACCGGGTAGCAGGACAGGGAGTTGTCGTCCTCGGCCGCGGGCATCCTGCCGCCCCGTACGCACTCCGGGCCGGAAAGCGTCACCGTGGTGACAGCGCCCGTCTCGGAGATGATCTCGTTGATGCGGGGACGGCTGAACGGCAGGATGTTGTCGCCGTCGCTGTCCACCCGGTTGGGCCGCATGTGATAGTCGAACTCCACCGGCGGTACGGCGATCGGGTCACCGTTCTTCCCCGTACGTTGGAGCGTCTCCAATACCAGGGACTTGTCCGAGGGGTTCCCGATGTCCGCGCCGTCACGGAATCCCTGGGTCAGCCTGTAGCTGTCCACCGGCTTGTAATCGTCCGGCTCCAGGGCCGTGGACCAGACACTGGTGTCGACACCGGTCAGCATCTTGCGCGTGAAAAAGGCCGGCCCTGTAGCAAGACAGTCGGTCTCACTTGCCGAACAAATCGAGTCGAAGGGCACGTCCGGCCAGTTGTCCGCAGTGTCCTCGGTCAGTGAGGAACAGTCGGCGGCCGTGCAGCGCTCCTTGTGGGTGAAAGCCACCTTGCCGGACGGCGTACCGGTGAACAGCGTGTCCGAACGTTGGCCGTACTTGATCTCTTCGAGGTAGCCGCCGCGGGTGTAGGCGGCGAGCTCGGTCTTGTCGCCGTTCTTGGCATAGTTGTTCGTCTCGGCCTTGTACCAGTAGGTGGAGGCGTTGCCATGCACGTCCGTTGCCAGATCGAGGTTCCAACGCCACGCCTGGGTCTTGGCACGGCCGGAGAAGCCAGTCCCGGAGGAGTAGCCAGGCTCGCCCGAGTCGTCACCGAAGACGGGAACGGTCCAGACCGAGTTGGTGCGCTCGGCGCCGGCACCCGGCAGCTTGTTCAGACCGAAGGTGTAGACGGTGCCGTCGCCCGTAACCACCTTCCAGTACTCGCCCTTGCCATCACCTTTGCCATCGACGATGGTGTCACCGTCGTCTCCGTTGTCAGCGCCCGTCTCATGGGTCACCTGCGAGGCGTCGTCATTCTTGAGACGCCAGATGCCCTTGGCATCGTCCTTGACAAGTTCGGTGGCTTTGCCGTTCAGGACGAGGGAAGCGTTCTCGTACTTCCAGCACTGATCGAACTTGTCGTCCTGGCCGTCGTCGTCGCAGGCACCGTACTTGCGCTCAATGTAGGAGGAGGTCAGGTCGAAGCCTTCCCCGACCATGGAGCCCTGGTTGTTGGTGTTGGCGGTCCGCCCGTCGATGCTGCCCGAGTCGTAGGACAGCGAAAGGGACGGCACCGGGCCCGCCGCGGCGGGCGGCACACCGATCGGGTAGGACCAGGTGAACGATCCGGAGGACCCTCCCGCCTCCCAACTTGATGAAGCGGCAAGCGGCGTGGCCGCGTAGTCGCCCCTGGCGGACGGCGACCCGGCCGTGGCCGTCAGCGCGAACACGCTGACCGGTGCGGCCATGCTCTTCACCACTGTGCCGGACGCGTCGGCTGCGGGAGCCTTCGCCCGGGCCTCGGAAAGGTTTACCTGGGCGGCAACGGTCTGTGCGGAGACGTCGTTCTGCGAACTGACGACGGTTTGCTTACGGCATTCCGGCTTCTGCGGAGTGGTCAGCACACAGGCGGGCAGGGTCACCAGGCCGAGGCGGTCGGCCCAGTTGCCGCCCACGGCGGACGCGAACGATTGGTAGTCGACGGTGACCTGCGCGACGCCGGGCGTTTGGGCGGCGGCGGCGAACACGATCCCGGTGACGCCGGCTTCACGGGCAGTCTTCTGATCGAGGAGATTCACCGTGGCCGTGCCGGCGGCAGGGGGCGTCTTCGGCCCCTTGGCAACCTGATTCCTCTTGCCGGGGGCGAGGGCCGTGATGCTGATTGTCTTTGCCTTGACGGGCGTTGCGATGTCCTGAGTGCCCTTGGATGCCTTCGGCCAGGACCTCCCACTCGCGCTGCTTGTCTGCTTGCTGTTGGCTGCCCGCTTCTTGGCCAAGCGGTCGCGGGCGGCGTCGGACGCATTGACGTTCTTCACCTGGCTGACACGCGGCTTTGGTGCGTCCGGACGCCCCAGCGGATCCTGGGCCATAGCGACCGGGGTCAGCGCGGCAGGCACGGACAGCGCGAGGACCAACGCGCCGACCAGTGGGATACGGAATCGTCTGGAACCGGTGGCGGGCAGCCGCCGTCCACCGTGCCGTAGGAGAGCGGCGAAGGGTCTGGACACGGACAAGTCTTCTCTCCAAGAGAGTCCGGCCGCCGGGAAAGCGAGTGGCGGCTCTTTGGCAGAACAGGGAGGTCGGGGCTGGAGCCAGGGCCTCACGGGGAAGCCCCAGGCATGCGCACGTGGCAGCCGGCGGGGGTCAGGTGCCGACTACTTCGGCGATCTGTTCGGAGTCGCGCAGAGCTCCCGCCCAGAGCCGGATATCGCTGACCCGCCCAGGCAGGTAGTTGCCCCATGCACCGAGGTAGCCCGTACCGACTGACAGTTCGTCGCTACCGACCGCTGCGGTGTAGGCCACGTCATCCCCTTGCGAAACCGCGGAGAGGTAGAGCCTGATCGTCTTGTCCTGCGCGTTGTACACCCCGGTCAGACGTGTCCCGGAGTCCAGGAGCGCGGCCTCCTTGCTGATGGCGGAGGTTCCGGTGCCATCAGCCGTCAGCCGTCCGAAGTGCCAGCGGCCGACCGGAACGGTCTTGGTCTTGATGTCACCGTTCTCATCAAGGAGCGGATCGCCGTTCTCGTCGAACTGGATCTCCACATCGGTGCCGGTCTTCTCGAACCACAGACTCCACGAAGAACCCGTAGCGGTGCGCTGACCGAGGATCTGTGCCCTGTAGCCGTCAGGCTTCGTCAGTACCTTTGCCGAATCGACGGCTGCTTGTGTAGTGACCGTGAACGATCCCGAGTCGTCCACCACCGGCCCGGGTGTGGTTCCGGCCCCGATGCTCCCGTCCAGTACAAGCTCATCGTTGTCCAGCGAGGCACCTGCGGAGAGCGTGAGTGGACGTCCATAACCGGAGAGTGTGTCGTTGAGGACCGTACCTGTGGCACCAGCGGGATCCCACGCGGCAACGAGTTCAGCCATCGGCTGGCCGGACGCGTCGCGCGGCGTCGCATCCGCCGCGATCTGGGTGCCGCTGCGGGCGTCCTGCCACACCGTGACCTCATCGATCACACCGGGGAAGTAGTCGGTGTACTGCCCGGACACCTGTACGCGGCCGATCTGGAGCGGACCGGACGCAGCCCACGCGGTCGTGTGCGCAACCGTGCCTTGCAGCTCGCCGTTGACATAGAAGCTGATGGTGTTGCCCGCCGCGTCGAATACACCGGCCAAGTGGGTCCAGACCTTCGCAACAGCAGTGTTCTTGGAGGAAACCCGCTGATAGGACCATGTCTCATTGGCAGGAGCGTCCGCACTCGCCCCCCGGAAGGTCCACTTCTGGGCGGAGTGCTCGTAGCCGATCAGAAACGGGCTGCGATTCACACCGTTCTGACCCATGACCGTGGCGTCACGGGTGGGTACATCCATACGGACCCACGCGGCAAGCGTGTAGGAGGCGCGGGTGTCGACGACGGCACCCGCAGTTGCGGCGTACCCCGTGCTGCCGTCCAACTTGAGACCGTTGTCGGGGCCCTTCACTTCCGGTGCGGTGTCCGTGGCCGGGGTCAGGGTGATCTCTCCGCGGCGTCCCTGGTCCGTACGGGTTGCCCCGCCGGTCAGTGTCGCGTTGTCCCTCAGCGCGGGGTCGGTCGTGGAGGAGTCGACGGCCACTCCGGACGTCTCTTGAAAGTTCCAGTGCCCGACCGGTCCGTCGCTCTCCTTGACCACGAACTCGACCTTGCTCTCTTCGCCCCACCCGATCGCATCCTTCGCCTCGACAGTCAGAGTGACTGTGCCCGATGTCGGCGGAACAGGAGAGATGTTCACTGTCCCACCGGTCACAGGCGCTGAGAACTCGGTGTCTGTGGACAGCTTGTAGTGATAGGCGCTGTTGGTGTCACCCGGCGCGGGGCCGAGAGTGAACGAGCCCGCCATGCCCGGCTTGCCCTTCGGGACACAGTCATTGTCCGTGCACGGCGTGTACGGGCCGTTGAACGTGATGAGCGGTGACTTCGGCGCCTCAGTGTCGACCTTGAAGTAGCACCAGCCGGTCGTCGAAGCGTTCGACGGGCCCGCCAGCCACTCCGAGCCGTAGTACGACCTGGTCCAGGCCCGGTATCGGTACAACCCGTTGTTCGCCAGGGCGTCGGCCGCCGCTGGCGATGCCGTGACCTTCACGTTGTCGCCGACCGGACTGGTCGGGCGCAGCATGTCGTCGATCGCCTTGGTCCAGGTGGTACCGGTCTTCTTGTCCAGTGCCATCACCACACGGAGGCTGGCTCCGGACTCGCCACCGGACTCCGTCTGCGCCGTGGCGGTGAGTGCCGGGGTGGGGTCGGTGACGATCGCCGGGGCGGTCTCGCTGGTCTTGCACGTCGGACTGGCGGACGTGACCAGTCCGATGGCGCTGGGCTTGGCAGGCTCACCGACGTACTCCACGCTCAGCACAGCGTCGTCGTCGAAACGCTTCCAGGAGATGGTGTCGGACTCGTCCTTGGCCATCAGCATGAGCGTCAGCCGGGCGATCTTCCCGTCGGCGAAGTTGCGGACCGTCGGCGTGAGGTTCTCGTCCGGCTCCGGCGCGTAGTCATGGAACTCGATCGGCGCACGGGGCTGCGACGGCGAGCAGTTGCTGCCACGGCCGGCGGATACGTTACGGTCACCCATCTGGTCGAGCTTGGCCGGACCGGGCCACTTGCTGGAACTCGAAATATTGTCCGTGCGCTCCAGGTCCACCCATCGGGCATCGCAGGAGAATGACCATGTCTCGGTCACTCGGAAGCGAGCGTCCAAGACGTGTTTGCCTTTCAGTTTCCGGGATCGAACTCGAAGTACATACGGTTCACATAACCGTTGCCGCAGTAGTACGACACCCCACCGATCACCGCCGAGCCGCACTTGCCGACGCTCATACCGTTGTCGCCGCCGGAGAAGTTCCAGAACACATCGCCGTCCGAGGAGAGGACCGTGCGCTCCGACTCATTCAGTTCGACCGACGGGTCGATGTAGAGCGGGTACTCGGCCTCCTCGGTCTTCGCGAGTAGATCCGCATCCGGCGTGACCGTCACCGATCCCTCCGAGACAGCCATGTCCAGGACTACTGACTCGTCCCCGGCACCGGGGCCGGCCAGCGGATCGCCTTCCTCGAACGGGCCTGCGGCAACGGGCTCGTCCGCGCTGCCTTCTTCGCCCGCGAGGTAGAGCGAGCGCTGTGCTGCCGCAGGACGGGAACTGTCGCCGGCGGAGTTCCACATCTGGGCCGCAGGAGAACGGAACACCGCTCGGCCGTTGCCGTCCAGAGCCTCCACTCCCCCGCCGACGCCTGAACGAACTGTCAGCTGCTCAGCGCTCAGTTGGTACTCGATATGGTCCAGGGCGGGATTCGAAGCCGCCGCAGGAGTCTCGACTTCCAGCACCTGGCGGAAGCCTTCGACGGTGGCGGTCACGATCAGGTTCACGTCCGGCAGAACGTCCTCGTATACCGCTCGCTCGCCTTCCAGCCGGGGAGCGGGAAGGCTACCGGGCCAGCCCAGCGAGACCGAGCGTCCGCCCTCGGCGATGGTGACAAGGTCCGCTCCGTCGCCGCCGGGTGAGAGCGAGAGGTCCACCGCGGCAGCCTTCGGCCCGACCGATCCGCCCTCTCGCACCATCAGAGTGGCATCCGGATCCGCCCAACCGCCTCCGGTCGCCGCCACCCTCACAGGTGCAATCGACTTCTCCAGCGTGAACGTCGTCCCGTCTGGATTCGCGAACACCGTCTCCCGCTCGGAGCGCTCCTCAACGACCTCGACGCGCTCACCCGACTCAAGTGCGGCCGCAGACGCGCGCGACTGCGCGGAGTCCGGCGCTTGGTCCGCCGGTTGACGAACAGACGCCGCAGCCTCCCAGTTCAGAGCAGGAGCCCCGGCTACGAAAGTGGTCGCGACGACCAACGCACACACAAAGTGACGCGTTCGACGCCACACCCCACAGTTCACAGACCCACCCCAACGTCCACACAGCTTCAGCAAAAGTCAGCCAAATATGGAGGTGCCGTTCAGACCAGTCAAGGGTGATGTGGATCACCAACGGGGTTGGTTGCAACAGGGAAGAGGACGGGTTTCGTCGAAGTGAGCATGCCAGTCGGCAAACGCGGAACCCCAGCACTCGCACTCAAAGGCCCGCGCAACCGGGGCTGTCAGAACGAATTCACCTCCGGCGCTCGGACCGCGACACACACGTCGCTGTGCCCCAAGCGCACGATCTTCCTTAGTGCGAAGCAGACGCAGCCTCCAGTAAGTACGCCGGAACCAGCACCACACACCGCCACGTGGCCATCACAGCCGGCATCCCAACCAGGGACGCCCCTCCTCCAGCGGTACGCACCGTGATGATCGCCTCGCTCCGCCTTTCGGCGAAGGCATCCAGCCCTCCGAGGTCGGCGGGCTGAGGCAGTAACCGGGCAACGGAGTTGGGCCGTCACGGGAGCCGCGGCATCAGGCACGTGCCCGCCGTCCATGGACGGCGGGGCGTAGTGCGACAGACAGGCGTTCCGCAGCAGTCACGCGAAACCAGCCAGGAGATCTCCACGACCAGCACGACTTCCTGCCCCTTCACAACGCGCCGGTTGTCGCACCGCCAGACGTCCGCAGCCCACAAGAGACAGTGCCGCCACGCACTCCACCACAGCCCGGATGTCCCGCCACTGCCTCGCCCTCACCGGCGCCCATGACCCACGTGCAGGTCACATGGTCGGCTTCGGGATCTCCCGTCTGTTCGACACCTTCGGCCGATAGCCTGACATATCCATTTCCGGTGATGCGGGAGGCGGTGAGGCGGGCAAGGGCCTACAAGGGGTTATCGGGGGTCGGAAAATCGGCACACCCCGAGGTGCCTGTGGCGCCCGCCTCTTCACGTCTTCACGGGACGGTTTCGGATGATCGACAGACGGACTTTCAGCAAGGTCGTCGGCACGGGAATGGCCACGGCTTCACTCGCCGGTCTCGCCTCCGCGTGCTCGACGACCACAGCTGACCGAAGCAGCCCGACAGCTCCGCCGACGAACGAGCCGGGGAAGGGCAAGCCGGGGGACTCGGCGTTCGGCCCGCTGAAGCAGATCAGGGCCGACACGCTGGATATCGGTTACGCCGAAGCGGGCTCCGCCCAGGACCCCGCGGTCATTCTGCTGCACGGCTGGCCCTACGACATTCACAGCTATGTCGAGGTAGCGCCTTTGCTGGCGGCGAAGGGTTACCGAGCTATCGTCCCGTATCTGCGTGGCCATGGCACGACACGCTTTCTTTCGAGCAGCACACCGCGGAATGCCGAGCAGTCGGTTTTCGCGCTCGACATCGTCGCCCTGATGGACGCCCTGGGGATCAAGAAGGCGATCCTCGCGGGTTACGACTGGGGATCGCGGACAGCCGACATCATCGCCGCGCTCTGGCCGGAGCGCGTGAAGGGGCTCGTCTCCGTAACCGGCTATCTCATCACGAATCTGGAGGCCAACAAGAAGCCGTTGCCGCCGAAGTCCGAGTGGGCATGGTGGTATCAGTATTACTTTTCTACCGAACGAGGCCGACTGGGCCTCGAACAAAACCGAGACGATTTGGCCAAACTCATCTG
This sequence comes from Streptomyces sp. NPDC042201, assembly GCF_055582185.1. Lineage (NCBI taxonomy): Bacteria > Bacillati > Actinomycetota > Actinomycetes > Kitasatosporales > Streptomycetaceae > Streptomyces > Streptomyces sp. NPDC042201. Next base: position 24,666 of record NZ_JBVJDS010000022.1, on the reverse strand, counting down.
GAAGTTCAACTCACCGACCTGGAACTTCACTGATGCCACATTCGACCGCACCGCGACAGCCTTCGACAATCCGGATTACGTTCCCATCGTGATCTACAACTACCGGTGGCGGCTGGACCTGATCAAGAGTGACCCCCAGTACGCGAGTCTCGAGAAGAAACTCGCCCAAAGCCCCGTCATCACCGTGCCCACCATCACCCTCGACGGCGAGGTGGACCCCTTCACCCCTCCCGGCAACGGCTCCTCGTACCGCGACAAGTTCACGGGCACGTACGCGCACCGGACCTTGAAGGGAATCGGCCACAACGTGCCGCAAGAAGCCCCCGCGGCCTTCGCCCAGGCCGTCATCGACGTCGACACGTTGTGACCGGCGACGGCTGGAGCACGGGCGACTTCCTGCGCATCGGGCGGGGCGGCCTCCGGCGGTGGGGCCGCCCCCGGGCGTTCGGTCAGACGGTGGCGAGGAGTTCGAGCGTGTCGATCACACGGTTCGAGAAGCCCCACTCGTTGTCGTACCAGGCGACCACCTTGACGTGGCGGCCGTCGACGCGAGTAAGGGCCGAGTCGAAGATCGACGAGGCCGGATTGCCTGTGATGTCGGACGACACGAGCGGGTCGTCCGAGTACTCGAGGATGCCGGCGAGCGGCCCCTCCGCCGCGGCGCGGTACGCCGCCAGCACGTCGTCGCGCGTCACGTCCCGGGCGACGGTCGTGTTGAGTTCGACGATCGAGCCCACCGGAACCGGCACGCGGATCGAGTCGCCCGACAGCTTGCCGTCGAGGTTCGGCAGCACGAGGCCGATCGCCTTGGCGGCGCCCGTCGTGGTCGGCACGATGTTGACAGCGGCGGCGCGAGCGCGGCGGGCGTCGCGGTGCGGACCGTCCTGCAGGTTCTGCTCCTGCGTGTAGGCGTGGACAGTCGTCATGAAGCCGTGCTCGATGCCCGCGAGCTGGTCGAGGACCACGGCCAGCGGCGCGAGCGCGTTGGTCGTGCACGAGGCGTTCGAGATGATCGTGTGTGCGGCCGGGTCGTACGCGTCGGTGTTGACCCCGAACGCGAGCGTGACATCGGCGCCGTCCGACGGTGCGCTGACGAGCACCTTCCTCGCGCCCGCGTCGAGGTGGACACGGGCGGCCGAGGCCGAGGTGAAGCGGCCGGTCGCCTCGAGCACGACGTCGACGCCGAGCTCGGCCCACGGCAGCCGCACCGGGTCGCGCTCGGCGAGCACCGCGATGCGGCGGCCGTCGACGACGAGGTCATCCCCGTCGACGGTCACCGGGCGGCCGAGCCGGCCGGCCGTCGTGTCGTAGGCGAGCAGCCGGGCGAGGACGGCGTGCTCCGTGAGGTCGTTGACGGCGACGACCTCGAGGTCGCTGTCGCGTTCGAGCAGCGCGCGCAGCACATTGCGTCCGATGCGGCCGAATCCGTTGATGGCGATACGAGTCATGAGTGGTGTCCTTTCGGGTCGCTACCAGGTTCGCGCGCGGCGCCCGCGCGTGACGGCGGCGGGAGCGCCATGGTTCGAAAGGATCGCGCCAGGGGATGCGCGCTACTCGCCCTGGGTGAAGGTGCGCCGGTACTCACTCGGCGTCGTGCCGAGGGTGTGCCGGAAGTGCAGCCGCAGATTCGTACCGGTGCCCAGACCGACGTCGGCGGCGATCTGCTCGACGCTCCGCTCGGAACGTTCGAGCAGCTCACGGGCGACATCGATGCGGGCGCGCATGACCCACTGCATCGGGGTGTACCCCGTGTCCTTGACAAAGCGCCGGGAGAACGTGCGAGGCGACACCGCCGCATGCCGGGCGAGCGTCTCGAGGGTGAGAGGGTCGCCGAGCCGGTGCAGCGCCCACTCGCGGGTGGCGGCGAACCGCTCGCCGAGCGGCTCGGGCACGCTGCGCGGCACATACTGCGCCTGACCGCCACTGCGGTACGGGGCCGCGACCAGGCGCCGGGCCGCGTGGTTCGACGCGGCCACCCCGAGGTCGCCACGCAGAATGTGCAAACACAGGTCGAGGCCCGAGGCGGCGCCGGCCGACGTCAGCACGCTGCCCTCGTCGACGAACAGAACGTTCTCGTCGACCTCAACGAGCGGATGCTTCGCCGCGAGCGCCCGCGTGTAATGCCAGTGCGTCGTGGCGCGCTTGCCGTCGAGCAGGCCCGTGGCAGCGAGCGCGAAGGCGCCCGTCGAGATCGCGGCGAGCCGCGCGCCCAGATCGTGGGCGGCGATCAGCGCGTCAACGACGGCCTGCGGAGGGTCGTCACGGTCAGGAAACCGGTAGCCGGGGATGAAGACGATGTCAGCCCAGGCAAGCGCGTCGAGGCCGTGGGCGACGTGGTACGACAGGCCGTCGCCGCCAGTCACGAGACCGGGCGCCGCGCCACACACCCGCACCTCGTACGGCATGCTCGCGCGGGTGGTGAACACCTGCGCGGGAATGCCGACATCGAGCGGCTTCGCACCCTCAAGGACAAGGACGGCGACCCGATGCAGGCGTGAAACTGACACGGGGAACAGGGTACGCGGCGGAGTGGGGATGCGGTTCAGATACGCCGGCTGCACCGCACCCCGGCCGGGGTGCGGTCGACCGAAGGCCGGACCGCAACTCACTCCAGGGTGACGTGCATGCCGCCCCCGGCCAGGACAAGGTCAGACAGCCGCCAAAGTAGCCGCCCGGCCCGTTCTCCGCCTCGCCGAGCGCCAGTAGAGGCCCGGCGCGTCGGTGATGTGCCGGCCTTCGAGTCCGTAGGCCCGACCAGCCGGCTGGTCCCGGTGGGCGCGCCGAGGCCCGCTCTCGAACGAGATCGAACCAGGCCCCGCGGAGTCGGGTGCCGAGGCCGGACCAGGCGCTCAGGATGTCCGGCGGCCCGGCGAACCACCGCTCCCGGATGGGCCGGACGTATTCGGGAACGGGCTTGAAGAAGCCGCCGTCGAGCTCCAGGTCGATCAGACCCGTTCCCCAGACGGATGGGAGCCAGGCGCTGACCTTGGCCCACAGCAGACGTTCGGTGAGCGGCTCGCCCTGGTCGTCCCGTATTTCCGGCGCGGCCTGTTCCAGGTCCAGCGCCCGCCGGGTGCTCTCCATCAGTCCCGCCCGCAGCTGATCACCTGAACAAGCCCGCGCACGACGAGCGGGTGCGCCGCCTGCTCGCGCGGCACGACACGGGCAAATTCCCGGCAGGAGCCCAGCCACCGGTGCCCGTCACGCACTCGACGGAACCCCTGTGTCCCTCAGGCGAACCTTCGTAGTCGTCCAGAGGCCGGTGAGCACGAGACTGTCTGTCCCAAGGAACTGCCCTGGGCCTCCTGCCTCCTCCAGCAACCAGGCCTCAAGCGCCTCGTCTTCCGGCACTAACCACACTCGGTTACCCGACCAGCCGCGGGCCCGCGCGGAAGCAAGCGCGTCGCTCGTATCCGCCAGGATCAGCTCGCGCAGCTCGGCGGCGAGAGTCACCAGGTGCAGGACGGAGCGGGAGAGCCGGTCGAGCCGGATGACCTTCAAGGTGTCGCCCTCGGCGCATCAGGTGCATGACGGGGTCGAGCTTCGGCCGGGACGCCTTCGCGCCGCTCGTTTGCCGACGCTCCGGGGACCTAGGAGTCCGTCCGGCAGTGGGCGACCATCTCGGCGAGGAGTTGCTGGCCGACCGGCCCGGCCAGTCGGCCGCTGCCCGGCAGCGGCAGCGCGCCCGGCGAGGGGTACTGCGCGAGGCACTCGTTGCGGCCTTCCCAGCCGCGGCTGAGAACCAGGGCCTGTGGATGCGATAAGGCGGTTCCGGCTGGCGGTCACCGAGTGGGCGGCTGGCGGTGCGGGGGCTCCAGCAGCCGCCGCGGCCGCACACGAACTGGCTGCCAGCACCGCTTTGCGCACGGCCGTACTCGTGGAAGGGGTCAGCGACCCGGTCGCCCTCGAAGCGCCGGCTGCGCGTCACGGCCGCGCCCTGGGTGGGGAGGGCGCCGCCCTCATCCCGCTCGGAGGTGCGACCAGCATCGGCAGATTCCTGAATCTGCTGGGTCCTCAGGGGCTCAACGTCGGACTGGCTGGTCTGTGTGACGCCGGAGAGAAGGCCACTTTTCGCGCGCCCTTGAGCGAGCAGGTCTCGGCTGCGACCTCGCTCGCGCCGACATGGAGCCCCTCGGTTTCTACGTGTGCGTCGCCTGCTGATATGCGACCGACAGTCCCCATCGCCGAGGATCAGCGCGTCACTCCTTCCGGGCGACGTACCCCCACTGGTCCACGTCCGGATCCATCTGTCCCTCGGGATACCAGCGGTTGATCGGGCCGAGGCCGGGCGGAGGGATGGTCAGGCCGGCCGCCATAGCCGCCATCTCCTCGGCGGTGCTCGCTGTGTACGGGTGCGTGCCCGACGCCGCGTACTTGACGTTCGCCGCCGCGACCTCCGGTGAATCCAGCGTGGTGCACAGGACCAGGTAGCTGCCGGGAGCCAGGCGTGCCATGTAGGTCCCCACCAGCTTCGCCGCCGCGGCCGGGTCGGTGACGTGCCCGATGGTGGAGAGCAGCATCAGCGCGACCGGCTGGTCCAGGTCCAGCGTCCGCGCAGCCTGCGTCAGCACCGCGTCAGGGTCGGTCAGATCGGCGTCGACGTAGTCGGTGGCGCCCTCCGGTGTGCTGGTCAGCAGAGCCCGCGCGTGTACGAGGACGATCGGGTCGTGGTCGACGTAGACGATCCGGGCGTCCGGGGCGACGCGCTGCGCGACCTCATGGGTGTTGTCAGCCGTCGGCAGCCCCGTGCCGAGGTCGAGGAACTGGCGGACGCCGGCCTCTCCGGCCAGGTGACGGACCGTACGGCCGAGAAACGCGCGGGAGGCGCGGGCGATGTCGACCGCCGCTGGCCACTCCCGCATCATCTGCTCCGCGAGCAGCCGGTCGGCCTCGAAGTAGTCCTTACCGCCCAGCAGGCAGTTCCAGAAGCGCGCGCTGTGCGGCACATGGGGCTGAAGGTCAAGCTCCTGGTGCCGGGTCAGGTCTTCCGTCTCGTCCGTCATCGGGCGAATCCTTCCGGGAGCGGTGGGCGGGTAAAAGGCGAGCGCTGCGGGCCCAGCTCCCCCCTTGACGACGCGTGACGTCCGGGCCCCCGCATGACCCGCAGGAGGCAGTCGGGCGGGCCGGACACCCGCACACTCGGACGTTCCCCGCTCAGGCTGCGGGCGCCCGCAGCCCGGGCGGCCCGATCCAGAAGGCTGCCACAACGACAGGGGTCCTGTCCTCCGGTTCACGACAGGTAGGACAGGACCCCTGTCTGTTTTTCAGACCGGCCCCCGACGTCAGGAAGGCAACTGCTCCTGCTCCTGTTCGGTGAGATCGCGCATCAGCGCTGCGTATTCAGCGGGCCGCTGCTCGCGCAGGACCCCGAGCCGTACGCGAGCCCCCCGAGCAAAGTCTTCGGCAGCCATCTTCAGGTGCACATGCTGAACGATGTAGCGGCATCGTCGTACGGCAGTCGGCGAGGTTGCACGGCCTCTGAGTCGGTCGGAACACTGGCCGCGTCGGCAGCGGAGGGCTCGTCGTCTTCCTGCGCTGCCGGCCGGCGCTGGGCCGGTGGCCTCGCTGCACTCCGCGCTCGCTCGCCGACCGGCTTGTTGTCCGTGGACAACAAGTCCTTGCCCTCGCCTCCTGACGGCGCCTCGCCCGGTGGGGCCTCCTGAGCGGTCGGCTCCTGCTTGCCACGGTTGTTGTCCGCGGACAACAAACTGGGATCCCCGGCGCGCAGCGCCTGGAGCTGGATGCGTTCCTCGGCTTTGGCCAGGGCCGTCGCGTCCTTCAATGCCTTCAGGCGGTCCAGAAGCGCGACAGCGCGTCCAGACCGACATGCACCGCGCTGCGGAAGCACCGCTCACCGTTGACCAGGACGTGGCCGACATCGACAAGCCTGCCCTCGTGGTCCGGCCACAGCGCGAGATAGGCGGCCCGGGTCACGGCCACGCACGCGGCCGGCTGCGCTTGGCACAACTCCTCGCCGAACCAGGTCTTGTCCTCGTTCGTGGCGAAGTTACAGCGCGGATTGAGAGGTGTGGGGGAGACCTCATCCAGCCGCAGCCGCACCAGGTTCGCAGACGGGCACGTCTCCCTGCGTGACGGCCTTGGCCCGGCCTCGAGCACTTCGGCCGCGCCGCGCAGCACTGAAAGAAGCGCCGGTTCCCAGCCGTTCTGCGACGCTCATCCGCTGATCCTCCGTGCGATCGTCCGCATTGCCTCCGCCTGCTCGTAGTACGCGGCATACGCCAACAGCGGAGCCTTCATACGCACCGCCTCCCGCTGATCCTTCAGCTCCGGCACCACAGCCAGTACCGGAGGCTCTCCGATCTTCTGCCACTGCCCTCAGGGCTGTCCTACATGTTGACGACGAAGCCGAGCTGGGCGATGACGAGTGGGTGGGGCTGGACGGCGCGCTGCTGCCCAGCCCGTTCACGCCGAAGGGCGAGCCCCCGGAGGGGCCGGCCTGGTACGCGACGCCGACCGTCGCCTACGCCCAGGAGCTGGGGTACGAGGTGCGTCCGGTGGAGGCGTGGGTGCGGCGCGAGAACGGCCGCTACCTGGACGGCGGGTACAACCGGCTGCGCGACGCCTGCCTCGCCACGATGACCGACCTCGGTGTCGACGCGACGCCGGCACAGGCGTCCGGCAGTATCTCTCACTCGGCGAGACATCGGCCGGGACGGCCGCTATCGTGCCAGCCGCGGCATGATTTCGCTGGCGAAGAGTCGCATTGGCTCGGGGTCGGTGGGTTCGTGGAAGTAGAGGATGAAGTACTCGATGCCCGCCTCGATCAGCGCGCCGAAGATCTCGACGAGCTTGTCGGGGGTGCCGACCGCGCTGCCGGCGGCCAGTTCCTCGCGGCTGCGGCCGTGCAGGTGGGGTTCCAGTAGCCGGGTCACACCGGCCTGGTCGGGTGCGGTGAACACGGAAAGGGTGGCGGTCTTCAGGATCGAGGAGTAGTCACGGCCGATGCGCTCGCAGTGCTGGGCCAGTACGCCGAGCTTGTGGTGGTAGAAGCCGGGATCGGTGTGGTCGGTGAGGTTGCAGGCGTCGGCGTGCTCGGCGACGAGCCGCAGGGTGACATTCTCCCCGCTGCCGCCGATGAGCAGCGGAATGTGCGGCTTCTGCACCCCCGTGGGCACGTTGACGGCCTGTTGTACCCGGTGGAACTCTCCCTCCACGCTGGCCTTGGGTGTGCGCAGCATGGCGGTGATCACCTGTGCTGCCTCGCCGAGACGACGCAGCCGCTCTCCGGTCGACGGGTAGGGCGCGGGATAGCCGTATGCCTCGTACTCTCGCTGGTCCCAGCCCGCGCCCAAACCGAGGAAGGCACGTCCGCCGCTGGCCGCGTCGAGGGTGGCCGCCATCTTCGCCACCAGCGTGGGGTTGCGGTAGCTGTTGCAGGTGACCAGCTGTCCCAGTCGCACGCGGCTGGTCTCACGTGCCATCGCCGCGAGACTGGTCCAGCACTCGAAGGTGGTCTCCTGGGCGCCGGAGACCGGCTGCAGGTGGTCGTAAAGCCACACCGAGTCGAAGCCCAGTGTCTCGGCCTCGCGGGCGACGCCCACCATGGCGTCGAACTGCGCCACGGGGTCGGTCAGATGCGTGAGGTCCAGCCGCCAGCCCTGGGGGGCCACCGCACCCCAACGTATCGCCACCATGGCACACCCTCTTTTCTTCCATGCCTGATCAAGAGCCCAGCAGAGGCTACGCCATCGAAGGAGCCAGGTCGCAAGGCCGGGGCGCGGCCGCCGCCGACGGCAAGACCATCGCCCGAGGCACCCCGGACGCCGTCCACGACGTGGAAAACACGGGCCCGTGCCGGCGTGGCTTCGTTGGTCTCTAGGAACAGCGTTTGTCGACTGGTTCCGGAGGCAGTTGGTGATCATCCGGGGCACGGATGTCGATGCCAAATGACGGCACCGCCGTGCTCCACGACCCAGTGACGGAGGGGCCCTCGCTGATGGTTGATTTCCCGGACGACTTATCCGATCTTGAAGGCCCGGAGGAGCGGAGAATCGGCTACATCGAGTCGATGGTTGAGGTCGCAGGCGAGGATGCACGGCATGTGATGCCGTACATCACGCTCGCCCTGACAGCCATCCTCGTCACGCTCACCCAGTTGCCCTTCGAGCGGCTGGTCGGACTGCCGTTGGCCTTCCGGTGCCTCCTGTTGTTGGGCCTGCTTCTGGTGGGGGCCGGTGCCAGCTGCTTCTTCCGGGCCCCAGCCCGCCGCATCGGCAAGGGCAGCATGACGTCCCGCAGCAGCATCGCCACCTCCACTGAGGAATCCGACCCCGGCGTCAGACGGAAGGCGACCAGCGCGTGCGTGATCGCGTCCAGAGCCAGGGTCAGATCCACGGTGATCGGCTCGCTCAAGACGTCGTCGAGCACCTTCACGGGCAGCGGCTCGGTGTCCAGGACCACCACCTGCCCGGGCCGGGAGATGACCACCGGCGAGGCGCCCGACTCGACTGCCGCAGCCGAGCGCACGTAGCGCTGCCGGGCGCCACCAGGGCCGAACCACTCGTTCCGCACCCTCGCCAAGGTGGTGCGGTGCGGCAGCTTCTCCTCAAGCTCGGACCCGAACTTCTCCCGCACGTAAAGATGGATCATCCTCTCCTTGGTCGTCATGCTCAGCCTCGAAGGTGCAGCGACTCGGCATGCACCGCCCGAATCGCCTCGGCGAACTCCGGCCGGATCGACCGGTGACCGCTCAGGGCCCGCGTCCGGCGGCTGTCGGCCAGACCCACCATTCCCTCTTCCGCCCAGGCCGCGGCCATCTGCCTCAGCGTGCGTTCGCCGACCTGACCGACCCCCAGGAACTTCGCGTCCTGGGCCGGCAGGGCCGCCAGCTCGGCCACCTTCGCCTCCCGGCGTTCGGTCAGCGTCGTGCGCCGCGGGTCGACCTGCGGACGCGGCTCGGCCCAAAACGGGCTGCCGTTGCGGTAGCCGGTCTCGGTCTCCAACAGGTGGGCCAACCTGAGCCGGGCCCGCTGCTGGTTCTCCTCGTCCAGATCCTCGAATCGGGTGGCCTGCTGCTTGACGTCCATCACGGCCTTCCCACCGGATAGATCCATGCGGTGTCCCCGAACGGCTGCCGCAGGTCCACGGCCAGGGGCCGGTGCCAGAGCAGGTGAACTGCATGAGCGCGGGCAACCGCCGGCACCTCCGTCTGCTCGACCAGATCCCCGAACTGCCGCGGCTGCCGACCCAGCGCCTCCAGCAGCTCGTGCTGGAGGCCCAGCTGGTCTGCCATCGGCCGCCGCCGGGCCGACAAGGTTTCCACAGCGGTCGTCACCTGCCGGTGCCAGCCCGTCACCACGGCGTACGCCGGCCGACCTCGGCCGCCGCCCATGGCGCCGCGGCGAAGCGCACCTCATCCTCCTCCCCGATCCGACCGGCCAGGCGCGCGTCCCGTAGCCAGGCCGCCCCCAGCAGCAGCGTAAGGAAGTCGGGGATGCGAGTCCGCGCCGTCGAGTAGGGCGAACCGCAGGCGGAACGGCTGCGACAGCACCTCCTGGACCCCGCCAGCGAAGTCCAAGGCCAGCAGCAGGCGCCGCTCGGCCAGGCTCTCGAAACCGTGCTGCCGCCCGGGAGACGAGGAACTCCGGCCCTGGACGGTGCTTCTGGCCCCCTGTCCTCGAGAACCGGCGTACTGGCACGGACAACGACCTCGGCGCGCGGGCCAGATCGCGTACGGTCACGATGACCTTGGCCTTGCCCGCCTTCAAGGCTGTCGTCCAGATACGCAGCCAGTCCGGATCACCGCTCAGCCGGTAGACAGCCTCGTCGGGCACGCGTACGGCAGGAAGAGCTCATCGAGGGCGGAGGTGTACGACCACACCGGCCCGGCTTCGCATACAGCCATGTCATCCGAGGAATCCATGCCCTCAGAACACCGTACCCGCGCCGCAGGGAGATCACTGGAAATCCGTCTGACCTGCGAAGAACCTTGCTATTTCGCGATCAGGACGAGCAGTGCGCGGCCGCCGAGCCGGTAGCTGGTGCCGGCGCCCCCGATGACGGCCTCAGCACCGGGAGAAGCAACCTGGCCGGGGCCCTCGGCCCAGGCGGAGGTGTCCGTCACGCGGTACCACTGCTTGCCCGACCCTGGGGACGGGAGGGTGAAGTCGACGTCACCGGACCAGCCGTTGTAACCGACATATAGGGCGCTGCTCGAGTCGCCCAATTCGGTTCCGTCGATGCGCCACGCGAGCGCGTGGTTCGAGGGATTATCCCAGTACGCCGCATCGGGGGCGGAGCCGCCAGGGGTGTACCAGCTCATCTGGGGCATGCCGTTGACGTTGGTGTCCGAGCCGCTGTAGAAACCGGCCGGGCGCAGCGAAGGGTGTGTCTTGCGGAAGGCGATCAGGCGCTGGGCAAAGGTGCGGAAGGTGCTCTGGTCGCCGGTGTACGTGGTGCTGAGCCAGTTGGCCGACGAGTCCAGGTTGTAGGGGTTGTTGTTGCACCGTAGGGAGCGCAGGTACTCGTCGCCGCCGGTCATCATGGGCGTGCCGGCGGACAGCATCAGGAAGGCCATGCCGTTGCGGGCGGCCTTTCGCTGGTCGGCTGCGCTTGCGTTCTGGTCCCAGGAGATGTTGTCGTCCGAGCCGCCGTCGGAGGGACCGTACGGCCACGCCTGCCCGTTGTTCTTGCCGTTGCACGCGTACAGATCGGCAAGAGTGAAGCCGTCGTGGGCGACCATGAAGTTGATGGAGTTCCAGGGCGCCCGCCCGTCGTCCTGATAGAGGTCGGACGACCCGGCGAACCGGGTGGCGAGTTCGGCCGGCGTGACGTTCTGGAAGCCCATGGCGTTCTGATCGCGGCGCAGGGTGTCCCGGAATATCCCGTTCCATTCGGACCATCCGGCGGGGAAGTTGCCCACCTGGTAGGTGCCGGCGCCGATCGCCCAGGGCTCGGCGATCCAGTCTGTACCGGTGCCGCCCTGAGTAGGGCGCGCGGGCATGGTCGCAGTGATCCGGTTCAACGCTGTGTTCGGATCGGTTTTGCTGTATTGGAAGCAGCCGTGGTGACAGGTGTTGCCCAGCACCGACGCCAGATCGAAGCGGAAGCCGTCGACGCCGAGGGCGTCCTTCCAATGCGCCAGGGAGTCCATGATGAGGTCCTGGGCGACGGGATTGTAGGTGTTGTAGTTGCCGCCGACGCCCGTGTTGTCCCACGGGTTCTGCCAGTCGGATGTGAGCGAGTAGTACGTCGGGTTGTCCAGACCCCGGAGGGACAGCAGGCTGTAGGTGTTCTTGTCGGCGGCGTTCCAGGGCCCGCCCTCGGCGGTGTGGTTGTAGACAACATCTACGAGGACCTTGATGCCGACGTCGTGGTACGCCTTGACCATCGCCTTGAACTCGCGCGTGGGACCTCCAGGGCTCCGGTCGGATGCGTAACGACGGTCCGGTGCGAAGTAGTTCAGCGTCGAATAGCCCCAGTAGTTATCCCCGGCGGTGCTGTTCGGGTCGACGTCGTTGGCGTCGTTCTGGGTCTCCTGCACAGGCAGGAACTCCACCGCCGTAACGCCCAGGGCGGCCAGGTTTGCCGCCTTCAGGCCCGCCCCCTTGTAGGTGCCGCGGTCGGCTGAGGGGACGGAAGCATCGTTCTTGGTGAGGCCGCGGACATTGACTTCGTAGACGATGTCGTCCTTCAGGGCGCGGCTGGGCTTACTGCCGGTGCCTGTGGTGTCGTTGGGCAGCACGATGCCCTTGGGAGCCTGCGGTCCGCTGTCCAGGGTGCGGTACTGCGGGCCGGAGGCGTAGATGGTCTCGCTGTTCACCGCGGGGGTGCGAGGGTCATGGCTGAGTTCCCGCGTGTAGGGGTCTGTCAGAAGCTTGTTGGGGTTGAACCGGTTGCCGGCGGAGTCGACATCGGAGACGAATCCGGCGGACGACCCCTTCGTCCAGGCTGATGTGTACGGCCAGTTGGGGCCCCAGGCCCGGTAGCCGTAGTAAACCGCCCCGGTGATGCCGTACTGGTCGCGCAGCGTCGCGACGGACACGGCGACCGACCAGACGCCGCTGGTGGGGTCCTTGGTCAGCGGATAACTGACCCGCTCCTGGCTACCGGAGGCGGACGCGTACAAGTAGACGTCGATCCGGGTTGCCCGTGACGAGTAGATACGGAAGCCGATCTCCGCCCCGGTGGAGTCGTAGGCCGCTCCCAGGTTCCGCGCACCGGAGACCACGGGAGCCGACGTCTCGGCCGCAGCGGGGACACCGGGACCGGCCAGGGCCGCGCACACGACCACAGTGGCGAGCACCACACGTCGGAGCTTTCCTCGTATTCGGGCACGGACACAGATGAGGGGACGCACGGCGGCTCCTTCACGGCCGGGAGGGGCCGCAAGCGCTCCGGCCGCACTGCAACCTGCAAGCAAATCCTTGCTGTAACTTGCTGCAAGATAGCGGGCCGACCGGTCCGCGTAAAGACTGGCCTCCAGCAGAGCAACAACCGACGGCACCAGCCACCTCCACAAGTGAGACGGGGCTGACGGACCACCCCCATCTCTCCCGCCGCCAGCCGGAGTTCATGCCCACCCAGCCCGAACCAAACGATCACGTTCGGAAAGCGGACGGCGTCTCTCCACAGGCGAGTGCTCGGCGAGCGCCGTCTGTTGTGGGTATCGGGGAAGTCCGGCCAGGGGCCTTCACCCTTGATCGTGGACACCGGTTGTTATGCGGCGGTGGTCAACGTAGTTGATCGCCGTTCGTAGGTGATCGGACTGATCTGGCCAAGGCAGGAGTGCCTTCTTCGGGTGTTGTAGCGGGTCGCCCAGCGGAAGACCGCAAGCCGGGCGGCCCGGGCTCCGGGCCATCGCTTGGCGCCCTGGAGGATCTCGCGTTTCATGGTGAGCAATCGTCAAGACCTGTGGACTGGTTGGTTAGAAGAAGCCGATCGTGTCCTTGAGAAGGCGAAGGGCTTTTGCGCGGTATGTGGCGCTGTCGCGCCAGGTCTTCTCTGCCTGCACGCTGGTGATAGTGACGCCTGCCCTTCCGGCCGAGTTCTCCGCGGGCGTCAGGTGGCCGCGGGCGATGAGTGCGCCGATGCGAAAGAGAGCGATGCCCAGTTGGCGGGCGGCCTCGGGCTGGGACAGCCAGACATCGTCTGTCACCTGGGGAACCCGCAGGAGCTTGGGGTAGCGGCGCTCGTCTGGCGGTGTCATCAGGCGGCCCCCGCTTCGGAGCGTTCGACGAGGTGACCGTTCTTGAAGCGGGCGCCGTTGCGGACGAGGGCAACGAGGTGAGGTGCGGTGATCGCGCGCCAGCGGGCCTGGGCGGACTCGACGAGCTTGAACACCATCGCCAGGGCCGCGACCGGGCTGCCGGCCCCGCGGGTGACCTTGGTCCGCAGCTTCACGGTGCCGAAAGTGCTCTCGATGGGGTTTGTCGTGTGCAGGTGCACCCAATGCTCGGCGGGGAAGTCGTAGAACGCGAGGAGCTCGTCGGTCTCGTCGGTGACCTTCTTGGCCGACTTCGGCAGCGCGTTCACGACATTGCGGACCTTGCGAACCCAGCACCTCTGGTGCCTGGCCTGCGGAAATACCTCCGCCAGCGCCCGCCATGGGCCCATAGCACCATCCCCGACGACGAGTTCGGGATCGCGCATGCCGCGTCGGCGGCAGTCGCGCAGCAGATCCGCCCACGACTCGGTCGATTCACGCAGCCCCTCGGCCAGCGCGACGAGTTCCTTGCGGCCGTTGGGGCGCACGCCCATCAGGACCAGGACGCAGGAGTGGGCCCGGCCGAGGCGGACCTTGGGGTGAACGCCGTCGGCCCACACGTAGACGTAGTCGGAATCCGACAGGTCGCGGGCCTGGAAGGCGGTGTGGTCCTCGACCCACTGCTTCGTCAGCCGGGTCACCGTCGCCGGCGAGAGGCCGGTCGAGGAGCCCAGGAACTGCTCCATCGCGGGCACGAAATCCCCGGAGGACAGTCCGTGAAGGTAGAGCAGGGGCAGGACCTCGCTGACCTTCGGAGACTTCCGGCACCACGGCGCAAGGATCTTCGACGAGAACCGCTTGCGCTCACCCGTCTCCACGTCGACACGCTTGTCATTCACGCGAGGCACCTTCACCGCGACCGACCCGGCAGCGGTGGTCACCTTCCGTTCGGGATGATAACCGTTGCGGACCACCAGACTGCGACCGGCCTCGTCCCGCTCACCGGCCAACTCGGCTATGTACTGGTTGACTTCGGCCTCCAGGGCCGCGGCGAGCATCCGCCGGGCACCCTCACGGACAATGTCGTCCATCAGGGATCCGGTCTCGGTGGTTCCCTCGTCGTTGACTACGCTGAGCACGGGCGTGCCTTGCCGACCCGCGGTGCAACGCGGGTCTACTCGGTGACCATCAATCGATCACTCGGGAAGGTACGCCCTCCGCGTTCCGCGAGGCACCCCTCCCGAGGCCGATCCACAGGTCTTGAGCATTGCTCCTCCAGGTGAGCGACCGCCGCCGACAGCAGGCGAGACGCGGGCACGGCATGGTACGCGCGCCGATAGTGACAGGCGATATCGAGAAGCCCCGCCACCAGAGCAGGGTCAACCGTCCGCTCCGTAGCAACCGAAGGAACGTCTTCGCTGAGCACCCCCGCCGTCATGGCCGCCCTCCGCGACATCATCCGCGGCACGTTCCGCCTCATCAGCTGGGCCCAAGACCGCCAGCGCCCGACGCGCCCACACCACCCCCGCAGCCGCCCTCACCCTCCACCGCATCCCCTGATCAAAACGGACAATCACGGAACACTCCGGGGCCCTGGGGGCGGGTTACCAGGTGATGGGCAGTTCGTAAACCCCGTAGACCTGGTTGTCATGCCGAAACGGGATCCGCTCGATGTCGGCCGCGAGCCGCAGGGTCGGGATGCGCCGGAAGAGGGTGCTGAACGCGACCTGGAGTTCCAGCCGGGCCAGCGACTTGCCCAGGCATCGATGGGCGCCGAAGCCGAAGGCCATGTGGTGCCGGGAGTCGCGCTCGATGTCGAGGCGGTCGGGTTCCGGGAAGGCGTCGGGGTCGCGGCTGCCGGTGTCGAAGACGAAGATCAGCCCGTCGCCGGCGCGAATGCGTTCCCCGGCGATGTCGATGTCTTCGAGCGCGATCCGGTTGCGGGTGTGGATGACACTGAGGTAACGCACCAGCTCTTCGACAGCCGATGCGAGCAGCTTGGGATCGTCGGAGTCGCGCAGGAGTTCCAGTTGGGCGGGGTGTTCGAGCAGGGCGAGCGTACCGAGCGCGATCATGTTCTCGGCGGTCGCGTGGCCCGCGATCAGCAGCATCACTCCCATCTGCGCCGCTTCACTACGGGTCAGTTCCCCGGCCTTCACCCGTTCGGCCAGGTCGGACAGCAGATCGTCGGCTGGGGCGACGATCTTCTGGCCCATGAGGTCGTCCAGATAGCCGATCAGCTCGCGCCGGGCACGCCCCTGGGCCTCGACGTCCAGCGTGGCGATGATCTTGGCGTTGTTCTGGAAGAAGCCGTGGTCGCTGTAGGGAACTCCGAGCAGTTCGGAGATCACCAGCGAGGGCACGGGCAGGGCGAAGGCATCGACCAGGTCGACCGGTTTCGGTCCAGCCAGCATTGCGTCGATAGCCAAGTCAACGATCCGCTGGACGGCCGGTCGCAGCGCTTCCACTCGTTTGGCGGCGAAGGGCGCCGTCACCATGCGGCGCAGACGGGCGTGCTCGGGGCCGTCCATCACTACGAAACTCACGGGCCCGCCACCGGGAGGAAGCGGTACCAGGTGCGGGAAGCCGGGCCTGCTGATGTCGGCGCTGATCCGGGGGTCGTCGAGGAGGGCACGCTGTTCGGCGAGCCGGGTCACCAGCCAGGGGGTGCTGTCGTCCCACAGCCGAACCTTGGTGAGGGGGGCCTTCTTCTGCTGGACGATCGCGGCCGGGGGCGGGTCGAATGGGCAGCCGGCCGCCCGGGTCATCGGGAAGTGCGGCACATCGCTGGTCATGTGTCTCCTCCAAGGGGGATGGGGTTGGGGTCACGGGAGAGACCGTGTGCCTGTCAGCGCAGGTGGGAGTCAGCCTCCCCCGTTCAGAGTCTGGTGTGATCACGGCGTCGGAGCCGTCTTGGACAGCCCCGTTCACCGGGCTGAGTTCGCGTCAGTTCGGCAAGCTGATCACAGCGTTGAGGCGCGAAGGCGCCGATCCGGTCCGCAAGGGCCGACCGTGGAGCCTGCCTCTGGAGGACCGAGTCCTGCTGGTCCCCGCGTACTGGCGGACCGACCTGGCCCTGCGCCAACTGGCGCCGCTGTTCGGGGTGTCCAGGTCCGCGGCCGACCGGATCGTCGATCACCTCGGTCCGTCGCCGGCACTGCAGCCACGTGAACGGTTCCGGCGTGACGCCGTGCTCATCGTTGACGGCACTCTCGTACCGACTCGCGACCACACGGTCGCCGAGCAGTCGAAGAACTATCGGTACTCGACCAACCACCAGGTCGTCATCGACGCCGATACCCGGCTGGTCGCAGCGGTTGGCCGGCCGTTGTCGGGTAACCGCAACGACTGTGCCGACTCAAGGGCGACGGCGTCCACCACGCCATGCTCGGCATCGCCCGCCTGCACAACCTCACCCTCGCCGGCTGACGAAGAAGCAGGCAGGTCAACGAACACGTCGTAGATCATTTACGGGACAACGCTTAGGTGCATTGATCCGGAGGGTTGTTCACACGGCTGATAGGAAGCTGGTCGAGGGCGGTACGGCTCATGCCAGGCGATCCTGTGTGTCTGCCGCGGCGGGTTGTGGCCGCGATGGTGGGCGGAGTGCAGTGAAGGCGTGGATGACGGGAGCGAGCCGGTCGGGTGTGGTGCCGTGCAGGACCAGCTCGTCGGCGCCGGCGTCGAGGTAGTCCTGAAGCCGGGCGGCGCAGGTACGGGGGCTCCCGGTCGCGGTGGACTCGCTGAGCCAGTTTGCGGGTATCAGGTGGGCGGCCTCGGCGAGGTCGAGGGGGTCGAGGACGGCATCGGCGTACGTGTCGCCGAGCCGGGCGATGTGGGGGTGTCCGCGCAGTCGTCGAAGCGCGTCCAGGTCCCAGCCGTTGGTCCGGACCAGCCGTTCTCCGCCGATGGGAGCCTGGAGGTAGGTTGCCGCGCGACCCGCGATGATGTCTCTGGCCTCAGGTGTCGGGTCGGCCGCAGTGAGGACGGTGGCGTAGATGCGCACGGCGTTCGGGCTGCGGCCGCAGGCTGTCGCGGTCTGGCGGACACGGGCGGCGATCCGTGCGACTGCCTGCGGTGTGGTGAACGCCGGCAGGAGCACACCGTCGAAGTGCTCTCCGGCGAGTCGCAGGGACTGCTCACCGATCCCGGCCAGGACGACACGGGGCGGAGGTGTGGTCGGCAGCTCCCGGAGCTGAAGCCTCGGGAAGTCGCCTGCGGGGCCGTGATAGGTCACCTCTTCGCCGTTCCACAGGCGGCGCAGCATGGTTACCGTGTCGACGACCACCCGTGCCGTGGCGGTGGGCGGCACACCGAGTCCGGACAGCCAGCTGCCGCCACGCCCGAGCCCGAGCAGGAAGCGGCCTGCGGTCAGCGACTGCACGGTGGCCGCGAGTGAGGCCAGCTGTAGGGGGTGCCGGGTCTGAAAAGGGACGACTCCTGCGGCGATGCCGGGTCTTGTGGTGCATGCGGCCAGTGCGCCTGCGAGGGCGCCGAGATCCTTCGTGCCGAACTTCTCGGAGATCCACAGGTTGCTGAGGCCGAGTGCCTCTCCGGCCTGCGCCTGGGCGATGCCCGCACGCGCGTCAGGCACGCGGCCGGACAGGATGTATGCCCCCAGCGGCAAGGTAGTGGGGGTGAAAGGGGTGTCGCTCACGGCATCCTGCCGTTGTGGTTCGCGCTTACGGTGTCACGCCGCACGGCGAGCAGCGCCTTGAGGCAGAGCGCGGTGGTGACCGCGCGGCTCCCCCACACTCTGGCGTGGTTGTCGAGCCAGGGCACGGCCTCCCATGAGCCGTCAGGGAACTGGCTGCCGATCAGCAGCTGGCAGTCGTCAGAGGACACGGCGGTGCCGGCCGCGGTCAGGGCCAGCATGGCGAGGGCCCGGTTGAGGGGATCGGGCGCGGGTGCCTGTGCGAGGAAGCGTGCGGCTCGGGCGATCTCTTCTTGATGTCCGTCCAGGGCGGCGAGGTGGCGTACGGCGACGTAGGTGCTGTAGCTGGTTCCCACATACCAGGATGCCCGCCAGAAGCCCATGGGCTGTTGCTGGTCGATCAGCCAGCGGGTTGCCGGGCCGACGAGCGGGCTCAGCGGTAGGGGCCCGATGTGCTGCTCGTACAGGTGGGTGGCGTGTGCGAGGTTCGCTACCACCTCGGGGTCGCGGCCGGTGTCGTTCCGGCCTCGGCCCCAGACCCGGTTGGCCGCATCGCGTTCGCCAGGTGCGTCGAGCAGCCAGGTGTTGACGACGCCGTCGTCCCATGCGTTGCGCGCGGCGAGAGCTGTGGCGGCTCGCACGACGGCGTTGTCGGCATGGCCGGTGCGGATGAGGATGCGCAGGACTTGGGCCAGGGTGTCGGCGTCGTGCGGTAGGGGCTCGAAGCCGGGGAAGTACCGCCAGGAGACGCCGTCGCGTTGGGAGAGCAGCCAGGCGGTGTTTTCGTCGGCGAATCGCCGGCATTCCTTGTAACCGGCCTCTGCGGCGTCCAGGAGTGCCTCGGTGATGGTGGCCACGTGGTAGACGGCGCCCACGCAGCGGAACTCGGCGAACTTCCCCGCCTGTGGCAGGGGCTGGTGCTGCTGGTGGAGCTTGGTGAACTGCGCGGTGGAGTAGGAGCCCATGACGTGTGTCGCGTCCGGGTAGGACAGTTCGTGCTGTCCTATCAGGTACTCCAGTGCCCGTTCAACGGTGGCGTCAATGGTTGAGGGTGTCATCGGGTCACGGCCTCCGGTGAGGTCGACGCCTGCGGTTTCTTGCGGGAACGCAGGGCCAGTGGAATGGGCCCGGGCATCGGGATGAGTGTGGTAACGATCCGGGGCGGTTCGTCGGACACCGGGGCCAGGGTGTGCTGTTGGGCCAGGGTGGCGAGGAACACGGACGCCTCGGTGTGGGAGAAGGGGCCCCCGATACACCCTCGCGGGCCGGCGCCGAAGGGCATGTAGGCGTGGCTCGGGATCGTCTCGGCACGGGCCGGCAGCCAGCGGTCCGGGTCGAAGCGCTCCGGATCCGGGAAGAGGGCAGGGTCGCGGTGCAGGGCGAAGATGGAGAACAGCACCATCGCATCGGCCGGGAGCCGGTAGCCGCCTAGGTCGACGTCGACGAGGGGACGGCGCATCAGCATCCAGGTGGTCGGGTAAAGGCGCAGGGTCTCCTTGACGACGCGATGGGTGTACTCGAGTCGGCCCAGGTCCTCATACTGCACTGGACGGCCCCGCAGGACGTCGTCGACCTCGTCCTGCACGGCGCGTTGCGCAGCCGGGTGGGTGGCGAGCAGGTAAGCGGCCCAGCACATCGCAGCCGCCGTCGTCTCGCTGCCGGCGATGATCATGCTGGTGACCTCGTCGTAGACCTGCTCGTCCGTCATCGCCACACCGGTGTCCGCGTCCACGGCCTGCAACAGCGATGTCAGCAGGTCTGGGCGCTGCCCGAGATCGATCCGGTGCTGACGGATCATCCGGTAGATCACGGCTTGGAACCGCGGCAGCGCACGCTCGAAGGCCCGGTTGGTCGAAGTCGGCAACCGGTCCAGCAGGTCGAACGGCGCCAGGGCACGCTGGCCAAGACCCCGGAGCAACACGGGCAGGGTCTCCTGGACCTCGGCCGTGGTCTCCGGGTCAAGGTCCGTGGAGAACAAGACCCGGCCGACGATGCCGAGCGCCAGTGGGAAGGTGACCTCGTCCATCCGGACCACTTCCCCGTCCGCCCATGCGGTCACCAGCCCCTCGACCTGGTCCACCATGGTCCGGGTGTAGCCGGCGATCTCGGAGGCGCGGACTGCCGGCTGGATGAGTCGGCGCTGCCGGGCATGGAAGTCCCCCTCCGAAGTGAACAGACCGTTGCGGGCCAGAACCTGCGCCTTTTGGAACATCACCCCTTTGTGGAACTTGTCGGCATCAGTCACCAGCATCTGGCGGATCAGATCGGGGTGGTTGACCACATACACCGTGCGCGGGCCCAGCTTGAAGGTGGCCACATCCCCATAACTGCGGATCCGCTGCACAAACCCCAGCGGATCGCGGCGGATGCGAACGGCGCTGCCGATCAGCGGAACACGCGAGCGCATGGCTTTCGGTACGCGGTGCTGGGCTGTCATCGACATGAACTTCTCTCCATCCAGCCAGGGATCCGGATCTGCCTCATGGCCGCCGGTGCTCCGACCCGGCCGGAGCCGGGGTGCCCAGCCGGACAGGGAGCGCGGTGACATTACGACCGTACGAGGTGCGTCCCCATGTCACCGGCCCCTCCAAGCGCAGGTCCGGCAGGAGCGGGTAGATCTCATCGAGGACCACCTCGAGCTCCATCGAGGCCAGATGCGCCCCGACGCAGCGGTGGATCCCCGTGCCGTAGGCCAGCACGGGGGCAGCGCCACGCCGCCGTGATGAGGAATCGAAGCGCGACGGATCGAACACTCCAGGATCCTGGAACGCCCGGGGGTCGTGGTTGGCGCCGGTGATCAGCCCAAAAATCCGCGAGCCCGCAGGGAGAACCTCACCCCCCAGTTCGATGTCGCGTACGGCGACTCGCGGGATCGGGCTGTACATCGCCGGCGACTCGAACCGCAGCAGCTCCTCGACGTACGCCGCAGCCCCGCCGGGGGATCCGTCGAGGCGGTCGATGTGCTCACGACGGACCAGCGTGCGCCACAGCGCCAAGGCGATGACAAAGGCCATGGTGGGCCCACCGCCCGCGAGGATGGTGAACACCATGGCGATGATGTCGTTCTGCGAAAGGCCGCCCTCGTCATCTCTCATGTCGGCCAGTACCGTGATCAGATCGCTGCCTCCGCCGCCGCGCCGACGGGCCACCAGGTCCACCACGAAGGCGTCCAGTTCCTCACTGCTGCGATCCGCGTCGGCCAGCCGGACGTCGGTGAGCGTCGGATCGAATGGCTGCTCTATATGCCACACGCACGTGCTCAGCCAGGAGACATCCTCCGGCGACAGGTCCAGCAGCAGACTCATCATGTGCGTGGGAAGAGCCGTCGCCAGTTCGCGCAGGTCCGCCTGCTCTCCGCCGGTCAGTCTCTCCATGAGGTCTCGGACGCTTTCCGCCACGATCACCCGGGTTCGCTCTCGGAGCGCGGACACCCGCGCGGCAGTGAAGTACCGCATGTAGACCCGGTTGAGGCGGGTGTGCTCGGGCGGATTCCGCAGCCCGATGGTGTCCGCCAGCCGACGAACGCTCGGGTGGTGTTGCATTGCCCCGGACCGGAGGATGCCGGCCGCCTCTACCCGGATTTGCTCTATCGGCGCCCGGAAGAGCCGGGAGACGTCCTCGTAGCGGCTGACCAGGTACTCGCCGTCCGCTCTCCGGTACACGGGGGCGTTCTCCCGCAGCCAGGCAGCCAGAGGCAGCGGATCCGCCATCACCACCGGGTCAGACAGCACGGCGTACACGTCCGACGAGGCCAGTACGGTCCGCCAGTCCCGGCTACCGCCGGGAGTTGACGCGGCGAAGGGTGAGTTGGCTGTCATGCTCATGTCACTCCTACCGTTCTCGCATCGCCCAACGCGACGCGCACAAGGGTTGCAGGGGGAAGGGGTGCCGCTCTCCGACGTCCTCACCGGGGCAGCCCTTAGGCCCCTCGCCGAAGGAAACGTGCGTCATAGTGTGCCGGGGACCGAGGAGTCCTCATGACTCCCGCAGGAGCCGCCATCACCAAGTCAATGGCCTGGACGATCGGCCCCGCCGCCGCGGTGTAGATAGCCGCAGTGTCCGGACTTTCCGGATACCGTTCCAGTCGACGCCAGCTCCACCGTGCATGCGGCAGGGCTGTTGCGGTTACTGCGCGATTCGATCGAGCGGCCTTCCGCGCAACTCCGCGGTAACCCGTATCGACGGTTCGAGGTACTGTCCCACCCACAGCCCCAAATGATCACTGAGCTGCGCATCCACGGCTTCTGACACCAGATCAACCGAATCGGCCAGAGCCCGAACCACCTCGGCACCCAGGCGCCCGGGTTCCCAGACGGCCACCCTGCAACGGTCAACGGGCTTCATCAGGATGCATCCCTTTCACTTGAATACAGGCTGGCTCGTCGAGCGTTCGTGTCATGGATGTGGGCACCGCAGAAGGGGAAAAGCGGGACAACAGAACTGGTCACCGACATAACGCGCCGCGGCCAGAAGTCGTCAGCTCCGCAATTCCGGAAGCATGCGCGAGAGAATCAGACGTATGAGGGCCGGACCTGGTCAACCAAGGCGCTTGCTTCCGTGATTGTTCCCTTGGTGGCTCCCCGACGTCAAGAGGCGGAAGTTCCGATCTCCAGCTACTGAACCGCGCCGGACCCGGCGAGACCTTCGGCGGTGCTTGTGAGCCGGAGTTTCTTGCGTTGATTAATGGATGTTTCCCGTGCGGCACAGCAGGCAAACCAGGAGAGGTGCGGGTCACACTCACATTGACTGGCGCTTGCACTCACCCTAGCTTTGCCGGCAACTTTGCTTCACGGGGCTGGAGCAGTTGGCGGCACACTCCTATTTACCGAAGGTAGGCACCGGTAAACATAGGTCACGTATGGGAAAATGTGCTGGCGAAGAATGTGTGCGACAAAGCGTAGGCGGCGAACTGCGGTGCTTCCTTGCCGCAAAGGAGCGCAATTCAAAATTCTCCGAGCCCGTCTATATCGCCCCAACTAATTGAAAATTCCTGAGACGCGGCAAACGCCTCGGGTCGTTGTTCTGTGTGCTTGGATGGCGTATCGCCTCACAATGGGAGCCGTCACGGTCGGTACGGCCGTACGCCTTTCAGCGCGACCGGGCGTGCACAACTGGATCGACACCTGCGGCCGGGGCCAGGTGCTGATGCTGTACCGCTGGCGGGGGCTGTCGCCGCGACAGGTCCGCGCCGGCCCGGTGATCGAGCCGTCGCGCATCGTCAAGCTGGCCGAGCTGGACGCGGCCCTGCACAAGGGCTGCGCGCGGATCGACGCAGCCGGCCGCCGCGCCCAGCCGGAGCGGCGCGCCGTGGCGTTCCGGCGCCGCATCGCTCCGGCCTGACCCGCGCCAGCGTGCTCCGAGCCGGGTAGGACATCGGCACCGCCGCCGGGCATACGCTCGCCGCCTCAGTCGACGATGGTCGCCGTGCGCGGCTCGCGGCCCTGCGCAGGATCGAGGTAGCGGCCGTGGCCGTAGTCGCCGCGCAGGGTGGTGCGCTGCGCGCGGCGGCGCACGTCCAGGGGCACGCCGGCGGCGCTGTGGATCACGCGCCAGTTGTCCCAGACGATGACGTCGTCCTCCCTCCACTTGTGGAAGTAGGCGTAGCGTTCGTCCACGAGGTGGTCCGCCAGCTGGTGCAGCAGGGCATCGCTTTGCGCCGCGTCCATGCCGAGCACGTGCTTGGCGTGCATCGGCGACAGCTTGAGCACCTTGCGGCCGGTCTCCGGGTGGATGATGACCAGCGGGTGCACCACCGGCGGGAAGTCGTACTCGCGGAGTTCGGCCATGCTCTCAGGATCGGTCTTCAGGTTCACCAGGTCCGGCGGAAAGCCATAGGGGTTCTTGTCCATCTCCGGCGTGAAGTGGTAGACGACTTCGAGGTTTTCGATGCGCTCCTGCAGCTGCACCGGCAGGCGTTGCCAGGCGGCGATGCCGTCGATGAAGCCGGTTTCGCCGGCGATCGCCGCCGGCTCGATCATGCGCAGCACCGCGCCGCGCACGATCACCGGCGTGAAGGACTGGTCCCAATGCCAGCCCAGCCAGCCGGCGCGCTCGGCGCCGTTGACGCGCATCATGGGGCCCTTCCCCTTGCCCTTTTCGGGATCGTATTTCAGCTCCATCAGATAGGGATTGTCGTCGACGTTGAGGTCGGGCGTCGCCGAAGACTCAAGCTTGCCGAAGCAGCGGCTCAGCCGCAGGTGTGCCTCGGCCGAGCGGCAGCCGCGGAACAGCAGGATGCCGCCACGAATCCAGGCGTCCAGCAGCGCCTGCCGCGTCGCCTCGTCGAAATCTCGCTCCAGGTCCAGGCCATGAACTTCCAGGCCGATGTACGGTGACAGCGGTATAGTGGCGATCGGCATGCGCGCTCCCCCTCGAATAATAATTCATCATCGAAACATTAATCGCATCGCGACGGCACGGCCGACGCGCGTCAAGGCGCTACTTATTGCATTATCTTAGTACTCCAGCGGGATTTCGCGTTCTGGGCTGGTTCTGCGTTGGTAGAACCCCTCGGGGGTGCGATGGCCAGCGTATTCGGCAAGCTGCCAGCCGTTCTTCCGTGCCACTGGACCCAGCAGACCGCGGACGTAGTCCCGCATCCGCCACCGCAGATCCACCCGGCCGAACAGACCCGCCACCCTGCCCAGCACCAACTCCAACTCGGCAGCCCACACGTCTACTTCAACAGTTCCCGCCACACCCCACACAACAAACAGCCCCAGCCCAGGACACGAAATCCCGCTGGAGTACTAAGACCGTGTCCTATGTGGTTAGGCGGATGAGTCGTTTGTAGCAGCAGAGTGTGGCGGCGAGGCCGAGGAAGGCCAGGTAGTTGCGGGGTTGGCGT
>NZ_JBVJDS010000021.1:0-89513 GCF_055582185.1 Streptomyces sp. NPDC042201 | reverse complement strand
TCCAACCGGCTTCTGCACACCGCGAGTTCATCTGCCCTCATACCAGCAGGAAACCACCAGAAAGACCACCTGCCTAGAGAGCTAACAAAGCCCTATTAGGCCCTGTCCGGTCGATCTTCGCGGGCCGGCTCTGCGGGGCCGACCACGAAAGTCCCTTTCCCCCACTCCGTCCGCACAGTGCCCCGCTCGCGCAGAACCCGGACCGCTCGGTGGACGGTCTCCCGGGCCACCCTGTGCCGCTCGCACAGCTTGGACTCTGACGGGATGCGCTCGCCCGGACCGATCTTCCCCGCCTTGATATCGGTGGTGAGCGCGTCCAGCACCCGCATATAGGGAGCGTGCGGGGTGTGCGGGGCAGCACGGCGTATCTGGCGTGGCTCACGGAGGAGACCGTCGCACCATGAGGACCGGGCGTGAGGGGGAGCGCTCCTGTATGACGGACCCGGCTATCCGTACGCGATCGAGGCTCCCGGCACGATCGTCGGCGAGCTGGTGACGGCGGCGCCGGGGGCGTACGGCGAACTGCTCCGCGTACTCGACGAGCTGGAGGAGTACGGAGCGCCCGGCGAGGTCAGCCGGTCCCGCGCGCCGCCAGTGCCTCGGTCACCCCCGTCTCCACCGGACCCAGAAATCTGGGATCGGGGCGCAGCACGGCGTCGAGCGTCCCCTTGCCGGCGGCGAACATCTCCCGGATCCCGCCGTAGTACCAGGTCACGTCGTGCGGCTCGGTGACCCCGACGCCGTACGACTCGACGCCCGCCGCCCGGCAGAGTGCCACCGCGCGCCGGACATGGAACCCCTGCGTCACCAGCACCGCCCGCTCGACCCCGAATATCTTCCTGGCCCGTACGCAGGAGTCCCAGGTGTCGAACCCGGCGTAGTCGCTGACGATCCGTCCGTCCGGCACGCCGCGTTCGACGAGATACGTCCGCATCGCGTCCGGCTCGTCGTACTCCACCCGGCTGTTGTCCCCGGTGACCAGGACGACCGTCACCTTGCCCGCGCGATACAGCTCGGCGGCCGCGTCGAGGCGGTGCGCGAGATACGGCGTCGGCCGTCCTGACCGCAGTCCCGCGCCGAAGACCACGGCGACGTCCCCGGCCGGGATGTCGGCGACCGTACGGACGCGGCTGTCGGCGACGGCGTGCATCCAGGTCGCGGGCGTCAGCGCGAGCACGCACCCCAGCACGACGGCCTGTACGGCGCGGCGCTGCCCGCGCCGGGTGCGCGGCAGTCGTGGCAGACGCAGACGCAGACGCAGACGCAGACGCAGACGCAGACCCGAGCGTAGGCGTGGGCGCGACAGCTTGAGCTTCGGTAGCGGCATGGTCCCCCCTGGCGGGATCGTGGTTCCCCGGTTATCTCCCTGTACGACGATCGGCGGGGCCGATCAGTTCACGGATATGTCCGGCGAGGACCAGGCCGCCAGCAGCAGCGATTCGGCCGCCGCCGACGCGTAGACCGCTGCGGCCAGCCAGGCCAGCGCGAAGCCCTCGGGATCGGCGGGCAGCAGTCGGCCCAGGACATCGTGGCGGCGGTCCGCGGCGGCCTCCGCCAGTGCCTGGACCCGCTGCGCGCCGGTGGTGAGGCCCACGGCCCGCAGCCGGCGCGGGAGTTCGCCGTCCGCCGACGCCGCGGACACCGGGCGGCCTCCCGCGACCGCGCGGTCCACCGTCCGGCGCAGAAGATCCAGCTCGATGGGGAGCGCGGGCGGCGCGGCGGCCACCGGTGGAGCCGGCGCCCCCGCCGGCGCGGCCGGACCGGCCGGTATGTGCGCGCGGTTGAGCCGCCGCAGGCCCAGATCCGCGCGGACCGGCTCGCCGTCATGGCCCGTCCAGGACGCGGCGAGCGGCTGGACACGGTCGGGACGGTCGGGGACGACCCGCGCGATCAGCCGCAGCGTGAGTCCGGGGCGGCCGGCGAGCAGCTGGAGGTTCTCGCTGTACGGGAGTTCGGGCCGTTCGTCCGGCGCCGACAGCCGCAGTGTGGGGCCCGCCGTGACGGCGAAGCCCGTGCCGGTGACCGTGCCGTCGAGGAAGAGCAGATCGCCACCCGCCGTACGGGCGTCGGCCGGCTCGGCCAACCAGCCGAGCGCCGAGGCCAGTTGGGCGGCGGGTGGCCGCTCCCAGAGGGCGGCGAGCGGCGGTTCGTGCCACCCCGCGCCCGTGGCCCGTACGGACCGGACCTGACCGCCGCCACCGATCCGGCCGTCCGGCGAGACGGTCGGCGCGGTGAGGACGACCCCGCCGCCGTCGCCCAACTCACGCAGCGGAAGGGCGCAGCCGCCCGGCACCGGTGTACCCGAAGCCTGGAGCGCGCGGTCCGGTCCACCGGGAGCGACATCCGACAGCGTGCGGAGCGTGTGGTCGGGGGCGAGGGCGTACGCGGTGGCTCCCGCGTATCCGGACGCGGTCACCACCGGTTCGGTGAGCAGGCCGTACAGCCGGAGCGGCCCTTCCGGCCGGTAGGCGCGGCGCGCGGGGGAGAGGGCCTCGGCCGGGCGCCGTACCAGATCGAGCAGCTCCGCCAGCCCGGCCGAGAGATCGGACAGCCGGAACCCCGGGTCGTCGGAACGGGCCTCGCCCAGCTGCCGGGCGATCCGCACGGCGGTGGCGGCGGGGCGGTGCAGCCCGGCCAGCCGCGCCGAGTGCGCGGCATGGAGCAGCTCGGCCCGGTGGACCGCTCCGGAACCGGAGACGCCCGCGACCAGGACGGCCGTCACGGCGTCCCGCAGGGCGCCGAGGGCGAAGGACTGAGCGGGAGTGGGCAGTCCGGAGGCGACGGGTGCAGGGGACTCCTCCGCGCCCGACGGCTCCCCGGGCTCCTCTTCTTCTGCTTCTCCTTCTTGTTCGTCTTCCTGCTCCACCGCGAGCGGTGCGCTCGACAGAACGGCCGCGCGGTGCAGACAGGCCGGTGCCAGCAGACAGCCGCACACGGCGTCGTCTGCGGCGGCGACGATCCCGGCGGTGATCTTCAAGGTCACCGCCGTGTCCTCCGCGACACGGACCAGGACCCCGTCCGCGGTGGCCTCCACCGGCCAGACGGCGGCCTTCGCGACCGCCCCGTCCACGCGTTTGCGCAGCCGGGCGGGGAGCAGATCGAGCGCGGCTGCCGCCACCTCGGCGGTCACCGGCGGCAGTACCGGAGCGGAGTCCGTCATCGGTGTGCACCTCCTACGCGTTCGCCGACCCAACGGGCCAGCTCCAGGGGGCTCAGCGCCGCGACCGGCATGCCCGCCCCCACCAACTGGCCCGCCACGCCGACCGAATAGCGGGGCCGTCCCTCGTCGTCCAGCGAGGCGCAGCCCAGGACATGGCACCCCGCGTCGACCAGCGCCCGTACCTCCGTGAGCAGCGGGGAGACCGGGCCGCCCTCCTCGAAGTCGCTGATCAGCACGACCAGCGTGCGGGACGGCACCGTCACCAGCTCACGGGCGTGGCGCAGCCCGCGCGCGATGTTCGTACCGCCGCCGACCCGGACCTCCAGCAGCAGGCTCAGCGGATCCTCGACCTGATCGGTGAGGTCGAGCACCTCGGTCGAGAACGCGACGAAGTGCGTGCTCACCGCCGGGACACCGGCCAGTACGGAGGCGGTGAGCGCCGCCCAGACCGTCGAGGCCTCCATCGAGCCCGAGACATCCACGACCAGGACCAGCCGCCAGTCGGCGGCCTTGCGGGCGCGCGTACGGAAGACGGGCCGTTCGGGCAGGACCGTCACGGCGCCCGTGTCCGGATCGCGGCGGGCGGTCGCCAGATTCGCGCGCAGCGTACGGGCGAGATCCAGCGGGCCGCCGGGGCGGCGGGTCGGGCGCGGATGGGAGAGCCCGGTCAGCGCGGGGCGCATCCGGTTGGCGAGCGCCTCGGTCAACTCGGCCACCAGCCGTGCCACCAGGGGCCGCAGCCGGGCGAGTTGCTGCTCGGGGAGGCCGCCGGCGTACGACAGGACGGTACGGAGCAGCTCCACGGACGGCCGCGCCGACGCCGGGTCGAGCTCCAGGGCGGCGTCGAACCGGCCCGCGTCGGCGGCAGCGGCGAGCACCTCTTCGCGTACACCGGGTCCGAAGAGGGCGGACAACTCCTCCGACCAGGAACGGACATCGGGATACGACGCCCCGTCCCCGCCCCGGGAACCTCCGCCGGCCCCCTCCTCGCCCCGGGCGCCCTCGCCCCGCCCGTATCCGTACAGCTCGTCGAGCGCGCCGGCGATCCGGGCGGCGCCTCCGGTGAGCCCCCGCCCCCGCCCGAGCAGCAGCCGCCACCGCTCGCCGGGTGTGAGATCCCGTCCTGCCACGGGCGCGGCTGCCCGAACCGCGAGCCCACCGCCGGCCAGCGGTGCGCGTCCCTGCCCGGGCAGCCCGTCGGGCGGCGCCTCCAACCGGTTCCGCGGCTGCTCCCGCGGCGCAGTCCCCGCGTCCAGTCCCCTCGCCGCCAGGGCCTCCCGGCCCGCCAGATCCGCCGCGGCGAGCAGGGCCAGAGCCGTGGGGTCCTTCAGCGGTCCCGGGAGGGTGCCCGTGGCGAGGCCCGTGCGGTCCTCGACCGTGGCGAGCAGCCGGGCACGGGCCGCGGGGGAGAGTGTGTCGAAACCCCCTCGCAGCGTGGGCAGCCGGTCCAGGAAGTCGCGGTCGGACAGCGCCTCGATCCGCTCCAACAGCGGGTCCAGCGCGCGGCCCGTCTCCAGCAGCGGGCCCGCCGCCAGCAGTGCCCCGCGCAGGAATCCGGCCAGATCGGCACGGAGCGCGGGCGTCGTCGCGCTGTCCACACGGGACGCCAGGCGGGTGCCGAACTCCGTCGCGTCCCGCTGCCCCAGCAGCACCCGGGCCGCCCCCGCCGCGCCCCGGATCAGCGGGGTGGCCTCTGCATCCAGCCGGGCCAGCGCGGCGTCGAGCCGCAGGCCGCCGCCGAGCGCCGCGGCCGCCCGGTCGGCCAGCGAGACCAGCGCACGCGCGTCGGCGGGGTCGGTGGACCCCGCCAGCCCGTCCAGCGCGCGGACCCCGGCGGCGGCCAGTGACTCGTACGCCGCGCCGAGCGCGTCCCGTTCCCACATCGCCGGGAGCCCCGGCAGATGACCGGATGCGAGCCGGTCCACCAGGGCGAGCCCGCCCAGCAGTTCCGGCAGGGTGCCGGACGCGGGCAGCAGTTCTGCGGTCTCCGACAGCCGTTCCACGGCGAGCGCGGGCAGCCCGCAGCGCGCCGCCTCCTCCAGACCGGCGAGCACCTCGGCGGCGGTCGGCCCGCCGAGCCGGCGCTCGGCCGCACGCCGCTGCCGCAGCATCCCGGCCGCCGCCTGATCGAGCGTCACCCCGTGCACGCCCGCCACATCGAGCATCGCGGTGGTCGAAGGGGACCAGGCCACGGCCCAGCGCGTGGTCAGTGGGGCGGCGTCGCCCACGCCCGCCACGTCGCCCTCCTCCCCGTACGGAACACGGCAGACCGCGAGCCGGCGCAGACACACCTCACGGCGCCGGTCCAGATCGCCGCGGTGCGCGTCGAGGCGGAGTTCCCGGCGGGCGGGAGCCGTCGGGGTGGGCAGCGACAGCTCGCCGAGCAGCGCCTCGACGGCCGGTCCCAGGCCCGAACGGGGTGTCCCGGGGGCGAGCCGCCCCTGCCGTACGCCGACGAGGACCTTCTCCATGGCGGCGGCCACGACCCGGCCCCGGCCGAACAACTGCCCCTGGGTGAGGACGGTCTGCGCCGCCTCCGCGAGCTCCCCGCGCCCTGCGGCGGGCAGCCCGCGCAGCGTCGCCAGATCCCGGGCCACCCGGACCACCTCACGGGCGTCGGCCGGCCCGCTGGGATGTCCGGCGTCCCGTACGGCGGCACAGATCCGGACGGCGGTCGCCGTCAGCAGATCGTCCAGCAGCGCGGGATCGCCCCCGGCCCGATGCACCCCGCGCTGCCACTCCGGATCCCTGATCCCGGCCGGGTAGCCGGACCGCTCGTCCAGCAGCGCGTACGAGTACGGCACGAGCGAGGTGACGACGGACGCGCCCGCGCGGGACGGCGTACCGCCCGGCGTGGCGGCCGTGGCACCGGCCGGCCCGCCCGCGACGCATGGCTCCGCCGCCCCCGGCAGCAGCGCGGGCGCGTGGAACGCGCCGATCACCGCCGCCGCACGCCGGCCCTCGTGCTCGGCCAGCCGGCGCCGCATGTTCGCCTCGCGCCGCAGGTCGTACGGGTCGATCGCACCCGAATCCGATCGCAGGGCCCAGCCGACCAGCAGCGCCGCCCGCCGCAGCGCCTCGGCGCCGGAGCCGGGGGCGGTCGCCTCGACGAGCCGGTCCCACAGATCGTCCCCGGGCCGCCCTCCCGCGCGCGCCCGCAGCGCGGCGGTGAGCGTCCCGCCCGCCGTAGCCGTAGCCGTAGCCGGATCCGGACCCGGGCTCGGAACCGGCTCAACGGCCGGTTCAGGGCCGTCGTCCGGCTCCCTCGCCGCCAGCGGCAGATCGAACGGAACGACCTCCACCCCCGCGTCCCGCGCCCAGCGGATCGCCGCCAGCTCCGGGGAGAACTCCGCGAACGGCAGGAACACCAGGCCGCCCGACGCGTCGCCCCGGCTGCCCGCCAGGGCGACCGGAGGCACCGTCGCCGGGTCGGCGAGATACGGCAGCCAGTCGGCGAACTCCTCCGGCAGCTCGACGAACAGCACCTCCGGCGCCGCCTCCGCCAGCATCGCCGGTACGGCCGCGGCCAGCGCCGGGGAGTGATGCCGTACGCCGATCAGATACGGCTCCCGGCATCCGGCCAGTGCGGCCAGCGCGGCCGGCGGAGACCCCTCGCCCGGCCCGGCCCCCGGCTCATCCCAGCTCATCGCGCAGCTCCCACAGCGTCCGCCAGAGCGGCGCACCGGCTTCCGCTCGGCGGCGTACCGGACCGTCCCAGTACCCCAGCAGGCGTGCGTGGTCGGCCGGGTCGTCCTTGCGTACGGTGCCGAGCAGATGGCCCGGCAGCGTGCGGACGACATCACGGCCGTCGCCGAGATACGCCGCGCCGAGCCCCATCGAGGTGGCCACATGGACCGCTTCCGCCGTCGACATGACCGTCGAGGGGCGCTCGATCTCCCAGCCCTCCGCACTGCGCCCGGTCCGCAGATCCCGGAACGCGGTGACGAGGGCTTCGAGCACCGTGTCATCGACCGAGAACGTCGCCCCGCCGCGCACCAGCGCCGCCGTCGCCTGGCCGCGCACCAGTTCCGTCTCCGCGTCGAGGTCGCCGATCGGGCCGACCGTCTCGAAGTTGAACCGCCGCTTCAGGGCGGCGGACATCTCGGAGACGCCCTTGTCCCGGAGGTTGGCGGTGGCGATCAGGGTGAAGCCGGGCACGGCGTGCACCGTGCCGTCACCGCTGTCCCCGCCCGCCAGTTCCGGCACGGACATCCGGCGCTCCGACAGGAGCGAGACCAGCGAGTCCTGCACCTCGGGCAGACAGCGGGTGACCTCCTCGACGCGGGCGACCGCGCCGCGCGTCATGGCCGTGAGGACGGGGGAGGGCACCAGGGCCTCCCGGCTCGGCCCCTTGGCCAGGAGCATCGCGTAGTTCCAGCCGTAGCGCAGCTGGTCCTCCGTGGTGCCCGCCGTGCCCTGCACGGTGAGGGTGCTGCTGCCGCACACCGCGGCCGACAGCAGCTCGGAGAGCATCGACTTGGCCGTGCCGGGCTCGCCGACCAGCAGCAGCCCGCGTTCCCCCGCCAGCGTCACCACACACCGCTCCACCAGAGCGCGGTCGCCGACGAACTTCCGTGACACGACGAGCTGTCCGCCGTCCGCCGAGCGCAGCGGCCGACCGTCCGAGCCGCAGACGAACAGCACCACCGCGCGCGGGGTCAGCCGCCAGCTCGGTGGCCGCGGTCCTTCGTCGTACGACGCCAGGAACGCCAGCTCCGCCGCGTACCGGTCCTCCGGCAGCTCCATCTGCCGCCCGGACCCCGTCCGCGCTTCCGTACCGCTGTCCGCTTCCATGCCCGTCTCCGCGTCCGTCCCCGTCGCCGTCATCGTCTGCCTCCCCGGCCGCCGCGGCGGCCCTGGAACTCCTCGAACCCCGGCGCGTCGCCGGCGACGACCCGCCGCCACGCGGCCTCGTACACCTCGGGCACCGGCCGGTCGGGCACCACGAAGCCCGGCAGCTCCCACGGCAGCAGCGCCGTCTTCCAGCTCTCCGACGGCAGCCGTGGTGTCGGCTGCTCCAGCCAGCCGCCGGGCAGGAAGAGCGACCGTCCCGCCCGCGCCCGCCTGGCCTCCACCACCAGGTCGGTGGCGGCCAGTTCCGTACGGGCCTTCTTCAGCCGGGCCGGCTTCCAGCCCGTCCACTCGGTCTGGTGACGGTCCGTCGGGTCGGGCAGCGCGAGCAGCATCAGATAGAGCGCCGCCGCGTCCTCGGAGAGCCCGAACCGCTCCACCGCCAGGCCCACCAGCTCCGGCACGCTGTGCTGCGGGTTCTGCTGCGCCCCCGGCGGGCCGTCGGCCGAGACCAGTTCCATGAACTCCTCGCTCAGCAGCGCCCGCAGCGCCGCCAGCGCGGGCGCCGCGCCCGCCGTCGCCGCCAGCAGCTTCAGGTCGGGATGATCAGGACCGCCCTCACCCCGGTCCCCGCTCCCCGCCCCGGCCCCGTCCTCGGCCCACGCCGCAGGCAGTACGGCCGCCGGCCGCACCCACACCTCGTCCCAGTCCCGTCCGTACCGCGTCGGGGCCAGCACCAGCGCCGCCGACAGCGCGAACAGCTCCTTCTCGTCGCCGCCGCGCCGGGGCGCCAGGCCATGGGCCTCGCGCAGCCGCGGGGACACGGCGTCGTAGCCGGAGTCCCGGTCCACGCCCAGGTCCAGCAGCAGACCGGGGTCGGCAAGCCGCTTCCGCAGCATCCGCGCGGTCACCGGCAGGACCGCCCGCAGCGGATCGCCGTACGGCAGCCGGTACGCGAGCCAGCGCAGCGCGTCGACCGTGGCCTGCAGCGAGGTCCCGGTCAGCAGCAGACGCGGCTCTGCCGGTTCCAGCGTTCCGTCGGCCATCCGCTGTTCGGTACGGCCCCCGAGCCGCTCCTGCCACTCGGGGTTGAGGGCGTCGCTCACGGCGGTGCCGCCGCCTATTTCGGCCACCATCCTTCTGATCAGGGCGGGCGGTGTGGGCCGTCGCCTGCCGCGCGCCGCGATCCACGCGCCCACCAACGGCTCCGAGGCGAAACCGGTGGTCCACAGATCCGCCACCCGCTCCGGCTCGGCGGGGAGCAGGAGGCCGGTGAACGTCCGCCGTTCCCGGATGCTCAGCGCGGCCATCGTTCCGACCGCCACCTGCGCCTCGGCGCTCTTCGCACCCAGCGGCTCCAGATACTCGGCCGGCAGGGCCTGCTGGCTCCGGTAGCTGTTCAGCCCGGGGGAACCGAGCTGGAGCAGCGCGCCCGCCGCCGGCGTGATTCCCACCCGCTCCGCGAAGTCCACGGCCTGCTCCGGGCGGTAGGGCAGCGGGCCCTGCTCCCGTACGAGCTCCAGCAGCCGCCGCACCGCGGGCGCCCGCAGCGGGTCGTCCGCCGCGCCCAGCACCTCGGACGAGATGAGCGTGCAGCCGTCCCAGCCACCGAAGGCCCCGGCCGGGTCGTACTCGACGCAGTGCCAGTACGCGTCCTTCTCCTCCGTCCGCAGCCGGCCGAGGAACAACAGCCGCCGGGCCCCGGCGTGCCGCACCTCGCCGGTGTACTTGTCCTCGTTGGAGGCTCCGGGGATCCGTAGCTCCACGGCCCGCAGCCGGCCGCGCGGGTCGATCAGCGGCGCGTGGTCGTCGCCCCCGCCGGCCGGTGCGGCGCCCCGCACGGCCAGCGCCGTGTCGAGGAACTCCAGCAGGGCCGCGCGATGCTCGTCCGAGGTCACGGGCGAGGCGGCGCGCAGGGCGAGCGCCACCATCCCGGAGCCGCACAGCGTCACCCACCCCTCGCTCGGCCCGCGCAGCGCCGTCCGCCCCGGGACCGCGACGGGCGCCAACAGCTGCGGCAGCAACCGGATCTGGTCGAGGACCGACGTGCTGCTCCGGGGCCGGTGCTGGTAGAAGTACCGGTACGTCGGCTCGGCGAAGCCCTGGAACGCCTCGCTCAGGACACCGTCGAAGGCGTACCGGACCTTCGGCTCCTCCGGATCGCCGGAGTCCTGTTCCTCCGTGGCCCGTTCGGCGAGGGTTTCGAGGCGCCTGCCGTGGCGAACCGCCTCGTCCAGCAGTCCGGCCACGCCCGCCACCAGAGCCGGGTGGGTGACCTCCGGCAGCAGCCGCCGCACGGCCGCCTCCGGCTTCGTGTCGCCTGCGACGGCCGCCAGCAGCGCCCGCGCGTCCGCCTCCGTCACCTCGCGCAGCGCCGCGGAGCCGCGTTCGTCACGCGGCCGCAGCGCGTGCCAGTACGCCACCGGCGGCACGATCACGGTGCCCGCGGCGTACACGCCGCCGCGCTCGCCCTCGGCCATCCGCGCGAGATGGACGCCGTCGGCGTCGTAGAGATCGATCCGCGCGTCGAATCCGTTCGACTCACGGGGATGCAGTACGGCCCCGCCGGGCAGCCGCAGCGGCGGCACGGGAATGCCGTGGGTCAGGTGCTGGACGCGGGAGCGGGGCGGCATGGGGACAGCGGGGCTGCGGCTGCCGTCCACCGAGCAGGCCGTCAGTGTCCGCTCCGCCGGGTCGTACGTGACCCACCAGCCCAGCAGGCCGTCCTTCGTGCCGAACGGCGAGGATTCCAGGCCGGGTTGTACGGGAAGCAGCCGGCAGGCCCGCTCCAGCAGCTGTCCGCCGCCCTCGGCCAGCGCGGAGTCGAAGAAGGCGGGCACCGACACCCGGCCCCTGCGGGCGGACTCGGGGTCGTACTCCCACCACTGGTTCTCGTGCAGCACCCATACGGAGATGCCGTCCGAGACGACCGGGCGGCGCTCCGCGGCGAAGGAGGTGTCGCCCGCGTGCACCGGCCGGCCGCCGTAGCAGCGACCGCCGTCGGGCAGGGCGAACGAGGGCGTCCGGGCCTCGGTCCAGTGGTCGTTCAGCTCGCCCGTGGGCTTGAACACCTCGGCGGGGCGGCCCGACCAGACGGCCCGCCGGTCGTCGCCGTAACCGTTGGCGATCAGCCACTGGCCTTCTACATAACGGACCGTCACCGCGTCCCGGTGGGCCGGCGCGGTCGTCGGCAGGCTGAGGACACGTTGGTCGAGCACGCCCGTCGGCCGCACCGCCGCGACCTGGGTGCCGACCCGGACCAGCAGCGCGGGCCAGGCGTCCGAGAGTTGGTACCACTGGTCGGCGTTGTAGCCGTAGCGCGTGCCCGAGGCCTTCGCGTCGACCCTCCCGAGCCCCGGCAGCGCCTCTTCCAGGGCGGGCCAGACCAGCTCGTCGAGGATGCCCGCCCGCAACGTCCTCGCCAGGGCCGGAGCGGGCGAGACCGCGGTGATCCGCCGCACCGCGTCCGGCGCCGTGGCCAGCACGGACCGCGAAGAGAACCGGGTCAGCCGCCGCAACTGGGCGTCCAGCGCGGGCAGTCCGAAGGGCCGCGACAGATCGTCCGCCCGCTCACCGAGCCAGCCCACGAGCACGGTACGCAGCGCGGGATGGCCGACGACCTTTTCGAGCCGTGCCGGGGCTTCGTCGTTCTCGCCCAGCTGCTCCACGCCGGCGCGCAGCAGCCGGGTGAACCGGGGATCGGCCGTCAGCGCGGCCAGATCCCTGCGGCCCTCGCGCTCGTCGAACAGCCAGTCGGCCAGATCCAGACTCCCGCCGTCCTCCGAGGGACCGGCGACCGGTACCCCCCAGGCCAGACAGGCGTCCAGCAGATCCAGGTCCACCGTGACGCGCCTGCCGTAGCCGCCGAGCAGCCGTACGGGCGTGCCGTCGGCCACCAGCCGGTCCACCAGCCGCTCGGTCAGGGCCAGTTCGGCGGCCAGCCGCTTGGTCGCCCGCCAGCCGCGCTGCCGGTGCCTGGCCCAGGACGACAGCCACTCCGCGGCCGGAACCGTCCCGTCCACCAGCAGGGCGACCGCCCCGCACCGGTCCAGCAGGGCGAGCCAGGAGGCGTCGAACTCCTCGGGGCTGTCCCCGCCCGTGGCGGGCAGCAGCGTCAGCAGCCGCTCACGCACCGCGCGGTCCTCGGCCGCCACGGCGGCCAGGGCCGGCAGCGCGGACTTCCAGAAGCTGGCCGCCGCGCGGTTCATCGGGCCGGTGTGGATGATCTCCGCGAGCAGCGACCGCTCCTCGGCGTCCGCGTCCAGGGCCGCGCCCTTCGCGAGACGCCGCAGATCCTCCAGCATGCCCGCGTACGGGGCGAGTCCGGCCGCGCACCGCTCCAGCGAGACCGCCTTGAACTGGCCGTACGCCTCGGTCGCCGACAGCCGGACCGTCAGTGCCTTGGCGTGCTCGCGCAGGGCCTTGCCGCTCAGCGCACCGGCCCCGGCGAACTCCAGGAAGACCTCGCGCAGCCGCTCCTCGTCCACATCCAGGGCGTGGCGCTGCTCCGCCGCCCGCGCCTTGCCGAAGAACGTCGAGGCGTACTGGCGCGACTCGGCGGCCAGGAAGTGCCGCGCCACCTGCTCGTAGAAGGTGGGCAGGAAGTGCGGTACGGACCGGTCCAGCCGCTCGCCGATCTCGTCGAACCCCTCCTTCGCCAGCCCCGGCTTCGTGGCGACCAGCCGGGTGAGCCGCTCCATCTCCTTGACCACGGCGAGCGCGTGATGGCCGTTGCCCGGGTCGTGCACGAGCGCCCAGGCGGGGAAGCCCAGCGACTGCTGCTTGACCCGGCCGACCTCGCCGACCTCGGCCGCGCCGAATCCCAGGTACTCCAGGGCGAGATCCTCGGCGGCCCCGATCGCCCCGGGCACCAGCCGTACCACCGCGCGCCCGTCCAGCGCGGGATGGCCGTACGCCCGCGCGGTCAGCACATCGCCCTCGGCGCCGCCGAGCGGCAGCACCGCGCCGGCGTCCAGCAGGTCCTTCTCCGGCGATGTCACGGCCGCCGTCTTCTTGCCCGCCGCCTTCTGGTCGGCTGGCGTCTTCTGGTCGGCCGACATCCCGCCCGGCCCTCGCACGTCGCTCACAGCGCCCCCTCCTCGTCACTCACGACCACACGGCCCGCGTACACCAGCGCGGCCATCCGCTCACCCTCCGACCAGGCGACCGGCCCCACCTCCGCGAGCGGCAGCCGCCGCCCGGCCGCGTCACGCCACTCCAGCGAGCCGGTCAGCGTCTCCGTGTCGGGATAGTCGTCCCCCAGCCAGTACGCCGCCTCCAGCGGCCGCCCGTCCTCCACCAGGGGGCAGACCACCTGGCCGCCGCGCACCCGGTAGCCGAGCGAGACCGCACGCGCGGTGGCGTGCCGCAGCTGCTCGAACTTCCCGTTGGCGTACGCCCGCCAGTCCTGCGCCGTACCAGCCGTACCGGCCGTACTACCGGCGTCGGCGGGGTCGTCGGACGGCTCCGGCCGCCGCCACACCTCGCGGAACAGCTGCTCCGCGCCCTGCTCGACCCCCAGCTCCGCGGCGAACTCCCGCAGCTCCGCCAGCTCTTCGAGCAGCACCGGATGAGGAATCAGCACCGTCGCCACCTTGGCCGGGTCCAGCCGCACCGAGTCCCCGTCCAGATCGACGATCCCCAGCCCCCGCACCGGATCCGCGTCCCGCAGAAACCCCGCACGCGCCGTGTCGGCCGAGCCGTCCGCGGCCACCGGCGCCACCACGAGATCGCGCAGCGCCGACTGCCAGGCCGCATCCGGCCACACCCGCGCCAGCAGGGCCACCGGAACCGGCAGCGAACGCACCAGCCAGGCGTCCACCTGCTCCCGGCACTCCCGCTCGTGCCGCTCCAGCCACTCGGCCAGCTGCCGCAGCCGTACCACCTCGGCGTCATCCTTGAGCTTCGCCGGCACCTGTTTCAGTGCCCGGCCCGCGGCATTGCGGCACAGCACCCGTGTGCCGTCCAGCGTGACGGCATAGCCGCCCGACGTCTCGATCCAGCCCATGGCAGGACCCCTCCCCGACCTTCTGGTTCCGAACGATCTTCACAGTAGGTGAGGGGTCTGACAACGAGCCGACAGTGCCTGCCGAGGGTGCCTGCCGAGGGTGCCCGCCGACCGTGCCCGCGACGCCCCGCGCCAGGTCCGCCGCCCCCTCGCCTCCGCCCGGGACAGCCGCTCCGGTTACCTTCGGTGCATGGCAGGCACCACCGGCATCACCACACCGCACCCCTCAGAACCGGCGGGCGCGTACGACGACGCGGCCACCGAGCGCTGGGCCACCGAGCCCGACAAGCGCCCGGGACGCACCGCTTTCCAGCGTGACCGCGCGCGCGTGCTGCACTCCAGCGCGCTGCGCCGGCTCGCCGGCAAGACCCAGGTGGTAACCCCGGGATCCCGCAGCCAGGAGTGGGACGCCAGTCCCCGTACCCGGCTGACCCATTCCCTCGAGTGCGCGCAGGTGGGGCGCGAACTGGGCGCGGCGCTCGGCTGCGACCCGGATCTCGTCGAGGCCGCGTGTCTCTCCCACGACATGGGCCACCCGCCCTTCGGCCACAACGGCGAGCAGGCGCTCAACGACTTCGCCCGGGACTGCGGCGGCTTCGAGGGCAACGCCCAGTCGCTGCGGCTGCTGACCAGGATCGAGCCGAAGCGCTTCGTACGGTCCCAGGAATCCCAGAAATCCCAGGAATCCCAGGCATCTCCAGCATCCCGAGCGGCCCAGGAGTCCCGAGCGGCCCAGGAGTCCCAGGGCGGAGACGATCTGGTCAGCGTCGGCCTCAACCTCACCCGCGCCGCCCTGGACGCCGCCACCAAATACCCCTGGCCGCGCGGCGCCCACCCCACCGAGCCCGGCTCGCCGAAGTTCGGGGTGTACGAGGACGACCTGCCGGTCTTCTCCTGGGCCCGCCGGGGCGCACCGGCGGACCGTATCTGCTTCGAGGCACAGGTCATGGACTGGTCCGACGACGTGGCGTACTCCGTCCACGACTTCGAGGACGGTCTGCACGCCGGCCATGTCGACCCCGCCGCGCTCTCCTCCGAGACCGAGCGGCGCGGGATCTGGGCGGTGGCGATCGGCAGGTACGTACCGGCGGACACCGACCCGGAGGAGCTGTCGGCCGCACTCGACCGGCTCATGCGGCAGGAGTGGTGGCCGCACGGCTATGACGGCTCAGCCGTGGCGCAGGGCCGGCTCAAGGACGCGACCAGCCAGCTCATCGGACGCTTCTGCCTGGCCGCCGAGGGCGCCACCCGCCGGGCGTACGGCACGGGCCCGCTCACCCGGTACGCCGCCGAGCTGGTCGTCCCGCGCGCGGCCCGCCACGAGTGCGCGGTCCTCAAGGCCGTCGCCGACCGCTATGTCATGCAGCGCGCCGAACAGGAGGCGCTCCGCGTCGACCAGCGGATCGTCCTGGCCGAGCTGGCCGAGGCGCTCACCGCCCGCGCCCCGGAGGGGCTGGATCCGCAGTTCCGCGCGCTGTTCGGCACGGCCCCCGACGACCGGGCGCGCAAGCGCGTCATCGTCGACCAGATCGCCTCGCTCACCGACGCGGCGGCCCGCTCCCTGCACGCGGGACTCACCAGCCGCCCCTGACACACGGACGCCACCGGCCGGGCCGCGCCGCCACGCGCGGCACGTTCAGATCGGCGGTGGTGAAATGGATGCGTAGCACGCGCCCCTCATGCCTCACCGCTCCTGATGCACGCTGGGTACGAGAGTAGCCAGATCACTGCGGTGAGACACGTCCGTGGAGCGCTCCCTCTTTCGCCATCACGCTCCGTACGGGACGCTCGCAGATGGCGGCAGCGCGAAGAGGAGGCATCAAGTGGTCGACGCACATCGGACATTTGTCATCGTCGGGGGCGGGCTGGCCGGGGCGAAGGCCGCGGAAACCCTGCGCGCGGAGGGCTTCACCGGCCGAGTGATCCTCATCGGCGACGAGCGCGACCACCCCTATGAACGCCCGCCCCTGTCCAAGGGCTATCTGCTCGGCAAGGCGGAACGGGACAGCGTTTTCGTGCACGAGTCCGGCTGGTACGCCCAGGCCGAGATCGAGCTGCATCTCGGCCAGACCGTCACCTCCATCGACCGGGACGCCCGGTGCGTGCATCTCGGCGACGGCACCTCCGTGCGGTACGACAAACTCCTGCTGGCCACCGGCGCCGAACCGCGCCGCCTCGACATCCCCGGTACGGATCTGGTGGGAGTCCACCATCTGCGCCGGCTCGCCCACGCGGACCGGCTGCGCCAGGTACTGACCGCCCTCGGCCGCGACAACGGCCATCTGGTCATCGCCGGCGCGGGCTGGATCGGCCTGGAGGTCGCGGCCGCCGCGCGCGGGTACGGCGCGGAGGTCACCGTCATCGAGTCCGCCCCGACCCCGCTCCACCATGTGCTCGGCCCCGAGCTGGGCCAGCTCTTCACCGACCTGCACCGCGAGCACGGCGTCCGCTTCCACTTCGGCGCGCGGCTCACCGGGATCACCGGACAGGACGGCATGGTCCTGGCGGCCCGTACGGACGACGGCGAGGAGCACCCGGCCCACGATGTGCTCGCCGCGATCGGCGCAGCCCCGCGCACGGCCCTCGCCGAGGCCGCCGGTCTGGAGCTCGCCGACCGGGACCAGGGCGGCGGCGTCGCCGTGGACGCCGGTCTGCGCACCTCCGACCCCGACATCTTCGCGACGGGCGACGTGGCCGCCTTCCCGCTGCCTGACTGGAGCGGCACGCTGCCCGCCGGCCGGGTACGCGTCGAGCACTGGGCCAACGCGCTCAACGGCGGCCCGGCCGCCGCCCGCGCCATGCTCGGCCAGGACGTCACCTACGACCGCGTCCCGTATTTCTTCTCCGACCAGTACGACCTGGGTCTTGAGTACTCGGGCTGGGCGCCGCCCGGCTCGTACGACCAGGTGGTCGTACGGGGCGACGCCGGAAAGCGGGAGTTCGTCGCCTTCTGGCTGAAGGACCGCAAGGTGCTCGCCGGGATGAACGTCAATGTGTGGGACGTCACCGAAGACATCCAGCGCCTGATCCGCTCCGCCGAGCCGCAGGATCTGGAGGCCCTCGCCGACCCGGGCGTCCCGCTGGGCTCCCTGCGCACCTGACGCGTACAGGACTCCCGGCACCGCACCGGATCCCCGGGGCCGGACAGGACTGTCCGCGCGTCCCCGTAGGATTCACGCGTGGCAGGCAGGATCAACGATGACGACGTGAAGGCGGTACGGGACGCGGTCCCGATCGACGCCGTCGTGTCCGAGTACCTCCAGCTGCGCAACGCGGGCGGCGGCAATCTGAAGGGGCTCTGTCCCTTCCACGACGAGAAGTCCCCCTCCTTCCAGGTCAGTCCGAGCAAGGGTCTCTTCCACTGCTTCGGCTGCCAGGAGGGCGGGGACACCATCGCCTTCGTGATGAAGATCGATCATCTCTCCTTCTCCGAGACGGTCGAGCGGCTCGCCGCCCAGGCGGGCATCACCCTGCGGTACGAAGAGGGCGGGTACAACCCGTCGAGCCAGCGCGGCGAGCGCACCCGTCTGGTCGAGGCGCACAAGATCGCCGCGCAGTTCTACGCCGAGCAGCTGTCCGGCGCCGAGGCCGAGACGGGCCGTATGTTCCTCGCCGAGCGCGGCTTCGACCAGGCAGCAGCCGAGCACTTCGGCGTCGGCTACAGCCCGGTCGGCTGGGACCACCTCACCCGCTATCTGCGCGGCCAAGGCTTCAGCGACAAGGAGCTGCTGCTCTCCGGGCTCTCCCAGGACGGCCGCCGCGGCCCGATCGACCGCTTCCGCGGCCGGCTGATGTGGCCCATCCGCGACATCTCCGGCGAGGTCGTCGGCTTCGGCGCGCGCAAGCTCCGGGACGACGACAACGGGCCGAAGTACCTCAACACCCCCGAGACCGCGATCTACAAGAAGTCCCAGGTGCTGTACGGCGTCGACCTGGCCAAGAAGGACATCGCCAAGGCCAGCCGGGCCGTCGTCGTCGAGGGCTACACCGATGTGATGGCCTGCCATCTGGCCGGTGTCACCACCGCCATCGCCACCTGCGGCACCGCCTTCGGCGGCGACCACATCAAGATCCTCCGGCGGCTGCTGATGGACAACGGCAGCGCCCGGGTGATCTTCACCTTCGACGGGGACGCGGCCGGGCAGAAGGCCGCGCTGCGCGCCTTCGAGGACGACCAGAAGTTCGCCGCCGAGACCTATATCGCCATCGCCCCCGACAATATGGACCCGTGCGAGCTGCGCCTCGCCAAGGGCGACGAAGCCGTCCAGGACCTGGTCGAACCCCGCACGCCGCTCTTCGAGTTCGCGATCCGCCAGATCGTCTCGCGGTACGCCCTGGAGACCCCGGCGGGCCGCGCCGCCGCGCTCGACGAGGCCGCCCCGATCGTCGCCCGGATCAAGAACGGCTCCTCGCAGCACGAGGTCGCGGTCCAGCTCGCCGGCATCCTCGGCATCCTCGACACCCAGTTCGTGGTCAAGCGCGTCGCGCAGGTGGCGCGCTGGGCCCGCGACCGCGGCGGCCGCGGTCCGGCGGAGGCGCCGGAGCGCCGTTCGCAGCAGTCGTACGAGACCCAGACGCAGGGCCCCTCAGGACCCGCGCTCAACCTCCGCAGCCCCGCCCACCGCACCGAGCGTGAGCTGCTCAAACTCGCCCTCCAGCGGCCCGAGCTGGTCTCCCCGGCCTTCGACGCCTACGGGACGG
Organism: Streptomyces sp. NPDC042201; assembly: GCF_055582185.1. Taxonomy (NCBI): domain Bacteria; kingdom Bacillati; phylum Actinomycetota; class Actinomycetes; order Kitasatosporales; family Streptomycetaceae; genus Streptomyces; species Streptomyces sp. NPDC042201. The sequence continues at coordinate 70,854 of NZ_JBVJDS010000021.1, read as the reverse complement.
ACGAGTTCACCGCCCCGCCGTACGCCGCCGTGCGCCGCGCCATAGAGGACGCGGGCGGCGCCGAGTCGGGCCTGCGCTCGGCCCCCGAGTATCTGGCCCGGGTCCGCGAGGCCGCGCCGAACGACGTGGTGCGCGCGCTGGTCACCGAGCTGGCGGTGGAGGTGTTCCACGGCAAGACCATCGACGAGACGTACGCCGGGGAGCAGCTCGTCCAGGTCAGGCTGCGCGCCGTCGACCGCCGGGTCCGCGATGTCACCGGCACCCTGACCCGGCTCGGCACCCAGGCGGAACCGGACCATTACGCGGCCGTACAGAACGAGCTGTGGGTGCTCCAGCAGTACGGCCGGTCCCTGCGCAACCGCGGCGCCGACGCCCTGTAGGGCGGCCCGCGCCTTTCTGTAGAGCGGGCCGGGCCCCGCCGTGGAGCGGCCCGCGCCTCTCCCTTCCGTAACAGCGGGGTTACGTACCGGACTCAGAAAGTCACCGCACGCCCCTCGTGGCGGCGATGTGTCGTACCCCACACTGGGGTGCGGTGCCTGAGTCCTCGGAGCGCGGCCTGCCCACCGGCGAGTGGGCGCCTCACCCCCGCGGATCCGCTCATCGTGTACGGGACGGAAAGCGGCCCGGCTGCCTCCGTCCCGCTGCCGCACGCCCCCGAACCGGCAGCGATCACCCTGGAGGTCGCCCCCCGTGCAGACCCGGACCCAGACGTTGACCCAGCCCTTGCCCCAGTCCTTGACCCGGACGCTGCCCCAGGCGTCGGCCGAGACGGTGACCCAGCCGGTCATGGAGACCCTCACCGAGAACCCCGTGGAGATCCCCATCGTTCCCGTGCCCCCGGGCCGGCGCGCCAGCCGTGCCGACAGCGACGGGCCCTCCTCCGATCTCTTCCGCCAGTACCTGCGGGAGATCGGCCGCGTCCCGCTGCTCACCGCCGTCGAGGAAGTGGACCTGGCCCGTCGCGTCGAAGCCGGTCTCTTCGCCGAGGAGAAGCTGAGCAGCGCCCCTGATCTGGACTCCCGGCTGGCCCTGGATCTCGACAGGCTGGTGGTCCTGGGCCGGATGGCCAAGCGCCGGCTGATCGAGGCCAATCTGCGGCTCGTCGTCTCCGTGGCCAAGCGCTACGTCGGCCGCGGACTGACCATGCTCGATCTCGTCCAGGAGGGAAACCTGGGCCTGATCAGGGCCGTTGAGAAGTTCGACTACGCCCGCGGCTACAAGTTCTCGACGTACGCGACCTGGTGGATCCGCCAGGCCATGTCCCGCGCGCTGGCCGACCAGGCCCGTACCATCCGTGTCCCGGTCCATGTGGTCGAGCTGATCAACCGCGTCGTACGGGTCCAGCGCAGAATGCTCCAGGAACGCGGGTACGAGCCCACCCCCGAGGAGGTCGGCGCCCAGCTGGAACTGCCCCCGGAGCGGGTCAGCGAGGTGCTGCGGCTCGCCCAGGAGCCGGTCTCCCTGCATGCCCCGGTGGGGGAGGAGGACGATGTCGCGCTCGGCGATCTGATCGAGGACCGCGACGCCGCGTCCCCCGTCGAGTCCGCGGCCTTCCTGCTGCTGCGCGAACATCTGGAGGCGGTGCTCTCCACCCTAGGCGAGCGCGAACGCAAGGTCGTCCAGCTGCGCTACGGACTGGCCGACGGCCGGCCCAGGACGCTGGAGGAGATCGGCCGGATCTTCGGGGTGACCCGCGAGCGCATACGCCAGATCGAGTCCAAGACGCTGAACAAGCTGCGCGTCCACACCTCCGCGGAGCAGCTGCGCGGCTACCTCGACTGAGCCGGCGCCGCGCCCCCGCCCGGCTGGGCGGTACGGGCGCGGCGCCGGGATCCGGGCAGGCCGCCGGGGTTCGAACGCCCCCCAGGTCAGTCCACTTCGGCGACCGCCTGCGCGAACTGGGCCGCGTACAGCCGTGCGTACGCGCCCTGCGCCGCCAGCAGCTCGTCGTGCGTGCCCTGTTCGACGATCGCGCCGTCCTCCATCACCAGGATCACGTCCGCGTCCCGGATCGTGGAGAGCCGGTGCGCGATCACAAAGCTCGTACGACCGTGGGCCAGCCGCGCCATCGCCTTCTGGATGAGCACCTCGGTCCTGGTGTCCACGGAGCTGGTCGCCTCGTCCAGCACCAGGATCACCGGCTCGGACAGGAACGCCCGCGCGATGGTGATCAGCTGCTTCTCGCCGGCGCTGACCCCCGAGCCCTCGTCGTCGATCACCGTGTCGTAGCCGTCGGGGAGCGTACGGACGAAACGGTCGGCGTGGGCCGCCCGGGCCGCCTCCTCTATCTCCTCCCGGGTGACCTCGCGCGAAGCGCCGTACGCGATGTTCTCCGCTATCGTCCCGCCGAAGAGCCAGGTGTCCTGGAGGACCATGCCTATCCCGGACCGCAGTTCCTCGCGCGAGATCTTCGCGACGTCCATGCCGTCCAGGGTGATCCGGCCGTCCGTCACCTCGTAGAACCGCATCAGCAGATTGACGAGCGTGGTCTTGCCCGCACCCGTCGGGCCGACGATCGCGACCGTCTGTCCCGGGTCCACCGAGAGCGACAGATTGTCGATCAGCGGCTTGTCGGGGGAGTACCGGAACGACACGTTCTCCAGCGCCACCCGTCCCTTCGGCTCCCGCAGCCGCTCCACCGAAGGCGCGTCGGGCTCCTGCTCCTCGGCGTCCAGCAGCTCGAAGATCCGCTCGGCGGAAGCGACCCCTGACTGCACCAGGTTGGCCATCGAGGCGACCTGGGTCAGCGGCATCGAGAACTGCCGTGAGTACTGGATGAACGCCTGCACATCACCGATCGACAGCGTGCCCGAGGCGACCCGGAGTCCGCCGACGACCGCGATCAGCACATAGTTGAGATTGGATATGAAGAGCATCAGCGGCTGCATGATCCCGCTGTTGAACTGCGCCTTGAAGCCCGCCTCGTAGAGGTCGTCGTTCTGCTCCCGGAACGCCTCAGCCGACTCGTGCTGCCGTCCGAAGACCTTCACCAGGGCGTGCCCGGTGTACATCTCCTCGACATGGGCGTTGAGCGTGCCGGTGACCTTCCACTGCTGCACGAACTGCGGCTGCGACCGCTTGCCGACCTTCGCCGCCACGAGCACCGACAGCGGCACCGTCACCAGGGCCACCAGCGCGAGCAGCGGCGAGATCCAGAACATCATCCCCAGCACACCGACGATCGTCAGCACCGAGTTGATCAGCTGCCCCATCGTCTGCTGCATGGTCTGCGAGATGTTGTCGACATCGTTCGTCGCGCGGCTGAGCACCTCGCCGCGCTGCTGCTGGTCGAAGTACGACAGCGGCAGCCGCGACAGCTTCGCCTCGACGTCCTCCCGCATCCGGAACACCGTGCGGTTGATGACCCGGATGGAGAGCCGCGTCGACACCAGCATCAGCAGGCCGGCGGCCAGATACACCACCAGTACCACCAGCAGGACATCGCGCACCGCGCCGAAGTCGATGCCGCTGCCCGGGGTGAAGTCCACCCCGGAGAGCAGGTCGGCGAGCTGATCGTCGCCCTTCTCCCGCAGACCGGCGAGGGTCTGCGCCTTGGTGACGCCTTCCTGGGTCTGCCGGCCGATGACCCCCGCGAAGATCAGGTCCGTGGCCCGGCCGAGGATCTTCGGGCCCACCACCGACAGCGCCACGCTCAGCACACCGGCGCCGAGCATCCACCAGAGCGTGGACCTCTCCACGGTCAGCAGCCGTAGCAGCCGCTTGCCCGACCCCTTGAAGTCCATCGACCGCTGCGTGGGGCCGGCCATCATCATGCGTCCGCCTGGACCGCTCATCAGGCAGCCTCCGCCTCGGTCAGCTGGGAGAGAACAATCTCCCGGTATGTCGCGTTCCCCGCCATCAGCTCCTGATGGCGGCCCGTCCCGACGACCCTGCCCTCGTCCAGCACCACGATCCGGTCGGCGTCACGGATGGTGGAGACCCGCTGGGCGACGATCACGACGGTCGCCTCCGCGGTCTCGGCCGCCAGCGCGCGCCGCAGCGCCGCGTCCGTGGCGTAGTCCAGTGCCGAGAACGAGTCGTCGAACAGATAGATCTCCGGCCGCTGCACCAGCGTCCGCGCGATGGCGAGCCGCTGCCGCTGCCCGCCGGAGACATTCGTGCCACCCTGCGCGACGGGCGCGTTCAGCCCGCCCTCCAGGGTGGTGACGAACTCCTTCGCCTGCGCCACCTCCAGCGCGTGCCACAGCTCCTCGTCGGTCGCGTCGGGGTTGCCGTACCGCAGATTCGTCGCCACCGTCCCGGAGAAGAGATACGGCTTCTGCGGCACCAGGCTCACGGTCTTCGCCAGCAGCGCCGGATCGAGCCCGCGGACGTCCTGGCCGTCGACGAGCACCTCCCCGCCGGTCGCGTCGAACAGCCGCGGTACGAGCCCGAGCAGCGTCGACTTGCCGCTGCCCGTCGATCCGATGACCGCGGTCGTCTCGCCGGGCCGTGCGATCAACGACACGTCCCGCAGCACCGGCTCCTCGGCCCCGGGGAAGCGGAATTCAGCGTTCCGTACTTCCAGATGCCCGTGCCGCCGCAGCTCCCGCACCGGGTTCTCCGGCGGTACGACACTCGACCTGGTGTCCAGCACCTCTTCGATGCGCTCGGCGCACACCTCGGCGCGCGGCACCATCATGAACATGAAGGTGGCCATCATCACGGCCATCACGATCTGCATCAGATACGCGAGGAACGCGGTCAGCGCGCCGATCTGCATATGGCCGCTGTCGATGCGGTGCGCGCCGAACCAGACGACGGCGACCGAGGACACATTCACGACCGTCATCACGGTCGGGAACATCAGCGCCATCAGCCGGCCGGTGCCCAGCGCGACGTCGGTCAGCTCGGTGTTGGCTCCCCGGAAGCGCTCCTTCTCGTACTCGTCCCGGACGAACGCCCTGATCACGCGGTTGCCGGTGATCTGCTCGCGCAGGATCCGGTTCACCGTGTCCAGCCGCGTCTGCATGGTCCGGAACAGCGGCCGCATCTTCCTGACGATGAGGCTCACGGCGATGCCGAGCACCGGTACGACGGCCAGCAGCACCCCCGACAGCGGAATGTCCTGGCCGAGCGCCATCACGACGCCGCCGACACACATGATGGGCGCGGACACCATCAGCGTGAACGACATCAGGACCAGCATCTGCACCTGCTGGACGTCATTGGTGGTGCGGGTGATGAGCGAGGGGGCGCCGAAGTGGCCCATCTCGCGGGCGGAGAAGCTCTGCACCCGCTCGAAGATCGCGGCCCGCACATCCCGGCCGAGGGCCGAGGCGGTCCGTGCGCCGTAGTACACGGCGCCGATGTTGCAGATCACCTGGACGACGCTGACGGCGATCATGATGCCGCCGAATTCCAGGATGTAGCCCGTGTCCCCCTTCACGACACCTTCGTCGATGATGTCGGCGTTGAGGGTGGGCAGATAGAGGGTGGCGGACGTCTGCAACAGCTGGAGCGCCACCAGCAGGGCTATTGGTCTCTTGTACGGAGCGAGATGGGCTCGCAGAAGACGTAGGAGCACGCGAAGTCTCTCGGAGTCGGCAAAGGTGGAGGGGTCGACCCCATCTTGCGGCACTCCGGCCGCTGAGCCCCAAGGGTTTATGTCCAAGGGCGGGTCAAGAACCGCCCCGGGCGACGCCGCGCGCAGGCCCCCGGGCGGAGCCGCCCTCAGCCCCCAGGCGGAGCCGCGCTCAGGCCCCCGCGCCGAACGCTCCCGGGTGGATCTCCTCCCGCGTCGCCATGTACTGCTGCCGCACCGCCGTCCCCACGGCCGCGTCCTCACCCGGCTCGAAGACCTGGGCGGCCGCGCCCTGCCAGGCCGGCGGGGAGTGCCGGGCGAGCGACCCCCGCGAGACCCCGAGTGCCCAGGCCGCCTGCCGCGCCGCGCCGAGCGCCGTGTAGTCCGCGGGCTGCGGTACGACGACCTGCGCCCCGAAGATCGCCGGCGCCAGCGCCTGTACGGCGGTCAGCTCGGCGGCCGCCCCCAGCAGGAACACCCGCCGCACCTCCACCCCGCGCCCGCGCAGCACGTCCATCGCGTCGGCGAGTGAGCAGAGCATCCCCTCGAACGCGGCCCGTGCCAGATGCTCCGGCTTCATCGACTCGCGCCGCAGCCCGGTCAGCGTGCCCGCCGTGTGCGGCAGCTGCGGGGTCCGCTCGCCCTCCAGATAGGGCAGGAACACCAGACCCGAGGAGCCCGGCGTGGACTTGAGCGCCAGCGCGGACAGCTCGTCCAGATCCTCCGTACCCAGCAGTTCCGCCGTGCCGCGCAGCGCCCGTACGGCGTTCAGGGTGTGGACGACCGGCAGATGCATCCCGGTGGCGTCCGCGAAGGAGGTGATCATTCCGGTGGGATCGGCGAGCGCCTCGTGGTGCACGGCCATCACCGAGCCCGACGCTCCCAGCGACACCACGGCGTCCCCGACGGCCACGCCGAGCCCGAAGGCGGCGGCCATGGTCTCGCCGGTGCCGGCGGAGATCAGCAGCCCTTCGGGAGTGGTCCCCGCGGCGTCGGCGGGACCGAGCACCTCGGGCAGCGCGGCCTGGTGGCCGAGCGCCAGCTCCACCAGGTCCGGCCGGTACGTCCCCGTCCGCGCCGACCAGTAGCCGGTCCCGGACGCCGCGCCCCGGTCGGTCGTTCTGCGCGCCGGGCGGCCCAGCAGCTGCCAGACCAGCCAGTCGTGCGGCTGCATGATCAGTGCGGTGCGCCGCGCCGCCTCCGGCTCGGCCCGCGCCATCCAGCGCAGCTTGGCCACGAGCTGCGCCGACTGCGGTACGGATCCGACCGCCTCGGCCCACGCCTGCCGGCCGCCCAGCGCGTCCACCAGATCGGCGGCGGCGACCTGCGCCCGCTTGTCGTTGCCGAGCAGCGCGGGGCGTACGAGATTGCCCTGCCGGTCCAGCGCCACCATGCCGTGCTGCTGCGCGGCGACGCCGATGGCCTGCACGCCCTCCAGCAGTCCGCCGCTCGCGGCCTCGCCGAGCGAGAGCAGCCAGACCTGCGGATCGACCTCGGTGGCCTTCGCCTCGCCCGGATGCGGCGCGTACCCCTGCCGCAGCACGGCACCCGTGTCCGCGTCACAGACGACGATGCGAGTGAACCCGGACGAACTGTCCAACCCGGCGACTATTCCCATGCCACCCGATTCTGCCGCACGCGCGGCGCGGCGAGCGCTGCCGGGAGGGTCCGGGTCCGTGGGACCGGGTTATTTCAGGTGTTGCTGGTTCCCCAGTCGTCCCGGCCGTTCTGGCTGCGCTCCCGCAGCGAGCGCACGCGCTGGGCCACGGAGTGCGGCATCTTGTCCCCGACCTTGTCGCCGACCACGCCGCTCACCGAGTGGTACGCCTTGCCCGCGACCTCCCGGCCGGTCTGCGCGGCGGACTCGGCCGCGTTGCGCACCGCCGGATTCTGCGAGACCTGGCGTGCCGACTTCTTCAGCTGCTCGTAGCGCTCGCGTCCGGCGCGGGTTCCGAGAACGTATCCGCAAGCCAGTCCCGCGATGAACGTGAGGCGGTACCGCATGGCTGCCACCCTTCCCTAAGCGTCGGAGTCCCCAGCGTCAGCGTCGGACCGTCGGTCTGTGCTCTTCGCCTACCCCGTCGTGGCCCGGGATCACCCGACGTGACCGGGGTGGATACCGATTGGCGAAGCACCCCCCTGCTTGCGCTAATGTATGTGTCGCAGCGAACGTGCGCCGCCCGGGAAGACCGGGGTAGGTACGTTCGGTGCACACGCAGCAATCCCCTGTAGCTCAATTGGCAGAGCAGCCGGCTGTTAACCGGCAGGTTACTGGTTCGAGTCCAGTCGGGGGAGCGCGGTCCCCTGTAGCTCAATTGGCAGAGCATTCGGCTGTTAACCGGAGGGTTGCTGGTTCGAGTCCAGCCGGGGGAGCACAAACGAGAAGGACCCTTCGGGGTCCTTTTTCGTATGCCCAGGACCCCTGGCGGGTACGCCTCCCGTCCCTCCAACGGCTGTAGTTGGAGGTTCCCGGAACCACGCACTGCACGGTGCGGTCCTCAAGGTCAAACGATGCCGCCCATCCGAGGCAGGAGATCGTATGAGCGGCTATGCTGCGGCAGACGGGCGCGCACAAATGTGCGCGACGCGCCGTTAGGGGCGGTAGCTCAGCCGGTTAGAGCAGCGGACTCATAATCCGTCGGCCGTGGGTTCGAGTCCCACCCGCCCCACCGGGCCCCCAGGGAAGAATCGTTCTGACCTGGGGCTTTTTCATGTCCGGGCGGAGCGGGGGAGCCGGCGGGGGCGGGCGGCGGTGCTAGATCTTTTCGCCCGTACGGCAGTACCCCCACTCGGCCCAGGGGGAGCCGGACGTGGAGCCCCCGTGGAACGTCACCTCTCGGCGTGTTCGGCCGGGCGTTCGACGGTCCGTCCACTCCGCCGCACGAGCCGATACAGAGCGTCAGGAGCCTCATGTCCACCGTCCCGCCGCGCGTCCTCTATGTCACCGATCTCGCCTACGAGGCCAAGGGGCGCAGGTACTGCGACGAGGACATCCAGCTGTCGTCGCGGCTGCGGCGGGACTTCGCCGTCGCCCTGTGTCATCCTCTCGACGCCGAGGGGCTCATGGGGTCCTTCGACGCCGTCGTGGTGCGCAACAGCGGGCCCGTGCTGCACTACCAGGAGCGGTACGACGCCTTCCGTGACCGGGCGCGGGCGGCCGGGGTCCGGGTGTACAACCCGCTGACCGGGCGGGCCGACATGGTGGGCAAGCGGTATCTGGCGGAGCTGAGCACCGCCGGGTATCCGGTCATCCCGACCGTCGACCGGGCCGAGGACCTGGGGCGGCTGCCGCGGGCCGACACGTATGTCGTCAAGCCCATGGTCGGCGCGGATTCGATCGGGATGGAGTTCGTCCCCGGGGACCGGCTCGCGGACCTCGCCTTCGGCGACGTACTGGTCCAGCCGCTGATCCCGTTCCGCTACGAGGTCTCGTTCTACTTCGTCGACCGTGACTTCCAGTACGCCCTGTACGCGCCGGACCCGGCGCGGCGCTGGGAGCTGGTGCCGTACGAGGCCGGGGCCGCGGATCTGGCGTTCGCGCGGCGGTTCATCGACTGGAACGCGCTGGAGCACGGGATCCAGCGCGTGGACGCGTGCCGCGCCCCGGACGGGGAGCTGCTGCTCGTCGAGCTGGAGGACCTCAATCCGTATCTCTCCCTGGAGTCGGTGGACGCCAGGACCCGCGAGACCTTCGCCGCGCGGATGGCGGCGTCGCTCCACGATCTGCTGCGCTGAGACGCCGGGCTCCTGCCCCGCGCCGCGATGTCCTGACTCGTATACGGGACCGGCGCGCGGAGGCGGGACCGGGCCCGCGCAGGATTTGTTTTCTCACCCGACCATGTCCCGGGCGTGCCCGGTGGCCGTGCTGTTCCCGTGCGGGCCCGCCGGAAACCCTGCTGCTCAAGGGCCGTTCGGGCCGTCTGTGGCATGGCTCACACCGCCCGACCGTCCCGGCGGAGACGTCCGCCGAGGATTTGAACATGACCTTGACAAATTAATTCTGTGTTGCCAGCATCACATCGCTCACCGCGGAAACCAGAGACTCCCACCCCACCTAGTGCCCCTCCCGGAAACGTTTGCCCCGTCGCGACGCCCAGCACGCACGCTCGCCGCGTTGGCCAAAGACCCGAGTAGCTCCGCTACAAGGGGCCTCCGGCCGCCTTGCGATCGCACGCACCGGACGCCGCTCCTCGACGGGCAAACATTCCCGGTCGCGGCACTAGCCCTCTGCCCCGACCGCAAAGCGCGACGGCGCGCGCCTTGCCTGACGTTCCCCCCACCGCAAGTCAGGAAGGAAGCTCTCGATGCCCCTACGCCCTCCAGCGTGGTCCAGACTCCTCACAGCGCTCGCGCTCGCGCTCACCGGCACGGTCGCCGTCGGTGCGGCGGCGACCGGAGCACCGGCCGAGATACCCGCCTCCGACTACCAGCAGGTTCAACTCGCATCCGGCGTGGCCGAGTTGGGTGAGGCGATGTCGCTCGCCGTACTGCCCGACCGGTCGGTGGTGCACACGGCCAGGGACGGCAGCGTGCGGCTGACCGATGCCGCGGGCAACACGAAGCTCGCGGGCAAGCTGAACACCTACACCCATGACGAGGAAGGTCTCCAGGGAGTCGCGGCGGACCCCGGGTTCGCGACCAACCGCTATCTCTACCTGTACTACTCGCCCGCGCTGAACACCCCGCCGGGGGACGCCCCCGTCAGCGGCAGCGCCGCGGACTTCGAGCCGTTCAAGGGCCATCTGAACCTCTCGCGGTTCACCCTGAAGACCGACGGCACCCTCGACATGGCCAGCGAGAAGGTCGTCCTCGAAGTGGCGAACGACCGCGGTCAGTGCTGCCACGTCGGCGGGGACATCGACTTCGACGCGCAGGGCAATCTCTATCTGTCCACCGGCGACGACACGAATCCGTTCGAGTCGCAGGGGTACGCGCCGATCGACGAACGGACCGACCGCAACCCGCAGTTCGACGCCCAGCGCTCCTCCGGCAACACCAACGACCTGCGCGGCAAGGTCCTCAGGATCAAGCCGACCGCCGAGGGCGGCTACACCGTCCCGGGCGGTAACCTCTTCGCCCCCGGCACCGCGGACACCCGTCCCGAGATCTACGCGATGGGCTTCCGCAACCCCTTCCGTATCGCCGTCGACAAGCCGACCGGCGTCGTGTACGTGGGCGACTACGGCCCGGACGCCGGGGTGTCCGACCCGAACCGCGGCCCCAGCGGCCAGGTCGAGTTCGACCGGATCACCGCGCCGGGCAACTTCGGCTGGCCGTACTGCACGGGCACCAACACCGCCGCAGAGGCGTACAGCGAGTTCACCTTCCCCAGCGGTCCTTCCGGCGCGAAGTACGACTGCGCGGGCGGCCCCACCAACAACTCGCCGCACAACACCGGCCTCGACAAGCTGCCGGCCGCGCAGTCCAGCTGGATCAGGTACGGCGGCGACGCGGGCACTCCCCCCGAGTTCGGCGGCGGCTCCGAGTCGCCGATGGGCGGCCCCGTCTACCACTTCGACGCGAACCTCGACTCCAATGTGAAGTTCCCCGAGTCGCTCGACGGACTGTTCTTCGCCGCCGAGTACGGCCGTAAGTGGATCAAGCCCATCGAGGTGAAGGCCGACGGCAGCCCCGGCGTCATCGAGAGCTTCCCGTGGACCGGCACCCAGGTCATGGACCAGGCCTTCGGCCCCGACGGCGCGCTGTACGTCCTCGACTACGGCACCGGCTCCGACAACCAGGCGCTCTACCGCGTCGAATACGTCGCCGGCAGCAACCGCAACCCGGTGGCCCAGGCCGTCGCCGACAAGAGCTCGGGACAGGCACCCCTCGCGGTGGCCTTCTCCTCCGCGGGCAGCTCCGACCCCGAGGGCGGGGCGCTCAGCTACTCCTGGGACTTCGGTGACGGCGCCGGCTCCACCGACGCCAACCCGAGCCACACCTACACCGCGACGGGCACCTTCCAGCCCACCCTCACGGTCAAGGACCCGGAGGGGCTGACCGGCACCATCAGCCTGGTGGTGACGGTGGGCAACACCGCACCGACCGTGAAGCTGACCACGCCCGCCAACGGCGAGCTGTTCTCCTTCGGCGACACCGTGCCGTTCACCGTCGAGGGCAGCGACCCCGAGGACGGGCCCATCGACTGCGCCAAGGTCAAGGTCACCTATCTGCTGGGACATGACAGCCACGAGCACCAGATCACCTCGGCCGACGGCTGCAACGGGACTCTCACGGTCCCGGCCGACGGTGAGCACGACAGCGCCGCCAACCTCTACGGGGTCTTCGACGCGGAGTACACCGACGCCGGCGGTCTGACGTCGCACAGCAGCAGCGTCCTCCAGCCCCGCCACCGGCAGGCCGAGCACTTCTCGGACCAGTCCGGGATCGAGGTGGCGGGCCATGGCGCCGCCGAGGGCGGCAGCACGGTCGGCTTCACGGACGACGGCGACTGGATCTCCTTCACGCCGTACGCCGTGGACAACGCCACCCAGCTCTCGGCGCGGGTCTCGTCCGCGGGCCCCGGCGGCACCATCGAGGTACGGGCGGGTTCGGCCACCGGCACCCTGCTGGGCACGGCGACCGTGGCACCGACCGGTGACTGGGAGCAGTTCGCCGATGTGACGGCGGGCCTCTCCAACGCGCCGGCCGGCACCACCGAACTGTTCCTCGTCTTCAAGGGACCGTCCGGCCAGGGCAACCTGTTCGACGTGGACGCCTTCACCTTCACCACGGCGGCGCAGGGGGCGAAGCGATGAAGCGTCACCTCACCCGTCGCGCACGGCAGATGTCCTGCGTCCTCGCTGTCGCGCTCGGCGCCGCCTTCCTGGCGCCCGGCGGGACGGCGCAGGCCGCCGCCGATCCCTACCAGGTGCTCGTCTTCTCCAAGACCGCCGGTTTCCGGCACGACTCGATCCCGGCGGGCATCGCGGAGATCCAGGCGCTCGGCGCGGCGAACGACTTCACCGTCACGGCCACCGAGGACAGCGCGGCCTTCACCCCGGGGAATCTCGCCGGGTACGAGGCCGTGGTGTTCCTGAGCACCACCGGTGACATCCTCGACAACGCCCAGCAGGACGCCCTGCAGGCGTATGTCGACGGGGGCGGCGGCTATGTCGGGATCCATGCCGCCGCCGACACCGAGTACGAGTGGCCGGCGTACGAGCGGCTCGTCGGCGCCTGGTTCAAGAGCCACCCGGCGATCCAGCAGGCCACGGTCGTCAACGAGGACCGGACCCATCCGGCGACCTCGCATCTGGACGCGACCTGGTCCAGGACCGACGAGTGGTACAACTACCGCACCAATCCCCGGGCCGGCGTGCGGGTGCTCCAGAGCCTGGACGAGGGCAGCTACACCGGCGGCGAGATGAGCGGCGACCACCCCATCACCTGGTGCCATCCGCAGGGCGAGGGGCGGTCGTTCTACACCGGGCTCGGCCACACCGCCGAGTCGTACGCGGATCCCGCCTTCCAGCGGGAGCTGCTCGGCGGCATCCAGTACGCGGCCGGGGCGGTGACCGCGGACTGCACTCCCCAGGGTGACGGGGGCGATGACGGCGGCGGTGACGGACCGGGCGCCGTCGAAGCGGAGTCGTACAGCTCCTCCTCCGGCGTGGAAGCGGCGGGCCACGCCGGGGCCGGGGGCGGCAGGACGCTCGGCTACATCGACAACGGTGACTGGGCCGGATACGCGTCGGTGGACACCGCGGGCGTCACGTCCTTCTCGGCCCGGGTGTCCTCGGCCGGCGCGGGCGGCACCATCGAGATCCGCTCGGGCTCGGCCACCGGCACGCTGCTCGGCTCGGTGGCTGTCGCGCCCACCGGCGGCTGGGAGACCTTCACCACGGTCTCCACGACGCTGACGGGCTCGGGCTCGGGACCGCTGTTCCTGAGCTTCACCGGCGGCTCGGGGTCGCTGTTCGACATCGACAGCTTCACCCTGACCAGCTGACCGCGCCGCGGCGGCGATGCCCCCCACTCGGGGCACCGCCGCCGCGGTGTTCCTCCTAGCGCGGCGACTCCCAGGTCACCGTCGTGCCCCGCTCGGCGTTCCCGTTCCGTGGGTCGTCCTGGGCGCCGCGCCGTGCGCCGCCCTCGGGCAGGCCGTCGTCCGTGACCATCAGCCGTACCCCGTCCTGTCCGTCCGGCAGCCGGGCCGCCGCGTCGACCTGCACCGCGATCGTCGTCACGCCCTCCCGCCGGTGCGCCGCCGCGAGGGCGCCGCGCAGCGCGGCCAGCAGCGCGCGGCCCGCCGGTTCGCCCACCAGCGTGTCCACCGGTCCGTTGAAGTGCACGGACGGCCGGAAGCCCAGCAGGACCGCCGCGCCGGCCGTCTCGCGCAACACCTTCCCGCGCACGCTCGTCGGGGCGTCCGCCGGGGGCTGCTGGAGCGCGAAGATCGTGGTCCGCACCTCCTGGATGGTGGAGTCCAGTTCGTCGACGGCCCGGCCCAGCAGCTCGTCCAGGCCCGTCGCGGCCGCCCGCCGCCGGGTCGACTCCAGCATCATTTCCGTGGCGAACAGCCGCTGGACGACCAGATCGTGCAGATCGCGGGCGATCCGGTCGCGGTCCTCGTACACCGCGAGCTGCTCCCGGTCGTGCTGGGAGTCCGCCAGCACCAGCGCGAGCGCGGCCTGTGAGGCGAACTGCGTGGCCAGCAGCCGGTCCACCGCGCTGTACGGGCGGCCGCCGCGCCGCCGCGGCAGGGCGAGCGTACCGATCAGCTTGCCGCCGCTCTGGAGCGGCAGCATCATGCTCGGCCCGAAGCGCGCCCGTACATGCGTGGTCATCCGGGGGTCGGTCGACGAGTCCTCGATGAAGACCGGTTCCCCGCCGAGCAGCTGGACGAGCACGGGGGAGCCGGGTTCGATGGTGGTGCCGACGATGTCGCCGGGGTCGTCGACCGCGGACGCGGCGACGATCTCCATGCCGCCCTCCTCGGTGGGCTGGAGCACCACGCCCGCGTAGGCGTCGGCGAGGACCCGGGCCGACTCGGCCACGGTCATCAGCGCGTCGTGGGGGGTCTGCCCGGTCAGCAGGGCGGTGGTGACGGCGGCGGCCCCCTCGATCCACCGCTCACGCTGCAACGCCGTCCCGTACAGCCGGGCGTTGGCGATGGAGATACCCGCCTGCGAGGCCAGCACGAGCAGCAGGGCCTGGTCCTGTTCGGTGAAGAGACCGGTCCCCTTGTCCGTCAGATAGACGCTGCCGAAGACGTCGGTGTCCACCTGGATCGGGACGCCGAGGAAGGAGCGCATCCCGGGGTGGCCCGGCGGCACGCCCGAGGACCGGGGGTCGGCCGTCAGATCGTCGAGCCGCAGGGGCCGGGGGTCCTGGACGAGGGCCCCGAGGATGCCGGTGTGGCCGTCGGGCAGCCGTCCGATCCGCTGCCGGTCGGCGTCGCTCATGCCGGCGGTGAACAGCTCGGTGAGCCGGCCGCGTTCGGGGTCGATCACACCGAGCGCGCCGTACCGCGCGCCGATGAGTTCGGTGGCGGTGTCGACGATGTGCTGGAGCGTGGTGCGCAGTTCGAGGTCGGTGCCGATGCCGAGTACGGCCTCCAGCAGCATGGGCAGCCGGGGCGCCGGTGCCGCGTCGCCGGAGGCACCGGGGGTCTCGCCGGCCCCGCGGTCCTCGTCGCTCATCGCACCGCACGCCCCGCCCTCAGGTGGATTGGGAGAGCGGGTTCAGGACCATCGGCTGGACCTGTCCCTCCAGCATCGCGCCGAGGCCCAGCACGGCACAGACATCGGGACGCTCGGCGATGGTCACCGGCATGCCCGTCGCGTCGCGCAGCATCGTGTCGAGGCCGGGCAGCAGCGCGCTGCCGCCGACCATCATGATCCCGCGGTCGGCGAGGTCGGCCACCAGATCGGGCGGGCAGTCGCGGAGCACCTTGCCGATGCCGTCGAGGACAGCGGTCAGCGGGGTGTAGATCGCGTCCCGTACGGCCGCGGTGTTCACGAGCACGGAACGGGCGATGCCGGTGGCCACGTCCCGGCCGTGGATCTCGGTGGTGGCGGGACCGTGCGGGCTGAGGCCGTTGTTGCTGAGCGCGAGTTGCAGGGGGCGTACGGCATGGCTGGGCAGCAGCAGTTCGTGCTGGTGGCGCAGGTGCTGGATCACCGCGTGGTCGATGGCGTTGCCGCCGACCGGGATCCGCAGGGCGGTGACGATCGACCCGAGCGAGAGCACCGCGACCTGGGTGGTCGCCGCGCCGCACACCAGGATCATGGTGGCGGTGGGCTGCTCCACCGGCAGTCCGCAGCCGACGGCCGCCGCGATCAGCGTGTCGACCAGTTCGACCCGGCGCGCGCCGAGGCCGACCAGGGTCTCCACGGCGGCGCGCTGGGCGAGCGGGTCGCTGTCGTGCGGCGTGGTGGCGGCAGCCCGCAGCCGGGGTTTACGGCGCAGCTGACGGCGGAGCTTGTCGCCGAGGAGAAGGCGGAGCATCCGCTGAGCCATCTCGATGTCCACGACGGTGCCGCCGGTGACCGGACGGGCGACGCGGATGTAGTCGGGGGTACGGCCGGTCATCTGCTCGGCGAGGGAGCCGACGGCGATGAGCGCGCCGGTGCGGGTGTTCACGGCGGCGGCGCTCGGCTCGTCGACGACGAGTCCGGCGCCCTTCACAAAGACCCGGGTCCTGGCGGCCCCCAGGTCGACGGCGATATGGCAACGGCGCAATTGGTCAATGCTGACGGTCACGGCAGGTTCTCCCGAGAGCGCTGATGTGGTTCACCGGCGGCCGCCGGCCCTGTTCGCATCGTGCGCGGACGAGGCCCGCCGCGCGCGCTGGGCTACGCCGGTCGGGCGTATCGAGCTGACGGTCCGTCAGAAACCGTCCTCGCGGACCTGCGAACCGGTGTCGAGCGGGGTACTAGGACGCCCGGGCGGACCAGCGCTGCAACAGCCCCCAGGTGAACTCCGCGACGCGGGGCTCGCCGTCGGGGAGGGTGAACGCCAGCCCCATCCGGGTCGGGGCGGTGCCCTCCGTCGGCCGGGCGGGCGGGAAGGCCCGCGCGACCTCGTCCACGGTGTACGCCCAGGGGCGCAGGTCCTCGGCCGTACGCAGCGCAGGGCTCGCCGCCCCCGGCGCGCGGACCAGCCATTCGTTCCATACGGCCCCGCCGGGCGCGGCCATCACCTCGAAGCGCAGATCGGGCCAGAGCGGTACGGGCCACAGCAGGGCGTCGCACTCCAGATCGCCGATCACCCGCCGGAACGTCAGCTCAGGGGCGCCGAGCACGGAGCGGTAGCGGGCCAGCGTGCCGCCTGCCCGTGGCGAGCGCGCCATCGCCTGCCAGCGGCGGTTGGCCTCGCGCATGC
This sequence comes from Streptomyces sp. NPDC042201, assembly GCF_055582185.1. Lineage (NCBI taxonomy): Bacteria > Bacillati > Actinomycetota > Actinomycetes > Kitasatosporales > Streptomycetaceae > Streptomyces > Streptomyces sp. NPDC042201. The sequence goes on along the minus strand of NZ_JBVJDS010000021.1, from coordinate 54,002 downwards.
CGGCCAGGGACACGCCCAGTTCACGCCGCGCCTCATCGACCAGCTCCGGCTGGTGATCGGCCATCCGGCGCAGCAGTACGAGCTGGAAGTCGAGCGGCCCGAACGGCCCATTGATGGTCATACCGCCATCCTGCCCGCCGCGCCCCGCGCGGGCCGACACACACGGAAGTCGGCATTCCACACACGATCCTCACAGTCTCGGCTATCCGCGTTGCGCCGCCGCCGCATACTCTGCGGGCGCCATGGACTACTGCTACCAGTGCCGACGGCACCTCAACGGCGCGCTGACCTGCGCCGGATGCGGAACCCCCGCCGAGGAGCTGCGGCAGCAAACCTCTGTCCCGCCCGGGTCGCACCACAGCCGCCACCCGGGCCAGGACAACCGGGGCGACCGTGATCACGACGGGTACGAGGGAGCGCCGGAGGGTGACTTCGGCCTGATCGGTCACCACCCGGAGCGCGACCCGTCCCAGGGGCGTGCGGCCGCGCGCCGTAAGAACGCACGCCGTAAGTCGACACGCCGTACCCGGCCGCGCCGGGCGCGCAGCAAGCGGGGCCGCCGGATACTCATCGGCACGCTCGGTGTGGTGCTCGCGGCGGCCGTGCTGAGCCTGGCCGAGCTGGCCCTGGAAGCGCCGCGCAAGAACCAGGCCACCTCCGTGAAGGAGGAGACGCCCGTCGACTTCGAGGGCGGACCGCAGGACACGGAACGCCCCGTCGCCCCCGACGATCCCGGCCCCGTGGCGACGCCCAGCCCCGGTGCGAGCGGATCGGCGAGCCCGGCCGCCACCGGCGAGCCGGGCGGTTCCGGCGGGTCGGGCCCCCCGGCGGCGTCCGCGTCGTCCTCCGTCGGCCCGAGCGCCAGTGCTACGGCGTCGGACTCGCCAGGGCCCGGCGACCCCAGCTCGGGGACGACCGGTCCCGCCGACCCGACGGGGCAGCCCACGCCGGGCGCCCCGACCCCGGAGCCCCCGCCACCCCCGCCCCCACCCGCGCCGGAGCCGACCGAGACCTGCACCATCATCATTTGGTTCTGCTGGTGACCCGAGGCCCGGAGCCCCGCTCCGGCCGGCGTCGGCCAGGCGCTACACCACGCTCTCGCCCAGCATCCGCTTGAGCAGATCGCGCAGCACCTGGCGCTCTTCCACGGACAGCTCGGCCAGTGGCTCGCGGGCGAAGCCCAGCGCGTCCCGCAGCTGCGCGGCGGTCGCGAGGCCCTTCTCGGTGGGCGCGGCCAGTTTCACCCGGCGGTCGGCCGGGTCCGGGCGCCGCTCCACCAGGTCGCGCGCTTCGAGCCGGTCCACGATGCCGGTGACATTGGACGGCTCGCACTTCAACTTCCGCGCGATCCGGCGCATGGGCATAGGTTCTACGGAGAGCAGCCCCAGCACGCGCGCCTGAGCGCCCGTGAGGGAGTGCTCCGCCGCGGCCTGCTCGTACTCCTCGTAGTAGCGGGCCACGACGGTGCCGATGAGTTCGACGACCTCGAGGGTCAGGGGGTCCGTGCGCGAAGTGGCCATGGGCACCAGCGTACCCAGTTACTTGACAACATGAAATATCTAGGAGCATGGTTGTTTCAGGCAGTGAAGCTTTTTCTCGCGGTTCACCGCCGAAGGACTATCTGAGGAGGCTCCGCACCATGACCGCACTTCCCGCGTCCGGCCGTGCCTGGCATCTCGCCGCCCGCCCGCACGGCTGGCCCGAGCCGGGAGACGTCGCTCTGCGCGAGGTCCCGGTGACCGAGCCGGGCGAGGGCCGGATCCTGGTCCGCAATCTGCACTTCTCGGTCGACCCCTATATGCGGGGCCGGATGAACGATGTGAAGTCGTACGCACCCCCCTACGTGCTGAACCAGCCCATGGACGGTGGCGCGGTCGGCGAGGTCATCGCCTCGCGCGCCGAGGGCTTCGAGGTCGGGGACCATGTCCTGCACGGTCTCGGCTGGCGTGAGTACGCCGAGTTCCCGGCCGGCCGCGGTACGAAGGTCGACGCCTCGCTCGCGCCGCTCTCCGCGTACCTCGGTGTGCTCGGCATGACCGGCCTCACCGCCTACGCGGGGCTCTTCGAGGTCGCCTCCTTCAAGGAGGGGGACGCGGTCTTCGTCTCCGGCGCGGCCGGAGCCGTCGGCAGCCAGGTCGGCCAGCTGGCCAGGATCAAGGGCGCCTCCCGGGTGATCGGCTCGGCCGGCTCCGACGAGAAGGTCAAGCTGCTCGTCGAGGAGTACGGCTTCGACGCCGCTTTCAACTACAAGAACGGGCCCGTCAAGGATCAGCTCAAGGAGGCGGCGCCCGACGGCATCGACGTCTACTTCGACAATGTCGGCGGTGACCATCTGGAGGCCGCGCTCTCTTCGTTCAACCTTCACGGCCGGGCCACCATCTGCGGCATGATCGCGCAGTACAACAGCACCGAGCCGTCCCCGGCCCCGCGCAATCTCGCCCTGGTCATAGGCAAGCGGCTGCGTCTGCAGGGCATGCTCGTCGGTGATCACTTCGCGCTCCAGCCGCAGTTCGTCAAGGACATCGCGGGCTGGCTCGCCTCCGGCGAGCTCAAATACCACGAGACCGTGGTCGAGGGCATCGAGAACGGCTTCGACGCCTTCCTCGGGGTCCTGCGCGGCGAGAACACCGGAAAGATGATCGTTACGCTCAACGGCTAGATCCGGACAACAGCCGGGTCCGGACAAGAGCCGGACCCGGACAGGGCATTGGGACATCGCTTAGGCTCGACGCCAGGCCGCTGCGGTCCGTGGGCGCGAACCGCGGCGTACAACAGGAGGAATGCACCGCATGACCATCCAGAAGATCGATGTCATCTACACCGCCGTCGCCACCGCCGAGAACGGCCGTGACGGCCGCGTCTCCAGCGACGACGGCAAGCTCGACGTAGTCGTCAACCCGCCCAAGGAGATGGGTGGCAGTGGCGCCGGGACCAACCCGGAGCAGCTGTTCGCCGCCGGTTACAGCGCCTGCTTCCAGGGTGCGCTCGGTGTCGTCGCCCGCCAGGCGAAGGCCGACATCTCCGGCTCGACCGTGACCGCCAAGGTCGGCTTCGGCAAGTCCGAGGCCGGCGGCTTCGGACTGGAGGTCGAGCTCTCGGCCTCCATCCCGAACGTGGACGCGGCGACCGCCAAGGAGCTGCTGGAGAAGGCGCACCAGGTGTGCCCGTACTCCAACGCGACCCGCGGCAACATCAAGGTCGAGCTCTCCGTCGTCTGACCGCCCGCACCGCTGAGCATGACCGAGGGCCGGACCCCACGCGGGGTCCGGCCCTCGGGTTTTCGAGCGCCCGGCCGGTTACGTGTGGCCGGTCACGGGCGCCCGGTTACTTGGCGGAACCGAGCAGTGCCCGTCCCAGCTGCGCGAACGCCCCCTTGGGGTGGTCACGGAAGAGCGGCTCCGTGCCGAACAGCACCACCGGCGTGCCCTGCGCGGACGTACCGCTGACGATCGAGGGCTTGCCCGCGGCGTCCGCCGGGCCGCCCGAGCCGTTCTCGTTCGCCCGCCAGTGGCCCGAGACCAGCGGATTGCCGGTGCCGTACGACTGCTCCACCCGCACTCCGGTACCCAGACCGGTGAACCACAGCGGCGAGTAGACGAAGGTGTGCGCCGGGGCGCCACCCGTGATCCGGCCGCCGGCGTTGGCCACCCGCACCACGCCGTTGGCGTCGCCGTTGCCCGCCACTGGTGTGGCGGTGAGCAGTCCGGCGGCGGTGTTGAAGGCCGCCCCGGCGGAACCGAGCGCGACCAGTCCCGCGCCCCCGTCGAGGAAGCCGTCCAGGGCCTCGCGGGCGGCCGGGTTCAGACCGCCGTACTGCAGACCGGAGGAGACGTACAGCACGTCCGCCGCCGACCAGTCGAAGCCCGCGTTCAGCGTCGCGGTCGACACCGGCAGCACCTCGAAGCCCATCTCGCGCAGCGCGAACTGCTCGCCCGCGGTCACCGCGGCCGCGACGCGCGTACGGTGCAGCGACCCGGTCCCCTTCTCCTTCGTGGCGGCGAAGACGACGCCGTAACGGTCGGCGAGGACACGGGCCTGACGGCGGGCCGAGGACGGCACGATCGCCGCGCCGTCCGCCGCCCGGCGTACCTTCACGCCTTGGCCGAGCAGGGAGTTGAGAGCGGCCAGCTCCTTGGGGTCGTCGAGGCGCAGGCGCAGATCGCCGTGGCCCGCCACGGATCCGGTGGGCGAGGCCGCCTGGACCGTACGGCCCGCGATGTCCAGCCCGCCGGTGACCTTCTGCACCGTGTCGACGCTCGCGCCCCACAGCAGCCCCAGGCTCCAGCCCGAGATGTCGTACATCGTGGAGACGTCCGCGCTGATGTCACGGCCCGCGGCCAGGATCACATTGGCCACACCGCGCTTGGGCTGGTGCATGTCGACCACGTACGAGCCCGCCGGGTACGAACGTCCCGCGAGCCGGAAGCCGCTGCGCGCCTGCTCCACCCGTACGTCATTGGCGACCAGATGGTCCACCAGCCGGGCCGCCGCCGGCGCCGAGCGCTGTCCGCCGCCGGCCGGGATCACATACGCCCGCGGGAACTCCGTGGTGTACACATCCTCGGGACCGATGCCCGGTACGCCCGGCACGGTCTCCTCGGACACCGGGCGCTGGGCCTCGCCCGCCGCGCCGCGCCGGAACGTCTCGATCTGATCGGCGATCACCGACGCGCGGTGGTCCAGCGTGTAGCCGAGCGCCGCGCGCATCGCGGCGCCCGCGATGTCGGTGTTGATGGCGGACCTGCGGCGCAGCTCCTCGACCGGCAGGTTGGTGTAGTCGGTGCCGTTGACCCTCAGCGGGATCTCGATGGTGTGCGTGGCCACCGCGCCCTGGAACGCCATGTACTGCGGGGTGAAGATCGGCGGCCAGTCGTCCCAGCCCTCCTGCTGGTCGCGGAAGGGGATGACGGGCGGCTGGACGCCGTCCTTCGCGGGCGTGTAGCCGAGATCGTTCACCGCCTTCTCCATGCCGAGGGCGTTGGCGTACGAGTTCTTGAGGAAGAGGTCGTACTCGTAGTTCTCGCCGTGCGGCGGGGTCGTCGGCTCGATCAGCGTGCCGTTGACGTAGCCGTGCAGGTCGAGCATGACGGCCGGCTGCTTGTCGATGGCGATCTGCCGGACGGCGCGCGTCTCGGGCTGCGAGGCGGTGATGAAGTCGCGGTTGAGGTCGAAGCCACTGGCGTTGGGGCGGGTTCCGGCGATCCGGCCGTCCGGGTTGGACGTGACATTGAGATAGATCCGGTTCTTGGCCAGCAGATCCTTTGTCCTGCCGTCCTTCGCCTTCGCCAGCTCCTCGATGAGCTTCAGCGCGGCGTCGGTGCCCTCCCACTCATTGCCGTGGATGTTGTTGTTGATGAACACCGGCGTCTTGTAGCCGGACTTGATACCGCGGTCCTTGGCGGCGGCCGCGGGGAAGTCCTCGATCCGCTCGCGCATCCGGTCCTGCTCGCGGGCCTCCCGCTCGGTCTCGGGCGCCGTGACGGTGACGAGATACAGGTCGTGCCCGCCGGCGGAGCGTCCCGCCACCTCCACGCTGACGCGGTTGCCCAGCTCCTGGAGGGCGTTGAGGCGCGGGGCGAGTGCGTGATACGGAGTCAGACCGAGCTTGATCGACTTGTCGGCGGGGTTCTCGGGCGGCGCTTCGAGGACCGTACGGCGGGGGTAGCCGCCGTCCTTGCGCAGCGCGGGACCGGGTGTGCCGAGCGCGGCGAGGGGGGCGGCGGCGGACGCCTGGCCGGTCCTGCCGGCCGCGGAGTCCTGGGCCCCGCTGTCACGGACGTGATGCGGCCGGGGGTCGGCACGGCCGGGAACGGCGGAGGCGGGGAGCGGGGCGAGCAGCAGCGCCCCCGCTGTGACGGCGGTGGTGAGCAGAACAGGTCTGGGTATCCCCATGCGTGGTACCTCCGGGATGGCGGAACTGATCAAAAATGATCGGTGGCGATCGACGGTGATCGGCGGAGATCGGTAAGCAGGGTCTACAGGTTGTGCTCCCCGACTTCAAGAGGCGTCGGCGATCGGCCGGTAGGGTGAACCCCATGCGTGATCTCGGGACGGGCTTCGGGTACTTGATGAAGGGCCAGCGCTGGGTCGTCGGCCGCGGCCGCTGGTTCGGATTCGGGCTGCTGCCCGGTCTGGTCACGCTGGTGCTGTACGCGGGCGCGCTGATCGGTCTCGGCTACGGCGCCGACGATCTGACGGCCTGGGCGACGCCGTTCGCCGACGACTGGTCCTCGCCCTGGCTCGGTCTGTTCCGCGGCTTCCTCACCGCGCTGCTCTTCGTCCTCGGGCTCTTTCTCGCGGTCATCACCTTCACCGCCGTGACCCTGCTGGTCGGCCAGCCCTTCTACGAGTCGCTCTCGGAGGAGGTCGACCGCTCCGAGGGCGGTGACGTCCCCGAGTCGGGACTGTCGTTCTGGCGGGAGCTGTGGATCTCCACCCGGGACAGCCTGCGGATCCTGGCGCGGGTGGCGCTGTACGGCGTCCTGCTCTTCGCGCTCGGCTTCATACCGGTCGTCGGGCAGACCGTTATCCCCGTGCTCGGCTTCTGCGTCTCCGGCTTCTTCCTGACGGAGGAGCTGACGGCGGTGGCGCTCCAGCGGCGCCGGATCGAACTGAAGGAGCGCCTCGTCCTGCTCAGGGGCCGCCGCATGCTCGTCCTCGGCTTCGGTGTCCCGCTGACCCTCGCCTTTCTCGTGCCGCTCGTGGCGGTCTTCCTGATGCCGGGCGCGGTGGCGGGCGCGACGCTGATGGCCCGCGATCTGGTGGCGCCGGAGGAGGACCGGGACGACGAGGACGGCCCCCGCCCGCCGGGAGCGACGCTCTCCCTGGGCAAGAGCGGGCAGCAGTAGTCCAGGACATGACGCCGCCGCCGGAGCCGTATCGGATCCGGCGGCGGTGTCGTTTCCTCAGGAGGCTTCCGCCGCCACGGTGATGATCGACCGGAGCTGGGCGATGATGTCCAGCCGGTTCTGTACGAACGCCGGATCCGTCACGGTCCCGGTCGCCGGGTCGGTGTTCCCCGCCCCGAACTCCAGTACCGGCGTGTGCACATGGCCGCCCGGGATGTCCCGGCCCAGCCGGTCGCGGAGCAGGGTCGCCCGGTAGGCGATCTCATTGGAGAGATAGTCCCCGCCGCCGCCCGCGCGGGCCGCCGAACCGGGCGTGGGCCCGTCGGGCCGTACCACCGGCGCGGTCGCGCCCGCCGGGACCTCGGTCACCGACGTGTTGTCGTACACCGGGAACCGGCCGGTGTCCGCCGCCACGATCGCGGGATACGGCAGGCTGGTCACCGTCCACTGCGGCTGCGACGCCGGATCACCGACCGGCACGAGCCCGGTCTCCGAGACATTGTCGTTGTCCCCGAACCCGCCGCGCCAGGCGCCGTTGAACCGCTCCACATCGATCCGGCCCACCCGGCCCTGGCTGACCGTCGTGAACAGGTCGGCCTGGGACAGCGGCCGGCGCAGGGCCTGTTCCACCGTGCCGTCGGCGAAGTCCTGCCAGCGGACCGGGAAGACGGCCGTCTCGATGCGGGCCGGCCCGTCGGCGGTCCTGATGACCGTGCCGTCCAGCGCCAGCGCCGTCGCCCCCGACGGATTGCTGATCCGGATGTCGCGGTCCAGCGTGAACGGGTCGAAGCCCGTCACCACGATCCGCTTGATGCCACGGTCGTGGCCGCCGCCGCGCGCCGGGAAGGTCAGCGAGTCCTGGCCGCGCGACGAGCGCTCCAGCTTCCCGAGCAGACCTGCCCGCGCGGAGTCGGACAGCCCGAACCCCGGCTCCCACGCGCGCAGTTCACGGGTCATCGCGAGCCGCGCCCAGTACAGCGGCCGGTCGTCGTCCCGGCTCAGATCGCCGCGTGCGGGGCCCCGCCCCTGCGCCCGGTCCACCGCCCGCTGCCACAGCCGCCCGCCCTGCCGTACGACAGCCCGCTCGGCCTCGGCGTACGAGTCCGCGCTCCGCAGTGACCTGACGAAGTCCGGTGCCACCGCGTCGAAGCCGCTGCGCCGCAGGATCTCCTGCGGCACGGCCCGGTCGAGGCGCTGCTCCTCGACGGTGAACGCCGCGGCCGAGGGCCCCGGTTGGGCGGTGGCGAGCGGCGGTGGCGCCGCGAGGGTGAGAGCGGCGGAGGTGAGCAGGACGAGTCCGAGCAGGTCCGGGCGTACACGTATCCGGCCCTTGGTCCTCATGAGTCTCACGGGATTCCTTCCGTCGGGTGGCGGAAGTATCGCCTCCGGAGGGGGTGGATGACCATGGCGCCCAGATCCTGTCCATGTCACCATTCACCGGTACTCGACGAGGAGGTACGGCTGTGGCAGGCGCATCCGACACCCGGGCCGAGCAGGCCCGCAACGCCGCTGTCGAGGCGGCGCTCGGCAAGCTGGACCTGGACGCCAAGGCCCGGCTGCTGGCCGGCCAGGACATGTGGTCCCTGCCTGAACTCCCCGAGATCGGGCTGGCGTCGCTGGTCATGTCCGACGGGCCGATCGGGGTCCGCGGGGTCCGCTGGACCGCCGACGACCCCTCCGTCGCCCTGCCGTCGCCGACCGCGCTCGCCGCCTCCTGGGATCCCGGTCTGGCCCGCCGGGCCGGCCGGCTGCTCGCCCAGGAGGCCCGCCGCAAGGGCGTGCACGTCCTGCTGGCGCCGACCGTGAATCTGCACCGCTCGCCGCTCGGCGGCCGTCACTTCGAGGCGTACAGCGAGGACCCGTACCTCACCGGCGAGATCGGCACCGGATATGTCCTGGGCGTCCAGGACGGCGGCGTCGGCACCACCGTCAAGCACTTCGTCGCCAATGACGCCGAGACCGACCGCTTCACCGTCGACAACATCGTCGCCCCGCGCCCGCTGCGCGAGCTCTATCTCGCCCCGTTCGAGACCATCGTCGCCAACGCCCACCCGTGGGGCATCATGGCCGCGTACAACCAGGTCAACGGCTCGACGATGACCGAACACCGCTATCTGCAGAACGACGTCCTGCGCGGCGAGTGGGGCTTCGACGGCTACATCGTCTCCGACTGGCTGGCCGCCCGCTCCACCGTCGGCGCCCTGCTCGGCGGCCTCGATGTCGCGATGCCGGGACCGCGGACCGTGTACGGCGAGGCGCTCGCCGCCGCCGTGCGGGCCGGCGAGGCGGCGGAGTCCGCCGTCGACGAGGCCGTACGCAATGTGCTGCGGCTCGCCGCCCGGGTGGGCATCCTGGACGGCGCCCCCGCCGCCGTCACCGAACCTCCCGCGCCCGTCGACGGCGAGGCCCTGGCCCGCGAGATAGCCCGCCGCTCCTTCGTCCTCGTACGCAACGAGGTACGCGACGGGCACCCCGCACTCCCGATCGACCCGGAGAGGACCGGCACGGTCGCGCTCATCGGCGCCGCGGCCCGCGACGCCCGGGTCCTCGGCGGCGGCTCCGCGGTGGTCTTCCCCGACCACATCGTCTCCCCGCTCGACGGCCTCACCGCGGCCCTGCCCGAGGGCGCCCTGACCTACTCCATCGGCGCCGACCCCAGCGGTGAGGTCGGCCCCGCGGAGAAGGGGTTCGAGCTCAGGGCCGTCTGCCGGGCCGCGGACGGACGGGTCCTCGGGACCGCCTCGGTCCCCGGCGGCAGGGTGCAGTGGGCCGGCAGCGACCTGCCCGACGGCGTCACCCACGACGAGCTGCACACCATCGAGCTGACGGGGAGCTTCACCCCGCGCGAGAGCGGCGAGCACACCTTCGGCACCCGGGGTCTGGGCGGCTTCGTCCTCACCGTCGGCGGCGAGGTCCTCTTCGACGGCTCCGAGGGGCCCCGCGCGGCCGGCGACCCGTTCGAGGCGTTCTTCGGCGCCCCGGTGGAGCGCGCCCGCGCCGAACTCGTCGAGGGCGAGCGCGTCGAGGTCTCCCTCCACCACACCGTCCACAAAATGCCGGACGCCCCGATCAAGGCCGTCGCCCTCTCCCTCCTCCACCTCGGCCCGCGGCACGACCCCGACGAGCTGATCGCGGAGGCCGTCGAGGCCGCCCGTACCGCGGGCACCGCGGTCGTCGTGGTGGCCACCACCGAGAGCGTCGAGTCCGAGGGCTTCGACCGCGAGAACCTGAAGCTCCCCGGCCGCCAGGACGATCTCGTACGGGCCGTCGCCGCGGTCAACCCGAACACCGTCGTGGTCGTCAACACCGGCTCCCCGGTGGAGCTGCCGTGGCGCGAGGACGTGGCCGCGGTGCTGCTCAGCTGGTTCCCCGGCCAGGAGGGCGGGGCCGCCCTCGCCGATGTCCTGCTCGGCGCGGAGGAGCCCGGCGGCCGGCTGCCCACCACCTGGCCGGTCGCCCTGGCGGACGTGCCGGTCTCGGCGACCACCCCGTCCGACGGTGAACTCCACTACACCGAGGGCGTGTTCATCGGCTACCGGGCCTGGGAGCGGGCCGGCGCGAGCCCCGCGTACCCCTTCGGCCACGGCCTCGGCTACACCGACTGGGAGTACGAGACGATCGCGGCCACGACGTCCGACGCCCGGGTGCGGCTGCGGAACGCCGGTGTCCGTACGGGCCGCGAGGTCGTCCAGATCTATCTGGCGCCGGTGGACGACGCGGTGGACGGCGCGGTGGAGCGCCCGGCCCGGTGGCTGGCCGGCTTCGCCTCGGTCGAGGCGGGCCCGGGGGAGACCGTCGAGGTGCGGATCCCGCTGCGGCGGCGGGCCTTCGAGATCTGGGACGAGGAGTCGGGCTCCTGGTCGTTCGTCCCCGGCGCGTACGAGGTCCAGGCCGGCCGCTCGGTCGCCGACCGCCGGCTGAGCGCCACGGTCGACGCGCGGGCGTAGCGAAACGTACGGCCCCGGTGCGGACCTGACGCCGCGCCCGGGCCGTACGCGTGTACCTGACGCCGCGCCGGGGCCGTACGCACGTACCGTGCGTCCCTGTCAGCGCACGCCGAACCCGTACGTCGTCGTCGACACGTACACCTCACCGGGCCGCAGCACCGTGCTCGGGAAGGCGGGCCGGTTCGGGGAGTCCGGGAAGTGCTGCGTCTCCAGCGCGATGCCGGCGCCGGGGCCGTACGGCTTTCCGTCGAAGTGGTCGCCGGTGTACAGCTGCATTCCCGGCTCCGTCGTCGTGACCGTCAGGACCCGGCCCGAGACCGGGTCGTACAGCTCGGCCGCCGGCGGCTCCCCGGCCCGTCCCGGCGCGTCCAGGACGAAGTTGTGGTCGTAGCCGAGGCCCACCGGACGCGGCTCGCGGAAGTCGAAGCGCGTGCCCTCGACCGGCGTCAGCTCACCGGTCGGCAGGGCGGCGCCGTCCACCGGGGTGATCCGGCCGGCCGCGATCCGCAGTTCGTGCCCGGTCGCGCTGCCGCTGCCCGCGCCACCCAGATTCCAGTACGTGTGGTTCGTCAGATTGACGGGCGTCGGGGCGTCCGTCACCGCGCGGTAGTCGATCCGCAGCGCGCCGTCCGCCTCCAGCGCGTACGTCGCCGAGACATCGAGGCGGCCGGGGAAGCCCTCCTCACCGTCCGGGCTGATCCGTGACAGGCGCACCCCGTGGTCGCCGTCCGGCTCCGCGTCCCACACCCGCCGGTCGAAGCCCCGCTCGCCGCCGTGCAGGCTGTTCGGCCCGTCGTTGCGCGCGAGCCGGTGGGTGGTGCCGTCCAGCGTGAAGGCTGCGCCCGCGATGCGATTGGCGTAACGGCCGACCAGCGCGCCGAAATACGGCCCCCGGGAGCCGAGATAGCCCTCCACATCGGGGAAGCCGAGCGCGACATTGTCGACGGTCCCGTCCCGGTCGGGCACCTCGACCGACTGCACGACACCGCCGTACGTCAGCAGACGTAGCCGGGTACCGGCCCGTTCGAGGGTCCATCGGTGGACGGGTGTACCCTCAGCGGTCACCCCAACGCGTTCCGTGTTCATGACAGTCACGGCAAGCACCTTACGCCCCGTCACGAAGGGGGCGCCGCCGCGGTGACATTGCGGTACGCGATCTCAGCCAGCCGGCCCTGCCCGTTCTTGCTGGGGTGGAACCAGTCCCAGTGGCTCAGCTGTTCGCCGGTGAACCGGAAGTCGAAGACCGCCCCGCCGTCGTACCGGCAGCGCGGGTCCTTCGCGCACACGTCCTTGAGCGCGTCGTTGTACGCCACGATCCGGTCGTACACCATGTTCCGCCGCTTCTGCGCCCGCTCGCTCATGTTCTGCGCGTCCCCGAGCATCGTCGCGCAGATCCCCAGTTTCCAGATCTGCCGGCCCAGCGGATTGACCCGCCCGGTCGACCAGAGCCGTTTGAGGTCCGGCACGCTCGACACGTACACCTGCGCCTTGGGCGCCCCGGCCCGCAGCTGACGCATCGACGCCACGAACGACGCGCGGAACGAGGCGACCGGCGTCATCTGCTCCGCCGTGTCCTGACAGGCGTCGTTGGCGCCCACCATGACCGTGACCAGCTCGGGGTCGCGCTGCGCGGCCTGCGCCATCTGGCCCGGCAGATCGGACATCTGCGCCCCGGACTCGGCGTGGTTCCAGCTGCGCTCCGTCACCGCGGGCGCGCCGAGGAGCCGTAGCGCGAGGCTGCGCACCGTGCTGTCCGTACCGGTCGACCAGGACACCTCCGGGCAGTCCGCGAGCACCGCGCAGGCGTCGAAGCCGCGGGTGATCGAGTCACCCACCGCGGCCACCGAGGCCGGGCTGCGGTCCCAGTCGGGCGTGGGGCGCGGGGACGGTCCCGCCCGCTTCGCCGCCGAGTCCGCGGATCCGGCCGAGTCGCAGCCGGCCAGGGCGCCGGCCCCGGCGAGCACCACCGCCGTCACCGCCGCGACGCCGGCGCGTGACCGGCGGCTCCGGTTCCGGCCAGGATTCCGGCTTCCGCTCCGGCGGCTCTCCCGCATCACGACCCTCCCCATTGGTGTCCTCTGACGAAGTGTGGCGTCTTCAGGCATCCGGCGGCGTCCTGGCGAGTGAAAGCTTCGCGCATATCGGCGCCGGGACCGACGGTACGTCACCCCGGGCCCCCCGGCGCACGGTAGCTTTTCCCACGTCGAACCAGAGGCGCCTGATCCCCTCGACTCCGGTAAATTACATCACGTCACATGCTGTCCCTTTTGCGGAGTTTCTCTCCCGATGCTGTTTACTGAGGCCGCTGGGAAAGGCGAACCTCGTCCCACACTGGAGGTCCCGGTGACGACACGTGGAGTTCTGTACGTTCACTCCGCACCCCGAGCGATGTGTCCGCACGTCGAATGGGCGGTGGCAGGCGTGCTCGGCCTGCGGGTCCAGCTCGACTGGATCCGGCAGCCCGCCGCGCCCGGCACCTGGCGGGCCGAGGTCTCCTGGAAGGCCCAGCCGGGTACCGCTTCCAAACTCGCCTCCGCCCTGCGCGGCTGGCAGATGCTGCGCTTCGAGGTGACCGCCGAGCCCTGCCCCACCGCCGAGGGCGAGCGGTACAGCGCCACGCCCGACCTGGGTATCTTTCACGCCGTCACCGGAATGCACGGTGACATCCTGATCCCCGAGGACCGGCTGCGCGCCGCTCTGGCGCGGTCCCAGCAGGGCGAGACCCAGTTGGAGGCGGAGGTCGCCAAGCTGCTCGGCAAGCCGTGGGACGACGAGCTGGAGCCCTTCCGGTACGCGGGCGAGGGCGCCCCGGTCCGCTGGTTGCACCAAGTCGTCTGAGCGCACCGGGCCACGGCGTCCTACCGTGGTCCCATGGCTGATCAACTCACCGTAGCTGTCCTCGGCACCGGCATCATGGGCGCCGGGATGGCCCGTAACCTCTGCCGCGCCGGACACGACGTCCGCGTCTGGAACCGCACTCCCGCCAAGGCCGAACCCCTCGCCGCCGACGGCGCGCATGTCGCCGGCACCCCCGCCGAGGCCGTGACCGGCGCCGATGTCGTCCTCACCATGCTGTACGACGGGCCGGCCGCCCTGGAGGTCATGGAGGCCGCAGGACCCGCCCTGCGCCCCGGCGCCTTCTGGCTCCAGTCGACGACCGCGGGCGTCGAGGCTGTCGCCTCCATGGCCGATCTCGCCCGTCAGCAGGGGCTGGTCTTCATCGACGCGCCCGTACTCGGCACGAAGGCCCCGGCCGAGAGCGGCGAGCTCATGGTGCTGGCCGCGGGCCCCGAGGAGGCGCACGCCCCGCTCGCCCCCGTCCTCGACGCCATCGGCCGGCACACCGTCTGGCTCGGCGAGGACGCCGCCTCCGGCCCCGCCACCCGCCTCAAACTCGTCTGCAACAGCTGGGTCCTGGTCGTCAACCACGGCACGGCCGAGGCCCTCTCCCTGGCCAAGGGCCTGGGCGTGGACCCGCAGCACTTCCTGGAGGCCATCAGCGGCCCCCTGGACTGCGGCTACATGCGCACCAAGTCCGCCGCCATCCTCAACGACGACTACGCCCCGAACTTCTCGGTCACCACAGCGGGCAAGGACGCCCGCCTGATCGTGCAGGCCGGCGCGGACGCGGGCGTACGCATGGACCTCGCGGCCGCCGGCGCGGAACGCTTCCACCGCGCCGAAGCCCAGGGCCACGGCGACGAGGACATGGCGGCGTCCTACTTCGCGAGCTTCGACAGCTGACGGCCTGGGGGGTTGGACCGTCAGCTTCAGCCCGGTTCACCCGATCGGGTGGTCGTCGCAGGCAGTCCGGCGTCTCCTGTCCAGGTCAGTGAAGGTCGGTTCCCTCAGGGGCGCGATAGCAACGGGAGGTGATGCTGATGCTGATCAACTCCTTGAGGTCTCCGGACCTCTCCCTGGCCCACTCGATCTGCACCGTGTGATGGGACGTGGGGTTCACCGCCACGATCTCCGGGTTCTTCGCGCGGGACTTCGTCTCGCCGTCCTTTGTGATGTCCCAGCCGTGTTTTGGCAACTGTTCGCGGAGGCTCTGCATCGCCTCCGCGAACGTTCCCTTGTTCAGGTCGTAGATCGACCACGGATGATAGATCGTGTAGTGCGTCTTCAAGTCGGGGTCGACTGCTTCGCAGACGCTGACCCCCGCTCCCGGCCCGCTGACCTTTCCTTTGATGCTCATCCAGTCAATCAGACTGCTGGAAATCTTGTTGACCTCCTCCTTGGCAGGTGCCACCGCGCGCACTTCCGGCTTGTAATCGAGCCCGTCACTGTTCACAGAGGAGCATCCCATCAGAATCAACGAGGCGGCTACAACACAGACCGATAGCGGGAAACGCCGGGTCCGCCGCAGCGACCCGGACACAAATTCACTCAAGTGTCACACCTTTGTAGTCGCCTACGATGACGCGTGCTTGGTTCTTCAGGCTGACAGAGGCATTTCCGTTGCCGTCCATGTCCCAATAGGCGCTGTGATCTCCGGCATCCGACTGCATGACATTCCCGCCGAACGATTCATCGGTGGGAATGGTCCAGTTGTCGCCGAGCCCCATGCCCCGGCCACCTTCCCGGACGACATTGTCGAGACCTCCGGCGCCCATGGCCCACATGTGGTCGGGTTTGATGCCCAGGTCGGCGGCGCGGTCCGCCTGCATGCCCGGGCTGCCGGCCACGAGCACATCGTCGGCGGCCAGCGGGCCGTCTGTCCACGTGCCGGACTTGGCCGCGTCCCCGATGACCGTACTGCCGTAACTGTGGCCGATGGCAGTGGTATGCGCTGTGGTTCCCGTGGCGTACTGGTGCGCGGTCTGATTGCCGTCGAGGAAATCACGGAAAGCGGGTCCGGCTTTCTCCGCATATTTGTCGTGCGTGGCCTCCGGGATGTTGTCAGGAGCGTCGTAGTCGAACCAGGTGATGGTGGATACCTCGTCGCCAGGAGCCAAACTGGAGCTCGTCTTCCATAGGTTGTCGCTCTTGTTGAGGTTGCCGCCGATGCCGCCCAAGTCCGTGCTCGTGCCGGGCACAAATACTGCCGTGTGGTCAGCCGTATCCGGGTTGCCGTTGGCCAGGATGACCTTTCCGTCTCCCTTGCCCTCGGGGTCGAAGCCCAGCAGGAATGCTTCGGGCAGGCCATCTTCGCCGGTGCTGTCGAAGCGCTTCTGGATCGCGTCCATCCCGTTCAGGGCTGACTGCAGTTCTTTCCGCTCATCCCCGTACTTCTCATTCCACTCGCGCCACTCGGCGGTGTATCCGTTCGGCTTGGGCCCGACGGATAAATATTTGGGCTCAGGCTCCGGCGGCATCGACTCCAGGCGCGTCCTGTACTCGCCGTGTTTCTCGTTCAGTACGGTGCGATTGGCCTCGTCGCGGACATCTGCCGGGAGACCGTTCAACGCGCCGACCCGGTCGGGGTGCATGGAAATGTAGTCGGCCCGCTCATCGTCGGTGAGGCTCTTCCACCACTCGGCGTTATCCGCGGGATCGCCGTTCCGGGGCGGGAGCTTGATGCCGTCCAGGTAGTGTTCGGCTCCCTTCCGGACGCCGGCCATGTCCTTCTGGGTATCCGCCCAGTCCTTGTCGGAGACGGTCAGGTCGTCGTCGGCCTTCAGCTTCCGCAGCGTGGGGGCCCACTTCTGGTCGGCTTCCGTCGCTTCCTTGAGGGCCTCGGCGATGCGGTCGGCGCACTCCTGGGCGTAGGCGTAGTTCGGGTTGGGGTCGAAGCCGGCCGCCTGGCGGTTGATCGCGTTGGCCGTCTCGTCAGTGGTGCCCCCCGCCGTACCGCCTTTCGGGGTCGCACCGTCGACCTTGTCGCCCGCCGCCGGGTAACTGACCGAGCCGTCGGACCTCACCGTGAACTTCCTGGCCTGCGCGTCCGCGACGGCCGCATCGAGTTTCCTCTTGGCCGACTGCATGTCGGAGGCGCACGCGTTGAGGGCCGTGCTGACCAGACCACATTCGACCTGGATGTAATGGAAGTTCTTCGACAGGTCCTGGAGTTCCCCGACGGCCGCGTCCACGGCTTCACCCGCAAGAGCCTTGCGCATCGCGGCGGTGATCTTATTTTCCAGGGTGTCCTTAGCCTGACTCGCCATGCCGCTGGTCGAGCGGAACCCGTCCGCCGCGTCCTCGAACTCGGAGAGCTTGAGGGATTTGAGTGCTGCGAAGTCCATCGCTCGGACTCACCGGCCCCGGCTCTGGCCACCGGTCGCGGGTGTGTCCTCGTACCGGTCGCCCAGCTTGCCGAACGCGCTCACGATGGCCTGGTCGTTCTTGTACTCGTCGTGGCCCGCCTTCTCCAGCGGCTCCTGGAGCCCACCGCACCTGCCGCTCACATCGTCCAGATAGCGCTTCCAGGACTGGTAGACCTCCCGCTGGGCCACCGCGCTCTCCACACCTTCGGCGTTGCCCGCCGCACGACGCTGTCCCTGCTCCAGCGCAGTCCGCGCTTTCTTGATGTCGTCCTTGAGTAAGCCAACGCTGTTCGCCGCCGCGGTCCACGCGGCCTTGCTCAACTTCGTCCCGCCCGGGCCGTGGCTCCCGTCAGCTCTCGCCAGGCGCATCCCGGACTCAGCAGATGCTTCCCGCTTCACCTGCGCCCACTCCGCCGCAAAAGAGGCCATGCCTCCCCACCCCCACATTCTTCTCATCGTTCACCATGGCAACGACCATGATTTTACGGACTGGGCTTGGCCGGCAGAGTGAGTACTCCTACTCACACTGATGCGGCATCAGCCGGACCGGGGTCGGCGAACTGAATCGGTGAGGGCACGCAAACGCCCGGCCGGGGGAGACCCTGGCCGGGCGTTGTGCGTGGTGGGACGAGCTGTTGGCGGTGGGTCAGATCGTGCGGAGGGCCAGGACCACGTTGTGGCCGCCGAAGCCGAACGAGTTGTTGATCGCCGAGATCGTGCCGCTCGGGAGCGCGCGGGGTTCGCCGCGTACGACATCCGCGTCGACCTCGTCGTCGAGGTCGTCGAGGTTGATGGTCGGCGGGGCCGTGCGGTGGTACAGCGCGAGGGCCGACGCCACGGTCTCGATACCGCCCGCGCCGCCCAGCAGGTGACCGGTCATCGACTTCGTGGCGGAGACGGCGACATGGTCCAGATCGTCGCCCAGGACCCGGCGCAGCGCCTTGATCTCGGCGACGTCGCCCTGCGGGGTGGACGTGGCGTGCGCGTTGAGGTGCATGATCTCGGCGGGCTTGAGGTCCGTCGAGTCCAGCAGGTTCTGGAGCGCCCTGGCGATGCCGCGGCCGGTGGGCTCGGGCTGCGCGATGTGGTGGGCGTCGGACGACAGGCCCTGGCCCAGCACCTCGCAG
This sequence comes from Streptomyces sp. NPDC042201, assembly GCF_055582185.1. NCBI lineage: Bacteria > Bacillati > Actinomycetota > Actinomycetes > Kitasatosporales > Streptomycetaceae > Streptomyces > Streptomyces sp. NPDC042201. The sequence goes on along the minus strand of NZ_JBVJDS010000021.1, from coordinate 35,874 downwards.
TAGACCCGCGCGCCGCGCGCCGCGGCGTGCTCGGCCGACTCCAGGACGAGGATGCCCGCGCCCTCACCCATGACGAAGCCGTCGCGGCCCTTGTCGTACGGGCGGGAGGCCTTGGCGGGCTCGTCGTTGTTCTTGGACATCGCCATCATGTTGGCGAACGCCGCCATGGGCAGCGGATGGATGGCCGCTTCCGTACCGCCGGCGACGACCACATCGGCGCGGCCGGTACGGATCATCTCCACGGCGTAGCCGACGGCTTCGGCGCCCGACGCGCAGGCGGAGACCGGGGTGTGCACGCCCGCGCGGGCGCCCACCTCCAGGCTGACATTGGCCGCGGCGCTGTTCGGCATCAGCATCGGCACGGTGTGCGGGGAGACGCGGCGTTCGCCCCGCTCCTTCAGCACGTCGTACTGGTCGAGCAGGGTGGTCACGCCGCCGATGCCGGAGGCGATCACGGTCCCGAGCCGGTCGGCGTCGACAGAAGTGTCTTCGCCGGCCTTGGCGGTGTAACCCGCGTCCGCCCAGGCCTCCCGGGCCGCGATCAGCGCGAACTGCGCCGAGCGGTCCAGCCTGCGGGCGAGCGGACGAGGCAGTACATCGCCCGGGTCGACCGCCGCGACGGCAGCGATACGGACCGGCAGGCTGGCGAAGCGCTCGCCCTCCAGGGGCCGCACGCCGGAACGGCCCGCGAGCAGACCTTCCCAGGTCGATGCGCTGTCGCCACCCAGCGGTGTGGTTGCGCCGATACCGGTGACGACCACGGTGCGATTGGTCGAGCTCACTGGAATTCTTTCTCCACGTGTAGAGGGTGCTGAATTTTTACGGCGCCACCACCGGGTGGCGTCAGCCGCGCGATCCGGTCAGGCCTGGTGCTTGGCGATGTAGTCGGCGGCGTCGCCGACCGTCTTCAGGTTCTTGACGTCGTCGTCCGGGATCTTGACGTCGAAGCGCTCTTCGGCGGCGACGACGACCTCGACCATGGACAGCGAGTCGACGTCCAGGTCATCGGTGAAGGACTTGTCCAGCTTGACGTCCTCGACCGGGATACCGGCGATCTCGTTCACGATCTCGGCGAGACCGGTGACGATCTCTTCCTGGGTGGCGGCCATGTTGGCGCTCCTTCGATGGTGTGCAGAGGGATATATCGGAACACGCTCCGGAAAGATCCGGTGTGCCTAGGGGAGGGTAACGACCGTCGCGGCGTAGACGAGACCCGCCCCGAAGCCGATGACGAGCGCGGTGTCGCCGCTCTTCGCCTGTCCGGTCGCCAGAAGCCGCTCCATCGCGAGCGGGATCGAGGCGGCCGAGGTGTTGCCGGTGGTTTCGACGTCACGGGCGACCGTGACGCTGTCCGGCAGCTTCAGAGTCTTCACCATCGAGTCGATGATCCGCATATTGGCCTGGTGCGGAATGAAGACGTCCAGGTCCGCCGAACTGATCCCGGCCGCGTCCAGCGCCTGCTGGGCGACCTTCGCCATCTCGAAGACGGCCCAGCGGAAGACGGCCTGGCCCTCCTGCGTGATGGCCGGGAACTTGTCCACCGTGCCGTTACGGTAATCGTCCCACGGCACGGTCTGCTTGATGGTGTCCGACTTGTCGCCTTCCGAGCCCCAGACCGTCGGTCCGATCATCGGCTCCTTGGCGGGGCCGACGATGACCGCGCCCGCGCCGTCGCCGAACAGGAAGGCCGTCGCGCGGTCCTCCAGGTCGGTCAGGTCGGACAGCCGCTCCACGCCGATCACCAGTACGTACTCCGCCGAGCCCTCGACGATCATGCCCTTGGCCAGGGTCAGTGCGTAGCCGAAGCCGGCGCAGCCCGCGGAGATGTCGAACGCGGCCGGCCTGCCCGCGCCGATCTTGTCCGCGATCTCGGTGGCGATGGCCGGGGTCTGCTTGAAGTGCGAGACGGTGGAGACGACCACGGCGCCGATCTGCGCCGGGGTGATCCCGGCGTCGGCGATGGCCTTGCCGGACGCCTCGATGGACATCGCGGCAACGGTCTCCTCGGGGGAGGCCCAGTGACGGGTCGCGATTCCGGAGCGGGAGCGGATCCACTCGTCCGACGAGTCGATCGTCTCGAGGATCACCTCGTTGGGCACGACACGGGTCGGGCGGTAACCGCCCACACCCATGATCCGTGCGTACGGGGCGCCCTTGCTGGGCTTGATCTTCGACATGCTCTCTGGCTCCTATTCAGCCGTGGAGGAGTGCTCGGCGATCAGCGTGCGGGCCGCGTCGAGGTCGTCGGGGGTCTTGAGCGCCAGCGTCTTCACACCGGGCATCGCGCGCTTGGCGAGGCCGGTCAGGGTGCCACCGGGGCACAGCTCGATCAGCGCGGTCGCGCCCCGCTCCGTGAAGGTCTCCATGCACAGGTCCCAGCGGACCGGGTTGGCGACCTGGCCGACCAGCCGCGTCAGGATCCCGGAGCCGGTGGCGACCGTCCGGCCGTCCTTGTTCGAGACGTACGGTACGGCCGGGTCGGCCGCGTCGGCGCCGAGGGAGCCTGCGGCCGCTTCGAGTGTCGCGACCGCGGGCGCCATGTGGTGCGTGTGGAACGCCCCGGCGACCTTGAGCGCCACCACGCGGCGTACGCCCTCGGGCTTGTCCGCCTCCAGCGCCGCGAGCTGTTCGAGCGTGCCCGCGGCCACGATCTGGCCCGAGCCGTTCACATTCGCCGGCGTCAGACCGAGCTTCTCCAGGTGCGCGACGGTGGTCTCGTGGTCGCCGCCCAGCAGCGCGGCCATGCCGGTCTCGGTGATGGCCGCGGCCTCGGCCATGGCCAGACCACGGGCCCGTACGAGCCTCATGGCCGCGTCGTCGGTGACGACACCGGCCAGCGCCGTAGCGGCCAGTTCGCCGACGCTGTGCCCCGCCGTGGCGCCGACGTCACGGGCCACCGCCCCGGTGTCCGGGAAGAGCTGACGGGCCGACAGCAGCGCGGCCGCCACCAACAGGGGCTGGGCGACCGAGGTGTCACGGATCTCGTCCGCGTCGGCCTTCGTACCGTAGTGGACCAGATCCAGGTCGATGGCGGCCGACCAGCTCCGCAGCCGGTCTTCGGCGCCGGGCAGATCGAGCCAGGGAGTCAGGAAGCCGGGCGTCTGAGCGCCTTGGCCGGGAGCGACGAGTACGAGCACCCTCACACTCTCTCTTGCGGACGGGCCTCACCGCCCGTGGGGACAGGGACGAAGAACCGTCAGGGGAATTGTTGGAGTACGACAAAAGTCTAGGACTGCGGATCCCCGTCGGCCAGACGCCCCAGGATCAGGGCGATTCGCAGCGTGAACGCGGAGCGGACATCGGAGGGTGACCAGCCGGTGACGTCAGTCACACGTCGGAGCCGGTAGCGCACGGTGTTGGGGTGAACGAAAAGCATCCGGGCGGCGCCCTCCAGGCTGCTCGCCTGCTCCAGATAGACACTCAGAGTCTCCAGCAGCGCCGACCCGGCCTCTTCCAGCGGTCTGTAGATCTCCTCCACCAACTGCTCGCGCGCCGCAGGGTCGGAGGCAATCGCGCGCTCCGGCAGCAGATCGTCCGCGAGTACGGGGCGGGGCGCGTCCTGCCAGGCGGAGCAGGCCTTGAGCCCGGCGGCCGCGGCCTGCGCCGACTTCGTGGCGGCCTGCAGATCGGGTACGACAGGACCCGCGACGACGGGCCCCGCCGCGTATGGGCCGATCAGCGCCTTGGCGACCTGGAGGGGGTTGTCGCTGCCGCCGGCGATCACCACGAGCCGGTCGCCGAGCACCCCGGTGAGGACCTGGAGTTTGGCGTGCCTGGCGGCCCGGCGGATCGCCTCCACGGTCAGCTCGCTGTCCCCGTCGGGGGCGGTGCCGAGCAGCACACAGACATGCTCGGGGGAGTTCCAGCCGAGGGCGGCGGCCCGCGAGACGGCGCCCTCGTCGGCCTCCCCGGAGAGCACGGCGTTCACGACGAGGGACTCGAGGCGTGCGTCCCACGCGCCACGGGCCTCGGCGGCCTGCGCGTACACCTGCGCGGTCGCGAAGGCGATCTCGCGGGCGTAGACGAGCAGCGCCTCGCGGAGTATCGCCTCGTCGCCCGGCGCCGCGACCTCCTCGATCGCGCTCTCCATGACCTCGATCGTGGTCCGTACCATCTCGACGGTCTGGCGCAGGGTGATCGCCCGTGTCAGCTCGCGCGGGGCGGTGCCGAAGACATCGGTGGAGATGGCCTGCGGAGTCTCCGGGTGCCGGAACCACTCGGTGAACGCGGCGATGCCGGCCTGCGCGACCAGCCCGATCCAGGAACGGTTCTCCGGCGGCATCGCGCGGTACCACGACAGCGTCCCGTCCATACGGGCGATGGCGTTCGCGGCGAGCCGTCCCGAGGACTGCTCCAGCCGACGCAGCGTCGCGGGATGGGGGTGGGCTTCGTTCGTGGGTTCTGGCACGTGGACAAGACTGCCTTATCTGGGCGGGTGCTCCGAGGGCCGGGGCTACCGTGGACCTGTGATTCTCGTACGGCACGCGGCAGAGCGTTACCTCGGCGGCGATCCGGCCGCCGGCATCGAGTCCCTGCACGCCTTCTCCTTCGGGCGCTTCTACGATCCCGGCAACCTCCGCTTCGGCGCGGTCCTCGCCTGCAACGAGGAGCGGCTCGCGCCGGGCGCGGGCTTCGACGAACACCCGCACAGCCATACGGAGATCGTCACCTGGGTCGTCGAGGGCGAGCTGACGCACCGCGACTCGGCCGGGCACGCGACGGTCGTCAGGGCGGGGGACGTCCAGCGGCTCAGCTCGGCCGCCGGGGTGCGGCATGTGGAGCGCAACGACGGCGAGCGGCCGCTGATCTTCGTACAGATGTGGCTGGCGCCGCTGGAGCCGGGCGGCGAGCCCGGGTACGAGATCGTGCGGGGCATCGCCGACTCCACGCCGTACGCCCTGCCGCAGGCCGGGGCCATGCTGCACGTACGGCGCCTCCAGAACGGCGAGCGCTCCGCCGTGCCGGACGCGCCGGCCGTGTATGTCCATGTGGTCCGCGGCGGGGTACGGCTGGACGGCGCGGAACTGGGCCCCGGCGACTCGGCGCGGATCACGGACGCCGAGGGACTGGAACTGGCCGCAGGCCCGGCGGCGGAGGTGCTGGTCTGGGAGATGCCGGGCTGAGAGCCTGTCGAGTGACCCGACCGGCCCTGACTGCGGTCCGCCCGCCGGGACAGCGTTGGTTCAGGCCGCGCGCAGCTCCGCCAGTACGGCGTCGGTGAAGGGCGGCCAGGCCTCGACCGCCCACGAGCCGAAGGGCCGGTCGGCCAGCGCCACACAGGCCGCCCGCGCGTCCGGGTCGACCCACAGGAACGTACCGGACTGGCCGAAGTGCCCGAAGGTGCGCGGCGAGGACGAAGCGCCCGTCCAGTGCGGGGACTTGGTGTCCCGGATCTCGAAGCCGAGGCCCCAGTCGTTGTTCTTCTGATGACCGTAGCCGGGCAGGACGCCGGACAGCCCGGGATGGACCACCGTCATCGCCTCCAGCACCGTGCGCGGGTCGAGCAGCCGGGGCGCCTGGAGCTCCGCGGCGAACCGCACCAGATCGTCGACGGTCGAGACCCCGTCCCTGGCCGGTGACCCTTCCAGGAAGGTCGACGCCATGCCCAGCGGTTCGAGCACCGCCTCGCGGAGATAGTCGGCGAACGGGATGTCGGTGGCCTTGGCGACATGGTCGCCGAGCACTTCGAAGCCCGCGTTGGAGTAGAGCCGGCGGGTGCCGGGCGCGCTGGTCGCGCGGTGTTCGTCGAAGGCCAGACCGCTCGTGTGCGCGAGCAGATGACGGACCGTGGAGCCCTCGGGCCCGGCCGGCTCGTCCAGCTCGATCGCCCCCTCCTCGTACGCCACGAGCACCGCGTACGCGGCGAGCGGCTTGGTCACGGAGGCGAGCGGAAAGGAGTGCGCCGTGGGCCCGTGCGACCCGACGACCGTCCCGTCCTCTCGTACGACGGCGGCCGCGGCGGTCGTCACCGGCCAGTTCTCGATCATCGCCAGGCTCTGCATGGCTACGACTCTAGAGCGTCGGCCGCAGCACGGGGCGGGAGGTACGGGGCCGGGGGTACGGGGGTGTGGGAGGCTCCTGCGCCGCGCCACCAAACTCGTATCCGTTTCCGCTTGCTTCGAGTGCACTCCAAGGATCTAGCGTTGAAGGCATGACGCTGATCGAGAGCAGGCCCGCACGGACGGATCGCGTAGATGTCTGCGCCGCGCCGCCCCGTGCGCATCCGCGGCCCGACGGCGACGACCGCTACACGATCAGTGAGGTCGCCGCCTTCACCGGGCTCACCGCGCACACCCTGCGCTGGTACGAGCGGATCGGCCTGATGCCGCACGTCGACCGGTCGCACACCGGCCAGCGCCGCTTCAGCAACCAGGACCTGGACTGGCTGGCCTTCGTCGGGAAGCTGCGGCTGACCGGGATGCCGGTCGCGGACATGGTCCGCTACGCCGAGCTGATCCGGGTAGGCGAGGAGACGTTCGAGGAGCGGCAGGAGCTGCTGGCGCGGACTCGCCGCGATGTGCTCAGCAGGATCGCGGAGCTCCAGGACACGATCGCCGTACTCGACCACAAGATCAGCTTTTACGCGGGCGCCCGTGGGGCGCCGGAGAGGGTCTGAACCCCGATGAGTGATAGCAAGATCACACAGATACGGCTCGGGACCGGCGGACCGGAGGTCGGCGCCCAGGGCCTCGGCTGCATGGGCATGAGTTTCGCGTACGGACCGACGGACGCCGACGAGGCGCGGGCCACCCTGGAGCGCGCCCTCGAGCTGGGCATCACGCTGTACGACACGGCGGATGTGTACGGGAACGGGGAGAACGAGAAGTTCATCTCGCCGTTCGTCCGGGCGCACCGCGACGAGATCGTCGTCGCCACGAAGTTCGCGCTGGGGATCGACCCGGCCGAGCCCACCAAGCGGGTCATCCGCAACGACCGGGCCTATGTCCGCGAGTGCGTCGAGGGAAGCCTGCGGCGCCTCGGCGTGGACGAGATCGACCTCTACTACATGCACCGGCGCGATGTGAACGTCCCCATCGAGGAGACGGTCGGCGCCATGGCCGAGCTGGTGGCCGAGGGCAAGGTCAAGCACCTGGGGCTGAGCGAGGTCACCGCCGGTGAGCTGCGCGCCGCGCAGGCCGTGCACCCGATCGCCGCCCTGCAATCCGAGTGGTCGCTGTTCAGCCGGGACATCGAGGCGACCGTCGTACCGGCCGCCGCCGAGCTCGGCGTGGCGCTCGTGCCGTACTCACCGCTCGGCCGTGGCTTCCTGACCGGCGCGTTCGTCAACGCCGAGCAGGAACTGAGCGCCGGTGACTTCCGCCGTCAGCAGCCCCGCTTCACCGGCGACAACGCCGCCGCGAACGCCGCGCTGCTCGGCCCGGTGCGCAAGATCGCCGAAGGGCGGAACGCCACGCCCGGGCAGGTCGCGCTCGCCTGGGTGCAGCAGCAGGCGGGGGTGCACGGCCTTGCTGTCGTACCGATCCCGGGGACGCGCAAGCGCAGCCGGGTCGAGGAGAACACCGGGGCGACGCACCTCATCCTCACCGAGAGCGAGCTGGAGCTGCTGGAGCCGATCGCCGGCCAGGTGGCCGGGGCCCGGTACGCGGACATGACCTTCACCTCGGCCGGCCGCGCGTAGGGCGTGCCGCGCGTAGGGCGTGCCGCGCGTAGGGCCGGCCGCGCAAGCAGCGAACCCGGCTCACGCCAGCCCCAGCGCGAACACCGCGAAGCCCGCCGCGAGCAGCCCCGCTGCCGCGCGGCGGGCGTGCGCCGCGCGCGTCCCGGTCTGCCAGGGCGCGTCGAATCCGCGCGCGTACCGCCCGATCAGGACGAGCAGGACGGCGAAGAGCGGCATCCAGGTCAGCCGGGCGAGAATCCAGCCGAGGGAGTCGGGGGAGGTCGTCAGGCCCGGCACCGCACCAGCGAAGGAGCCGGGCACCGCGGCGGCGAGCATCGCCGTCTGGTGCCAGCACAGGACCGTCATCGCGGAGAGATTGATGACGACGACCGGCGCCCAGAGGGCGGGCTTCCTCAGGAGGCGTGCGATCCGGTCCCGCAGCAGGATCGCCGCGCCGCTCTGCGCGGCGGCGAGGGCGAGGACCAGCAGGGACGGCGGATGCGAGTTGGTGCGGGCCTCGCCGGGGACACCGACCATCGATGCCGGGTAGTGGAAGACGACCAGCAGCGCGGCGAAGAGGAGCGTGCCGCCGATGAGCAGCGCGCGTGCCCCGCGGCTGCCGATCCTTCCCTCGGCCCAGGAGACCCCGAGCTGATACGCGAAGAGCCAGCCAGGCAGGATGTTCACCATGCTCAGCCACGAGGGCATGGTGTCCGCAGCGGGTCCGTAGCGCAGGAAGTCGACGGCGGCGACGGTCACCAGCAGGGGAGCGGCGGCCCATGCGCCCAGCGTGTGTGCGGCGCGCACACAGTACGGCGTCAGCGCGGTCACCACGGTGTAGACGCCCACGAACCACAGCGGCTGGATCACCAGCGTCGACCCGGTGCGCAGGGTGGCGCCGGGCACGCCGAGCGCGTACAGCACCGGGATCAGCACCGCCCAGACGGCCGTCACGCCGAGGACGGGCCTGCCCAGCCGCGCCACGCGCTGCCGCAGCCAGGCGGCGGTCGTGGACTTCCTCCCACGGTACGAGAGCACGGAGGCGTACCCGCCGACCAGGAAGAAGATGCCCAGCATCTGCAGCACCCAGCTCACGGGCGCGAACCCGCCGAAGACGGCGAGCGGACTCGCGTTGTGCAGCGCGCCGCCGCCGTCCAGGGTGAAGCCGCCGAGCAGCCAGTGCCCGGTCGGCACGGCGAGCAGCGCGAGGGCGCGCAGGCCGTCGATCGCGCGGTCACGGTGGGCGGGGGTCCGCGCCTCGATCTTCCCGACGGTCCCGGCGAGCGTCATCGCACCTCTCCTCGCGTGACTTCTCCCCGGGTGATCTCGCCCCGGGTGATCTCGCCCCGCGTGATCTCTCCGGCCGCGATGGCGGCGAAGGTACGGAGCGATTCGGTGCCGGGCGCGAAGTAGCCGGCGTGGCCCCGGGCGTCCCCGGCGGACACCCGGCGGGCGCCGAACTCCGGGTCGGTCGGGTCCTTGCCGTGGCCCAGGCCCGCGAACTCGACGTTCGGGACCTTGGAGATCCAGTCGGAGGGGTCCTTGGCGGCCCAGACACGCGCGTCTGTATGGAGATCCGCCACATCATCGGCGCGCATACCGGGCGAGCCGAACACCACAATGTCGGAGGCGTTCACCTCATGAGCGGCGAGACCGCATACGACGGAGCCGTAGCTGTGGCAGAACAGCACGGGTTCCTTCACCCCGGCGGCCGCGAGCCCCTGGGTGAACCGGGCCAGCCGTCCGGCCCCTGCCTCCGCGAGATCGCCGGTGGCCGCGTCCGGACCGACCCCGACGGGAGTGGTGTAGCCGGCCCAGGCGATGACGGCGGTACGGTTCCCCGTCGCGGCCCGCAGCGAGGCGGCCATGCCGGCGGGGGTGCCGTACGGATCCTTCGTACGGTCGAAGGTCGCCGCGTCGATGTCGGAGCCCGGTACGACGACGGACACCCGGCGCGCGGTCGTCAGATCGCCGTATACCTCGGCGACCTGGCCACGGCCGCGCGGATCGAAGGCGAGGATCTGCCGGCCGGGCTCCGCCAGCCGCTCGTACCGGGGGTTGTGCTCGGCCCGTACGGCAAGGGCGTTGGCCTCGTAGCGCAGCGCGACCGGCACACCGTCGAGATTGCCGACGACGAGGGGGTGACGGCGGATCAGGTCCTGCCGCTGACGGGACGGCAGGGCGGCGAAGAACCGGGCCACCTGGGCGGGCGAGGCCGTCGCCGGATCGGGCAGCGCCCGGCCGAGCGAACCGTCCGCCCGCCACGCGGCGCTCCCGGCGGGCGGCCCCGTCACGGCCCGCTGCGCGCTGCCGGAGGCCCAGCCCGCCGTTCCCGTGACCATGGTGGTCGCCAGTGCGGCGGCGGCCAGGGTCCTCTCGTAGCGGCGCATGTACGTCTCCTTCTGCTGCTCGTCCATGGAGGTGGCGAGCAGGAAGGTAGGGAGACGGTGTACGGCGGGACGTCACCCCGGGGAGCCGACCAGCGGCTGATACCCGGGTAGGGGAGGTACCCCGTGGTGGTGGGTTCCGTACCGCTGCCGGGGGCCCGGGGCCCCGGCTCAGGCGGCTCAGGCGGACGCGTCGCCGGGGGTGACGAGACCCGACTCGTACGCGAAGATCACGGCCTGCGCCCGGTCGCGCAGAGCGAGCTTGGACAGGATGCGGCCGATATGGGTCTTCACCGTCTGTTCGGCGACCACCAGCTGGTCCGCGATCTCCTGGTTGGACAGACCGTGGGCGATCAGTTCGAGCACCTCGGTCTCCCGGGGTGTGAGACCGCGCAGCCGCAGGGCACGGTTCTTGCGCGGGGCGGGCCGCTGCTGGGCGAAGTCCGCGATCAGCCGCCGGGTCACGGACGGCGCGAGCAGCGCCTCGCCGGCCGCGACGATCCGTACCGCCGCGATCAGATCGGCCGGGGGCGCGTCCTTGAGCAGAAAGCCCGACGCCCCGGCGCGCAGCGCCTCGTACACGTAGTCGTCCACGTCGAAGGTGGTCAGCATCAGCACCTTCGGCCGGTGGACGACTCCCACCGGCGGGTTCAACAGCTCCCGGGCGGCGGCCAGTCCGTCCATCTCCGGCATCCGGACGTCCATCAGGACCACGTCCGGATGGACGGAACGGCTCACCCGCACGCCCTCGCGGCCGTCCGGCGCCTCACCCACCACATCGATGTCGGCCTGGGCCGACAGCAGCGCCGCGAACCCCGCGCGCACCATGGCCTGGTCGTCGACGATGATCACGCGGATGGTCAAGGGACGTCCTTAGCAAGGGGTTCGAGCCCGGGGTGGGGCCCGGGGTGGGCGCCAGGACCGGGGCCGGGGTCGGTCAGGGGGAGCCGCGCGGCGACCCGGAAGCCGCCGTCGGGCAGCGGCCCGGTGTCGAGCGTGCCGCCGGTCAACCGTACGCGCTCGCGCATACCGACCAGGCCGTGGCCGGTTCCTGAGGTCTCCAGCGGTGAAGTACGTCCCGTCGCGGGGCCGTTGACGACCAGGACGGTCAGCCGGTCGCCGTCGGGGACCACCGACACCCGCGTCCGCGCGCCGGGCGCGTGGCGCACCACATTGGCGAGGGCCTCCTGCACGATGCGGTACGCGGAGAGGTCCACGGTCGCCGGAACGGGTCCGAGGCCGGCCGGCAGGGACAGCTCGGCGGGCACTCCGGCCCGTACCGTCGCCTCCACCAGCTGCTGCACCCGGTCCAGACCCGGCTGCGGCCCCCGCTCACCGGCCGCGTCCTCCCGGCGCAGCACCATCAGCAGCCGCCGCATCTCCGCCAGGGACTCACGCGCGCTCGCCGCGATCGACCCGAACTCCTCGCGCGCCTGGGGGGACAGGCCCTGGAGCCGGTACGGCGCCGAGTCGGCCTGCACGGTGATCACCGACATGTGGTGCGCGACGACATCGTGGAGTTCGCGCGCGATCCGGGTCCGCTCCTCCAGCAGCGTCCGCCGGGCGCGCTCCGCCTCGCTGATGGTCTCCTGCTCGACCAGCCGCCGCTGCGCCTCACCGCGCTCGCGCACGGCCACCCCGATCAGCAGCACGACACCGCCGAGCACGAACAGCAGCAACGCGCTCGCGTTGTCGCGATCGGGGGCGAGGGAGTCCAGGCCGAGGCCCGCCGCACCCGTCAGCAGCCATACGGCGACCACGGTCCGCCGGGTCTCGCGCAGGGCGAGCGCGAGCAGCAGGAAGAGGTACCCGATGATGACCGGTGGGGTCCACGGCCAGATGTTGTACGGGTGGAGGGACTGGGTCAGCAGCGTCACGGCGCCGAGGACATCGGCGGAGAAGATGATCCACCAGGCTTGCAGCGGCCGGTGCGCCAGCATGAGCAGGGGCGCCGCCTGTGCGACGCCGAGTGTGCCCGCCAGGCCGCCGTTCAGACCGTACTGGCTGGTCAGGACCGTGATGGTGACCGGAATGAACGTGGCGGCGAGCGCCAGCACGACGACGTAGGGAAGCAGCCGCTGCCACTGCTTCGGCGCGTGCGCGAGCAGGGGCGTCGGCGGGTGGGAGGGGTGGGTCAGGCCATGGGCGAGCTCGCGCAGATTGCGCCGCGCGGCGCTCAGCGGACCGTCGGCCTGCGGTGGCGTACGGGGCGGAAGCGCGGGCGGAGGCGGGTGAGGCGGTGGCGTATGGGACATGGCCCGCTCAGCGTAGGTACCCCGGCCCGGCTCCCGCGTCATACCCAGGAGCCGGTCCGAACGTCATACCGAGGTATGACGCCCGGCCCCCGATGTCCTGCCCCGAGCGACCCGAACCGTCGCCCGAACCGTCGCCCGGACCCGATGCCCGGACCCGATGCCCGGACCCGATGCCCGGACCCGACGCCCAGCCCTCGAAGCCCGCCCCGGCGCCCCGGACCCGGGCGTCACAGCTCTTCCAGCAGCTCCGCCTTCTTCGCGGTGAATTCCTCGTCGGTCACCAGGCCCGCCTGATGCAGCTCGCCGAGATGCCGGATCCGGTCCGCGACATCGGCCGGGTCGCGGCGGCCGGACACCCCCGCCGGGACCGGGACCGCCGCGCGGCTCGATGACGCGCCCTGGACCGCCTGCAGGACCGCCGCCGCGAAGGGCAGCGACTCGTGGACCGGCCCGTAGCCGAGCCCGAAGACGACAGCCGCCGGATCGTGGTCCACCTGGGACGGCTGGGGGAGTCCCGCGCTGTGGCCGTCGCGCCGCAGCAGCCGCAGATAGCCGTCGAAGACCTCGGGCGAGCGCCACTCGACCCCGTGCAGCTCCCCGACCGGGAAACCCTGGTCGCCCGCCTTCCACTTGGCGGAGGACGCGCCCGTCCAGAACCAGCGGAAGGACACCCGGTCGCCGTCGAAGGACGCCTTGCCGTCGTACGCCTTGAAGTGCAGGGGAGGTTCGGGCGCGGTCACCAGATAGCGCTCGGCCGGCTCCTGCCCGTCCCGTACGTCCCAGGGGCGGCGGGCACTGTCCCGGATCAGCGCGGCCCGCAACTCGTCGGCGTAGTACTCCGCGAGGGTCTCGCGCTCGGCCGGCAGCACCAGCCGGTACGGATCGCCACTCTGCTTGAGCTGCCCCGCCGCGGCCTCCATCAGCGGGTCCGCGCCGGCTCTCGGCACCGCGTGCAGCACCACCGTCCCGCGCTTTCCGGGGGAGAGCGTCACCGATGACAACGCCTCGTGGGGGATGCGGCGTTCACGCAGCGCCTGGAAGAGCTTCGGCGTCCGTATCCCCCGTTCGAAGCGGATGAGCACGGAGTCGCTTTCGAACTCCCAGGTGGCATGAATCCCCGCAAGCACATCACCCATGCGCCTCATCGTAGGGCGCGGGCGCCCGTGCGTCGCCTGCCGAAGCAGACGAATTCTACGCGCGTCCGAACTCACCCGACCCGGTCTCACCCGACCCGGCGATTCCGCTCCTGCAGGCGGCATCGCCGTCGGCACAGCTCACCGCGTCGTACGAACCGACCCCGATGTCCGCGAAGTTGTCGAGGCTCTCCGTACCCGGCTGGAAGTATCCGCTGTGCCCGAGCGCGCCGGCCGCCGAGAGCACCCGTGACCCGAAGCCCCGGGACACCGGGTCCGCGCCGTGCCCGAGTCCGCCGACCGCCAGGTACGGGACGTCCTGGATCCAGTCGTCACGGTCCCGCATGGCCCACACATGGGCGTCGGTGCTCAGTTGGTCCGCGTTCCCGACCCGCATTCCGGGGCTGCCCGCGACCGCCACGTCCGTGACCCTGGCCGGCAGAGCGGCGGCGGCGACCCCGCAGACCACGGAGCCGTAGCTGTGGCAGAACAGGGAGACCCGCGACGTCCCCGGCAGCGCGGCGGTGAGCGCGGAGAGCCGTACGGCACCGTCCTCGGCGAGCTTGCCGATCGCCGCGTCCACCCCGAGACCGGCGGGCGAGGTGTAGTCGGCCCAGGCGATGACGGCGGTTCTGGTGTCCGGGTCGGTGGCCCGCTCGGCGTCGTACAGCGACGCGGCCATGCCCACCGGCGCCGTGTACCTGCGCTCCGTCCTCTCGAACGTCAGCACATTGGTGTCCACACCGGGCACCACGACCGACACGCGCTGCGCGTGGTCGAGGTCGCCGAAGACCTCGGCGGCCCGGCCCTTCCCCGACGGGTCGAAGGCGAGGATCTGCCGGCCGTCGTTCAGCATCGACGCGTAGCGGTGCATCCGGCGGCCCGCCTGCTGCCGGCCGTCACCCGAAAGTCTGGTGTCGGTCATCCGGCGGTGCTCCACGTCACGCGCCTGGGTGAGGGCCAGCCGGTTGGCCCGGTAGCGCAGTGTGACGGGGGCGCCGTTGAGATTGCCGACGACGAGCGGGTACGCCGTTGCCAGCCCGATCCGCTGACCGGCCGTCAGGGAGGCGAAGAAGGACGCCAGCAGTTTCGGCGGCCCCTTCGGGTCCGGCAGGTGACGGACACCTATCCGGCCCCGCTCCCAGGCGGTGAAGGCGATCCGCAGAGGCTCGCCCGGACTGTGCTGATGGCGTACGGCGGTCCATCCCGTGGTCGCCAGCATCACCAGCACGACCGCGAGAGCCAGCAGGGTGCGCCATGCGGTGAGGGAGGGAGAGGAGTCGAAGGAAGTCACTGCGGAACACCCTAGGACGCGGGTGGGGGGCCTCATGACGAGGGTGAGGCAGATCACGGGCGACGGAGGGTTGAACTGGCGGTAACTTCACCCTGCGTGCGCGGGGCGCGCACGCTCCGGCGCATTACGGGGCGTACGGGACGCGGAACCGGAAGCCCGTACGGACCTCACGACCGCTGGCGGGCCCCGGTCGACCAGCTCTCGGCGAGCGCCGGGCCCAGGTGGTCGAGATAGCTCTCGGACAGCGCGCGGTGCGCCTCCAGGCTCATGTTCTGCCCCTGCCCCCACAGCCGGCCGGTCACCCGTATCACGCTGGTGAACGCGGCGACCGCCACCCGGGGCCGCGGATCGGTGTCCACATCGAGACCCTCGCGGCCGGCGATCAGCCGCGCGACGGCTTCCTCCAACTCGGCGGAGCGGCGCAGATGGACGGCGAGCAGGGCCGGGGTCGATTCGATCATTTGATACGTCCGCATATACAGCCCGACCGGAACGGCGGCCTCGATCGCCTCGCCGATCGTGTCCCAGGCGGCGGCGACGGCGTTACGCATCGCCTCGAACGGGAACTCGGCGGCGGGCCGCACGCGCAGCGCCTCGACGAACCTTTCCTCGACCATGTCCACCACGGCGAAGGCGACCTCCTCCTTGCTGGCGAAGTAGCGGAAGAAGGTGCGCTGGGAGACCTCCACGGCGTCCGTGATCTCGTCGACGGTCGTCCGGTCGTATCCCTGGGTGGTGAACAGTTCGAGCGCCACGCGCAGCAGGGCGTTCCGGGTGCGCTGCTTCTTGCGGGCGCGCAGCCCTGTCGGCTGTTCAGCCGCTGTTCCCTGTCCGGTGGTTGTGTCCTGCCGGAAGGAACACCGATTGGTCCTCATTCCACCGCTTTCGATACTTTTGCCCTGCTCGGTGTTCTGTGAGCTACATGACAGTTACCAACTTGTGAATTGGTTAGTCAAATGTCAGCGGCTGACACTAGCGTGGCCGATATGACTAGTCAGACCACCGTCGACATGGCGAAGAGCCCGGAATCCCCGGCGCCGGCGTCGCCCAAGGGGCTGCGTGGCCACCCCTGGTTGACGCTCTTCAGCGTGGCCATCGGCGTGATGATGGTGGCGCTCGACGGCACCATTGTCGCGATCGCCAATCCAGCCATCAAGAACGACCTCGGCGCGAGCCTCGCCGACGTCCAGTGGATCACCAACGGTTACTTCCTCGCCCTCGCCGTGGCGCTGATCACCGCGGGCAAGCTCGGTGACCGCTTCGGCCACCGGCAGACCTTCCTCATCGGCGTCACCGGCTTCGCCGCGGCCTCGGGGGCCATCGGCCTCTCCCACAGCATCGCCCTCGTGGTCACCTTCCGGGTGCTCCAGGGGCTCTTCGGCGCCCTGCTGATGCCGGCCGCGCTCGGCCTGCTGCGCGCCAGCTTCCCCGCCGAGAAGCTCAACATGGCCATCGGCATCTGGGGCATGGTCATCGGCGCCTCGACGGCCGGCGGCCCCATCATCGGCGGTCTGCTGGTCGAACATGTCAGCTGGCAGTCGGTCTTCTTCGTCAATGTGCCGGTGGGCGTGGTGGCGCTGGTGGTCGGCGCGGTGATCCTCCGGGACCACCGGGCGGAGAACGCCCCGAAGTCCTTCGACATCCTCGGCATCCTGCTGCTCTCCGCGGCCATGTTCTGTCTGGTCTGGGCGATCATCCAGGCCCCGACCTGGGGCTGGGGCTCCGGGCTCACGTGGCTGTTCATCATCGGCTCGCTGGTCTGCTTCGGGCTCTTCGCCTTCTGGGAGACGAAGGTCAAGGAACCCCTCGTACCGCTGGGGCTGTTTCGCTCCGTGCCGTTGTCCGCCGGCGTGATCCTGATGGCGCTGATGGCCATCGCCTTCCTCGGCGGCATCTTCTTCATCACCTTCTACCTGCAGAACGTGCACGGCATGAGCCCGGTCGACGCCGGTCTGCATCTGCTGCCGCTCACCGGCATGATGATCGTCGCCTCGCCGCTGGCGGGTTGGGCGATCACCAAGGTGGGCCCCCGTATCCCGCTGGCCGGCGGCATGGTTTTCACGGCCGTCGCCATGTTCGGCATGTCGACCCTGGCCACGGACACCAGCAGCTTCACCATGTCGATCTGGTTCGCCCTGCTCGGCTTCGGCCTCGCCCCGGTCATGGTGGGCGCCACCGAGGTCATCGTGGGCAACGCCCCGATGGAGCTCTCCGGTGTGGCCGGTGGTCTCCAGCAGGCCTCCATGCAGATCGGCGGCAGCCTCGGTACGGCCGTGCTCGGCGCGATCATGGCCTCGAAGGTCTCCAGCGACCTGCCGGGCAACTGGACCGCGGCCGGTCTGCCGCCGCTCACCGGGGCGCAGGCGGACGCGGCGACCGAAGCCGTTCAGGTCGGCGTGCCGCCGGTGGCGCCGGGCACCCCGGCCGCCATCGCGGAGAAGATCACGAGCGTCACCTACGACACGTTCGTGGCCGGCATGGGGCTGGCCTGCCTGGTCGCGGCCGGTGTCGCGGCCGTGGCGGTCTTCGTCGCTCTGCTGACGAAGCGTGGCGCCAACGCGGACGCAGCGGGCGGAGGGGTGCACGTCTGACGTCAGCCCCCGGCTGACCCGACGTCAACTCCGCGCCTGTGACAGCCCCGCCGGAACCTTCCGGCGGGGCTGTCGCCTATCCGGGTGGAGGGCGCCCCCGCCCCCTTCCGCGGGCCGCGCACCGCGGGTCAGGGTACGGAGGACCGATTCGTACGACACGGGGGCTGATCCACATGCGCACGACCCTGCGTAAAACCACGTCCAAAGCCACGTCCAAAGCCACGTCCAAAGCCAAGTCCGAAGCCGGGCTCACGACCACGCCGAAGATCCTGGCCGTCGGGGCACTGGCCGTCGCCGCCCTGCTGCCGCAGACCCTCGACGCCGCCGCCGCTCCACCGCGTCTGGGGGAGTGCGCGTCGGGCGAGCTCTGCTTCTGGGACAAGGACGACTTCAAGGGCGTACGACGAACCCATGAGCTGTCCGGTACCGAGATCGGGAGCTGCGTGCCGCTCCCGCGAGGCGCCACCGTCCAGTCGCTCGCGAACCGCACCGGCCGGCCCGTGACCACCTATCAGTCCGAAGAGTGCGCGGAGACCGGCGAGTTCCAGACCTACCCGGGAGACGGCACCTGGCTCCCCCGATCGCCGTACCGCGTACGGGCCTTCAAGGTCTGGGAGCACTGAGCGGTCAGCGACGGGCCGGCCGGTACGCCGAAGGGCGGCGCAACCCGTGGGTTCCGCCGCCCTTCGACGTCGTCCTACAGCTCCGTCACCGCGGTCACGCGTCGCCGCCCGCCGCGCCCGGGTCCGCCGCCGAGGTGTCCAGCAGCTGGTAGCGGTCCACCGCCTGCTTCAGTACCGAACGGTCGACCTTGCCCTCCCTGGCCAGCTCGGTGAGGACACCGAGCACGATCGACTGCGCGTCGATGTGGAAGAAGCGACGGGCCGCGCCACGCGTGTCCGCGAAGCCGAAACCGTCCGCGCCCAGCGACTGGTACGTGCCGGGCACCCAGCGTGCGATCTGGTCGGGTACGGAACGCATCCAGTCGGAGACCGCCACGAACGGGCCCTCCGCGCCGGACAGCTTCTGGGTCACATACGGAACGCGCTGCTCCTCCTCCGGGTGCAGCAGATTGTGCTGCTCCACCTCGACGGCCTCACGGCGCAGCTCGTTCCAGGACGTCGCCGACCAGACGTCGGCCTTGACGTTCCACTCCTCGGCGAGCATCCGCTGCGCCTCGACCGCCCACGGCACGGCCACACCGGACGCCATGATCTGCGCCGGGATCGAGCCCTGCTCGCCCCGCCGGTAGCGGTGGATGCCCTTCAGGATGCCCTCGACGTCCACGTCGGCCGGCTCGGCGGGATGCTGGATCGGCTCGTTGTAGACGGTGAGGTAGTAGAAGATGTCCTCGCTGTCCGGGCCGTACATCCGGCGCAGACCGTCCTTGACGATATGCGCGATCTCGAAGCCGTAGGCGGGGTCGTAGGCGACACAGGCCGGGTTGGTCGAGGCCAGCAGATGCGAATGGCCGTCCGCGTGCTGAAGCCCCTCGCCGGTCAGCGTCGTACGTCCGGCGGTCGCACCCAGCACGAAGCCGCGCGCGAGCTGGTCGGCCATCTGCCAGAACTGGTCGCCGGTCCGCTGGAAACCGAACATCGAGTAGAAGACATAGACCGGGATCAGCGGCTCGCCGTGCGTGGCGTACGCGGAGCCCGCCGCGATCAGCGAGGCGGTGCAGCCCGCCTCGGAGATGCCGTCGTGCAGCATCTGCCCGGTCGGTGACTCCTTGTACGCGAGCAGCAGCTCACGGTCCACGGACTCGTACTGCTGGCCCAGCGGGTTGTAGATCTTCGCGCTCGGGAAGAACGAGTCCATTCCGAACGTGCGGTACTCGTCGGGGGCGATCAGCACGAAGCGCTTGCCGATCTCCTTGTCCCGCATCAGGTCCTTGAGCAGCCGGACGAACGCCATGGTGGTGGCGATCGACTGCTGGCCGGACCCCTTCTTCACCGCCGCGTAGACCTTGTCCTCGGGGAGGTTCAGCGGCTTGGCCCGCACGATCCGCGTCGGCACGTACCCGCCGAGCGACTTGCGGCGGTCGTGCATGTACTGGATCTCTTCCGAGTTCTTGCCGGGGTGGTAGTACGGCGGCGCGCCGTCCTCCAGCTCCTGGTCCGTGATCGGCAGGTGCAGCCGGTCGCGGAAGCCCTTGAGGTCGGAGACGGTCAGCTTCTTCATCTGGTGGGTCGCGTTGCGGCCCTCGAAGTTCGGCCCGAGCGTCCAGCCCTTGACCGTCTGCGCCAGGATCACCGTCGGCTGGCCCTTGTGGGCCTTGGCCGCCGCGTACGCCGCGTAGACCTTCTGGTGGTCGTGACCGCCGCGGCCCAGATGCAGGATCTGGTCGTCGGACATGTTCTCGACCATGGCGCGCAGCCGCTGGTCGTCACCGAAGAAGTGCTCACGGATGTACGAGCCGGTCTCGGTGGCGTACGTCTGGAACTGACCGTCCGGCGTGGTGTTCAGCCGGTTGACCAGGACGCCGTCCCTGTCCTGGGCGAGCAGCGGATCCCAGGAGCGGTCCCAGACCAGCTTGATGACATTCCAGCCGGCGCCGCGGAACTGCGACTCCAGCTCCTGGATGATCTTGCCGTTGCCGCGCACCGGGCCGTCGAGGCGCTGCAGGTTGCAGTTGACGACGAAGGTCAGGTTGTCCAGGCCCTCGCGGGCGGCGATGGACAGCTGGCCCAGCGACTCGGGCTCGTCCATCTCGCCGTCGCCGAGATACGCCCAGACATGCGAGTCGGAGGTGTCGGCGATGCCGCGCGCCTCCATGTAGCGGTTCATCCTGGCCTGGTAGATCGCGCCGAGGGGGCCGAGGCCCATCGAGACGGTCGGGAACTCCCAGAAGTCCGGCATCAGCCGCGGGTGCGGATAGCTGGACAGGCCGTACGGGGCCTTCGACTTCTCCTGGCGGAACGCGTCGAGCTGCGTCTCGCTCAGCCGGTCGAGCAGAAAGGCGCGGGCGTAGATGCCGGGGGAGGCATGGCCCTGGAAGAAGATCTGGTCGCCGCCCTTGCCGTCGTCCTTGCCCCGGAAGAAGTGGTTGAAGCCCACGTCGTACAGGGAGGCGGAGGAGGCGAAGGTGGCGATGTGGCCACCGACACCGATACCCGGGCGCTGCGCGCGCGACACCATCACGGCCGCGTTCCAGCGGGTCGCGTTGAGGATCTTGCGCTCGATCTCCTCGTTGCCGGGGAAGAACGGCTCGTCCTTGGTGGCGATGGTGTTGACGTAGTCCGTGCTGCGCATCTCGGGCACAGCCACGCGCTTCTCGCGCGCGCGCTCGATCAGCCGGAGCATCAGATAACGGGCGCGCTCACGGCCTCGCTCGTCGACAGCGGCGTCGAGCGAGTCGAGCCACTCCTGGGTCTCTTCGGGATCAAAGTCCGGGACCTGGCTGGGAAGGCCGCCAATGATGATCGGGTTGCGATCGGATCCGGAAGCCACGCTTGTCCTTCGCTGTTTGGTCGTGTCGTGCCCCTGCACGCGATCGATGCAGTGCACGCCGTCGGGATACTGCTTCTACGCGGGCCCGGGGCCCGCGGGTGACCCCACGGAGCGGCCCAGGGCATGGGCACGTACGCCGCCTCCATCGTGTACCGCGACGGCGGAAACGTCATCTCTACTGAGGGGTAACCAGTGGTCTCCGGGAAATCCCGCTCCGAAGCCGGTCCCCACGTCGGTCAAATCGCAACCTTACGCCCAACCCGTCTATGCGTTTCGTTCGGCCGTTCGGACCCGATTGGCGTACGGAAGCGGCATAACATTGCAAAGTGGGAGGAAATATATGGGGTGTGTCACAGGAGGCGGTGCCGAAGTGGCAGGAGATGCGATGAAGCGGCCCGGATCGTCACCGTTTCGGCGGTCTCGGCGGTCGGGTACTTGCGCGATCCGTCCCGTCCGTGTGGACTACGGCCAATGCCTCGCGCACGCGCGTGGCTGAAGCATTTTCCGAAACATGATCAGGAGGCAATCCGTGAGCGCGACCGCGGACCACGCGGAGGAACGGACCAACCAGGCAGCACGGCTGGGGTTCGAACCCGGACAGGTGGTCCAGGAGATCGGCTACGACGACGACGTCGAGCAGGAGCTCCGCGAGTCCATCGAGGCCGTCATCGGCCAGGAGCTCGTCGACGAGGACTACGAGGACGTGGCTGACGCCGTCCTGCTGTGGTTCCGTGACGAGGACGGCGACCTTACGGACGCGCTGGTGGACGCCATCGGTCTGATCGAGGAGGGCGGAGCGGTCTGGCTGCTGACGCCCAAGACCGGCCGGGATGGCTACGTCGAACCGAGCGACATCAACGAGGCCGCCCAGACCGCTGGCCTGTCGCAGACCAAGAGCGTCAACGCCGGCAAGGACTGGACCGGCAGCCGGCTCGTCACTCCCAAGGCGGCGAAGTCCAAGCGCTGACTCCGAGCGCCGCATCGAGCGCGCAAGACGCAGCCGGTAACAAGCAGCCTTGAGGGCCCCCGCCGATCTCTGTCGGCGGGGGCCCGTGCATAGGCTGGAGGGTGTCTGACGGCATGTGACGGCATCCGCGGAACCCTGTGAAAGGACGTGCTCCATGGCGATCGAGGTCGGCGCCCCCGCCCCGGACTTCGCACTGAAGGACAACCACGGCCGGACCGTGCGGCTGTCCGACTTCCGCGGACCCGACGGCGCGAAGAACGTGGTGCTCCTCTTCTACCCCTTCGCCTTCACCGGTGTGTGCACGGGCGAGCTGTGCGCCCTCCGCGACGAGCTGCCCTCGTTCGTCAACGACGACACGCAGCTGCTCGCCCTCTCGAACGACTCCATCCACACCCTGCGCGTCTTCGCCGAGCAGGAGGGCCTGGAGTACCCGCTGCTGTCGGACTTCTGGCCGCACGGCGAGGTGTCGCGCGCGTACGGCGTCTTCGACGAGGAAAAGGGGTGCGCCGTGCGCGGCACCTTCATCATCGACAAGGAGGGCATCGTGCGCTGGACCGTGATCAACGGTCTGCCGGACGCCAGGGACCTCGACGAGTACGTCAAGGCGCTCGCCACTCTCTGAATGCGCCCCGGACGCTCTGAATGCGCCCCGGCCGCCCCGAAATCGCACAGCGACGGGGAACCGGTCACTAGGATCCAGTCGTTCATCCGATGCCAACGCTTCAGGGGCGCGACCCGCGGCGGCAGCCGCCGATCACGGTCGCCGGCCCCGAGAAACCATAGGGAGGACTCGTGGGAGTCAGCCTCAGCAAGGGCGGAAACGTCTCGCTGACCAAGGCCGCGCCCAACCTGACCGCGGTCACCGTGGGTCTGGGCTGGGACGTCCGTACGACCACCGGCAGCGACTTCGACCTCGACGCCAGCGCCCTGCTGACGAACGCCGAGGGCAAGGTCGCCGTCGACGGGAACTTCATCTTCTTCAACAACCTCAAGAGCCCCGACGGCTCCGTCGAACACACCGGTGACAACCTCACCGGTGAGGGCGAGGGCGACGACGAGGCCATCAAGGTCAACCTGGCGACGGTCCCCGCCGACGTCGAGAAGATCGTCTTCCCTGTCTCGATCTACGAGGCGGAGAGCCGCCAGCAGTCCTTCGGCCAGGTCCGCAACGCCTTCATCCGCGTGGTCAACCAGGCCGACAACAACGAACTGGCGCGGTACGACCTGAGTGAGGACGCCTCGACCGAGACCGCGATGGTCTTCGGCGAGCTGTACCGCAATGGCGCGGAGTGGAAGTTCCGTGCCATCGGCCAGGGGTACGCCTCGGGACTGCGCGGCATCGCGCAGGACTTCGGCGTCAACGTCTGAGCCGACAGGACCTGGTCCTTCCGTGTCCGGCGCCGCACACTCCGTGCGGCGCCGGACGCGCATCGGTACGGGAACGAACGGCATGAACAGGGCTTGAACGGGCATGACGTCAGGCGCGTCTTGCCGGCAGCACGGCACCACATCACCTCGGGGAGGACTCACCATCATGGGCGTCACGCTCGCCAAGGGAGGCAATGTCTCCCTCTCCAAGGCCGCACCGAACCTCACCCAGGTGCTGGTCGGGCTCGGCTGGGATGCGCGCTCCACCACCGGAGCGCCCTTCGACCTCGACGCCAGCGCACTCCTCTGCGAGTCAGGCAGAGTGCTCGGCGACGAATGGTTCATTTTCTACAACAATCTGACGAGTCCGGACGGATCCGTCGAACATACCGGCGACAATCTGACGGGTGAGGGCGACGGCGACGACGAGTCGCTGCTCGTCGACCTCTCCAAGGTGCCGGTCACCTGCGACAAGATCGTCTTTCCGGTCTCGATTCATGAGGCCGACAATCGAGGCCAGACATTCGGGCAGGTCAGCAACGCTTTTATTCGGGTGGCCAACCAGGCCGACGGACAGGAGCTCGCGCGCTACGACCTCAGTGAGGACGCCTCCACCGAAACCGCGATGATCTTCGGCGAGCTGTACCGCTATGGCGGCGAGTGGAAGTTCCGGGCGGTGGGACAGGGGTACGCGTCGGGGCTTCGGGGCATCGCTCTAGACTTCGGGGTCAACGTTTCGTAAAGCAGCATGCTGCGCGGGGGAAAACCCGTTAATCACCAGATGGGGTAGCCAGTGATCCTGAAAACCTTCGGCTGGTCGTTCGCCATCACGGCGGTCGGCCTCGCCTTCGCGGCCTGGCAGTGGGGGTGGGAGGCGTTCGGGATCGTACTGATCCTGTCGATCCTTGAGATCTCGCTGTCGTTCGACAACGCGGTCGTCAACGCCGGGGTCCTGAAGAAGATGAATGCCTTCTGGCAGAAGATCTTCCTCACCATCGGCATCCTCATCGCGGTGTTCGGCATGCGGCTGGTCTTCCCCGTCGTCATCGTCGCGATCAGCGCCAAGGTCGGGCCCATCGAAGCGGTCCAGATCGCGCTCGACAACCCCGACCGGTACGAAGCCCTGGTCACCGACGCCCACCCGGGCATCGCCGCCTTCGGCGGTATGTTCCTGCTGATGATCTTCCTCGACTTCATCTTCGAGGAGCGGGACATCAAGTGGCTGAGCTGGCTGGAGCGCCCGCTGGCCAAGCTCGGCAAGGTCGACATGCTGTCGGTCTGCATCGCGCTGATCGTCCTTCTCGTCACCGCGCTGACCTTCGCCACCCACGCCCACACCAGCACGGGCTATCAGGACAAGTCGGCCACCGTGCTGCTCGCCGGAGTCGCGGGTCTGATCACGTATCTCATCGTCGGCGGCCTCTCGGGCTTCTTCGAGAACCGGCTCGAGGAGCAGGAGGAGCAGGAACACGAGGAGGAGGAGAAGGCCAAGGCGGAGGGCAAGCCGGTCTCTGCCATCGGCCTGGCCGGCAAGGCCGCGTTCTTCCTCTTCCTCTACCTGGAGGTCCTGGACGCGTCCTTCTCCTTCGACGGTGTCATCGGCGCCTTCGCCATCACCAACCAGATCTTCTGGATGGCGCTCGGCCTCGGTATCGGCGCCATGTACGTCCGGTCGCTCACGGTCTACCTGGTCCGCCAGGGCACCCTGGACGACTACGTCTACCTGGAGCATGGCGCGCACTACGCGATCGGTGCGCTCGCCGTGATCCTGCTGGTCACCATCGAGCACTCGATCAACGAGGTCATCACGGGTCTGGTCGGAATCGTCCTGATCGCTGCCTCGTTCTGGTCCTCGGTGCGCCGTAACAAGGCACTGCAGGCGGAAGGCGGCGACAAGGACACCGACGGCGACAAGGCGGCACTGCACGTCTGAGCCGTGCTCCGGTGAGCCCTCCGGTGAGCCGGTCTCCGGGGTGTGACCCGGACAGGAATCAGGGAACGCTCTGAACGGGGCGGCCGACAGGCGGAAGCCTCTCGGCCGCCCCGTTGTTCCGTGTGGTGGTGGCGAGTTGACGACAGAGGAGGGGTGGGCATGGCCTTCTGGGACAACCTGTGGCAAGGGCAAAGGGCATCGCAATTCGATTCGGGCAGTGCCGCGTCCAACTCCATCGAGCTGACCAAGCGGCGGTCGACGGTCTCGCTCTCCAAGCAGGGAGCGGCCACCGGCAATCTGCGGGTGAACCTCTCCTGGCAGATGCGTACGTCCGACATCGAAGGACGGTCCAAGCAGAGCGGCCGGCTGCTGGGCAACCCCCTCAAGCTCTTCAAGCCCGAGGTGGTGCAGGCCCATACCCAGGGCATGGTCAATGTGGACCTGGACCTCGGCTGCATGTACGAGCTGACCGACGGCAGCAAGGGCGTGGTGCAGCCGCTGGGCAACTTCTTCGGGGACCTCAACGGGCCGCCGTACGTCAAGCTCAGCGGCGACGACCGGTTCGGTGCCGCCTCGGGCGAGACGATCTTCATCAACCTGGACCACCAGGAGGAGATCAAGCGGCTGCTGGTCTTCGTCTACATCTACGACCAGACGCCGGCCTTCGACCGTACGCACGCCACCGTGACGCTGTACCCGAGCAACGGCCCGCGCATCGAGATCGAACTCGACGAGCACGCCCCGCAGGCCCGGTCCTGCGCGGTGTTCTCGATGGAGAGGGTCAAGGGCGAGCTGACGGTGCGCCGTGAGGTGAAGTTCGTCTACGGCTTCCAGGCGGAGCTGGACCGGCTGTTCGGCTGGGGCCTGCAGTGGGGGCGCGGCTACAAGACGAAGACCTGAGGCGGCCTTGACCGCGGACGGCCGCGGCGCCCCGGGCGTCCGCGGCCCAGGTCCTGTCCCGCGAAGATCCGCCGGACAGGGCCTAGGGGCGGATGAACTGCGGGCCCATCGGCGGGAGCCGGAAATTCGGGTCGGGCGCGGGCGCCGCCGCGGCGGCCGGCTGCGGATAGCCGTACGCGGGCTGCGGCGCCGACACCGGCTGCGGATAGCCGTACGTGGGCGGGGCCGACGGCAGCGCGGGCTGCGGATATCCGTACGCCGGCTGTGCGAACGGCTGGGTGGGCGGCTGGGCCGGCTGAGGCGGCAGCTGTACGGACGTCTCGGCGGCCTGAGACGGGTCGGGAGCGGTCGCGGACAGCGGGTCGTCGGCGGCCCCTTCCGTCTCGTCCACCGAGATGCCGAACGCCGTGGCCAGACCGACGAGGCCGGTCGGATACCCCTGCCCCACCGCGCGGAACTTCCACGCGTCCCCGCGCCGGTAGAGCTCGCCGCAGATGATCGCGGTCTCCTCACCGGTCTCCGGCCTGACATCGAAGACGGCCAGCGGTTCGCCGTCGGCCGCGGCAGCGTCGTACAGAAGTATCCGGAGATCGTTCACATGCTGGAAACTCGCGCCGTCCGAGGAGGCCGCGAGCACCACCTGCTCGACCGAGGGGTCGAGCGCGGTGAGATCGGCCTCGACCGTATCGGTCAGCTGCTCACCGACCTGCTTCTTGGGCAGCCGCCGTACCACCCCCGACGGATGCCGCGGCTGGTTGTAGAACACGAAGTCCTCGTCGGAACGCACCCGGCCCCCGGCGCCGAGCAGCAGGGCGGAGGCGTCCACGTCAGGGATCCCGGGCCCTGGGGACCAGCGCAGCACGGCTCGTACAGCCATGGCGTCGAGGGGGACGTTCGAGCCCTTCAGCATCGCGTGCGTCATGCCGGTCATCCTGCCTTCCCACCGCCCGCGCGGACAACGTGGGGCTGGTTCACGACGTCACAGGACACGCGCGCGAAGCGGACGAGTTACCAGGATTTCATGCGGCGTGGGAACTCTTGACACCCGTCCGTACGTACTATTACCGGCCACATGACCATACGGCCACATCGGCAGTACGGGGGATCCACATGCGTCATTTCGGGCATATCCCGGCCGCCGCCCGGCAGCGGCTGTTCCATCAGGAGCCGTGCGAGTTCACCGCCGACTCCCCGGCCGTCCTGCTGTCGGCCGCTCTCGGCGCCACCCTCTACAGCCCGGCCACCCGGCCGCGGCTCGCCGACGATGTGGTGAAACTGGTCGGTCGCGGGGTCGTCTCCATGGTGCTGTGCCTGGAGGACTCCATCGACGACTCCGAGGTCGAGGCGGCCGAGGAGAATCTGATCCGGCAGTTCGAGGACCTCGACGAGCGGGGCGACGAGACGCCGCTGCTCTTCATCCGGGTCCGTGAGCCCGATCAGATTCCGGACCTGGTGCGGCGCCTCGGTGCCTCCATCCGGCTGCTGTCCGGATTCGTACTCCCCAAATTCACCGAGGAGCGCGGGACGCTTTTCCTGGAAGCGCTCGCGGAGGCGGAAAACACGAGCGGCCGCAGGCTGTACGCGATGCCTGTGCTGGAATCGCCCGAGCTGCTGCACCTGGAGACGCGGACGGCGACGCTCACCGGGATCGCCAACGTCGTCGACAAGTACCGCGACCGGGTGCTGGCGCTGCGCCTGGGTGTCACCGACTTCTGCTCGGCGTACGGGCTGCGGCGGGCCCCCGACATGACGGCGTACGACGTACGGATCGTGGCCGGGGTCATCGCGGACGTCGTGAACGTACTGGGACGCGCCGACGGCACGGGCTTCACGATCACCGGTCCCGTCTGGGAGTACTTCCGGCTGCAGGAGCGGATGTTCAAACCGCAGCTGCGGCGCAGCCCGTTCCTCGAAGGCCGGGCCGAGGAGCTCCGTACGGCCCTGATCGAGCACGACCTCGACGGGCTGCTGCGCGAGATAGAGCTCGACCGCGCCAATGGGCTCCAGGGCAAGACCTGCATCCATCCCTCGCACGTCCCGCCCGTCCACGCGCTGTCGGTCGTCAGCCATGAGGAATTCAGCGACGCCCAGGACATCCTGCGGCCCGAGCGGGGCGGGGGCGGTGTGCTGCGCTCGGCGTACACGAACAAGATGAACGAGGTGAAGCCGCACCGCGCCTGGGCCGTACGTACCCTCCATCGCGCCGAGGTCTTCGGTGTGGCGCGGGAGGACATCGGTTTCGTGGAGCTGCTCACCGCCGGCCTCGCCGAGTGACGAAGGAAGAGATCGCCAATATGACGTGGTCGGGGACATGGGTCGCTGAGCGGCTGGGAGTCGAACTCGCGGGTGGGGAGGGACTGCGGGATCTGCTCGGTCTGGCGCTGCGCCGCAACCCCAAGCGGGCCCACCTCCTTGTCTCGAATGTGCTGGGCAAGCATGTGCCGCAGCGCCCCCGGGTCGTATACGGAACAGGGGTCGAGCTCGGCGAACGCGTACGGGATCTGCTGGGCGCGGACGTGGAGCGGGCGGTGGTGCTCGGCTACGCGGAGACCGCGACCGGCCTCGGCCACTCGGTCGCCGACGGCGTGGGCCGCGCCCCGTACCTCCACTCCACGCGCCGCCCGGTCACGGGTGTCGCGGGGGCGGGCGGCTTCGAGGAGGCGCACTCGCACGCCACCTCGCATCTGCTGCTGCCGGAGGATCCCGGGCTGCTCGCCGGGGACGGCCCGCTGGTCCTCGTCGACGACGAGTTCTCCACGGGCAACACCGTCCTCAACACCATCAGCTCCCTCCATGAGCGCTATCCGCGCGCGTGGTACGTGATCGTCGCCCTGGTCGACATGCGCTCGGCGGCCGATCAGGGGCGGCTCGCGGAGTTCGCCCAGGAGATCGGGGCGCGCGTCGATCTGGTCGCTCTGGCCTCGGGCACGGTCCGGCTGCCGGACGGGGTCCTGGAGAAGGGCCAGGCGCTCGTGGCAGAGCACGAGGCGCCGGTACTGGCAGCGGCTCCGGCGTTGGCCCAGGCTGCGGCGTCGGCCCAGGCCCCGGCACCTGCCCAGGCTGCGGCCCAGGCCCCGGCTCTTGGCGCGGTTCCCGTTCTTGAAGGCGCGGGGCCGGCGGTGCGGGATGCGATGCCGGACGGGGCGCGGGTGGCCCGTGTGGCACTCGACTGGCCTGCCGGGCTGCCGGACGGCGGCCGCCACGGCTTCACCCCCGCCCACCGGGCCCGGCTGGAGTCCGCGCTGCCCGCCATGGCGGCCGCCGTCACCGACGAGCTGGGCGACGCCCGGCGCGTCCTGGTGCTCGGCTTCGAAGAGCTGATGTACGCCCCGCTGCGGCTGGCCGAGGAGCTGGAGCGGACCGTCGGCGCGGAGGTGCGGTACTCCACCACGACCCGGTCGCCGGTGCTGGCCGTGGACGACCCCGGATACGCGATCCGCAGCCGTCTCGTCTTCCCCGCGCACGATACCGCGGCCTTCCCGGACGGTGACGGCGCCGGCGACCGGTACGCGTACAACGTCGCGGGCGGCGGCTTCGACGCCGTGGTCGCGGTCGTGGACTCCGTGGCCGACTCCGCCGAGCTGCACGCCCCCGACGGACTGCTGGCGCAGCTCGGCGCGCACATACCGCGCATCGTGCTGACCGTCGTGCCCTCGTACCTCCCGGGGCCCTCGACTACCCCCGCATCCACGCCCGCGACCGCCTCCGCGTCAACGCCCTCGTCAACGTCTACGGCCACGCCCTCGCCCTCGCCCTCGCGTGAACCTGAACGGCAGGAACCCTCCATGCTGCCCGAACCCCTGCGCGGCCCCGCCTTCTCCTCGTACGCGCCCGACGATGTGGGCTGGCTCCTCCAGGACCTGTCCGACGTGGAGCTGGAGGCCCCGACGGAGGAGCGCGAGGAGGCCATACAGAGCGGCGGCGCGCACTACGCCGAATCCCTTCCGGTCGAGTACCAGCCGAGCGCTCAGTACCAGCAGCTCTTCAAGTCCGCCCTGGACACCTCGGCAGCCCGTATCGCCCGGGCCGTAGGTACCGTCACCGAGACCGTGCTCGCCGAGCGGTCACCCCGCCCCGTCCTCGTCTCCCTGGCCCGCGCCGGCACGCCCGTCGGCGTCCTGATGCGGCGCTGGGCCCAGCAGCGGCGCGGACTGGACCTGCCGCACTACGCCGTCTCCATCGTGCGCGGCCGTGGCATCGACACCAACGCCCTGCGCTGGCTGGCCGCCCACCACGATCCCGCCGATGTCGTCTTCGTCGACGGCTGGACCGGCAAGGGCGCCATCACCCGCGAACTGGCCCAGGCCCTCGCCGCGTTCGACGGCTTCAACCCCGAGATCGCGGTCCTCGCCGACCCGGGCGGCTGCGTACGGACCTATGGCACCCGCGAGGACTTCCTCATCCCGTCCGCCTGTCTCAACTCGACGGTCTCCGGGCTGATTTCCCGTACCGTCCTGCGGTCCGACCTGGTCGGTCCCCATGACTTCCACGGGGCGAAGCACTACCGCGAACTGGCCGGTGCGGATGTCTCCGGCTACTTCCTGGACACCGTCGCGGCCCGCTTCGACGAGGTCGCGGACGCCGTGGACGCCGAGGTCAAGGAGCTGCTCTCGGCGGACCGCGCGCCCACCTGGGAGGGCTGGGCGGCGGTCGAGCGGATCAGCGAGGAGTACGGCATCCACGATGTGAACCTCGTCAAGCCGGGGGTGGGCGAGACGACCCGCGTCCTGCTGCGCCGGGTTCCGTGGAAGATCCTCGCTCAGCGCGACGCGGGCGCCGACCTCGACCATGTCCGGCTGCTGGCCGAACAGCGCGGAGTGCCCGTGGAGGAGGTCGACGGCCTTCCGTACACCTGCGTGGGGCTGATCCACCCCCGGTACACGCGCGGTGCGACCGGCGCCGACGGCAAGGCGGTGGCCACGCCGTGACCACTTCCCTGAACACATCTCTGAACACTTCTCTGGCGCCGGCGGCTCTGGTGGCCAGCGACCTCGACCGCACCCTCATCTATTCGACCGGGGCGCTCCAGCTCCCGATGCCGGACGCCGAGGCACCACGGCTGCTCTGTGTCGAGGTGTACGAGAGCAGACCACTGTCGTATCTGACGGAGACGGCCGCCGGACTGCTCGACCGACTCGCCCGCACGACCGTCTTCGTACCGACGACCACCCGCACCCGCGAGCAGTACGGCCGGATCCATCTCCCCGGCCCCGCACCGCGGTTCGCGATCTGTGCCAACGGCGGCCATCTGCTGGTCGACGGTGTGTCCGATCCCGACTGGCACGCGCAGGTGACCGGCCGGCTGACCGACGAGTGCGCCACCCTCGCGGAAGTCCGCGCCCATCTGCTCTCCGCCGCCGACCCCGCGTGGCTCCTCAAGGAGCGGATCGCCGAGGACCTTTTCGCCTATCTCGTCGTCGACCGCGCCCTGCTGCCCGAGGGCTGGGTGAAGGAACTCGCCGAGTGGGCCGGGGGGCGCGGCTGGACCGTCTCCCTACAGGGCCGCAAGATCTACGCCGTACCGCGTCCGCTCACCAAGAGCGCCGCGATGCGCGAGGTCGCCCGCAGGACCGGCGCGGAACTCACCCTGGCCGCAGGGGACTCGCTCCTCGACGCCGATCTGCTGCTGGCCGCCGACCGCGGCTGGCGGCCGGGCCACGGCGAACTCGCCGACACCGGCTGGAGCGCCCCGCACGTGGACGCGCTCCCGCATACGGGTGTGGCGGCGGGCGAGGAGATCCTGCGTCGCCTCACGCTCGCCGCTGACCCGCACGGCCCGGACCCGCTCGGCTGACCGCTCCCGTCGGCCGGTCGGTCAGCCGCAGCAGCCACCGCCGCAGCAGCCTCCGCCACCACCGGCCGACGGGGCGGGGCCAGGGGCGCCGCCCTTGGCCGTACCGCCCACCGCCACGGTGGACAGCAGCTTCACGGTGTCGTCATGACCCACGGGACAGGACGCGGGGGCAGCGGACTCCGACATGGGGCGGCTGAGCTCAAAGGTGTCACCACAGGAGCGGCAGCGGTACTCGTAACGAGGCATGGGTCCAGGCTATCCGGGTCCTGGCTTTCTGCGGGGCTGTCCGCCTTCCGGCTATCCGACGCCCAGGCGGCCCCTGCCGCCCTTGGCCCTGAGGCGCTGCTCGTGCTCGGCCTGCTCCGGGTGGCGGGAGCGCCAGTACGGATTGTCGTGCGGCAACCCGCCGCTCACTCTCCCGTACATCCCGAAGAACATCAGCATCACGCCCACCACAAAGCTGAACAGCACATTCTGGATATGGAAGGCGAGGAAATTGTAGGGGGTTTCCAGCAGGGCGAGATTGATGAAGCCGCTGGCGATGAAAAGGACGCCGAGGACCATATTCAGGGTCGAGGCGGTGTTCTTTCCGATGACCATGCCGACGAGGAGCAGCAGGCCCACACCGATGGAGATCGCGCTCAGCGTGCCGTTGGTATTCAGGCCCGCGACCGTGGCCCCGCCGGTGTCGAAGAAGCCGATCTTGTCGATCAGCCCGAGAATCCCGAAAGCGATGAGAATCAGGCCGGTCACTCCGGCCCCGATGCGGTAGACCTGGTTGAGCCGGTGATCGACGGGCAGATGCTCGTCGAGCATGACATGCCGCCGGGTCTGGCGACGGAGCGCTTGGGTGGCCATGGACGGCCTCCTTTGGCGATACATACGTACACCCAGCATCCGCCCGCCACGCGCGGGGGACAAATCCGCCGCCAGGCCCGGATCAACACGGGGAGCGGGCCCGCGCCGGGATCGGATCAGCCGCCGTGCCCGGGGCAGCGTCGGGCCTGGATCAGCGCCGAGCCTGGGCAGTCGCCGTGCCCGGGTCAGCGAAGGCCCGGGGTAGTCGCCGTGCTCGGGTCAGAGCCGGCCCGGGGTAGCGCCGGGCCGAGGCAGTCACCGGGCCTGGATCAGCCGTCGGCCTGGACCAGCCGCCGGCCCGGGGGCAGTCGCCGTGCCCGGGTCAGCCGTCCGCCTGGATCAGCCGCCGTGCCCGGATCAGTCGCCGTGCCCGGGTCAGCGCCTGCCCGGATAGCGCCGAGCCGGGGCAGTTGCCGGGCCTGGATCAGCCGTCGGCCTGGATCAGCCGCTGGCCCGGGGCGGCGTCGGCCTGGATCGGCCACCGATCCGGGGCAGCGTCGGCCTGGATCAGCTGCCGGCCTGGGGTAGTCGCCGGGCCCGGGTCAGCGCCTGCCTGGGGTAGTCGCCGTGCCCGGATCAGGGCCGGCCTGGATCAGCCGTCGGCCCCGGGCAGTCGCCGTACCCGGGTCAGCCGTCCGCCCGGGTACGGCGCCGACTCGGATCAGCGCCGGGCCGGGGTGGTCGCCGGGCCCGGATCAGCGCCGGGCCCGGTAAGCCGTCGGGCCGGGCCCGGGTCAGCCGCCGTGTCCCGCCCCGCGCGCCTCGCGGATCTCCGAGACCACATGGGCGACGGCCTGCCGTACCGCCTCGGTCTCCGTCAGGAAGTGCCAGTAGTCGGGATGGCGGCCCTCCAGCGCGGCCACCGCCCGGTCCAGCCTCGCCACGGAGTCGTCCAGCGGACGGGCATGGCGGGGCTCGGGCGTATTCCGGCCGGCCATGGCCAGCCGCTGGGCGTCCCGGATCGCGAACCGCGTGCGCTCGATCTCCTGCTGGGGATCCTTCGACACGGCGTTCAGCCGCTGGAGCCGGTCACCGGCCGCGGACACCGCCTCGTCGGTGCTGTTCAGCAAGGCCCGCGCCGTGCTGAGCAGCGCCGTGGCGTCCGCCCACCGCTGCTCCTCGCGCGCCGTGCCCGCTTCCTTCAGCTTCTCCTCGGCCTGACGGACGCTGCCCGCCGCATCGTCGGGGACATGCTGAAGATCCTGCCAGCAGGCCGCGGTGAAGCGGCGGCGCAGCTCGCTGAGCACGGGCTCGACGGAGCCCGCGCGGTTCGTCAGGGCCTGGGCGCGGGTGCGCAGCGACACCAGCCGCCGGTCTATCTCCTGGGCGCGCTCGGGCAGCCGCTCCGCCTCGACCCGTACGGCCTCGGCGTCACGCAGCACCCGGTCGGCGCGCTGGAGTGTCTCCGGCACGCCATGCTGCCCCGCGCCCTGGTTGAGCTTGGTCAGCTCAGGACCGAGAGCGGCGAGCCGGGCGGCGAGATCGTCCGCTCGCAGTCCGGAGCCGCGCACCGCGTCGAGAGCGTTGCTCGCGGAGAGGAGCGCCTGCCGCGCCCGCTCCACGGCCGGTGCGAGCCGCGCCAGTTGTGTCTCCGCCTTGTCGAGCAGCGGCCCCAGCCCCTGCTCGAAGCGGTCCAGCTCGCCCTTGATCCGGTTCAGCTCGTCCTTGGCCTTCGTCAGCTCACCGCGCGCCGTGGACATGGCAGAGGGCTCGAGGTCGTCGCGGTCCAGATCGTGCGCGTCCACCGCGTTGATATAGCGGCTGCTCGCCTCGTCGATCCGCTGCCCCAGAGCCGCGAAACCGTCCACAGCCCGGCGGGCCCCCGGCGAGCTGTCCACCGCCGTGATGGTCTCGATCGAGATCCGCAGATCGCGCTGGGCGGTGTCCAGCTCGTAGAACGCGGCGGCCGCCGCGTCCTTCGCGGCCTGGGCGTCGGCTCGCCGGCTCTCCCCGCGGCCGCCGAACCAGCGCCGCGTACCCCCGCCGGCGTAGGCCGTCGGCAGCACGGCCAGGACCAGCGGCACCGGGAGCAGCATCAGCGTGAGGAAGTCACGGACGGCACTCGCTTTCGCTTTTGCGTGCGGCTGCGCGTGTGTCGCCGTCACATCCCTCTCCCGTGCCGAGTTCGCCCTGCCTGGTTCATTCTCCCACCAGGTAGTGACGAACACACGGGCCGGTTAGTTCGCGCTTCGGATGGTGATCTTTCCGTTGTCGGTACGCGCCTTCAGCACATGGGCGCTGCTGTCGTCGGTCGGCACGTCCACGTTCACCTTGCCGTTGTCGCTCGACGCCGACACGGCGTAGGACGTCCCCGAGCCCGGCAGATCGATCGTGACCTGCCCGTTGTCTGTGCTGGTGTCCACGCTGTCGGGCACCACGGCGAGTCCGAGCCGTACCGCTCCGTTGTTCGATGTCGCGGACACGGTCCTGGCGGTGATGCCCTCCGCCGTGATCGCCCCGTTGTCGCTGTCCAGGTCGAGCGGCCCGCTGGAGTCCCGTACCGTCACCGAGCCGTTGTCCGAATTGATCCGCAGCGCGGTGTCGAACCCGGAAGCGGTCACGCTCCCGTTGTCCCCCGTCACCGTCACCGCCACCCCGCGCGGCACCTTCACCTGATTCCGCGACGTACAGTCGCTCGCCACCGCGTCGCACTCGACCGCGAGCCTGAGCGTGGAGTCCGTCATCTTCCACCTGGCGTCGGGCCCGGTCCCCATGAACACCCACCCGTCGACCCGCCGGGTCACCTCGACGTCCTTCACATCGGCGGGCACCAGCTCGACCGACGCGTTCTCGGCCTCGATCGTCAGCGTCTTGCCACTGAGGGGAAACGCCCGCTTCTCGGCAGGCGC
Source organism: Streptomyces sp. NPDC042201 (assembly GCF_055582185.1). Lineage (NCBI taxonomy): Bacteria > Bacillati > Actinomycetota > Actinomycetes > Kitasatosporales > Streptomycetaceae > Streptomyces > Streptomyces sp. NPDC042201. Next base: position 477 of record NZ_JBVJDS010000021.1, on the reverse strand, counting down.
GTCCGAGGCGTCCGCGCCGCCGCACCCACTGACGCAGAGCACGATGACCACGGCCCCACCCACGGCGAGAAGCGTACGACTGCGGTTACGGCTTGCGGCCACGGTGATCGTCCCCCAGAGAGTCGTGTCTTGACGCCCCCACCGTACGAACAGAACCCACCGAGTCCGATCCGGCGGCCCACCGTCTCAATGGTGGGGCTACCCCCCCGCACACCCCCCGCGCTCACCCCGAGATCATGAGTTTGCGGCGCTGCCCCCTCGGCCATGTACGCTGTTGCCTCATCCACGGGTGCGTAGCTCAGGGGTAGAGCGCTGCTCTTACAAAGCAGATGTCGGCGGTTCGAAACCGTCCGCGCCCACCAGCACAAAGGCCCCCAACCGATGGCGGTTTCTAGGGGTTGTTGCAACACGTGGTTGGTCTGATCGGGCCGCGAGTAGTTTTTGCAGGCGCTCGGCTGGGGTTTCCCAGCCGAGCGT
>NZ_JBVJDS010000020.1:41542-109952 GCF_055582185.1 Streptomyces sp. NPDC042201 | reverse complement strand
ACTTCATTTTGTTCTGTACTTCGTGTTTCCAACCTTACCAGATTCATTTGGCTGTTCTTGCCTCTTGAATTCCGGTGGCCTTTGGAGTGGCCTTTGCCTTTCGGCTGTTCACTACTTTAGCCGATTCCCCGTGCGGCTCATAATCGAGCCGTGGGGCTTGAATTTCGGCATGCCGAAATCCACACCCGTTGGGGTTCGAACGTAGGTAGTGGATGGCCGCTACGGGCGGCTGCTGAACAGCAGGGCCCGTGTCAAGCGGCTCGGGCTACGTTAGGCGGATGAACAGGACGAGTCAAGTTCGTCGTCGCCGCGGTACGTGGGGGCGATAGGGGCTGACCGACCGCTCGCCGTCGATCCAGAAGCGCCAGGGATGGACGGCGCCGTCGCCGCCCACTCCGGTACGCGGACCACTGCGGACCTGGTCATCCGCGACGGGGGTGCCCGTCAGTATCGCCAGCGGGGCGTCAAGGCCGGCACAGACGTCCGTACCGTCGAGAGCGCGGTCGATGTCGAGGGCGGTGGCCAGCCGGGCCGGGCCTTTGGCGAGTTCTCTGTCATGGCGGGCCGAGAGCCGACGTGTGCGGGCCAGTTCGCCGCCGACACGGATCTCGCCGGCCCGCAGCAGGACTCCGCTCGCGATGCCCTCGGGTCCGCACACCAGGTTGAGGCAGTGCCACATCCCATAGGTGAAGTAGACGTACGCGTGACCGGGCGGACCGAACATCACACCGTTGCGGGCGGTGCGGCCACGGAAGGCGTGCGAGCCGGGGTCGATCTCGCCCGCGTACGCCTCTACCTCGGTCAGCCTGAGTTCAATGGGCCCAACGTCCGTGCTCCGTACCAACGTTCGGCCGAGGAGGTCGGGCGCGACCTCCAGGACCGGGCGGTCGAAGAAGTCCCGGGGCAGCGGTGTTCGATCGGGGCTCTCCTTCATGGCGTACGAGCGTACCCGGGAACCGACTACCGTCATGGCGCGTATGTAGGGGTCAGGACTAGAAGGAGTGAACATGGGCTTCAAGAAGCTGCTCGCGAGCGTGGGCGCCGGTGGCGCGTCCGTCGAGACCGAGCTGACCGAGTCGAACGTCGTGCCCGGCGGCGTCGTTCAGGGCGAGGTGCGGCTCCAGGGCGGTTCGGTGAACCAGCAGATCCAGGGGCTCTCCGTCGGCCTCCAGGCACGGGTCGAGGTCGAGGGCAACGACCAGGAGCTCAAGCAGAACATCGAGTTCACCAAGCAGAGCATCGGCGGTGCCTTCGAGGTGCAGGCCGGAGCGGCGCATGTGGTTCCGTTCGGTCTGGAGATCCCTTGGGAGACGCCGATCACCACGATCGACGGGCAGCAGCTGCGCGGGATGAACATCGGCGTGACCACGGAGCTGGACATCGCGCGGGCGGTGGACTCCAGCGACCTGGACCCGATCAACGTCCACCCGCTGCCGGCGCAGCAGGCCATCCTGGACGCCTTCATCCAGCTGGGCTTCCGCTTCAAGAGCGCGGACATGGAGCGTGGGCACATCCGCGGGACGCGTCAGCGGCTGCCGTTCTACCAGGAGATCGAGTTCCTCGCGCCGCAGCAGTACCGCGGGCTGAACCAGGTCGAGCTGACCTTCGTCGCGGACGACCGCGAGATGGACGTCATCCTGGAGATGGACAAGAAGCCGGGCCTGTTCACCGAGGGAAGCGACTCGTTCCGGGCCTTCCAGGTGGGCCTGGGCGACTTCCACAGCACCGACTGGTCCGCCTATCTCAACCAGTGGCTCGCCGAGGTCGGTGGCCGTCGCAACTGGTTCTAGGCATACCTCTAGGCTCGGCGTCGCAAGGCAGGACAGCCGATTCGGAGGTTCACGTGACCGAGGTGAAGAGGGCTCCGCTCCCTCATGACTTCCATCCGCAGGTGCCGTCGTTCACCGTGGTGAGCGACGACGTTTCGCCGGGGGCGGTGCTGAAGGACGCGCAGGTCCACGCCGCCGGGAACACCTCGCCGCACCTGCGGTGGGAGGGTTTCCCGGCGGAGACCAAGAGCTTCGCCGTGACGTGTTTCGATCCGGACGCACCCACCGGCAGCGGATTCTGGCACTGGGTGGTCTTCGACATCCCGGCGTCGGTCACCGAGCTTCCGGTGGGTGCGGGCAGCGGCGCGTTCGAGGGGCTGCCCGAGGGCGCCGTACAGGCACGTAACGACTACGGGTCGAAGGACTTCGGTGGCGCGGCGCCGCCGGCCGGGGATCCCGCGCACCGCTACGTATTCACCGTGTACGCGGTGGACAGCGAGCGGCTGGGGCCGGACAGTGACGCGTCGCCCGCGTTCGTCGGGTTCAATCTGCGGTTCCACGCGCTGGCGCGTGCGCAGCTCATCGGGGAGTACGCCGCACCCGCGGAGAGCTGACCGTTTGCGTTTTGTTTGCCCTGCCCTGGTCTTGGAGAGACCAGGGCAGGGCATTTTTTATTGTGTTGTCCCTCTCGGCGTGCCCGGCCAGAGTTGATCCAAGCCCGCCAGGCGGTGGGCCGGCACACGGGAGGTGGGCGGGATGCGGGACACGCTGGTATTGAATGCGAGCTTCGAGCCGCTGTCGACGGTGACACTCAACCGCGCGGTGGTGCTGGTGCTGCAGGACAAGGCCGTTGTCGAGCAGGCCCACCCCGGTCTCCGTGTGCGTGCGGCCGCGGTGGAGCTGCCGGTGCCCCGGGTGATCAGGCTCTGCCGGTATGTCCGGGTGCCTTTCCGAAGACAGGCTCCGTGGTCGAGACGGGGTGTGCTGATACGGGACCAGCACCGGTGCGCGTACTGCGGCAGGCGCGCGACGACGGTGGACCATGTCGTGCCGCGGTCCCGAGGGGGTGCGGACAGCTGGCTGAATACGGTCGCGTCCTGCGCCGAGGACAATCACCGCAAGGCGGACCGTACGCCGGAGCAGGCGGGGATGCCGCTGCTGCGCGACCCGTTCGTGCCGTCTCCGGCGGATGCGATGCTGCTCTCGCTGCGGGCGGGCGAGCGCTCGGAGCTGCCGGTCTGGCTGGCGGGGGTTCAACCCGCCGCGTGAGCGGACCAGAAGCGGGAAAGCCCGCCCCCTTCCCGGGGAGCGGGTTTTCGTATGTCCGCGTCAGCCGTACCGGCGCAGAAGCAGCTGGACGATGGCGACCACGCCGACCACCACGATCAGTGCGCGCAGGGCCACCGGCGGCAGCCGGCGGCCGACCTTGGCGCCGAGCTGGCCGCCGAGCGCGGAGCCGACCGCGATGAGCACCACCGCCGTCCAGTCGAACTCCGCGACGAAGAGGAAGAAGATCGCGGCGACGCCGTTGACGACGGCGGCGAGGACGTTCTTGACGGCGTTGAGGCGTTGCAGGGCGTCGTCGAGCAGCGTGCCCATCAGGGAGAGGTAGATGATCCCCTGGGCCGCGGTGAAATAGCCGCCGTAGACGCTGGCGAGCAGCAGCCCGGTAAACAGGAGCGGGCCGCCGTTGGGACGTGCCACGGTGCCGTTGCGTTCGCGGCGGGCCTGGACGGCCTTGGCCAGCCGGGGCTGGAGGATCACCAGGACGAGGGCGAGCGTGACCAGCACGGGCACGATCGTCTCGAAGGCCGTCGAGGGCAGGACGAGCAGCAGGGTGGCGCCGCTGAGTCCGCCGACGAGCGCGGCGACGCTCAGGAGCAGGACGCGGCGGCCCTGGCCGGTGAGTTCCGCGCGGTAGCCGATGGCTCCGCTGACCGATCCGGGTATCAGGCCGAGCGCGTTGGAGACGGTGGCGGTGACCGGGGGGAGGCCCGTCGCGAGCAGAACGGGGAAGGTGATCAGCGTGCCGGAGCCGACGATCGTGTTGATGGTGCCGGCACTGATGCCCGCGACGAAGACAGCGAGCATCTCCCAGATGGTCACGGTAAAGCCCTTCGGTGATCGGTGCCGGATGCACCGATCATGCACGAAGGGGCGGGTGGATCAGTCGAGCGGGGGGGTCTGCCGCCGCTCCTTGCCGGTATTGAAGCCCGGCATGCCGCCGCCCAGGTTGTCGAAGGCTCCGCTGAGCCCCTTGAGGGCGTCGCCGATCTCGCTGGGCACGATCCAGAGCTTGTTGGCGTCGCCCTCGGCGATCTTGGGGAGCATCTGGAGGTACTGATACGCGAGGAGCTTCTGGTCCGGGTCGCCCGCGTGGATCGACTCGAAGACCGTACGGATCGCCTGCGCCTCGCCCTCGGCGCGCAGCGCGGCGGCCTTGGCCTCACCTTCGGCGCGGAGGATCGCGGACTGCTTCTCGCCCTCCGCGGTGAGGATCTGCGACTGGCGGATGCCCTCCGCGGTGAGGATCGCCGCGCGCTTGTCACGGTCGGCGCGCATCTGCTTCTCCATCGAGTCCTGGATGGAGGTCGGGGGCTCGATCGCCTTCAGCTCGACGCGGTTGACGCGGATGCCCCACTTGCCGGTGGCCTCGTCGAGGACACCGCGCAGGGCCGCGTTGATCTCCTCGCGGGAGGTGAGGGTCCGCTCCAGGTCCATGCCACCGATGATGTTGCGCAGGGTGGTGACGGTGAGCTGCTCGATCGCCTGGATATAGCTGGCGACTTCGTAGGTCGCGGCCCGGGCGTCGGTCACCTGGTAGTAGATGACGGTGTCGATGTTGACGACCAGGTTGTCCTGGGTGATCACCGGCTGGGGCGGGAAGGGCACGACCTGTTCGCGGAGGTCGATGCGGTTACGGATCGAGTCGATGAACGGGACCACGATGTTCAGGCCCGCGTTGAGGGTTCGGGTGTAGCGGCCGAAGCGCTCCACGATGGCGGCGCTTGCCTGCGGGATGACCTGGATCGTCTTGATCAGGGCGATGAATACAAGCACCACCAGGATGACCAAGACGATGATGATTGATGGCATCGCGTTCCTCGGGCCCTTCGCTGCCGGATGTTCTGATGATCGAGTTTCTCAGACCGGGGACGTACGTGGGGACCGTTCAGCCGGGTTGGCTCACATGACCACGGCTGTGGCGCCGTCAATCTCCACGACATCGACCTGCTGGCCTGGTTCGAACGTCATATCGCTGTCGAGCGTGCGGGCCGACCAGACCTCACCGGCCAGCTTGATCCGGCCACCTCTGCCGTCCACTCGTTCCAGGACGAGGGCCTGACGGCCTCTCAGCGCGTCGATTCCGGTGGCTGAGCCCGGACTTGCGTGGCGCTGCCGGGCCGCGTACGGACGCACGACGGCGATGAGCGCGACGGACACCACGACGAACACCAGGACTTGGGCCACTATTTCGCCGCCGAGCGCCGCGGTAATGGCGGCGGCGACCGCTCCGGCCGAGAACATGCCGAACTCGGGCATCGCTGTCAGGACGAGCGGAATGCCCAGTCCGACCGCGCCGATCAGCCACCACACCCACGCGTCGATTTCCACGTGTTCATGGTAGGTCCGGCGAACCCCCTCAGGACAGGGGCGAGTTCAGGTCAGCTGAGCGGCAGACCCTGCGCCGTCCAGCGGTCGCCCGCGCGCTCGACGACGAGCGGGAGTCCGAAGCAGAGCGAGAGGTTGCGGGAGGTCAGTTCCGTCTCCATGGGGCCGGCCGCGAGGATCTTGCCCTGGCGGATCATGAGGACGTGGGTGAAGCCCGGGGCGATCTCCTCGACATGGTGGGTGACCATGATCATGGAGGGGGCGTACGGGTCGCGCGCGAGGCGGCCGAGACGGCGCACGAGGTCCTCGCGGCCGCCGAGGTCCAGTCCTGCGGCGGGCTCGTCCAGAAGCAGCAGCTCGGGGTCGGTCATCATCGCGCGGGCGATCAGGGTGCGCTTGCGCTCGCCCTCGGAGAGCGTGCCGAACTTGCGGTCCAGGAACTCGGTCATGCCGAGCCGGTCGAGGAAGGCGCGGGCGCGCTGCTCGTCGACCTCGTCGTAGTCCTCGTTCCAGGTCGCCGTCATGCCGTACGCGGCGGTGAGGACGGTCTGCAGGACCGTCTGGCGCTTGGGTAGCTTTTCGGACATGGCGACGCCCGCCACGCCGATGCGCGGGCGGAGGTCGAAGACATCCACCTTGCCGAGCCGCTCCCCGAGGATCGTCACCTTGCCGGTGGTCGGGAAGAGGTAACTGGACGCGAGATTGAGCAGGGTGGTCTTGCCGGCGCCGTTGGGGCCGAGGATCACCCAGCGCTCCCCCTCCTTGACCGACCAGGAGACATCGTCCACCAGAGCGCGTCCGTCGCGGACCACGGATACGTCCACCAGCTCCAGTACATCGCTCATGAGCGCGTTGTCTCCCCATGCAATCGTCTTGAGGTTCTGGGTGCGCCTGTAGGCACATCTCCCAGGGAAAACCTACGCCACCGGTCCAGCGATCCGGCCTTGAGGTCCGTTCCCTAGGCTGGGGCCATGCTTTCGCAACCACGCTCAGGACTGCTGGCCGCTTGGGGAAACGCCCTTCTGGCCGGATTTGTATCGCCGGACGACGCTGTGATGGCCGTGGTCGGCGACGACGCGCTGCACCGGGTGGAGGGCCTGCCGGGCGAGACAGGGCCCGTGGGGCTCACGCTGGCGCTGGGGCGACTGCGGGCGCTCGGTGTGACCGGATACAGGGTCGCGCTGCCCGCGCCGGGGCATCCGCTGGGGCTCAGCGGGCCGCCGGAGTTCAACGCGCGGGCGCTGGAGGCCGAGGAGGCGGTGATCGCCACGGGTGCGGCGTACGGGCTGGTGCCCGAGGTGTCCGCGGTGGGTCCTGACGGGGACCGTCATGTCGAGGTCGTCTGGCACTGCCTGCCGGTACGGGACGCGCCGCCGGCGGATGTGCCCTCGCTCGGAGAGGCGGAACGCGAGCTGGCCGAGGCGCTGCGGGACGCGACGGAGGCGCTCTCCCGGCTGGATGTGGCGGCGTCGGGCCCGGTGGCCGAGGCGGCCCTGGACGCGTACCGGGCGCGGGCGGAGCGGGGCCGCGAGGTGCTGGCTCCCGGCTATCCGCCGCGCGCGGTGCGGGTGCTGGAGCTGGCCCAGCGGGTCGGGCTGCTCGTCTCGCTGGCATACGAGCACGGGCACGGCGGCGCGGTGAGCGCGTCGGAGATGGCGGCGCGCGGCGAGGCGCTGCGCCCGGTGGAGCGCCTCGCCCGCCGCGCGCAGGTGGCCGCGTACAACGCCTACGTGGAAGAGCGGCAGAAGAACACACCCCTGCCGCCCCCCGGCGAGTGAGCCGAAGGGGCGCGCCGCTGTCGAAAGGGAGAACGCGCGGAGGTTCGCGAGGAACGAGCGAACCGAGCACGATCGACCGTCGGCACCGGCATAAAGCGCCCCGGAGGCGAACCGAGCCCTGAAAAAGAGGTGCGTGAGCCGAAGGGGCGCGCCGCTGTCGAACGGGAGAACGCGCACAGGTTCGCGAGGTACGAGCGAACCGAGCACGATCGACCGTCGACAGTGGCATGAGCGCCCCGGAGGCGAACCGAGCCCCAAAAAAGAGGCGAGTGAGCCGAAGGGGCGCGCCGGTGCCGAAAGGGAGAACGCGCACAGGTTCGCGAGGAACGAGCGAACCGAGCACGATCGACCGTCGGCACCGGCATAAAGCGCCCCGGAGGCGAACCGAGCCCTAGTGGTTGATCGAGTGGTTGCCGAACGCGGGGTTCAGCAGGCCGATCACGTTGATCGTGTTGCCGGTGAGGTTCACCGGGATGTGCACCGGGACCTGGATCACGTTGCCGGAGACGACACCCGGGGAGTGCGTCGCCGCGCCGCCGGCCTGGGCGCCGCCGTCGGTGGCGAACGCGGCGCCGGCGGAGGCACCCGCGGCGAGACCGGCGGTGACGAGGACCAGTGCGGCCTTCTTGGCAACCTTCATGGGATGTTCCTTAATCGCGTCATCAGTGACCGCGGCGGTACGCCGCGGCACGCCATGAAGAACGCTCGGCCCGCGAGAAGGATGCGCCGTGTGGGTGACATACACCCGACGGTATGAATCTCAGACCGGAGGGCAACGTTCCGGATCAGTCCGCGATCCCATGGCGTACGGCCCAGAGCGCCGCCTGCGTACGGTCCGCGAGATCCAGTTTCATCAGAATGTTCGAGACGTGCGTCTTGACAGTCTTCTCGGAGAGCACCAGCGCACGAGCGATCTCCCGGTTGGAGCGCCCGTCGGCGATCAGGCTGAGCACTTCCCGCTCCCGGTCGGTGAGCGACGTCCCCCTGCCCTGGCCGCTGCCGGTGTGGTCCTGGGCGAGCAGCGCGCCCGCGACCTCCGGCTGGAGCAGCACATGTCCCGCGTGGACGGAACGGATGGCGCCGGCCAGCGCTTCGGGGTCGACGTCCTTGTAGACATAGCCGGAGGCCCCGGCGCGCAACGCGGGAACCACGGTGCGCTGCTCGGTGAAGCTGGTGACGATCAGGACCTTGGCCGGATTGTCGAGTTCACGAAGCTTGCGCAGCGCCTCGATGCCGTCGGTCCCGGGCATCTTGATGTCCATCAGCACGACGTCAGGGCGCAGTTCCTCGGCGCGGGCGACGCCCTCGGCGCCGTCGGACGCCTCGCCCACGACCTCGATGTCGTCCTGGACCTCCAGGAACGTACGCAGGCCGCGCCGCACCACCTGGTGGTCGTCGACCAGCAGGACCCGGATCCCGCCCCTGTCCTTCTCAGCCACCCGGCACCTCCATCTTGATCGTGGTGCCCTGTCCGGGCGCCGATTCCACCGTGAGCCTGCCGCCCACGCCGCTCGCACGGTCGCGCATCGAGACCAGGCCCAGATGACGGCCCGCCCGGCGCACCGTCCGGGGCTCGAAGCCGCTGCCGTTGTCGGTGACGCTGAGGACCGCGCCCTGGGCGCGGCGGGAGAGGGTGACATCGACCCGCTCGGCGCCGGAGTGGCGCAGCGCGTTGTGCAGCGCCTCCTGGGCCACCCGCAGCAGCGCCTCCTCCTGGGCGGCCGGGAGGGCCCGTACGGCACAGCTGTCGAAGGTGACCCGGGCGGAGTGGGCCCGGTCGAGCACCTGGATCTGGGTGCGGAGGGTGTGGACGAGGCCGTCCTCGTCGAGCGCGGCGGGGCGCAGTTCGACAACGGCGGCGCGCAGTTCTTCGGCGGCCTCGGCGGCGAGGGCGGCGACCTGCTGGAGTTCGCCCTTGGCACGGGCCGGGTCGCGGTCCACCAGCGCGGCCGCCGCCTGGGCCGTCAGCCGCAGCGAGAAGAGTTTCTGGCTCACGGCGTCGTGGAGCTCGTGAGCGAGGCGTGAGCGCTCCTCGGCGATGGTGAGTTCCCGGCTGCGCTCGTACAGCCGGGCGTTCGTGAGGGCGATGGCGGCGTGCTGGGCGAGGATCGAGAGGAGTTCCTCGTCCTCCTCGGTGAATCCGCAGGCACCGTCCGGCTTGGGGCAGCGCTTGTTGGCGAGGAAGAGCGTGGCGATGGTCTCGTCGCCGTCCCTGACCGGCAGGCCCAGGAAGTCGGACATGTCGGGGTGGGCGGAGGGCCAGCCCTCGAAGCGCGGGTCCTTGCGTACGTCGGCGAGGCGCTCGGCCTTCTCCTCGTGGAGCATCGCGGCGAGGATGCCGTGCTGGCGCGGGAGCGGGCCGATGGCCTTCCACTGCTCGTCGCTGACGCCGTCGACGACGAACTGGGCGAAGCCGCCGTGATCGTCCGGCACGCCGAGCGCCGCGTACTCGGCGTCGAGCAGTTCGCGGGCCGAGGCGACGATCGTCTTGAGGACGTCGCGCACCTCCAGATGCCTGCTCATCGCGAGGAGTGCGGTGCTCACAGCGGCGAGGCCGGAGCGCGGTCGGTGGCTCATGGCTTCACCGTACCGGCGCGTGAGACGCACCGTATCGGCCCCCGGAAGGCCCCCGACCAGGACCAGCGACCTACGCCGAAGGGCCCTTGCGGGCCGGGGCGGATTCCGCCGGAGCGGCGCGGGGCGGGCAGGGCCGCGCGAGCCCGAGGTCTCGCATCCGGTGATGCCAGTTGGCCGCTCACACAGCGCATTGCGGTAGCAACCCCGGGTGAGTTCGGCGTGCCTCCGATGTGAGCCCGCACATAGGACGTACATCACTTACGAACGCGACTAGTCGCCAGAAAAGGGTGGTGTGAGCTGTGGATAAATGGGGCAAGAGGTCCCCTTTCGGCGCCCCGCTCCACTATCCGGGGTCGTACGTCACACCTTTGCCACACGTTTTTGCGGCCGCTAAGAATTGCCGACGTCGCCGCCGAGCAGGCTGGCCGTCCGGCCTCCGCGACTCCCGCTATTCGAAGAGGTACGTCTCTATGTTCTCGTCACGCACCCCTGGCCCCACCCGTCTGAACAAGACCCACAGGGCATCCATCGCCGGCGTTGCCGCGGCCGGAGTCGCGGCTCTCACCTTCTCGCTGGTTCCCGGCTCCCACGCGGAGACGGAGAGCCAGTCCCCCGCCACCGCCCCGGTGGCCTGGAACACGACCTCGACCGTGCAGGCGAGCCTCGCCAAGCAGCACGTCACGGCCAAGACCGACGCCACGGCCAAGGAGAAGGCAGCCGCGAAGGCGAAGGCCGACGCGGCCGCGAAGGCCAAGGCGAAGGCCAAGGCAGCAGCCGAGAAGAAGCGCGCCAAGGCCGCGGCCGCCAGCCGCTCCGCCGACCGCAAGCCGGTCTACCCGAACAACCTGGACGGCTGGATCCGTGAGTCGCTGGCCATCATGAAGGCCAAGGGCATCCCCGGTTCGTACGAGGGTCTGCACCGCAACATCCTCCGCGAGTCGAGCGGTAACCCGAACGCGATCAACAACTGGGACATCAACGCCCAGAACGGCATCCCGTCGAAGGGCCTGCTCCAGGTCATCCCGCCGACCTTCAAGGCCTACCACGTCGAAGGAACGCCCTTCGACATCTACGACCCGGTCGCCAACATCACGGCCGCGGCCAACTACGCCGCGGACAAGTACGGCTCGATGGACAACGTCAACAGCGCCTACTGAGCCGGCGCACACCGACGCGTGCTGACGCGCGCTGACGTCGACCGACGCCGAAGGGCGGCACCCCGCGGGGTGCCGCCCTCAGACGTATGGCCGGTCCTGTCCCGGTCCGGCCTCGTTACTTGCGCATGACCTCCGGCTCGTGGCGGCGCAGCAGGCGCGACACCACGACACCGCAGAGGGCGCCCATCAACAGCAGGATCCCGATGTTGATGCCCCACTGGCCCGCCGAGTGCTCCCACAGCGGGTCCAGGTCGGTGGGGTTCTTGGGATCCCACGGCGGCATCAGATGGGCCAGGTCGAGGGTTGTGCCCGCGCCCGCGATGGCCCACCGGGACGGCATCAGCCAGGCGAACTGCTCCAGGCCCGGCGAACCGTAGACCTGGAAGAGGATGCCGGTGAAGACGACCTGGATGATCGCGAACATGACCAGCAGCGGCATGGTCTTCTCCGCGGTCTTCACCAGCGAGGAGATGACCAGGCCGAACATCATCGAGGTGAAGCCGAGGGCGATCACGACGAGGCAGATCTCGACGGCCGGCGGCATGATCAGGCCCTCGGCCGGCATGTCGCGCGTGGCGAAGCCGATGCCGCAGATGATGACGCCCTGGAACGCAGTGATCACGCCGAGCGTGATGACCTTGGACATCAGATAGGCGGAGCGGGACAGGCCGGTGGCCCGCTCCCGTTCGTAGATGACCCGTTCCTTGATCAGCTCACGGACCGAGTTGGCCGCGCCGGAGAAGCACATGCCGACCGCGAGGATCAGCATGATCGTGCCGGCCTTGCCGTTGAAGGTGGAGGGCGGCTCGGGCGGGCCGAGACCGAATTCGGCCGGGATGACGACGCTGACCAGGCCGAGGACGGCCGGCAGGATGACCATCAGACCCATGAAGCCCTTGTCGGACGCGATCACCGAGGAGTATCTGCGGATCAGCGTCCAGAGCTGGGAGCCCCAGCTCTGCGGCTTCGGCGGGCGCATCTGCTGCGGCGACGGCATATGGACGGACTGCGCGGCGACGGCGTCGATGTCCGCGGCGTACATCTGGTAGTGCTGAGAACCGCGCCAGCGGCCCGCCCAGTCGTAGTCACGGTAGTTCTCGAAGGCCGAGAAGACATCGGCCCAGGTGCTGTAGCCGAAGAAGTTGAGCGCTTCCTCCGGCGGGCCGAAGTACGCCACGGAACCGCCGGGGGCCATCACCAGCAGCTTGTCGCAGCTCGCCAGCTCGGCGACGGAGTGGGTGACGACCAGGACCGTACGGCCGTCATCGGCGAGACCGCGCAGCAGCTGCATGACATCGCGGTCCATGCCCGGGTCGAGGCCGGAGGTCGGCTCGTCCAGGAAGATCAGGGACGGCTTGGTGAGCAGCTCCAGGGCCACGGACACCCGCTTGCGCTGACCACCGGAGAGCGAGGTGATCTTCTTGTCCTTGTGGATGTCGAGCTTGAGCTCGCGCAGCACCTCGTCGATGCGGGCCTCGCGCTCGGCCTCGGCGGTGTCGCCGGGGAAGCGGAGCTTGGCCGCGTACTTGAGCGCCTTCCTGACGGTCAGCTCCTTGTGCAGGATGTCGTCCTGCGGGACCAGGCCGATGCGCTGGCGCAGCTCGGCGAACTGCTTGTACAGATTCCGGTTGTCGTAGAGGACATCGCCCTGGTCGGCGGGGCGGTAGCCGGTCAGCGCCTTGAGCAGGGTGGACTTGCCGGAGCCCGACGGGCCGATGACCGCGATCAGCGACTTCTCGGGGACGCCGAAGGAGACGTCCTTGAGGATCTGCTTGCCGCCGTCGACCGTCACCGTGAGATGGCGGGCGGAGAAGGAGACCTCACCGGTGTCGACGAACTCTTCGAGGCGGTCGCCGACGAGCCGGAAGGCCGAGTGGCCGACGCCGACGATGTCGTTCGGGCTGATGAGTACGGTGCCGGACTTGGCTATCGGCTGGCCGTTGACGTAGGTGCCGTTGTGGGATCCGAGGTCGCGGATCTGGAAGCGGCCGTCGGGGGTCGCCGTGAACTCGGCGTGCAGGCGCGAGACCTGGAGGTCGGAGACGACCAGTTCGTTCTCGAGCGCACGGCCGATGCGCATCACACGGCCGAGGGCGAGCTGATGGAACGTGGTCGGGCTGCGGTCTCCGTACACCGGCGGGGCCCCCGCGGCACCGCCCGAGGCCGGGGTCTGCTGAGGGAACTGCGCGCCGGGCCCGCTCTGCTGCGGCGGGATGTGTGCCTGCTGCGGCTGCTGCCAGTCCTTCTGCTGCGGGGCGGGCGCCTGCTGCGGCGTCTGCTGCGGTGTCTGCTGCTGGGGCGCCCAGCCCTGTCCGCCCTGCTGCGGCTGCTGGTACGGGGCCTGCCCGCCCTGCGCCTGGTGAGGCACCGCGCCCTGCGCGCTGTACGCGCCGGCGCCCGCCGCGGCACCGGTGAGATTCAGCCGCGGTCCGTCGGTGGCATTGCCGAGATGCACGGCCGAACCGGCACCGATGTCCGTCTGCTGAACGCGCCGGCCCTGCACATACGTGCCGTTGGTGCTGCCGTGGTCCTCAATGACCCAACCTCGGCCCCCCCAGCTGATGGTGGCGTGACGCCACGAAACCCTGGCGTCATCGATCACCAGGTCGCCCTGCGGATCACGTCCGAGGGTGTACGACCTGGACGGATCGAGCGTCCAGGTCCTTCCGTTCAATTCCAGTACGAGTTCCGGCACTCCATGCCCCACTAGTTGTCCCCCGGTTTCCCCCATCGCAGGGAGTCTAGGGATGGCGAACATCGTGGGGAACTATTTCAGGCCCGCTCCTCGCCGGGAAAGTCGGCCCTGATGAATACCCCGTTCACGCCCGGAAAAGCCTCCGGAGAAGGTGTCGGCCGAACACCCTCGGCCGACGGTCCCGCACCCTCGGTGTCCAGAACACGTGTCCGGTACCCGGGACGGTCGGCCGGTCTCCGTGCCCCGCCCGATACGGTGGAAACACCATGAGTGCATCACAGCCCCTTCGGACCGCCGACGTCCCCACTCTTCTCGTCAAGATCTTCGGGAAGGACCGCCCCGGGATCACCGCCGGGCTCTTCGACACCCTCGCCGCCTACTCCGTCGACGTGATCGACATCGAGCAGGTCGTCACCCGTGGCCGGATCGTCCTCTGCGCGCTGATCACCGCGCCCACCGCGGGCGGTACCAGCGCGGGCGAGCTGCGGGCGACCGTGCACAGCTGGACCGACTCACTCAAGCTCCAGGCCGAGATCATCTCCGGCACGGGCGACAACCGGCCGCGCGGCAGCGGCCGTTCGCATGTCACCGTGCTCGGCAACCCGCTGACCGCGGAGTCGACGGCGGCCATAGCGGCCAGCATCACGTCGACCGGCGGCAATATCGACCGGATCTTCCGGCTGGCGAAATACCCGGTCACCGCGGTGGAGTTCGCGGTGTCCGGGGTGGAGACCGAGCCGCTGCGCACCGCGCTGGCCACCGCGGGCGCCGAGATCGGGGTGGATGTCGCGGTCGTCTCGGCCGGGCTGCACCGCCGGGCCCAGCGACTGGTCGTCATGGACGTCGACTCGACCCTGATCCAGGACGAGGTCATCGAGCTCTTCGCGGCGCACGCCGGCTGCGAGGCCGAGGTCGCCGAGGTGACCGCCAGGGCCATGCGCGGGGAGCTGGACTTCGAGCAGTCCCTGCACGCGCGGGTGGCGCTGCTCGCCGGGCTCGACGCGTCGGTGGTGGAGAAGGTGAGGGCGGAGGTACGGCTCACGCCCGGTGCCCGCACCCTGATCCGTACGCTCAAGCGGCTCGGCTACCAGGTGGGGGTCGTCTCCGGCGGCTTCACCCAGGTCACCGACGCCCTGCAGGACCAGCTCGGACTGGACTTCGCCTCCGCCAATACGCTGGAGATCGTGGACGGAAAGCTCACCGGGCGGGTGGTGGGCGAGATCGTGGACCGTGCGGGCAAGGCCCGGCTGCTGCGCCGGTTCGCCGCGGAGGCGGGGGTGCCGCTGGCGCAGACCGTCGCGATCGGCGACGGCGCCAATGATCTCGACATGCTGAACGCGGCGGGGCTCGGCGTGGCCTTCAACGCCAAGCCGGTGGTCCGCCAGGCCGCGCACACCGCGGTGAACGTGCCGTTCCTGGACACCGTTCTCTATCTGCTGGGCATCACACGCGAGGAGGTCGAGGCGGCCGACGGCGAGACCGACTACGACCAGGATCACACCGTCTGAGCAGCGGAGAAGGCCCCGGCACGAGGTCCGTGCCGGGGCCTTCCGCGGTCGGTCGTCAGGAGCCCGGAAGCTCAGTCGTGGGGAGCCCAGAAGTCGACGAGCTTGCCCACCCCGTGCTCCACCGACTTCCAGCTGCCGTTGATGACGATGACGGCGTAGGCGGCGGTCGGGAATCCGCTCCGGGTCATCCGGGCGATGGTGTCGCCCTCCGAATCACCCGAGAGCGCGTCGGCGAGGGCATGCGTCGTGGGGTTGTGACCGACGAGAAGGAGATCATTCACTTCGTCGGGGGTCTCGTTGATCAGCGCGAGCAGATCGCCGAGGGTGGCATCGTAGAGCCGCTCCTCGTAGACGGTCTTGGGGCGCTGCGGCAGCTCGTGCACGGCCAGCTTCCACGTCTCACGGGTCCTGGCCGAGGTCGAGCAGAGAGCCAGGTCGAAGGCGATACCGGTCTCGGCGAGCCTGCGACCGGCGACGGAGGCATCCATGCGGCCCCGCTCGGCGAGCGGCCGCTCGTGGTCGGACACCTCCGGCCAGTCGGCCTTCGCATGCCGGAGTAGGACGATCCTGCGAGGTGTATCGACGCTCATGCATCCCAGCTTCGCATGAAATGCGGCATCGGGCGCAGGGTGTTGACGGGCTGCCCCGGCACGGGTGACGGTCTCAGCGGGCGAAGGTCAGGTGGATGTGCTCCAGGATCCGCCCGACCGCGGGGTCACCGGCCGCGGCGTGTGCCTGGCCAGGACCCGCCATCAGCAGAAGCAGCGCGGCAAAGGCGACGGCGGGCAGCGCGACCGCCCACCACGGCAACTGGATCTCGATGCTGTCGGAGGAGCCCTTGGGGTGGGAGCGCGAGTGCGTTCGGGCCGGCATGGCCGCCTCCGGGGGTCTGCGGGTCGGTGTGCGTCCAACCTACGGATCATGGATCCCGGTTCCCATCCGGTGACCCACCCACTTGACCCTGACCCTGCCCCCCTAGGGGACAGTAGTGCCAGCACCCCTCTTTTTTTGGGGCTCGGTTCGCCTCCGGGCGCTTTATGCCCCTGTCGACGGTCGACCGTGCTCGATTCGCTCGTACCTCGCGAACCTCCGCGCGCTCTCCCATTCGACAGCGGCGCGCCCTTCGGCTCACTCGCCGGGCCGTCGGCAGGAGCCGCCCACGCCCGCTCGGGGGCCAGGATGTGGTCTCGTCGCCCCCTGCCGACCGCCGGCGAGTGAGCCGAAGGGGCGCGCCGGTACCGAAAGGGAGAGCGCGCACAGGCCCCGAGGAACGAGGGGGCGAGCACGGTCGACCGTCGGTATCGGCATAAAGCGCCCCGGAGGCGAACCGAGCCCTAAAAAAAGGGGCGAACCGAGCCTCAAAAAATCACGGCGCGGCTAGGGAGGCGATGGTGCCGATGATGACCAGGATGCCGATGATCGCGCCGAAGACGAGGAGCAGCTTCTGCTGGCCGTTCTGGGGGTTCGGGTCAAGGACTGGCATGCGCTCAGTCTCGCATCCGGGCCTCGTCCTCGATCGTCCGGTCCCGTCCCGCGATGACGCCGGCGACCATCTGCGGCACCAGGAAGCACGCCATCAGGGTGATCGGCAGCCCCCAGCCGCCGGTGTGCTGGTAGAGCACGCCCACCAGCAGCGGGCCGGGGATCGAGATGAGGTAGCCGGTGCTCTGGGCGAAGGCGGAGAGCCGTACGACGCCCGCGCCGGTCTTCGACCGCATGCCGATCATGGTGAGGGCCAGCGGGAAGGAGCAGTTCGAGATGCCCAGCAGTACGGCCCAGAGCCAGGCGCCCTCGGCCGGTGCGAAGTAGAGGCCCGCGAAGGCGGTCAGTCCGCAGCTTCCCAGGCCGACGACGATCGGGCCCTGGTTCTTCATGCGCGCGGCCAGCCGCGGGATCACGAAGGCCAGCGGCACCCCCATCACCATCGTCACGGCGAGCAGCAGGCCCGCGGTGCCCGGCGAGACGCCCGCGTCGCGGAAGACCTGCGGCATCCAGCCCATGGTGATGTACGCGCCGGTGGCCTGGAGGCCGAAGAAGCAGGCGAGCGCCCAGGCGGTGCGGCTGCGGCCGATCCTGAGTCCGGGGGTCTGCCGCTGCTGGGCCGGGGACATGGCGGCGCCGCGGTCGCGTATCAGGCCGGTCCAGGGGAGCACGGCGAGGACGGCGAGCAGGGCCCAGATGCCGAGGCCCCGGCGCCAGCCGCCGCCCAGCGCCTCGGTCATGGGGACGGTCGCGGCGGCCGCGGCGGCAGTGCCGAGCGCGAGGGCCATCGAGTAGAGACCGGTCATGGTGCCGACGCGGTCGGGGAAGTACCGCTTGACGATCACCGGCATCAGCACATTGGAGACGGCGATGCCCATGAGCGCGAACGCGCTCGCGGCGAGGAAGCCGGCCGTGCCGCCGGCGAACGGGCGGATCAGCAGCCCTGCGGTGATGGCCACCATGCCGGCCCAGACGACGGCGCCGGGGCCGAAGCGGCGGGCCAGCCGCGGGGCGGCGAATCCGAAGACCGCGAAGCAGAGCGGCGGCACGGAGGTGAGGACCCCCGCGACGGTGCCGCTCATGTGCAGCCCGTCCCGTACCTCTTCGAGCAGCGCGCCGAGGCTGGTGATGGCGGGGCGGAGGTTGAGGGCGGCCAGGACGAGGCCGACGACGAGAAGCCGGGTGAGCCGGACCGAGGAGCGCCGTGCGGGAGAATCGGCGGATACGGACGCGGCCACCGGTAGGGTGCCGGCCTGGCTCACGGGCCGTCGTGTCTGGGTCTCGTCTGGCATGGCGCCATCATAGAATCATGGGATGATTGGTTGTCCAATCACCTTCCGGCCTTTTCTACGACTTGGAGCACCATGGCGCTGACCTCTCCCCGGCGTTCCGCGCTCTCCGACCAGGTGATCACGGAACTGCGGAACCAGATCACGTCGGGCGAATGGCCGGTCGGATCGCGGATCCCCACCGAACCCGAGCTGGTCGAGCAGCTGGGCGTGGCCCGTAACACCGTGCGCGAGGCCGTGCGCGCGCTCGCCCACAACGGGCTGCTCGACATCCGGCAGGGCTCGGGGACGTATGTCATCGCGACGAGCGAGCTGGCCGGGGTGATGCACCGCAGGTTCGCCGGTGCGGATCCGCGCCATGTCGCTGAGCTGCGGTCCACGCTGGAGTCCTCGGCCGCGCGGCTGGCGGCGGAGCGGCGTACGGAGCGGGATCTGCGGCAGCTGGACACCCTGCTCGCACGGCGTGAGGAGGCCTGGAGCGCGGGCGACGCGGACCGGTTCGTGGCCGCGGACGCGACGCTGCATCTGGCGGTCGTCTCGGCCTCGCACAACGATGTGCTGACGGCGCTCTACGCGGATCTGGGTCATCTGCTGCGCGACTGGCTCCGCGACGACGTGGGGCGGGAGCTGCGGCCCGAGGACCATATGGACCACGCGCGGCTGGTGGCGGCGATCAGGGACGGCGATGTGGAGGCGGCGGGGGCCGAGGCCGCGAGTCATGCCCTCAGTTGCCAGCGCGAAAGAGTCTGAGCACGGAAGCCGCGCGCCGTCCGCTGGACGGTCGCGCGGCTTCCGGAGGTCGTACGGGGGTCAGGCGCCCATCATGTGCACGCCGCCGTCGACATGGACGATCTCGCCGGTCGTCTTCGGGAAGAAGTCCGACAGCAGACCGACGACACCACGGCCGGCCGGGTCCGGGTCGGACAGGTCCCAGCCGATCGGGGCGCGGTGGTTCCACACGTCCGCGAGCTCCTCGAAGCCCGGGATGGACTTGGCGGCCATCGACTTGAGCGGACCCGCCGAGACCAGGTTGCAGCGGATGTTCCTTGCGCCCAGGTCACGGGCGAGATAGCGGCTGGTGGACTCCAGCGCCGCCTTGGCGACGCCCATCCAGTCGTACTTGGGCCAGGCGACCTGCGCGTCGAAGGTGAGGCCGACCACCGAGCCGCCACGTCCCATCAGCGGCAGACAGGCCGTCGTCAGCGACTTCAGGGAGTACGCCGAGACATGCACCGCCGTCGAGACGTCCTCCCAGCTCCCCTCCAGGAAGTTGAAGGCGCCCTGCGGGCCGAAGGCGATCGAGTGCACGATGCCATCGAGCCCGGCATCCTCGCCCTGGTACTCACGGATCCGGTCGGCCAGCCCGTCCAGGTGCTCCTGGTTGGTGACGTCCAGCTCGATGACCGGGGCGGTCTTGGGCAGCCGCTTGGCGATGCGCTCGACGAGGGAGAGCCGGCCGAAGCCGGTGAGGATGACCTCGGCGCCCTCCTCCTGCGCCACCTTGGCGGCGTGGAAGGCGATGGAGCTGTCGGTGAGGACGCCCGTCACGAGAATGCGCTTGCCGGCGAGGATTCCACTCATGTGATCAGTGACCCATGCCCAATCCGCCGTCAACGGGAATGACGGCTCCAGTGATGTACGAGGCGTCGTCGGAGGCGAGGAACCGCACGGTCGCGGCGATCTCCTCCGGCTGCGCATAGCGGCCGAGCGGCACCTGAGAGACGATGCCCGCGCGCTGCTCGTCGGTGAGGACCTTCGTCATGTCCGTGTCGACGAAGCCGGGCGCGACGACGTTGAAGGTGATGTTCCGCGAGCCCAGTTCGCGGGCGAGGGAGCGGGCGAAACCGACCAGGCCGGCCTTGGACGCGGCGTAGTTCGCCTGGCCCGCCGAGCCGAGCAGCCCCACCACCGAGGAGATGAGGACGACACGACCCTTCTTGGCGCGCAGCATGGCGCGGTTGGCGCGCTTGACGACCCGGAAGGTGCCGGTGAGGTTGGTGTCGAGGACGGCGGAGAAGTCCTCCTCGGACATCCGCATCAGCAACTGGTCCTTGGTGATACCGGCGTTGGCCACCAGCACCTCCACGGGACCGTGCTTCTCCTCGATCTCCTTGTAGGCCTGCTCCACCTGCTCGGTGTCGGTGATGTCGCAGCGGACCGCCAGGCAGCCCAGCTCCGTCAGGGCCTCCGGCGGCTCGCCGGAGCGGTAGGTGATGGCGACCTTGTCGCCGTTGTCGGCGAAAGCACGGGCGATGGCGAGGCCGATGCCCCGGTTTCCTCCGGTGACGAGAACCGAGCGGCTCAACGGATGGGCCTTTCCCTAGCGGTCTGGTACCTCGAAAACCTATCGGTCCCGTCCCGTCCGCGGAGAATCGACCCCTGACAGCGCCTCGGTACGGACCCTGTTGGATCCCTACAGAAAGTGGTGGGCAAGCGGACCGCCGACGCGACATGATCGGGGCGACCGGTCCGGACGACAGGGAGACATCAGTGGCTCATTCCATCGACGAAGCCTTCACGGCACTGCCGCTGCGGGCGCTCGCCGACGCCGCGCTCGCCAGGGCGCGGGCGCTCGGCGCCGAGCATGCCGACTTCCGCTTCGAGCGGGTGCGCAGCGCGTCCTGGCGGCTGCGGGACGCCAAGCCCGCGGGGTCGTCGGACACCACGGATCTCGGCTACGCGGTCCGGGTGGTGCACGGCGGCGCCTGGGGCTTCGCGTCGGGGGTCGATCTGTCCATGGACGCGGCGGCGCGGGTCGCGGGGCAGGCGGTGGCGATGGCGAAGCTGTCCGCGAAGGTGATTTCCGCCGCCGGCTCCGACGAGCGCGTCGAGCTGGCGGAGGAGCCGGTGCACGCCGACAAGACCTGGGTGTCGGCGTACGAGATCGACCCGTTCGGCGTACCCGACCAGGACAAGAGCGGGCTGCTGGCGGAGTGGAGCGCGCGGCTGCTGCGGGCCGAGGGCGTCGCCCATGTGGACGCGTCGCTGGTCACCGTCCATGAGAACAAGTTCTACGCGGACACCGCGGGCACCGTCACCACCCAGCAGCGGGTCCGGCTGCATCCGCAGCTCACCGCCGTCGCGGTCGACGGCAAGAGCGGTGAGTTCGACTCGATGCGGACGATCGCCCCGCCCGTCGGCCGGGGCTGGGAGTACCTCACGGGGACCGGCTGGGACTGGGACTCCGAGCTGGAGCGCATCCCCGGGCTGCTCGCCGAGAAGATGCGCGCGCCGAGCGTCGAGGCGGGGACGTACGACCTGGTCGTCGACCCGTCGAATCTCTGGCTGACGATCCACGAGTCGATCGGCCATGCCACCGAGCTGGACCGGGCGCTGGGCTACGAGGCGGCGTACGCCGGGACCTCCTTCGCCACCTTCGACCAGCTCGGGAAGCTGGAGTACGGCTCGTCGGTGATGAATGTGACGGGCGACAGGACCGCCGAACACGGTCTGGCCACCATCGGGTACGACGACGAGGGCGTCGGGGCGCAGTCGTGGGACCTGGTCAAGGACGGCACGCTCGTCGGCTACCAGCTGGACCGCCGGATCGCGAAGCTCACCGGCCTCGGCCGCTCGAACGGCTGCGCGTACGCCGACTCGCCGGGCCATGTGCCCGTACAGCGCATGGCGAACGTGTCGCTGCGGCCGGATCCGGGCGGTCTCGCCACGGAGGACCTGATCGGCGGGGTGGAGCGCGGGATCTATGTGGTCGGCGACCGGTCGTGGTCGATCGACATGCAGCGCTACAACTTCCAGTTCACCGGCCAGCGGTTCTTCCGTATCGAGAACGGCAAGCTGGCGGGCCAGCTGCGCGATGTCGCCTACCAGGCGACGACGACGGACTTCTGGGGCTCGATGGAGGCGGTCGGCGGGCCGCAGACGTATGTCCTGGGCGGCGCCTTCAACTGCGGCAAGGCCCAGCCGGGCCAGGTCGCGGCGGTCTCCCACGGCTGCCCCTCCGCCCTGTTCCGCGGCGTCAACATCCTCAACACCACGCAGGAGGCCGGACGATGACCGCGACCACCGCCATCGGCCGGGGGCCCGGGGGTCGACCCCCGGGACAGCACAGTCTGAACACCACGCAGGAGGCCGGACGATGACCACGAGCCGCATCAGCAAGCCGCACGAGATCGTCGAGCGTGCTCTCGAACTGTCCACCGCCGACGGCTGTGTGGTCATCGCCGACGAGGAGTCCTCCGCCAATCTGCGCTGGGCGGGCAACGCGCTGACCACCAACGGGGTCACCCGCGGCCGGACGCTGACCGTCATCGCGACCGTCGACGGCTCGCAGGGCACCGCCTCCGGCGTGGTGTCGCGCTCCGCCGTCACCGCCGACGATCTGGAGCCGCTCGTACGGGCCGCCGAGGCCGCCGCGCGCACGGCGGGCCCCGCCGAGGACGCCCAGCCGCTGGTCGGCACGGACCGGGCCGGTCAGACGTCCGGGGACTTCATGGACGCGCCCGCCGAGACGACCTCCGCGGTCTTCGCGGACTTCGCGCCGGCGCTCGGCGAGTCGTTCGCCCGCGCCCGCGCCGGCGGCCGTCAGCTGTACGGTTTCGCCAACCACGAGATGACCTCGACCTACCTCGGTACGTCGACGGGGGTACGGCTGCGCCACGACCAGCCCAGCGGCACGCTGGAGCTGAACGCCAAGTCCCCCGACCGCTCCCGCTCGGCCTGGGCGGGCCGCGCCACCCGCGACTTCAAGGACGTGGACCCGGCGGCCCTCGACGCCGAGCTGGCGCGGCGGCTGGCCTGGGCCGAGCGCCGGATCGAGCTGCCCGCCGGGCGGTACGAGACGCTGCTGCCGCCGACCGCCGTGGCGGATCTGCTGATCTACCAGCAGTGGTCCTCGGCCGCCCGCGACGCGGCGGAGGGCCGTACGGTCTTCTCCCGCCCCGGTGGCGGCACCCGCGTCGGCGAGACGCTCTCCGAGCTGCCGCTCACACTGCGCAGCGACCCGAACGAGCCGGGCCTCGAGTCCGCGCCGTTCGTGATCGCGCACTCCTCGGGCGACGACGCCTCCGTCTTCGACAACGGGCTGCCGCTGGGGGCGACGGACTGGGTACGGGACGGCAAGCTGGAACACCTGGGCACCACCCGGCACAGCGCCGCCCTGACCGGGCTCCCGGTCGCGCCCGGCATCGGCAATCTGATTCTGGACGGCGGTGGTGAGCGCTCGCTGGAGGAGATGGTGTCCTCGACCGCGCGCGGGCTGCTGCTGACCTGTCTGTGGTACATCCGGGAGGTCGATCCGGCGACGCTGCTGCTGACCGGACTGACCAGGGACGGCGTCTATCTCGTCGAGAACGGCGAGGTCGTCGGCGAGGTGAACAACTTCCGGTTCAACGAGTCGCCGGTCGGTCTGCTGTCACGGGCGGCCGAGGCCGGACGTACGGAGAAGACCCTGCCGCGCGAGTGGGGCGACTGGTTCACCAGGGCCGCCATGCCCGCCCTGCGCATTCCCGATTTCAATATGAGCTCGGTCAGCCGGGGAGTATGACCCCCATACACTGGCGGGCAGAGACCGGCCTCGTTCCGGGCCGCATCGATCAAGGAGAGACACGACCGTGACGGACATCGTCGACGAGCTGAAGTGGCGCGGGCTGTTCGCCCAGTCCACTGACGAGGACGCTTTGCGCAAGGCGCTCGCGGACGGTCCCGTCACGTTCTATTGCGGCTTCGATCCCACAGCGGCCAGCCTGCACGTGGGGCATCTCGTGCAAGTGCTGACCGTACGCCGGCTCCAGCAGGCCGGGCACCGGCCGCTGGCCCTGGTGGGCGGGGCCACCGGTCAGATCGGTGACCCCAGGCCGACCGCCGAGCGGACGCTGAACGATCCGGCGACCGTCGCGGGCTGGGTGGACCGGCTGCGCTCCCAGATCGAGCCGTTCCTCTCCTTCGAGGGCCCGAACGCCGCCACCATGGTCAACAACCTGGACTGGACCGCGAGCCTGTCGGCGATCGAGTTCCTGCGGGACGTCGGCAAGCACTTCCGGGTGAACAAGATGCTCACCAAGGACTCCATCGCCCGCCGGCTGGAGTCCGACGAGGGCATCAGCTACACCGAGTTCAGCTACCAGCTGCTCCAGAGCATGGACTTCCTGGAGCTGTACCGGCGCTACGACTGTGTCCTGCAGCAGGGCGGCAGCGACCAGTGGGGCAATCTCACCGCGGGCCTCGACCTGATCCACCGCCTGGAGCCGGGTGCCACCGTGCACGCCCTGGCCACCCCGCTGATGACGAAGGCGGACGGGACCAAGTTCGGCAAGACCGAGAGCGGGGCGGTCTGGCTCGACCCGGAGATGACCACTCCGTACGCCTTCTACCAGTTCTGGCTGAACGTGGACGACCGTGACATCGCCACCTACAGCCGCATCCTCAGCTTCAAGAGCCGCGAGGAGCTGGAGGAGCTGGAGCAGGTCACCCTGGAGCGTCCGCAGGCCCGCGCGGCCCAGCGGGCGCTGGCGGAGGAGCTGACGACCCTCGTCCACGGCGCGGACCAGTGCGCGGCGGTCGTCGCCGCGTCCCGTGCGCTCTTCGGACAGGGGGAGCTGACGGGGCTGGACGAGGCGACGCTGAGTGCGGCGCTCTCCGAGGTGCCGCGCGCGAAGGTCGCCGAGCTGGGCCCGATGGTCGATCTCTTCGCCGAGGCCGGTCTCGCGCCGAGCAAGTCGGCGGCCCGCCGCACCGTCAAGGAGGGCGGGGCGTACGTGAACAACGTCAAGGTCGCCGACGCGGACACCGTGCCGGACCGTGCGGACCTGCTGCACGGCCGCTGGCTGGTGCTGCGCCGGGGCAAGAAGAACCTGGCCGCGATCGAGGTCACGGCCGGCTGATCCATCGCCGTCCCCGTCCGGGACGGCGCACGGCCGCGGCCGGGCACGCGTCACGTACGCGCGCCCGGCCGCGGTCGTACCGCCCCGTGCCGGCTCAGGCTCGCTGCTTGCTCGCCCGGTTGCCCCGGATCATGCTCCAGAGCCGCTCGCCCACCAGGACCACGAGGATGGCGCCGACCAGCTGGAGCACATGGCGGGTCCAGTCGATGCCCTTGGTGTGGGCGACGCCCAGCCACCCGGCGACGGCGTTGCCGAGGATGCTGCCCAGGATGCCGAACACGATCGTCAGCCACAGGGGGATGTGCTGCTTGCCCGGGATGATCGCCCTGGCGAGCACACCGAGTACGAGACCCACGATGATGACCCACAGCCAGTTCATGTCCGCCTCCTCGCACCGCGCGGTATACGCGTGAGCGTCAGTCTGTGTGGAGCGGCCGTACGCCGCATGTCGGACGGCGCCGTACGTGGCGGGACCAGAGATATCGGGTCAGGATGAAGGGTGCCCCGCTCTCGTACGCGCCTGAGCCGCGACGTACCGTGGTTCTGGTCCGGTCCGGGGAGAGTCCGGCACAGGAATCGGGTGGTGGAACGTGACGCGGAAGCGCGGCAGCACCGAGGTCTTCCGGATCACCGGGGCCCGGCAGGGACTCGCCGACGATGTGCGCGGCCGGCAGCGCCGGTACGTGATCTCGATGCTGGTACGGACGCTCGCGGTGATCCTGACCGTGGCCCTGTGGAACGTGGAACGGCCGGTCGCGATCGTGACCCTGGCCCTGGGGGTGCTGCTGCCGTACGTGGCCGTGGTGATCGCCAACGCGGGCCGGGAGAACGCTCCTTCCATGCCGTCGGCATATGTCTCCGCCCCGGTCCTTCCGATGATCGCGCCGGCGCCAGGACCCGGTGCGGCGGAAGCCGGCGCCGGGGCCACCGACCGTGAGCAGCCCTCGACCTGACGCGAGCAGACGCGGCCGAGCGGGTGCGGAGCCGGTCCCGAACGGTCCGCAAAGCTCAATAAAAGCTCAGATCAATCGTGAAGTTCCGGTGCACCACACGCCGTTGCCCGTGACATACTTTGTAGGCGCTCCGCATCCCCCGTCGGAGCGACGGACCGACGCCGGGCAGCTCCCCCCGTGGCTGCTCGGCGTCGCCCTTTTGGGCCGACGGACGCGGCCCGGGGAGCGCCGGGTGGACTCACTTAGAGTGGTCGGGTGAACTTCCCCGAATCCGCCGCCTCTGACGACGCGGCGCCGGTCTGCTCCGCGAAGGGCTGCCGCGCGGCCGCTGTCTGGGTCCTGGCCTGGAACAATCCCAAGCTGCACACGCCGGAGCGCCGCAAGACCTGGCTGGCCTGCGACGAACATCGCGAGCATCTGTCCTCGTTCCTGAATGTGCGCGGCTTCCTGAAGGATGTGGTGACCCTGGAGGCGTGGGAGCGCGGCTCGGCCACCGATCGCTGAGCTCGGCCATCGATCGCTGATCTCAGCCGCCGATCGCCGACATCGGCCGGTCGGGCTGGAGAAAGGCCGGGTCGTCGAGGCCGGAGCCGGCCTTCTTGCCCCACATCGCCAGCTTCCAGAGCGTGGCGATCTCCTCGTCGGGCGCCTCGGAGCGCAGCGCGGCCCGCAGGTCGGTCTCCTCCCGGGCGAACAGGCAATTGCGCACCTGCCCGTCGGCGGTGAGCCGGGTGCGGTCACAGGCGTGGCAGAACGGGCGGGTGACGGAGGCGATCACGCCGACGCGCTGCGGCCCGCCGTCGACGATCCAGCGCTCGGCCGGCGCCGAGCCACGCTCGGAGTCGCCCTCCGGGATCAATATGAAGCGCGTACGCAGCGACTCCAGGATGTCACCGGCCGTGACCATCCCGTCGCGCTTCCAGCCGTGCTGGGCGTCGAGCGGCATCTGTTCGATGAAGCGCAGCTCGTAGCCGTGGTCCAGGGCCCAGGCGAGCAGGTCGGGGGCCTCGTCGTCGTTGAGGCCGGGCATCAGGAC
Organism: Streptomyces sp. NPDC042201; assembly: GCF_055582185.1. Taxonomy (NCBI): domain Bacteria; kingdom Bacillati; phylum Actinomycetota; class Actinomycetes; order Kitasatosporales; family Streptomycetaceae; genus Streptomyces; species Streptomyces sp. NPDC042201. The sequence continues at coordinate 83,257 of NZ_JBVJDS010000020.1, read as the reverse complement.
GGTATTGATCTTGACCGGGGTCAGTCCGGCGTCGCGGGCCGCCAGCAGGCCGTCGATCACATCCGCGTGCCGGTCGCGCCGGGTGAGGTCCTTGAAGACGTCGGGCCGCAGGGTGTCGAGCGAGACATTGACCCGGTCCAGGCCCGCGGCCTTCAGCGCGGCGGCCGTGCGCTTGAGTCCGAGGCCGTTGGTGGTCACCGACATGCTGGGGCGCGGCTCCAGGGCCGCGCAGCGCTCGACGATCCCGACGAGGCCGGGCCGGATCAGCGGCTCACCGCCGGTGAAGCGGACTTCGGTGATCCCCAGGCGCGTCACGGCGATCCGGACGAGGCGGACGATTTCGTCGTCGCTCAGCAGATCCGACTTGGTGAGCCACTGCAGGCCTTCTTCGGGCATGCAGTACGTACACCGGAGATTGCACCGGTCCGTGAGCGAGACACGCAAGTCGGTCGCCACACGGCCGTAGGTGTCGATGAGCACTGTGGGCCCCCTCCCTCGTGATCCGTGATCGACACTGTCGAGCCTACGGCAGACCTCTGACATCGCCAGGGGGCCTTTGCCACGAGGAGCGCCGCGGCCGCGTCGTAGGACTCTACGACGCGGCCGCGGAAAAGGCTGTTGTACGGACAAACTCGGGGCCTCGGCCGATGCGCCGTTCGGCGCACCGGTCAGTGTGCTCCGGTGCCGGTGAGGGACTTGACCTCCAGCTCCGCGTACTTGCCCTTGTCCGCCTTCTCCTTCGACAGCAGGGTGCCCAGCCAGCCGAGCAGGAAGCCCAGCGGGATCGAGATCAGACCGGGGTTCTCCAGCGGGAAGAAGTGGAAGTCGACGCCGGGGAACATCGACGTGGGCTTCCCGGAGACGACCGGGGAGAACAGCACGAGCAGCACGGACGAGCCGAGACCGCCGTAGATCGACCACAGGGCGCCCTGGGTGGTGAACTTCTTCCAGAACAGGCTGTAGAGGATCGTCGGCAGATTGGCCGAGGCGGCGACGGCGAACGCGAGCGCGACCAGACCCGCCACGTTCAGATCGCGGGCGAGGGCGCCGAGCGCGATGGAGACGACGCCGATGGCGACGGTGGCCCAGCGCGCCGCGCGGACCTCCTCCTTCTCGGTGGCCTGGCCCTTGCGGATGACATTGGCGTAGATGTCGTGGGCGAACGACGACGAGGACGCCAGGGTCAGGCCCGCGACCACCGCGAGGATGGTGGCGAAGGCGACCGCGGAGATCACGGCGAGCAGGATGGCGCCGCCGGTCGAACCGGCCCCGCCGCCGATCTCCAGGGCGGCCAGCGGAGCCGCCGTATTGCCCGCCTTGTTGGAGGCGACGATGTCCCCGGGCTTGAGCAGGGCGGCCGCGCCGAAGCCGAGCACGATGGTCATCAGGTAGAAGGCGCCGATGATGCCGATGGCCCAGTTCACCGACTTGCGGGCGGCCTTGGCGGTCGGCACCGTGTAGAAGCGGATCAGGATGTGCGGCAGGCCCGCCGTACCGAGCACCAGCGCGATACCGAGCGAGATGAAGTCCAGCTTCGAGACCGAGGTGGCACCGTACTTGAGGCCGGGCTCCAGGAAGGCCGAGCCCTTGCCGCTGTTGCTCGCCGCCGTGCCCAGCAGGTCGGAGAGGTTGAAGTTGAACTTCAGCAGGATGAGGAAGGTGATCAGCAGGGTACCCGCGATGAGCAGGACCGCCTTGACCATCTGGACCCAGGTGGTGCCCTTCATTCCGCCGATGGTCACGTACACGATCATCAGCAGGCCGACCAGGGCGACGATGGCGATCTTCCCGCCGTCGCTGGTGATACCGAGCAGCAGCGATACCAGCACACCCGCGCCGGCCATCTGCGCCAGCAGATAGAAGATCGAGACGACGATGGTGGAGGCGCCGGCCGCGGTACGAACCGGGCGCTGGCGCATGCGGTACGCGAGGACGTCGCCCATCGTGTACCGGCCGGAGTTGCGCAGCGGTTCGGCGACGAGCAGCAGCGCGACCAGCCAGGCGACCAGGAATCCGATGGAGTAGAGGAAGCCGTCGTAGCCGAAGAGGGCGATGGCCCCGGCGATGCCGAGGAAGGAGGCGGCCGACATGTAGTCGCCGGAGACGGCCAGGCCGTTCTGGAAGGCGGTGAACTGCCGTCCGCCCGCGTAGAAGTCGGCGGCGCTCTTGGTCTGGCGGCCGGCCCAGACGGTGATGACCAGGGTCGCCACCACGAAGGCGGCGAAAAGCGTGATGATCAGCGGCCGGTGCTCGCTGGCGTCCGAGGCGGCGGCGAGCTGCAGCTGGACCGAGTGACTCATGCGTCGGCCTCCATACGGGACTTGATGGCTTCCGCCTTCGGGTCGAGCCTGCGGGCCGCGTGCCGTGAGTAGAGCCAGGCGATGAGGAAGGTGGTGGCGAACTGGGCGAGTCCGAAGACAAGAGCGACGTTGATGTTGCCGAAGAGCTTGGTGCCCATGAAGCCGCCCGCGTAGTTGGACAGCAGGACGTACAGCAGGTACCAGGCGATGAAGGCGACGGTCAGCGGGAAGGCGAAGGAGCGGTACGTACGGCGCAGTTCGCCGAATTCCGCGCTCTCCTGCACCTCGACGAACTGAGCCGTCGTGGGCTGGGCCGGTGTGGACGGGGCCGGCGTGTTCTGGTCTGGGCTGGTGGCCGTACCGCCCTCGGGCGGCGGTGCATCGGTAGCCACGGAATCTCCTCGTGACGCGGGTGCGGTGGGGTTGGACAAGGGGGACCTCTTGAGGGGCTGTGAGGGTGCGGTGATGGTGCTCGTCCCCCTGACAACGGCACGGGAGGCACGGCGAAGCGGTTCAACCTCAGCCTTTTTCTTCTGGAAAGGATTGATGAATACCACTGGTCGGAGATAGCTTCCCTGGTCATGTACCCGTCCGTGCGCAGCGTGCGCAAGGGCGGCTCTCACGGATGATGTGGAGAACCCATGGCTCATCTGGGATCCAGACGGCGGCGCGCACTCGCTCTGCCCGCAGGTCTGGCGCTCACCGCTTCGCTCGGCTTCCTGCCGACCGGTACGGCCGCGGCCGCCCCGGCCGACAGCGCCACCGCCGCGGTCGCCGCGGTCGGTCCGAAGCTCTCGTACGTCGTCAACACCTATGGCGGGCGCTCCACGGTCAAGTCGGTCAAGAAGGAGATCGGCCGGGCCGGCGGCAAGGTAGTCACGTCCTATGACCAAATAGGTGTCATTGTCGCCACCTCGGAGAACCCTGACTTCGCGAAGACCATTCGCAAGGTCAGCGGCGTCAACTCGGCCGGTGCCACCCGCACCGCGCCCATGCCCGCGCAGTCCACGACGGACATGGGTGCGCCCCGGGTGCTCACCGCGGCGGAGCTCGCGGCCGCGAAGGCCGACAAGGCCGTCGGCCAGGACCCACTGGAGCCTCTGCAGTGGGACCTGCCCGCCATCAAGGCGGACCAGGCGCACAAGAAGTCCCTCGGCAGCCGGAAGGTCACGGTCGCCGTCATCGACACGGGTGTCGACGACACCCACCCGGACATCGCGCCGAACTTCGACCGCAAGGCGTCGGTCAACTGCGTCAGCGGCAAGCCGGACACGACGGACGGCGCCTGGCGGCCGAGCGCCGAGGAGAGCCCGCACGGCACGCATGTCGCGGGTGAGATCGCGGGTGCCAAGAACGGCATCGGCATGACCGGTGTCGCGCCGGGCGTGAAGGTGTCCGGCATCAAGGTGTCCACCACGGCCGGCTGGTTCTACACGGAGGCCGTCGTCTGCGGCTTCATGTGGGCCGCCGACCACGACGTCGATGTGACGAACAACAGCTATTACACCGACCCGTGGTACTTCAACTGCAAGAACGACCCGGACCAGAAGGCCCTGGTCGAGGCGATCACCCGCGCCACGAAGTACGCCGAGAGCAAGGGCACGGTCAATGTGGCCGCGGCGGGCAACGAGAACTACGATCTCGCGTCCGACTCGATCACCGACACGACCAGCCCGAACGACACCACTCCGGGCGAGCGGGTCATCGACCCGTCCAAGTGCCTCGACATACCGACCCAGCTCCCGGGCGTGGTCACCGTGGCGTCCACCGGCGCCAAGGGCCTGAAGTCGTCGTTCTCCAACTACGGCCTCGGCATCATCGACATCGCGGCCCCGGGCGGCGACTCCACCAGGTACCAGACGCCGGCCCCGCCGGCGACCAGCGGTCTGATCCTGGGCCCGCTGCCGGGCGGCCAGTGGGGTTACATGGCCGGCACGTCGATGGCGTCCCCGCATGTCGCGGGTGTCGCGGCGCTGTTGAAGTCCACGCACCCGAACGCCTCCGCCCAGACCATCAAGACGCTTCTGACGGCCCAGGCCGACGATGTCGCCTGCCCGACGCCGTACGACATCGACGGTGACGGAGAGGTCGACGCCGTCTGTGAGGGCGGCAAGGCCCACAACGGCTTCTACGGGGCCGGCATCGCCGACGCCCTGGACGCGGTGCGCGGTTAAGCAGTACGCCGCTCCGCACTGATCACATAGGCAGTACACGCGCGGGCCGTCCCCCTCGATGGGGGGCGGCCCGCGTTTTGTCGGCACGGCACAGGTCAGCCGGTGGTGCGGACCGCCCCGTACGCCCGCGCCCGGGATCCGTGACGGAGTGATCCGGCGGCCAGCAGCGACTGCGCCGCGAGATAGCTGAGCATGATCCAGAAGTCCGGCGCGGGCGGCCTCGGCCAGTCCGCGATGCCCGCGGCGATCAGGGTGTCGGAGAGCAGGAAGAGCGCGCCGCCGGCTCCCGCGAGCGGCCCGAGGCCACCGGCCCGCCAGGCCATGGCGGTGAGCAGCAGGCTGTAGCCGGCCACCGGGACGCGCAGTTCGGCGGGAAGGCCGGGCCAGAGCAGCGCGACGGTGACGGCGAGGATGAGTACGTAGACCGCTCCGAGGAGTCCCTGCGGACGCCCCCGCCGGAAGAGCACGAGATAGCAGACGTGCCCGGCGGCGAAGAACCCCATCCCGGCGAGGAACGCCCCGTCGGCGTCGAACATGAGAAGGACGTCGCCGCCCCAGCCGAACAGCAGCGCGCCGGTCAGCAGCGGAGGTCCGCCCCGTACGGCCGTGTACGCGGCGAGCAGGGGCATCAGCAGCGGCTTGGCGACAAGATGGCCCGTCTCCTTGCCCAGGGCGAGGGAGACGAGCTCGCAGAGCGCCACGAGGAGGAACGCGGCGAGCAGCAGCCGGGCGAGCCGCTCACGCGTCGGGGGTGCGGGTACGGCGGCCGGACGAGCGCTCATGCGGCGGACTCGGCGGCGGGCGGCGCGGCCTCGGCGGCAGCGGCTGTCCGGTTCTGTACGGGCTGCCAGCCGGGCCCGCGCAGGACACGGCCCGCCCGCTCACGCCAGCCGTGTGCCGCCCGGAGGTCGCGGGCGATGGCGGCGTACTCATGGGTGGCGACCCGCAGCGGGTTGTAGGTCCCGATGTTCTTGGTGAGGCCGTAGACCGGCCGTTCCGTCTCGGGCGCGAAGGAGCGGAACAGCCGGTCCCAGACGATCAGGATCCCGCCGAAGTTCCGGTCCAGGTAGCCGCCTTGGGACGCGTGGTGCACCCGGTGGTGGGAGGGGGTGTTCAGCACGTATTCGAAGGGCCGCGGCAGCTTGTCGATCCGCTCGGTGTGCACCCAGAACTGGTAGACGAGGTTCGCGGACGAGCAGAACGCGAGGGCCGCCGGATGGACACCGCAGGCGATGAGCGGGACGTAGAACGGCCAGACGGTGAGCGAGGTCCACGGCTGGCGCAGCGCGGTGGTCAGATTGAACTTGCGGCTGGAGTGGTGGACCACATGGCAGGCCCAGAGGATCCGGATGACGTGATGGCCGCGGTGGGACCAGTAGTAGAAGAAGTCCTGCGCGAGCAGCATCAGCGGGATCGTCCACCACAGGACGGGCACCCGGAGCGGCGTCAGCTCGTGGACGGCGGTGTAGACCGCGAGGATCGGGATCTTCCACAGCAGGTCGAACACCAGGCTGCCGAGTCCCATGGAGACGCTGGTGGCGGCGTCCTTGGCCGCGTAGCCTTCCGCGTCCTCGTCGGGATGAAGCCGGTAGCTCACCATTTCGACCACGGTGAGCAGCACGAAAGCGGGTATCGACCACAGCACGACATCGGGCAGGTTCGGCGGCATGCGAGCACCGTAGAGGCGGCCGCGGGGGCGCGGCTAGATGTTGTTACCGACAAGTATGCGAGACGAACTGTCAGCGGCTTTTGGTGACTTCCCCCAAAAACACGGGCGCCGTCACACCCCCGCCGCCCCCAGCAGCGTCCCCGCCGCGTACGTCACGCCCATCGCCAGCGCTCCCCCGCCCATGTTCCGCAGTATCGCCCTGCCCACCGGCGCCGCACCCAGCCTGGCGCTCCACCAGCCCGTCAGCGCCAGGGCCGCCAGCACCGAGAGGACGGTGATCAGCAGCCGCGACGACACCGGGGGCAGCACGATCGCCAGCAGCGGCAGCAGCGCGCCCACCGTGAAGGCGAGGAAGCTGGCGCCGGCCGCGTGCCAGGGGTTGGTCAGGGAGTCGGGGTCGATGCCCAGTTCCACGCTCGCGTGGGCGCGCAGGGCGTCGCGCCGGGTGAGCTGCTCGGCCGCCTCGCGGGCCACGTCCTGCGACAGACCACGCTCCGCCAGCATCCCGGTCAGCTCGTCGAGTTCGGCCTGTGGCTGTTCGCGCAGCTCGCGTCGCTCCACGGCCAGGGCGGCCTTCTCCGAGTCGCGCTGCGTGGACACCGATACGTACTCCCCCGCGGCCATCGACATCGAACCGGCCAGCAGACCGGCGAGGCCCGCCGTGATCAGCGTGGCGCGTGAGTCCGTCGCCCCGGCCACACCGACCACGATGCCCGCGGTGGAGACGATGCCGTCGTTGGCGCCGAGGACCGCGGCGCGGAGCCAGTTGAGGCGGGTGCCGAGGGCGTCGCCGTGGGGCTCGTCGTGGGTGGTGTCAGTCATCCGGGGAGGGTCTCACGGACGGACCGTCACGCCCGGCGGACGGACCGCCGGACGGAGCGAAGGACGCTCCCCCGTCAATGGGGCGGCGGTTCACCTACTCCGTACGGACCCTGACGGTACGACCGCTCGCGCCCCGGCGACGGCCCGTCAGGGCCGACCGGCCGACGGCGTTGTCAGTCGCGGCCCGTATTCTCTGTGACCATGCTCGACGACCTGACGACTGCAGCGACGTGGCCGGCCGCCTACCCCGAGGGGTACGCGGTCGTCGACGTGGAGACCACCGGACTCGCCCGCGACGACCGGATAGTGTCCGCTGCCGTCTATCGTCTGGACGCCCGGGGCGAGGTCGAGGACCACTGGTACACGCTGGTCAATCCGGAGCGGGATCCGGGGCCCGTGTGGATCCACGGACTGACGAGCGACGTACTGGCGGGCGCCCCGCTCTTCCCCGAGGTCGCCGCCGAGCTGGCCGAGCGGCTCGACGGCCGGGTGCTCGTCGCGCACAACGCCATCTTCGACTGGTCGATGATTGCCCGAGAGTACGCCCGCGCGGAGCGGACCGCGCCCACCCGGCAGCGGCTGTGCACCATCGCGCTCTCCAAGGAGCTGGGCCTGCCCCTGCCCAACCACAAACTGGAGTCGCTCGCCGCGCACTTCGGAGTCGTACAGCAGCGCGCGCACCACGCGCTCGACGACGCGCGGGTGCTGGCGGAGGCCTTCCGCCCGAGTCTGCACGCCGCGGCCCGGGACGGGGTCCGGCTGCCGCTGCTCGAATGCCTGCCGCTCACCGAGTGGTCGGACGCGCCGGCGCGGCCCCGGGTCGGATACCAGTCGTCGTACCGGCCGACGAGCTGGCGGCCCTCGCGCAAGCGGCCGGCCTGCCCGTATCCGAACCCCGGCCGGTACGCGCCGGGTGAGCCGCTCATGCAGGGCATGCGGGTGGCGTTCTCCGGCGACACCTCCGTCGACCGTGAGCTGCTGGAGGACCGGTCCATGGAGGCGGGGCTGCACATCGCGACGAGTGTGTCCCGGCTGACCAGTCTGCTGGTGACCAACGACCCGGGGGCCTCGACGTCCAAGACGGTCAAGGCCGCGTCGTACGGCACCCCCGTCATCGACGAGGCTGCCTTCACCCAGCTGCTGCGGGACGTGGCGCCGGCGCGCGGTTCCGTCCCGGCCCCCGCGCCGGCGCCGGAGCCCGAGCGCCTTCCGTTGTCCGCTCCCTTCCCGGCAGACGGGTGATTGGCGGGCGACTCGCCAGCGGCCCGCTCGCGCACCGGCGCCCGGCGTCACACCCTGTGGCGCATGGCACGTTGCGAGGTCTGCGGAAACGACTATGGGATGTCCTTCGAGGTGCACGCGCAGGGCGCGGTGCATGTCTTCGACTGCTTCTCCTGCGCCATCCACCGGATGGCGCCCATCTGTGAACACTGCCGGGTCCAGATCATCGGCCAGGGCGTCGAGGCCGAGGGCCACTGGTTCTGCGGGGCCCACTGCGCCCGCGCCGACGGCAGGGCGGGCATTGTCGACCGGGTCTGAACGGGGCGGATCCGGGACCGGGACGCCGGGGCACCGGACACCCGCCGTCCGGCGGGCGCCACCGGCCGGGTACCGTCGAAGGCGTGTACCGCTTCCTGTTGTCCCGGCAGTGGGTGATCCTCACCCTCCTTGCCCTCGCCCTCATCCCCGCGATGATCGAGCTGGGTTTCTGGCAGCTTCACCGGCACGAACACAAGGTCGCCCAGAACTCCCTGATCTCGGACAACCTCAAGGCGAAGCCCGTCCCGGTCACGGAGCTGACCTCCCCCGGGCATACCGTCCCGCGCGCCGACTACTGGCGCAGGGTCACCGCCACGGGCAGGTTCGACCCCGCGCACGAGGTCGTCGTACGCCGCAGGACCTCCGCCGACGACCAGGTCGGCTATCACGTCCTGATCCCCCTCATCCTGAACGACGGCCGCGCCCTCATCGTCAACCGCGGCTGGATCCCCGCCGACGGCGACCAGCGGGCCTTCCCCGACATCCCGCCCGCCCCCACGGGCGAGGTCACCGTCACCGGCCGTCTCAAGGCCGACGAGACCACGACGTCCAGCGGCATCAGGGACCTGCGGGGGCTGCCGTCCCGCCAGGTCATGCTGATCAACAGCGGGCAGCAGCAGAAGCAGCTGGGCCGTACCGTCCTCGGCGGCTATGTCGAGCAGACCTCTCCGGTACCGGCCGGTGACAGCCCCGAGCAGATCCCGGACCCCGACGACAGCTCGATCGGCCCGCACATGGCGTACGCCGTTCAGTGGTGGCTGTTCGTCGCCGCCGTGCCCGTCGGCTGGGTCATTCTCGTACGCCGTGAGAAGCGCGACCGCGAGGCGGCGGCGCAGCGCGGCGCCGCCGAGCCGGAGTCCGCGCCCGAACCCGTGACTGCCTGATGTGACCGCCTGACCCGCTGCTTAACGCCCCCGTGGTGCGGGAACAAGGGCTGGCGTGACCCAACGCATCGAGGACTACGCACTTATCGGCGATCTGCAGACCGCCGCCCTGGTCGGCATGAACGGCTCCATCGACTGGCTGTGCCTTCCTCGCTTCGACTCGGCGCCCTGCTTCGCCGCGCTGCTCGGCGACGAGGACAACGGTCACTGGCAGATCGCCCCGACGGGGGCCGGCAACTGCACCCGGCGCGGCTATCTGGGTGACTCGCTGGTGCTGGAGTCCGTGTGGGAGACCCGGACCGGCACCGTCAAGATCACCGACTTCATGCCGCAGCGCGATGTGGCGCCCGACATCGTGCGGATCGTGGAGGGCGTCAGCGGCTCGGTGGACATGAGTGCCACGTTGCGGCTGCGCTTCGACTTCGGCTCGATCGTGCCCTGGGTGCGGCGCTCGGACGGCCACCGGGTGGCGGTCGCGGGCCCCGACTCCGTCTGGCTGCGCAGCGAGCCCGAGGTCAAGACCTGGGGCCAGCATTTCAGCACGCGCTCCTCGTTCACCGTCGGCGAGGGGGAGAAGGTGGCGTTCGTCCTCACCTGGCATCCCTCCCACGAGCCGCGCCCGCCGCTGGTCGATCCGTACGAGTCGCTGCGGCACAGCCTGGAGGACTGGGAGAGCTGGGCCGGGCACTGCCAGTACAAAGGCCCGCACCGCGCCGCCGTCATGCGCTCCCTCATCACACTCAAGGCGCTCACCTACGGCCCGACCGGCGGGATCGTCGCCGCCCCCACCACCTCCCTGCCGGAGGATCTGGGCGGCGTACGCAACTGGGACTACCGCTACTGCTGGCTGCGCGACTCCACGCTGGTGCTGGGGGCGCTGCTGTCGGTCGGCTATCAGGACGAGGCGGCGGCCTGGCGCGACTGGCTGCTCCGCGCGGTCGCCGGCGACCCGGCCGATCTGCAGATCATGTACGGACTCGCCGGCGAGCGCCGGCTGCCGGAGACCGAGCTTCCGTGGCTGAGCGGCTACGCGGGCTCCACCCCGGTCCGGGCCGGCAACAGCGCGGTCGATCAGCTCCAGCTCGATGTGTACGGAGAGGTCATCGACTCGCTCCATGTGGCCCGCACCGCGGGTATCGCCGCGACGCCGCACGCCTGGAGTCTGGAGCTCAGCCTGCTGGGCTTCCTGGAGTCGAAGTGGCGCGAACCGGACGAGGGGCTGTGGGAGGTACGGGGCCCGCGCCGGCACTTCGTGCACTCCAAGGTGATGGCGTGGGTCGCCGCCGACCGCGCCGTACGGACACTGGAGGCCGATCCGTCGCTCAGCGGTGACGCGAGGCGGTGGCGGATCATGCGGGACGAGGTGCACCAGGAGGTGTGCGAGAAGGGCTACGACCCGGTGCGGAACACCTTCACGCAGTCGTACGGCTCCTCGGAGCTGGACGCGGCGACGCTCCTCATCCCCCGGGTCGGGTTTCTGCCGCCGGACGATCCGCGGGTCGTCGGCACGGTCGACGCGGTACGGGCGGAGCTGGGACACGAGGGGCTCGTACGCCGCTACACCGCGCAGGGCCCCGAGCTGGACGGCCTGCCGGGCGGCGAGGGGACCTTCCTGGTCTGCTCGTTCTGGATGGCCGACGCGCTCCATATGACGGGGCGTACGGAGGAGGCCGAGGAGCTCTTCGAGCGGCTGCTGTCGCTGCGCAACGACGTCGGGCTGCTGGCGGAGGAGTACGACCCGGTGGCCGGACGGCAGCTCGGCAACTACCCCCAGGCCTTCAGTCATATCGGACTGGTGGTGACCGCGCTGACCCTGGCCGGGATCGGCACGGCAGGATAGGACCCATGGATCTGGGACTGAAGGACCGCGTCTATGTCGTCACGGGCGCCTCGCGCGGGCTGGGCAACGCCGCGGCGCGGGCACTCGCGGCCGACGGCGCGAAGGTGGTCATCTCCGGGCGCGACGAGAAGAGCGTCGCCGCAGCCGCCGAGGCGATCGGGCCCGGCGCGTACGGGCTGGCCGCGGACAACGCCGATCCGGCGGTCGCACGGCGGCTGATCGCCGCGGCCCGGGAGCGGTTCGGCCGCTTCGACGGCGTCCTGATCAGCGTCGGCGGGCCGGCGCCCGGGTTCGCCGCGGACAACACGGACGAGCAGTGGCAGACGGCGTTCGAGTCGGTCTTCCTGGGGGCGGTACGGCTGGCCCGCGAGGCGGCGGCGGAGCTGGGCGAGGGCGGTGTCATCGGCTTCGTCCTCTCCGGCTCGGTGCGCGAACCGATCCCGGGCCTGACCATCTCCAACGGTCTGCGGCCCGGCCTGGCCGGCTTCGCGAAGTCCCTCGCCAACGAGCTCGGCCCGCGCGGGATCCGGGTGCTCGGCCTGCTGCCGGCCCGTATCGACACGGACCGCGTCCGCGAACTCGACGGGCTGTCGGGTGACGCGGAGGCTGCGCGGGCGACGCACGAGTCCCGTATCCCGCTGCGCCGCTACGGCACCCCGGAGGAGTTCGGCAACACGGCGGCGTTCCTGCTCTCCCCGGCGGCGTCCTATCTGACGGGCCTGATGCTCCCGGTGGACGGCGGCGCGCTGCACGGCTTTTAGGGCGTGCCCGGCGGATCTCCGCGGGGCACGGCGCCCGGCCTCAGCTCACCCGTTCCGCGCGGTGCTTCGCCGCGCGGAGGCGGACCTCCGCCGGCAGCGCCGCCAGTCCCGCCGAGTCACGGGCATGGGTCAGCGCCTCGCCCGAGAGACGGCTCAGCGCCTCACCCGGGGCGACGTGCGGTTCCAGCAGCAGGCGGACGCGCGCGGCGGGCTCGCTGCGGCGGCCCGTCAGCCTGACCCGTGCGCCGGCCACTCCGTCCATGGACTCCGCCTCGCTCTCCAGCACGCCTTCGAGCGCGCGGCCGCGCAGCAGCGCGCCCTCGCCGTCTCCGCTGTCGACCAGCACCTCCGCCAGCCGGGCGCGGCGCAGTTGGGACAGCAGCCACCACAGGGCCAGCACGACCACGACCGCGAGGACCGCGATGACGGCCGGCCACCACCAGCCCTCGTTGCGCCAGCGGAGCCGGTTCGCGCGGCTGAGCAGCACATCGTGCGGCCCGCCGTACGGCCACCAGGACGGCACCGGCCACCCCAGCCCCTGGGCGAGGGCCACGCCGCCCGCGCAGAGCAGCACCAGGCCGATCAGGGCCAGCAGCACACGGTTGACCACCCGGACCATCCCGTCATCCCTTCTTCGTGGGCCTGCGGACCTGCACCGTCAGGGCGGGCGGCCTGGCGAGGCCCAGTTCGCCGATACCGGCGCCCAGCGCGTTGTCCAGGTCGGCCCGTACGTCGTCGAGTTCACGGAAGTGCGACTGGGCACGCACCTTCACCTTGGAGCGCTTCACCCGTACCCGCGCGGACTGCACCCCGGAGACCTCCATGGCCCGGTCGCGCAGCGCCAGCGAGGCGGCGTCCCGGTCCAGCCCGGCCCGTACCCCCGTGAAGTCCCGCCGCATCGTCAGGAGCGCGCGCAGCCCCGGGGTGAGGGCGAGCAGGATCAGCCACAGTCCGAGAGCCATCGCGACGGCCGCGGCCACCAGCACCCAGATCTGGTCGAGCGGCTGAGCGGCCAGCTGGCCGGCGAGCCGGCGGCGCCAGGACATGGCGGGATGGCCGGCCCGTACCGCCGCGATGTCGTAGAGCAGCAGTCCTGCCGCGCCGAGCACGACCAGGGCGGTCAGGGCCGCGGGGATCCGGCGCACGGACCAGAAGCGTCCGGTTCTGCCGCCCCTGTCGTCCTTCGGCGCCGGCTTGGGCTCGTACCGCGTCGCGGACGACGCCTGGTCCATTCCGAGTACGCCGCCCGGCGCGCCGCCCGTCTCCTGCCCGGCTCCCCCGGCCACGGGTTCACTCATCGGATTCTCCCCTGTGCCACACCGCGCGAATGGACGGAGTGCAGCCGTTCGACCTGCACCACCACTTCGGGCACGTCCATGCCCGCCAACGCGTGTACCCGGTGGACGACCTGCTGACGCACCGCGCCGCACCGCGCACCGATGTCGGTGGGATAGTCCAGCTCGACACCGACCCGGACGTGTGCGCTGCCGTGGTGCACCGTGACGGTGGCATGCGGTGCGGCACCGCCCTCCGGTACGCCGCCGAGCGCTTCCCGCGCCGCCCGCGCGGCGATCTTCGCGACGACCCGGTCCGCGATCGTGATCTCCCCGCGCTCGGCGGCCGCCACCCGGTCACCGGCCACGCCGGGTCACCGCCGCCGGTCGTAGCGTTCGCGACTGCGGAAGAACTCGCCGGGATCCAGATCTCCGTCGAGGAACCTCCCCGCCACAAAGCCGACCACTCCCAACGCGGCCACCAGCACAAAGGCTCCGAAGCCGCCGAAATACCCGGCGAATCCGAGCGCCATACCGGCCAACAGGCCAAGCACCGCCATGCTCATCGCGCTCTCTCCTCTTCCGCTCCTCTTCCGGTTACGGCCACCGCTACTGGAGCCGCGTCTCCGGCCCTTCGTCGTCGTCCTCGTCGGGCAGCTTCACATCGCTGACCGCGATGTTGACCTCGACCACCTCAAGGCCCGTCATCCGCTCGACCGCGGAGATGACGTTCTCCCGGACGGCGGCGGCGACAGCGGTGATGGAGACGCCGTAGTCGACGACCAGCTCCAGATCGAGCGCCGTCTGCACCTCGCCCACCTCGGCCTTGACGCCCTGGCTGACGGATCGGGAGCTGCCGGGGACACGGTCGCGTACGGCGCCGAAGGTACGGGACATGCCGCTGCCCATGGCGTGCACGCCGAGCACGTCGCGGGCCGCGAGGCCGGCGATCTTCTCCACCACACCGTCGGCGATGGTGGTGCGGCCGCGAGAAGCGGGCGGGCCGCCGCCGCGCCTGGTGACGGACGGTTTGCGCGCCTCGTCGCCCGAGAGCTCTCTGCCGGAAGACACGGACTGATTGCGGGGTGCGGTGTCGGACATCGCCATTCATCCCTTTCCGGGCGGTGGTGACCTCTTTCGCACACATTAGGTGCGCTTGCCCGGTCCCGCGCCGTGGATGCGGCAGGCTGGCACGATGACGACTGAGCACAGCACCGACGGGCCCGACACCGACGGATGGACGGCCGCGGTACGGCAACGGCTGGGCCTGGGCAGGCTGCTGCCGCTCGGCGAAGCGGCGGACGGGGCCTGGCTGTCCGAGCAGGCGGCCGTGGGGGCGCTGCGCCGGGCCGCGGCGCGGGTGCCGGGTGTCGCGCTCGGTACGGTGCGGCTCTCCCTGGCAGAGCCGGACGCGCCCGGGGAGCCCGCCGTGCCGCCCCCGCCGAGCGCGCTGCCGCCCGGACCGCTGCGTATCGACGGGGAGTTCGCGGCGGCGGCCGGCGAGCCACTGCTCCCCCTGGCCGACCGGCTGCGCGAGGCGCTGTCCGGCTGCGCGGTGGACCGGCTGGGGCTGTTGGTGACTCAGACCGATCTGCGGGTGACGGCGCTGTTGGACCTGACGGGAGAATCACCGGCGCCCGCTGGGCCGGTGGAGGTACCGCTCGCTCCCCCGGACAGCGGGCCCGCGCAGGTGGTGGCCGCTGTCCCCGGCGTGGCACATCTGACGCGGGCCCTGGGCCCAGGAGTGGTCCTGACGCCGGGACATGTCCGGGTCGAACTGGCGACGGCGGCGGGTCACCGCCCGCTGGATGTGGCGCTGGCGGTGCGGGCGGCGGTCACGGCAGCGCTGCCGGGGGCCCCTTCGGTGGCCGTACTGGTCTCGGCGATGGAGGCGGCGCCGGACGCTCCGTAGAACGCGTACGGATCAGTCGGCGAGGCCCGCGAGGTCGCGCAGCCGGCGGGCCTGGGACGCGCGTTCGGCCGTGCGCTGCGCCTCGAAGGAGCGGCCCGCGGCGCCCTGCAGAAGCGCCTTGGTCTCGATCACGGCGTCACGCGGCGCGGCCAGCAGCGCACCCGCCAAGTCCCGTACCGCGGCGTCGAGTTCTTCGCCGGGCACCACAAGGTTGGCGAGTCCGGTGCGCTCCGCCTCCTCGGCCTGGACGAAGCGGCCCGTGGCGCAGATCTCCAGCGCGCGGGCGTAGCCGACGAGCCCCACCAGCGGATGGGTGCCGGTGAGGTCGGGGACCAGGCCGAGGCTCGTCTCGCGCATGGCGAACTGCACGTCCGAGGCGACGACCCTCAGATCGCACGCCAGGGCGAGCTGGAAGCCGGCGCCGATCGCGTGCCCCTGGACGGCCGCGATCGACACGATGTCGTTGCGGCGCAGCCAGACGAAGCCTTCCTGGTACTCGGCGATGGCGGCGTCGAGCTCCGTGTCGGACCCTCGTGCGAGGTCCATGAAGGACGGCTCGCCGTCGAAGCCCTCGGGGGTGAACGCCTGCCGGTCGAGCCCCGCGGAGAAGGACGTGCCCTCCGCGCGCAGCACCACGACCCGCACGTCGCCCGGCAGGGACCTTCCGGCGTCTGTCAACGCCCGCCACAGAGCGGGAGACTGGACGTTGCGCTTGGCCGGATTGGTCAGACTTACCGTGGCGACCGCGTCCTCGACGGTGAGCCGTACGCCATCCTTGTCGAGTACTGGTTCGAGCGAAGTCATGGGGCGCCTCCGGTTCGGGCAGTCAGGGCATCGAGCCAAGTGACTGCACAGTAACCACCTGGGCGATCGTGTGATCGACCGGGTGGCCACCATCCGAACCGGTGGCCAGGAGGAGCCATGCTCGGTCGTCAGGCCGAAGCGGCCTTCTTGCCTCGCGTCGCTCCGCCGCGTCCCCGCAGCGTGACTCCGGACTCGCTGAGCATCCGGTGAACGAATCCGTAGGAACGGCCGGTCTCTTCGGCCAGCGCACGGATGCTCGCACCGTTGTCGTACTTCTTCTTCAGGTCTGCCGCGAGCTTGTCACGCGCGGCGCCGGTTACCCGGCTGCCCTTCTTCAGAGTCTCGGCCACCCGTGCCTCCTCATGGGAAGTGCGCTCTGGACTTCTCATGATCACCCCTCGCGAGCCTCCTGGCCACCCATTCGGCAAGGTCTGTACGACCAGCTTTGCCGGACGTAGGCGTCCGAGCACGACCGGAATTGCGTATTCCAGACGTGGAGGCCGCCGCCCCCGGCCGCAGTCCCGGCTGAAATGCCAGGTCAGCGGCGTGCCGAGGGCGGCGGCCGAAGATCATCGCCGGGAAGGACCGGCCCGTCGCGCGGCGCGCCGGGGTATGAGACGCACTCACTCAGATGAAGGATCACTGCTGAGCCGAATGATCCATACGGAGTGGATCACGTGAATGGATCACGCGCGTGGATCACCGTGCCGATCATGGCACCGGCAGGCCGGCGGGCTGTCAGGCGAGCGTGACCAGATCCGCGTAGTCCGCGCCCCAGAGGTCCTCGACCCCGTCGGGCAGCAGAATGATCCGCTCCGGTTCCAGCGCGTGGACCGCGCCCTCGTCGTGGGTGACGAGGATGACCGCGCCCTTGTACGTACGCAGGGCGCCGAGGATCTCCTCGCGGCTGGCCGGGTCCAGGTTGTTCGTCGGCTCGTCGAGCAGCAGCACATTGGCGGCGGAGACGACCAGGGTGGCCAGCGCCAGCCGGGTCTTCTCGCCGCCGGAGAGCACCCCGGCCGGCTTGTCGACATCGTCCCCGGAGAAGAGGAAGGAGCCGAGCGTCTTGCGGACCTCGACAAGATCGAGGTCGGGGGCCGAGGAGCGCATGTTCTCCAGGACGGAGCGCTCCGGGTCCAGGGTCTCGTGCTCCTGGGCGTAGTAGCCGAGCTTGAGGCCGTGCCCGGGGGTCACCTGTCCGGTGTCCGGCTTCTCGACCCCGGCCAGCAGCCGCAGCAGCGTGGTCTTGCCCGCGCCGTTGAGGCCGAGGATGACGACCCTGGAGCCCTTGTCGATGGCGAGATCCACATCGGTGAAGATCTCCAGGGAGCCGTACGACTTCGACAGGCCCTCGGCCGTCAGCGGGGTCTTGCCGCAGGGGGCCGGCTCGGGGAAGCGCAGCTTGGCGACCTTGTCGTGCTGACGTACCTGCTCCAGACCGGACAGCAGCCGCTCGGCGCGGCGGGCCATGTTCTGCGCGGCGACGGTCTTGGTGGCCTTGGCGCGCATCTTGTCGGCCTGCGAGTTCAGGGTCGCGGCCTTCTTCTCCGCGTTGGCGCGCTCGCGCTTGCGGCGCTTCTCGTCCGACTCGCGCTGCTGCTGGTAGAGCTTCCAGCCCATGTTGTAGACGTCGATGTGCGAGCGGTTGGCGTCCAGGTAGAAGACCTTGTTGACGACGGTCTCGACCAGCTCCACATCGTGGGAGATCACGATGAAGCCGCCGCGGTACGTCTTGAGGTAGTCGCGCAGCCAGACGATCGAGTCCGCGTCGAGGTGGTTCGTGGGCTCGTCGAGAAGCAGGGTGTCGGCGTCGGAGAAGAGGATGCGGGCCAGCTCGACGCGGCGGCGCTGACCGCCGGAGAGCGTATGGAGGGGCTGGCCGAGCACCCGGTCGGGCAGGCCGAGCGCGGCGGCGATGGTGGCGGCCTCGGCCTCGGCGGCGTACCCGCCCTTGGTGAGGAACTCCGTCTCCAGGCGCTCGTACTTCTTCATCGCCTTCTCGCGGGTGGCGCCCTGGCCGTTCGCCATCCGGTGCTCGTTCTCCCGCATCTTCTTCAGTACGGAGTCGAGGTCACGGGCGGAGAGGATGCGGTCGCGTGCGAGGACGTCGAGGTCGCCGGTGCGCGGGTCCTGCGGCAGATAGCCGACCTCCCCGGAGCGGGTGATGGTGCCTGCGGCGGGCAGGCCCTCACCCGCGAGGCACTTGGTGAGGGTGGTCTTGCCGGCTCCGTTGCGGCCGACGAGACCGATGCGGTCGCCCTTGGCGATACGGAACGAGGCGGACTCGATGAGGATGCGGGCGCCGGCGCGCAGCTCGACGCCGGTTGCGGTGATCACGGAAAGACTCCAGGGCGGTATGGACGGCGGAAGAGGGCAGGCGGAGGGATTCTTCGACGCCGGCTAATGCACAAGGAGAAATGCCATACGGCCCATTCTAGCCGGGCCGGGTCACTGCTTTCTCTGGCCGGTGCCCCTGGCTCTTCGGGCGGTCCTCCGGGAGTTCGTTGCCGAGCGGGGTGCGGCCCGGGACGATCCGGCCGAGGCCGTCGACGGCGATCACTCCGGATGTCCAGGCGCCCCGCCCGCCGCAGGGCTGGGCGACGAGCAGGGCGCCGCCCGTGCGGACGGAGCGACCGGGCTCGAAGGCGCAGCCGCCCGCGGCGGGCAGCACCCAGCGCAGGTCCCCGTCGGGGACACGGTAGGCGGCGATGCGCCGCGGGGTGACGACGGCGAGCATCCGGCCCCGGGGGCCGAGGGGCTGGAGTACCCCGGCGGCCCGGCCGGGGCCGGCGGCCAGCCAGTCGGCGAGGCCGGGGAGGGCGCGGTGCCAGCGGACGGCGTCGCCCGTGGTGCGTTCCGTGTCGGTGACCAGACCGTCGCTCCAGAGGGCGAAGGCATGGCCGGGCGCGGCCGCCAGGGAGAGCGGGCGGTGGCCGGTCCTTTCATGGACCCAGCGCAGCGCGCCGGAGCGCGGGTCGCGTGCCTCGACGCGGGGGCCCGCCGAGCGCAGTACGGGGTCGGGGGCGCCCGGCGCGGTGGCGGACGCGGCGGTGTGCACGGTGAGCTGGTCGCCGAAGGGGGCGTGCCGGGACTGGTGGGCGGCGGTCACCAGGGGGACGGCCAGTACGGCCGAGACGAGCGCGAGGGCGAGCCGGCTGCCGCTGCGGGCGCCGCCGCCCGTAGCCGTGGCCGGCAGGGTGGTGGTCGGCAGAGCGGTCACTGTTCCCCTTCGGTTCCCCTGGCCCGGATCAGGCGCGAGCGTAGCGACGGGCGGCGCGGGCGGGACCGGCACCTGGTACGACACGGCGGCCGCGACCCGGCACATCCCCCGTTCGGCCTTGCCCGGCTGTCAGTGGCCGATGCGAGACTGAGATCCACGTCACAGTCGAGCCCGTGAAGGGGTGAGCAGCATCTGAGCCCGTCGGCCGGGCACCGGCCGGCGGGCCGGGCCCCTGCCCCGGTGTGCGGTCAGGATCCGCCGGTGTGCACCTGGAACGCGGCCCGGCGCACGGCCTTGGCGAGGGCGGGATCCGGGTGGGCGGCGGCCAGGGCGACCAGCACCTGGACGGTCCTGGGGTGGCCGACGGCCCTGACCTCGTCGAGCAGGGCGGGCACATTGCCCTGCACGGCGGAGTCCAGGTGGCGGACCAGCAGTTCGCTCTCGCCGTGGTCGGCGACGGCCGCCGCGGTGTCGACCCAGAGCCAGGTCGACTCCTCGCGGGTGAGGACCTCGGCGGCGTCGTCGGGGTCGGCGCCCTCGTACTCCGCCAGCCAGAGCAGGGCGTAGGGGCGCAGTGAGGTGTCGTCGGCCGCCGCCCGTACCCCCGCCTCGGCCGGAGCGCCGACGACGCGCAGCGCCTCGAAGGCGAGCCCGCGCAGGAGCGCGTCCTCACCGCGGGCGACGGCGAGGAGTTCGGTGACGGCGCTGCCGACGGTGCGGGCGGCGAGCCAGGCGCGGTATTCGGCGCGGGCCGGTCCCGGGGTGAGCCGGGCGCAGCCGCGCAGCATGTCCTGGGCGGACTGCTCGATATTGCCCGCCGGGCTCTGGGCGGCGACGCAGATCTGCTCCAGCTTGACCCACACCGCCCAGTTGCCGAGCGGGGTGAGGGTCGCCTGGCCCTCTCCCAGGGTCAGCGCGCCGACGGCGGCCAGGCCCTCCAGGGCCCAGTCGAGGAGCGGAGGAAGGGGGACGTCGGCCGCGGGGGGCTCTTCGGCGCCCTCCGGCCCGTACGGGACCTCGCAGCGCTCCTCGTGGAGTTCGGCGACGCGCTGGCGCAGCAGGTCGAGCAGCGCGGGGACGAGCACGGGCCCGGCCGAGAGCTGGAGGAGGGAGAGCACCTGGGGGACGGCCTCGACGACCTCGGCGACCGTGGCAGGAGCGACATCGGCAGGGGCAGGGTGGACGAGCGACCAGGCGTCGAAGAGGGCGACCCAGCCGCGCTGGACGGCGCTGTCGTCGCGGTCCCAGGCCTGGAGCCGCCAGCCGGGACGTACGGTGCCGCCGTGCAGTTCGACGAGCCCGGCCAGCCTGGCCCGGTCCCAGCCCGCGCGCACCTGTTCCGGTGTCAACTCCAGCGCCGCGGCGGCCCGTTTCTGAGCGGGCTCGGCCAGCGGACCCGCACCGGGGTCGCGGTCGACGGCCGCCCAGCGGGCGATCCGTACGGCATCGGCGAGGACCGCCCTCGCCTGGCGGGCCAGCTCCGCGGTGGGCGGAGTGCCCTCGGGCGGCCTGGGGGCCGGCCGGCTGCGGCCGTCGGTCACTGCCCGTCGGGCCGTGGCCAACGGCCGCGGGCGGACGAGTCGGAGTCTGGAGTTGCCCAATTGCTCATCAGGCTTTCGGGACGTCACGAGAGGCAGTCTTCCCGGTGACCGCCCGAAAGCCCAAACGGAATCTGTTCTGTCGGTACCGGAACGACCGAGGAGGCCGCCGCGAGGGGGGCTCCGCAAGGGGACGGAAGGGACGGTGGAGGCTTGTTGGACGACGCGGGGGCGGCGGGCGGACCGGACCCGCGCCGACCGGTTCTGCCTGCGACAACGGCCTTCTGGCAGCCCCGGCGCGGGCCGTGGGGCAGCCGCTAACCAAGGGGTGTGAGGAAGCGGCGGAGCGTCTCCTCGTATCCGGCCGGATCCGCGTTCCACATCGCGGCATGCGGAGCCTGCGGCACGATGTGGAGGCTGATCAGCCCGGGGCCGCGGGCCGCGAGTTCACGGGAGCGTTCCCAGGACGCGAGGGTGTCGCCGGGGCCGTGGAAGATCAGCGCCGGGGCACGCATGTGGTCGGGGTCGGCGGCCCGGAGCAGCCGGTCCCCGTGCAGTCCGGTCCTGCCCTGGGCCGCCCTGACCGCGAGCGGCAGGAGCGGCGCGGGGGTGCGGCGCGCGGTGGCCAGCGCCCGCAGGGTGGCCTCCCAGTCCAGCACCGGGGAGTCGAGCACCAGCCCGGCGATCCGACCGCTCAGCGCGGACTTGGCGGCGGCGTGCAGGGCCATCGAGGCGCCGGTGGACCAGCCGTGCAGGACGACCCGCTCGGCGCCGAAACGGATGGCGTAGCGGATCGCCGCGTCGAGGTCGCGCCACTCGGAGTCGCCGAGATGACCGAGACCGTCCGGGGAGCGGGGGGCGCCGGGGTCGCCGCGGTACGCGAGATCGAGCACCGGGAACTGGTGCTCCGCCAGGAATCCCATGATGTTCATGGGGTGCTCGCGGGTGGCGCCCAGGCCGTGCACGGTGATCACCCAGGTCTCCCGCTGTCCCGGCACGAACCAGGCGGGCAGGGATCCGAGTTCGCCGGGGATCTCCACGTCCTTGTAGTCGAGACCGAGGGCGGTGCCGGGGTCGCCGCTGTACACCTGCGGGGTGAGACGGACGCGGTGGCCGACGACGAGACTGCCGTGGCTGACGCGTTCCAGTCGGCGGACAACGGTGTCGGGGGCGTGCGCCACCCCCTCCAGGACGGGTCCGACGACCGCGTGGACGCCCGGCCCTTCGAGCCCGTACATACCGGGGCGCAGGGCGGCGAGGCAGCGGGTCAGGGTGACCTGTCCGGCGGCCGTGGCGTGCACGGTGAGGCGGGGGTCGCTGGGCAGGGGCCGCCCCGGCGATGCCTTGAGAGCGACATCGCTGGCGTACCGGCCGGCCGCGACCGCAGCCGCGCCGACCCCGAGCAGTGTGGTGACGGCCGCTGCCGTCGCTGTAGCCGGGCGCACGGTCTCAGTGTCGTCATGCACGCGCCGTAAAGCCAGTGGGCGGGGTCCGTCAGGGGACGGCCGACCCCGGCCCGCCGGGTCAGCCCCGCGGCCCGGCTCGGCCCGGCTCAGCCCGACTGGCCGTAGCCCTTCAGCTTCTCCCCGGCCTCGCGCACCTGGGCCTCGGACAGGAGCGTCGGGGTGTGGCCCGGCAGGGAGCCGGCCGTGAGCCAGAGACGGCACATCCATTCCAGCTGGGCGGTGCGGTCGTAGGCCTGGGCGAGGGAGTCGCCGTAGCTGACGGTGCCGTGGTTCTGCAGCAGGCAGGCCGTGCGCCCGCGCAACGCCTGGAGCATGCCGGCGGCCAGTGCGTCCGAGCCGTACAGCGCGTACGGGGCGACTCGGACGGCGCCGCCGAGGGCCGCCGCCATGTAGTGGATCAGCGGCAGTTCGGGGACGAGGGTGGAGACGGCGGTCGCGTGCACCGCGTGGGTGTGGACCACGGCGGCCGCGGGGGTGTTCCGGTAGACCGCGAGGTGCAGCGGCAGTTCGCTCGTCGGGGTGAGATCGCCGAGGAGCTGCCGGCCGTCGAGGCCGACCGCCACGGGGTCCTCCGCGGCCAGCTGTTCGTACGGCACCCCGCTCGGCGTGACCAGGACGAGTCCGCCGATCCGTACGGAGACATTGCCCGAGGTGCCGACGACCAGCCCCTCCGCCGCCGTCCTGCGGGCCGTGGCCACCAGGTCCTGCCAGGCCTGTTCGATCGCTTGCTGCCGCTGCTGACCGGTCATGGGGCGATCTTCTCAGGCGGCCCGGGCAGGGCCGTCACCGCTCCCGGCGCGCGCCGCGCGGAATGTCCTCACATGGGGTCACCGCAAAGACCTGCCTAGTTCATCTTCCGTTCACCCTGACTCCTTACGTTCACCGAGGCCACCGACGTCGAACGATTGCCTGGGTCAATGGAACACCTCACCCTGCTGCTCGCGATTGTCATCGTGACGGCGCTCGTGTTCGATTTCACGAACGGTTTCCACGACACCGCCAACGCGATGGCGACGACCATCTCGACCGGCGCCCTGAAACCCAAGATCGCGGTGGCCATGTCCGCCGTGCTGAATCTCGTCGGCGCGTTCCTGTCCGTCGAGGTCGCCAAGACGATCTCCGGCGGGCTCATCAACGAACAGGGCATCCAGACAGAAGTGATCTTCGCGGCGCTCGTCGGCGCCATCCTGTGGAATCTGTTCACCTGGCTGCTCGGCCTCCCGTCGAGCTCCTCCCACGCACTCTTCGGCGGCCTGATCGGCGCCACCCTGATGTCCGTCGGCGCCTCCGGGGTCAACGGCGGCGTCGTCGTCACCAAGGTCCTGATTCCCGCGCTCGCCGCCCCCCTCGTCGCCGGCCTCGCGGCCCTGCTCGCCACCCGGCTGACGTACCGGATCGGCCGCCGCACGGACGAGAAGGCCACCGCCAAGGGCTACCGGGCCGGCCAGATCGCCTCTGCGGGTCTCGTCTCCCTCGCCCACGGCACCAACGACGCGCAGAAGACCATGGGTGTCATCACCCTCGCGCTGGTGACCGGCGGTGTCCTCGCGCCGGGCTCCAACCCTCCGCTGTGGGTCATCGTCTCCGCCGGCGCGGCCATCGCGCTCGGCACGTACCTCGGCGGCTGGCGCATCATCCGCACCATGGGCACCGGCCTCACCGACCTCAAGCCGCAGCAGGGCTTCGCCGCCCAGACCAGCGCCGCGACCGTCATCCTGGCCTCCTCCCACCTGGGCTTCTCCCTCTCCACGACGCAGTCCTGCTCCGGCGCCGTGATGGGCGCGGGCCTCGGCCGCAAGGGCGGCGTGGTCCGCTGGTCCACCGCCACCCGGATGTTCATCGCCTGGGGCCTGACGCTGCCCGCCGCGGGCCTGGTCGCCGCCGGCGCCGAGTTCCTGACCGGTCAGGGCGCCTGGGGCGTCACGGTCGTCGCCGTCCTGCTCGTCGTGCTGTCCGGTGCGATCTGGCTCGCCTCGCGCCGCCGGCCGGTCGACCACACGAACGTCATCGAGACCGGCGGCGAGGCCGGCCCCGCCACGGACGCCGAGCCCGCGGGTGTGGTGACCACCGCCATCGCGGCCGTCACCCCGCCGCCCACGGCCGCCGCCGCGGCCGCGCAGGACCTCTCGACCACCATCCCGGCCCCCACGGGCCCCGCCGGCGAGCCGGCGCGAACCGCCACGGTGTAACGGCTCCCCCGCCGACCAGACCGCAAGGAAAAGGACCGCATGAACATCGACTGGGCAGCCCTCGGCTCCGTCTTCGGCGTCAGCCTCGTGGCCACGATCGGACTCGTGGGCCTGTTCACCCTGGGCATCGTGGGTCTCGCCAAGCAGGAGTCCGCCGCCACTCAGGGCGCCAACGGCTCGGTGGCACTGGCCCGCACGGGCGCCTACGCCTGCTTCGCGCTGTGCGCGGCGGCCGTGGCGTACGGCATCTATCTGATCGTCGCCTGACCCCTGAGCACAGTTCGACTACGACACCGTTCGACTACGGCAGTTCGACTATGGCTGGCCCCGGCGCACTTCGTGTGCGCCGGGGCCGGTTCCTTGTGGCCGGTGGGGAACACGCGTCGCGTGGGGCTGGGCACTCCGTCCCGTCGCAGGTCAGGGATGAGTTGACGGGTGTTTGCGCAGCGTGGTGGACTGCCGGGGCCATATACGGAGGCAGAAGAGGAAGCCGGTGCGAATCCGGCGCGGTCCCGCCACTGTCACTGGGAATCTCGTCCCCAGGAGCCAGGAACTCTCGCCGCCGCATTTCGTCGAGCCGGGGCGCGGACCCTGAGTGAGGACATTTCGCCATGCCTGGCCGCGGTTCAGCCGCCGAGCGGGTCTTCGCGTACGGCGCCACCGCCGGCCTCCTGTGCGACCGGCTGTTCGGCGATCCCCGACGGGGCCACCCGGTCGCCGCGTTCGGCAGGACCGCGGGGGCCGTCGAGCGGACGCTCTGGCGTGACCACCGCGGATGGGGCGCGCTGCACACCGTGGTGTGCGCCGGTGGCGCCGTCGGGGCCGCGGCGCTCGCCGCCCGGGGCGTACGGCACCGTCGCGCCGCCTCTGTGGCCCTGACAGCCGCCGCCACCTGGGCCGTTGTCGGCGGCACCTCGCTGGGGCGGGAGGCGCGGGCCATCGGCGGCGCGCTCGCCGCCGGGGACATCGAACGGGCCAGGGAGCGGCTGCCGCATCTGTGCGGACGTGACCCGCAGGCCCTGGACGGACAGCAGATCGCCCGGGCCGTCGTGGAGTCCGTCGCCGAGAACACCTCCGACGCCGTCGTGGGCGCGCTGGTGTGGGGAGCGGTCGCGGGGGTGCCCGGGCTCGTGGGCTTCCGTGCCGTGAACACCCTGGACGCGATGGTGGGTCACAAGTCCGCCGTGTACCGCCGGTTCGGCTGGGCCTCGGCCCGTCTCGACGATGTGGCCGGCTGGCCCGGCGCCCGGCTGACCGCCGCGCTGGCCGTGCTGGCCGGCGGCGATCCCCGGGGGGCCGTGCGGGCGCTGCGCGACGACGCCCGCCGCCATCCGAGCCCCAACGCGGGCCCGGTGGAGGCGTCGTTCGCCGGCGCGCTGGGCGTACGGCTCGGCGGGACGCTCACGTACGGCGGACGCGTCGAGCACCGGCCCGTGCTGAACGGCGAGGGGCGGCCCGTCGAGGTCGCGGACATCGAGCGGGCCGTGCGCCTGTCGCGCCGGGTGAGCGCGCTCGCCCTGGCGGCCTGTGTGGCCGGCCGGTTCGGCTGCGGCGCCCTGCGGCGGACAGCTTCGGGAAAGGGACGCCGATGAGTCGGGGCGGGCGCGGCGGCGGGCTGCTGATAGCCGGAACGACCTCGGACGCGGGGAAGAGCGTCGTCACCGCGGGCATCTGCCGGTGGCTCGTACGCCGGGGGGTGAAGGTCGCGCCCTTCAAGGGGCAGAACATGTCCCTGAACTCGTTCGTGACGCGCGAGGGCGCGGAGATCGGGCGGGCGCAGGCGATGCAGGCCCAGGCGGCCCGGGTCGAGCCGTCCGCACTGATGAATCCCGTCCTGCTGAAGCCGGGCAGCGACCGCAGCAGCCAAGTGGTGCTGCTGGGGCGGCCGGTGGGCGAGCTGAGCGCCAAGGGGTTCTTCGGAGAGCCCGGCGGACCATCGTCCCCCGGGGGAGCCCTGTACGGCGGCGGGCGGGCAGCCCTGCTCGGGACCGTCCTGGAGTGCCTGGAGGAGCTGCGGGGCAGCTACGACGCCGTGATCTGCGAGGGGGCGGGCAGTCCCGCCGAGATCAATCTGCGGCGTACCGACATCGTGAACATGGGCATCGCGCGCGCGGCGCGGCTGCCGGTGGTGGTGGTCGGGGACATCGACCGCGGCGGCGTCTTCGCCTCGTTCTTCGGGACGACCGCGCTGCTGAGCCCCGAGGACCAGGCGCTGATCGCGGGCTATCTCGTCAACAAGTTCCGGGGCGACGTGTCGCTGCTGGAGCCGGGTCTCGAGATGCTCCGCGGGCTGACCGGGCGGGCCACGCTGGGGGTGCTGCCGTGGCGGCACGGTCTGGGCATCGACGAGGAGGACGGGCTGCGGGTCTCCCTGCGCGGCGCCGTGCGCGAGTCGCTGACCGCTCCCCCGTACGGCGAGGACGTGCTGCGGGTGGCGGTCTGCGCCGTACCGCTGATGTCCAACTTCACCGATGTGGACGCGCTGGCCGCCGAGCCGGGTGTCGTCGTGCGGTTCGTGGACCGGGCCGAGGAGCTGGCCGACGCCGATCTGGTGGTGGTGCCGGGCACGCGCGGCACGGTGAAGGCGCTGGCGTGGCTGCGGGAGCGCGGGCTCGCCGACGCGATCGTCCGGCGGGCCGCCGAGGGGCGTCCCGTGCTGGGCATCTGCGGCGGCTACCAGATCCTGGGCGAGCACATCGACGACGAGGTGGAGTCGCGGGCGGGCGCGGTGGCCGGTCTGGGACTGCTGCCCGTGCGGGTCAGGTTCGACCGGCACAAGACCCTGGCCAGGCCGGTCGGGATGGCCCTCGGCGAACCCGTCGAGGGGTACGAGATCCATCACGGCGTCGCCGAGGTGCGGGGCGGCGAGACCTTCGTCCGCGACGAGCGGGGACGGGCGCTCGACGGCTGCCGGGTGGGGGCCGTCCAGGGCACGCACTGGCACGGGGCGCTGGAGAGCGACGCGTTCCGGCGGCGCTTCCTGACGGAGGTGGCGCGGGCGGCGGGCCGGCGCTTCGTACCCGCGCCCGGCACGAGCTTCGGCGCGCTGCGCGAGGAACAGCTCGACCTGCTCGGCGACCTCGTCGAGGAGCACGCGGACACGGACGCGCTGATGCGGCTGATCGAGGAAGGAGCGCCCGCCGGGCTGCCCTTCATCCCGCCGGGGGCGCCATGACCACCATCGAGCCGTTCAAAGGAGCGATCAGCATATGAGCACCCCTTTTCCGTTCACCGCCGTCGTGGGGATGGACGATCTGCGGCTGGCCCTGCTGCTCAACGCCGTCAGTCCGGCCGTGGGCGGTGTCCTGGTCCGCGGTGAGAAGGGCACGGCCAAGAGCACGGCCGTGCGGGCGCTCTCGGCGCTGATGCCCGAGGTGGCGACCGTGGCCGGCTGCCGGTTCAGCTGCGATCCCGCCGCGCCCGATCCGCGCTGCCCGGACGGACCGCACGAGAGCGCGCCCGGCGTGTCCCGGCCGGCCCGGATGGTCGAGCTGCCCGTCGGCGCGTCCGAGGACCGGCTCGTCGGGGCGCTGGACATCGAACGGGCGCTGTCGGAGGGCGTGAAGGCCTTCGAGCCGGGACTGCTCGCCGACGCGCACCGCGGGGTGCTGTACGTCGACGAGGTCAATCTCCTCCATGACCACCTGGTCGACCTGCTGCTGGACGCGGCCGCCATGGGCGCTTCGTACGTGGAGCGCGAGGGCGTCTCCGTACGGCATGCCGCGCGCTTCCTGCTGGTCGGGACGATGAACCCCGAAGAGGGCGAGCTGCGGCCGCAGTTGCTGGACCGCTTCGGGCTCACCGTGGAGGTCGCCGCCTCGCGCGAGCCCGAACTGCGCGTGGAGGTCGTACGGCGACGGCTCGCGTACGACGACGATCCGGCCGGCTTCGCCGCGCGCTGGGCCGGCGAGGAGAGCGCCCTGCGGGAGCGGATCGCCGCGGCGCGGTCCCTGCTGCCCGAGGTGCGGCTCGGGGACGCCGCGCTGCTGCAGATCGCCGCGACCTGCGCCGCCTTCGAGGTGGACGGGATGCGGGCGGACATCGTGATGGCCAGGACCGCGACGGCGCTGGCCGCGTGGGCGGGGCGTACGGACGTACGCGCCGAGGACGTACGGCAGGCCGCGCTGCTGGCGCTGCCGCACCGGCGCCGCCGCAATCCGTTCGACGCGCCGGGACTTGACGAGGAGAAGCTCGACGACACGCTGGAGGAGTTCGCCAGCGAGGACAGCGGCGACGGGGACAACAACCCTGATCCGGACGGTCCCGACGGATCCGGAGGCGGGGGCGGCCGGCCGCCGGAGTCCGGTCCCGAGGGGCCCGACGCGCCGGAGCGGGACGCCTCCGGGCAGGACGACACGCCGGAGCGGCCGGAGCCGCGGCCCGAGCCGGAGGCCGGACAGCCCCAGCGCGCCGGAGCGGGCGAGCAGTCCGCCGTACAGGCCGCCGAGCCGTTCCGTACGAAGATGCTGAGCGTTCCCGGTCTGGGCGAGGGCGCGGCCGGGCGGCGCTCCCGGGCCCGTACGGAACACGGCAGGACGACGGGGTCGCGACGGCCGCGTGGCGCGCTCACCAAGCTGCATCTCGCGGCGACCGTGCAGGCCGCGGCGCCGCACCAGCGGGCGCGCGGGCGCAGCGGCCCCGGCCTGGTGGTCCGCAGGGACGATCTGCGGCAGGCGACGCGGGAGGGGCGCGAGGGAAATCTCGTGCTGTTCGTGGTCGACGCGTCCGGGTCGATGGCGGCCAGGCAGCGGATGAGCGCCGTGAAGGGCGCGGTGCTCTCGCTGCTGCTGGACGCGTACCAGCGGCGCGACAAGGTCGGACTGGTCACCTTCCGGGGGAAGGAGGCGGCGGTGGCGCTGCCGCCGACGTCGTCGGTGGACGCGGCCGCGGCCCGGCTGGAGTCGCTGCCGACGGGCGGCCGCACCCCGCTCGCCGCCGGGCTGCTGAAGGCGCACGACGTCCTGCGGGTGGAGCGGATGCGCGATCCCGCGCGCCGGCCCCTGCTGGTGGTCGTGACGGACGGGCGGGCGACGGGCGGCCCCGATCCGGTGGCGCTCGCCTCGCGTGCGGCGCGGCTGCTCGCCGCGGAGGGGACGGCCTCGGTGGTCGTGGACTGCGAGTCGGGGCCGGTACGGCTCGGTCTCGCCGGCACGCTCGCCACGGATCTGGAGGGCACCGCCGTCACCCTCGACGAGCTGCGGGCCGACAGCATCGCCGGCCTGGTCAGGGACGTACAGGGCGGACAGGGCGCACCCGGCGCCGCGCACGGAGCCAGGGGAACCAACGGACCCAGGAGGGCCGCGTAATGCCACAGGGACAGCCGGAGACCGTACCGGACGACGGGCTCACCACCCGTCAGCGCCGCAACCGCCCGCTCGTGCTCGTCCACACGGGCACCGGCAAGGGCAAGTCGACGGCGGCCTTCGGGCTCGCGCTGCGCGCGTGGACGCAGGGCTGGCCGATCGGGGTGTTCCAGT
The DNA here is from genome assembly GCF_055582185.1 of Streptomyces sp. NPDC042201. NCBI lineage: Bacteria > Bacillati > Actinomycetota > Actinomycetes > Kitasatosporales > Streptomycetaceae > Streptomyces > Streptomyces sp. NPDC042201. The sequence continues at coordinate 53,388 of NZ_JBVJDS010000020.1, read as the reverse complement.
TCGTGAAGTCGGCGAAGTGGAAGGTCGGCGAGGAGCAGGCGCTGAAGGTGCTGGGGGCGAGCGGCGAGGGCGGTTCCGTCGCCTGGCACAAGATGGGTGAGGGCTGGTCCTGGGTGCAGCGCGACTCGCAGCTGTCCAACGAGGAGGCGGCGCGCGAGGGCTGGGAGCAGGTCAAACGGGATCTGGCGGCGCAGACGCACCGGCTGTACGTCCTGGACGAGTTCGCCTACCCGCTGCACTGGGGCTGGGTGGACACCGACGAGGTGATCGAGGTGCTGCGCGAGCGTCCCGGCACCCAGCATGTGGTGATCACCGGCCGCAACGCGCCGGAGAAGCTGGTGCAGTTCGCGGATCTCGTCACCGAGATGACGAAGGTCAAGCACCCGATGGACGCCGGTCAGAAGGGCCAGAGGGGCATCGAGTGGTGAACGTCCCGCGCCTGGTCGTCGCCGCGCCGTCCTCCGGGAGCGGCAAGACCACGGTGGCCACGGGCCTGATGGCGGCCTTCTCGGAGCGCGGGCTCGCGGTGTCCCCGCACAAGGTCGGGCCCGACTACATCGATCCGGGGTATCACGCGCTGGCAGTGTCGACGGGGGCGCGGACCCGCCCGGGGCGCAATCTCGACGCGTACATGTGCGGACCCGGGCTGATCGGGCCCCTGTTCGCGCATGGCGCGGCGGGCTGCGACCTCGCTGTCGTCGAGGGCGTGATGGGGCTGTACGACGGCGCCTCCGGCCAGGGTGAACTGGCCTCCACCGCCCAGGTGTCGAAGCTGCTGCGCGCACCGGTGGTGCTGGTGGTGGACGCCTCGTCGCAGTCCCGGTCCGTGGCGGCGCTGGTGCACGGCTTCGCGTCCTGGGATCCGGAGGTACGGATCGGCGGGGTGATCCTCAACAAGGTCGCCACCGACCGGCACGAGCGGCTGCTGCGCGACGCGCTGGACGAGTCGGGCGTACCGGTGCTGGGGGTGCTGCGGCGCACCGACCAGGTCACGCCCTCGCGCCATCTGGGTCTGGTCCCGGCCGCCGAGCGGCACGCGGACGCCCTGGGGTCGATGCGGGAGCTGGCCGGGCGGGTGCGCGCGGGCTGCGATCTGGAGGCGCTGCTCGCCCTGGCGCGCAGCGCGCCGGCGCTGGACGCGGCCGCCTGGGAGCCGGACGTCGAGCCGGTGGGCGGCGCCCGCCCGGTGATCGCCGTGGCCGGCGGGTCCGCGTTCACCTTCTCGTACGCGGAGCACACGGAGCTGCTCACGGCCGCGGGCGCGGACGTCGTGCCCTTCGATCCGCTGCGTGACGAGGAACTTCCCGACGGCACCCGGGGCTTGGTGATCGGCGGCGGCTTCCCCGAGGTGTACGCCCCGGAGCTGTCCGCCAACGAGCCGCTGCGCAAGGCCGTGGCGGAGCTGGCGTACTCCGGCGCTCCGGTGGCCGCCGAGTGCGCCGGGCTGCTGTATCTGGCGCGCTCCCTGGACGGGAAGCCGATGTGCGGGGTGCTGGCCGCCGACGCGCGGATGTCGGGGCGGCTGACGCTGGGCTACCGGGAGGCGGTGGCGATCGGCGACAGCGCGCTGGCACGGGCCGGGACGCGGGTCCGCGGGCACGAGTTCCACCGGACGGTGCTGGATCCGGGCGCGGGGACGGCTCCCGCGTGGGGGCTCGTACACCCCGAGCGCCGGCTGGAGGGATTCGTCCAGCAGGGCGTGCACGCGAGCTATCTGCATACGCACTGGGCGGCCACGCCGGACCTGGCGCGGCGGTTCGTGGAGAGATGCGCGGCCTGACGGGGGCCTGGCGCGCGCCCGGTTCACCCGGCGATGCCGACCACCAGCCAGATGAAGACCACGCCCAGGACCGTGCACAGCAGCGTGGAGCGCGCCGGGTGTTCGTGGTGCGCCTCGGGCAGGATCTCGGCGGCGGCGAGATAGAGCAGGGCGCCGCCGAAGAAGCCGAGATAGCTGCCGAGCACCTCCTCCGGGAGGGTGAACAGCAGCGTGGAGGCGGCGCCGAGTACCGGCGCGACGGCGTCCGCGACCAGCATCATGATCGCCTTGCGGCGGTCGTTCCCGTACAGGCTGGTGAGCGTGTACGTGTTGAAGCCGTCGGCGAAGTCATGGGCGATGACGGCGAGGGCGACGGCGGTGCCCATGCCGCTGCCGATCTGGAAGGCCGCGCCGAGCGCGATGCCGTCCATCACGCTGTGGCCCACCATGGCCGCCGCCGCGGTCACTCCCAGCTGGGGGACGCGGCCTTCCTTTCCGGGGGCCGCACCGTGCCCGCCGCCCCCCTGCGGGTCGCCTCCGTGGGCGGCCTGACGGCCGGCGAGCAGGCGTTCCACCAGATGGGCGACGAGGAATCCGCCGACGAACAGCAGCAGCGCCTGTGGCACGCCGAAGATCTCCTCGCCCGCCGCGCGCATCGCCTCCGGCAGCAGGTCCAGGCCGACCACACCGAGCATCAGGCCCCCGGCCAGGCCCAGCACCAGATGACGGCGGTCGGTGACGCGTTGCGCCGTCCAGCCGCCGAACAGCGTCATGAGGAACGCGCCGAGCGCGACGAAGACCGCCATGCGCCCCTGCATAGCCGATCAGGGCCGTGCCGCGCACATCCCGGACCGGCCCGCGGACCGGAAAGGGGCCGTTCGTGACCGCCGGCGCCACCGGTTGGTCGCTGGTCGTGGGGATCGGCGCGAGCCGGGGCGCTCCTGTCGGAGAGGTGCTCGGGCTGATCGAACAGACGCTGCGGGACGCGGGGCTCCCGGCGTCGTCCGTCGCCGAGCTGGCGACCGTCGACACCAAGGCGGGCGAGGCCGGGATCGTCGGCGCGGCCGCGCGGCTGGGCGTGCCCGTACGCGGGTACCCGGCCGCCCTGCTGGCCGGGATCGCCGTACCGAATCCGTCCGGTGCGCCGCTGGCCGCCGTGGGGACACCGTCCGTCGCCGAGGCCGCCGCGCTCGCGCGCGGGGGTGAACTCCTTGTACCGAAGCGGAAGTCGAGCCCGGCGGGCCGGCCCGCTTCGGTCACCTGCGCTGTGGCGCGTCAGGGGGGCCGGTCGGAGTGGAACCGGTGCGGGCGGACATGATGTCGGTGTTGACTGTGGAAAACAGCGGCCGCGCGGGGCACCGTGGGCCGCACAGTGACGCCCCGGGCTGCCGGTGGCATGCGGAAGGAGCCCGGTGACCCGCGTCGTCCAGCCCATCGAGAGCATGGCGCCCCAGGAGCCGTCGGCCGACCGGCTGTCGCCGGTGCCGGCGCGGTCGCACGTGCCCCCCGTCATACCCTGCGATCAGTCCCGTGGCTCTTATGTCTACGCGCGCTGACCTCTACGACCTGCGGCATCACGGCGATGCCGAGATGCGGGACGGAGCGGCGGGACTGATCGATCTCGCGGTCAACGTCCGTACGGACACCCCCCCGGCCTGGCTGCGCGCGCGCCTCGCCGAGTCACTGACCGGGCTCGCCGCCTACCCCGACGGGCGGGCGGCGCGCGCGGCGGTCGCGGCGCGACACGGACTGCCGGTGGAGCGGGTGCTGCTGACCGCGGGGGCGGCGGAGGCGTTCGTCCTGCTCGCCCGCGCCCTGCCGGTGCGCAGACCCGTCGTCGTCCATCCGCAGTTCACCGAGCCGGAGGCCGCCCTGCGGGACGCCGGGCACACGGTGCGGCGGGTGCTGCTGCGGGTGGAGGACGGCTTCCGGCTGGATCCGGACGCGGTGCCCGAGGACGCGGATCTGGTGATGCTCGGGAATCCGACCAACCCCACGTCGGTGCTCCATCCGGCGGCGGAGATCGCGAAGCTCGCCCGGCCGGGGCGGACGCTGGTCGTGGACGAGGCGTTCATGGACGCGGTGCCCGGCGAGCCGGAGGCGCTGGCCGGGTACACCGATGTGCCGGGGCTCGTGGTGCTGCGCAGCCTCACCAAGACGTGGGGGCTCGCGGGCCTGCGGATCGGCTACGTACTGGCCGATCCGCGGACGGTGAGCGCGCTGGAGCGCGCACAGCCGCTGTGGCCGGTCTCCACTCTCGCGCTGGTCGCCGCGGAGGCGTGCATGTCACCCGCCGCGCTCGCGGAGGCGGAGCAGGCGGCGCGGCGGACCGCGGTGGAGCGGGCCCATCTGCTGGCGGGGCTCGCGGAGTTCGAGGAGGTACGGGCGGTGGAGCAGGCGGCGGGCCCGTTCGTCCTCGCACGGATGCGCCGCGCCGATTCGGTACGGGCCCGCCTGCGCACCCTGGGCTTCGCCGCCCGGCGCGGCGACACCTTCCCGGGCCTCGGTCCGGAGTGGCTGCGCCTCGCGGTGCGCGACCGGTCCACGACCAACCGCTTCCTGCAAGCCCTGGACCAGGCGTTGACGGCGGTCGGCGGCTGACACGGTGGGTGCCGGCGCGACAGGGCCGGGTGGCCCGGGGCGCCGCGCTCCCGCTTGTACGCGAGTGCGCCGCGCCCTCGCTCGTACGCGCGACTCGTACACGCGAAGAGCGGTGCCCCTGTCGGAGCACCGCTCTCCCTCACGGCCCCCCAAGGGCCGGGTCTTCGGGGTCAGCGCCTGGCGCGGGCCCTGGCCAGGACGAGCGCGCCGCCGCCCGCCGCGAGCAGGACCGCCGCGCCGCCCGCCAGATACGGCGTCATCGAATTGCCGCCCGTCTCCGCGAGGTTCTCCTTGACCGGTTCCGCGGCGCCCTGGGGCTTCGGATCCGTCTTCACCGGCTCCTCGGGCCGCTGCGCCTCCGGCTTCTCCGGCTCCGGCTGCTGCGCGGCGGCGGGCGCCTTCGGCGACTCGCAGGTGGCCTCGGCGAGCGTGACGGAGCCCTCGACCTCGGCGACGTTCAGCTCAAGGGGGTTGACCGACACCTTGAGTTCGAGCGCCGTGGCCGCGGCCGTACGGGACGTGGTGCGGGTCTTCGACAGGTCGAGCGTCACCTCGCCCACCCCCGGCACCCGGACGCGGGTCGGCCCTCCTGCGGAGAGCGTGATCCTCTTGCCGAGGACAGTCACCCCGCCGAGCAGATTGGACTCGGCGACCGGCCGCTTCCCCGCCTCACAGACCGCCGTGGAGGTGACCTCCTGGATCTCGATGAGCGAGAGCAGCGGCAGGCCCGGCACATGCACCTTGGCGTGCACGAGGTTGGTGTACCCCCGCGCCGTGCGACCGTCGGCCGTCGCCTTCGCGGTGGCCACGTCGGCGCGCAGCACGCTGAAGGGCTTGCCGTGGTCGACCCCGTTCAGCTGGACGCTCAGCGCCGTCTTCGCGGCGCTCGCCGGTGCCTGCACCTCGTTGAGCGTGGCCCTGAGCGGCACCTGGACGGTCTTGTTGAGCAGGGACACATCGAGGCCGGTCCTGAGCACGACCGCGCTCGCCCGCCCCTCGCCCGTACCGCCGGTGGCCTGGGCCGGAGCGGCGAGGAGCACGGGGCCCGCCGTCAGCGCCGCGGCGGCCACGACGGTGGCGCAGCGGCGTGCGGGCATGCGGAAGGTATTGCTGTTCAAAATGGTGGAACCCCCACAAGAGATATGGCGTCGCCGACCTGCCGTCACGGGGACACGTGGCGGCGGCGACCGAGACACCGGAATCTTTACGCACTGAGAGTGAACCGGCAGACACCTGGGGTTAGTTCACTCCAAAGTGGGGTTTCCGCGTCTATTTTCGATTCTTGTGGCACGGGCGTTCTGGACACTCACCCATGTGACACGGTTCCGGGTCGTGCGCCGGTCGGCCCCGGCCAGGAGCACATGAAGACCTTCAACGACGCCGGCTGCCCTCCCGTCACGGTCCGTCAGCCGACGACGAGCCCGTTCAGCACGATCCGCCGCGGGGCCGCCAGGACCCGTACGTCCGCCCGCGGATCCTCGTCGTAGACCACGAGATCCGCCGGAGCGCCCTCCTCCAGCGCCGGGCGGCCCAGCCAGCCACGCGCGGCCCAGGCGGTCGCCGAGAGGGCCTCCAGCGGCGGAATACCGGCCTTCACCAGCTCCGCGACCTCGGCCGCCACCAGACCGTGGGCCAGCGAGCCGCCCGCGTCCGTACCGACGAAGACCGGGACGCCCGCGTCGTACGCCGCGCGCACGGTGTCGTAGCGGCGCTCGTACAGCCGGTTCATATGCGCCGACCAGCGCGGGAACTTGCTCGCACCGCCCGCAGCGAGCTGCGGGAACGTCGCGATGTTGACCAGCGTCGGGACGATCGCGACCCCGCGCTCCGCGAAGAGCGGAATGGTGTCCTCGGTGAGCCCCGTCGCATGCTCGACGCAGTCGATCCCCGCCTCGACGAGATCACGCAGCGCGACGTCGGCGAAGCAGTGCGCGGTGACCCGGGCGCCGAGCCGGTGCGCCTCCGCGATGGCCGCCTCGACCTCGCCACGCGGCCAGCAGGCGGTCAGATCGCCCGCGTCACGGTCGATCCAGTCGCCGACGAGCTTGACCCAGCCGTCCCCGCGCCGGGCCTCCTGGGCGACATAGGCGACGAGGTCGTCCGGCTCGATCTCATGGGCGAAGTTACGGATGTAACGGCGGGTACGGGCAATATGGCGGCCCGCCCTGATGATCTTCGGCAGATCCTCGCGGTCGTCGATCCAGCGGGTGTCCGCGGGCGAGCCGGCGTCCCGGAGCAGCAGCGTGCCCGCCTCGCGGTCGCCGATCGCCTGCTTCTCGCTGGTCGCCTCGTCGACGGCGCCGTGGTGGTCGAGGCCGACATGACAGTGCGCGTCGACGAGACCGGGCAGCGCCCAGCCCTCGACGGTGCGGACATCACGGGCGCCGGCCGGCCGCTCGTACGTGATCCGGCCGCCCACCACCCACAGCTCGTCCCTGGCCTCCTCGGGGCCGACGAGCACCCGCCCCTTCACCCGCAGCACCGCGTGATCGCTCATGGGCAGCACTGTACGAGGCCGTGGGTACCCTCGACCGGGCAGATTCCGAACACGCATCCGAAGAGAGCACCGCCATGACACACCCGCTGCTGGACCTGGCTCCGCTGACCGCCGCGCGCTTCGCCGCCATCGAGCGACGCGTCGCCTCGCTCCTCGCCACCGAGAACGATGTCGTGATCATGCAGGGTGAGGCCCTGCTGCCCCTGGAGGGCTGCGTCCGCGGCGGCGCCAGGCCCGGTTCGACCGCCTTGAACGTGGTCACGGGGCCGTACGGGCAGACCTTCGGGAACTGGCTGCGCGACTGCGGGGCGACGGTCGTCGATCTGGAGGTGCCGTTCCACACCGCGGTGACCGCGGCCCAGGTGGAACGCGCCCTGGCCGCGCACCCCGGGATCGACTTCGTCTCGCTGGTGCACGCCGAGGCGGCGACCGGCAACACCAACCCGGTCGCCGCGATCGGTGAGGTGGTGCGGGCCCACGGCGCGCTGTTCATGCTGGACGCCGTCGCCTCGGTGGCCGCCGAGTCGCTGCTGCCGGACGCCTGGGGCGTGGACCTGTGCGTGATCGGCGCGCAGAAGGCGATGGGCGGCCCCGCCGGGGTCTCGGCGGTGTCGGTGAGCGAGCGGGCCTGGGAGCGGCTCGCCGCCAATCCGCAGGCACCCCGCCGCTCGTACCTCTCGCTGCTGGACTGGAAGGAGCGCTGGATCGACGGCGGCCGCCGGACGCTGCTCCACGCCCCCGCCCAGCTGGAGATGCTGGCGCTGGAGGCGTGCCTGGAGCGCATCGAGGCGGACGGCCAGGACACCGTCATCGCCCGGCACGCCTCGGCCGCGGCGGCCACGCGGGCGGGCGCGCTGGCACTGGGCGGCGGCCTGGAGCCGTTCGTCCACGAGGCCGCCGACGCCGCTCCGGTGGCCACGACGCTCCGCACCCCGGCCGGGGTGGACGCGGGCGAGCTGGTGGCCAAGGCGCTGGCCGCCGATCCGTCGCTGCCACTGATCGCGGGCGGCGGGGCGTTGGCCACCCAGATGATCCGGGTCAATCACTACGGCGCCGACGCGACACGGGACGCGGTGCTGGCCTCGCTCGCCGCGCTGGGCGAGGCGCTCGGCGAGAGCGGCGCCGAGGTGTGGCAGGAGGCGGCCGCGCGGGCGGTCGGCGAGGTGTGGGAGTAGCATCCGTAAATCAAAAAAGGCGTTAATTCAGGAATACGGGAAGGTGCTTTATAGAGAGCAGCTTCCCGTATTCGTATGCCCACATTTCAATACCCTAAACGCCAAGATTTCAACAGGGCCATCGGAGTGATTCTGACCGGTCTCGCGAGCGTTACGGATATGTGACCGAGTCCACAGACCAGGCCACTTTGCCCCAAAATTTCAGTCGATGTCATCCCAACTATCCCCTGATCCGCACGGGCACCCGCGCCCGCCTGATAACACAGGTCGGCTTCTCACCCAACCCCTGCAGAAGATGCATGTTCTGCTTTTGCTCGGTAAATTAAATAGACATGACCGCCGCACAAGCAGACCTTGCAGGCGCCCGAAGCGAATTCACCCGTCCCTTTGCGATCGACACCCCACGAGTGGAGGACGGGGCCGCGATCTGGCGCATCGCCCGCGACTCCGAGGTCCTGGACCTCAACTCCTCGTACAGCTATCTGCTCTGGTGCCGTGACTTCGCGGCCACCTCCGTCGTCGCCCGCGACGAGGGGGGATCACCGATCGCCTTCGTCACGGGATACATCCGGCCCGAGCGCCCCGAGGCGCTGGTCGTCTGGCAGGTGGCCGTCGACGAGAGCCAGCGAGGGAAGGGGCTCGCCGGCACGCTGCTCGACGAGCTGACCGCCCGGGTGGCCAAGGAGCTGGGGATCACGGCGATCGAGACCACCGTGACGCCCGACAACACCGCCTCGGACCGTCTGTTCACCGCCTTCGCCAACCGCCACGGGGCGGCGCTGAAGCGCGAGGTCCTCTTCGACGGCGGGCTGTTCCCCGACGGGGTGCACCAGCCGGAGGTGCTGTACCGCATCGGCCCGCTCTCGCCCTGAGACATCAGTAGACGCGAGACCGCCGACAGCCGGGCGTGAGCGCACCGCGCTCCGTTCCGAGCACCCTCCCGCTCTTCCCCATCCCATCGCCTGGAGACCCCTGTGACCATCACCCCGCCAGCACTGAGCGTCTTCGAAACCCTCGAATCCGAAGTGCGCAGCTACTGCCGTGGCTGGCCCGCCGTGTTCGACCGCGCGCAGGGCAGCCGTCTCACCGACGAGGACGGCCACAGCTACCTCGACTTCTTCGCCGGCGCCGGCTCACTCAACTACGGCCACAACAACCCGGTGCTGAAACGCGCGCTGATCGACTACATCGAGCGTGACGGCATCACCCACGGCCTCGATATGGCGACGACCGCGAAACGGGCCTTCCTGGAGTCCTTCCAGAATGTGATCCTGCGGCCGCGCGACCTCCCGTACAAGGTGATGTTCCCCGGCCCCACCGGCACGAACGCGGTCGAGTCGGCCCTCAAGCTCGCCCGCAAGGTGAAGGGCCGCGAGTCGATCGTCTCCTTCACCAACGCCTTCCACGGCATGTCGCTGGGCTCGCTCGCCGTCACCGGCAACGCGTTCAAGCGCGCCGGGGCCGGCATACCGCTGGTGCACGGCACCCCGATGCCGTTCGACCACTATCTGGACGGCCAGACCCCGGACTTCCTCTGGTTCGAGCGGCTGCTCGAGGACCAGGGCTCCGGCCTGAACAAGCCCGCCGCGGTCATCGTCGAGACGATCCAGGGCGAGGGCGGCATCAATGTCGCCCGCCCGGAGTGGCTGCGGGCGCTGGCCGATCTCTGCCACCGCCAGGACATGCTGCTGATCGTCGACGACATCCAGATGGGCTGTGGCCGTACCGGCGCCTTCTTCTCGTTCGAAGAGGCGGGCATCACACCGGACATCGTCACGCTTTCGAAGTCCATCAGCGGGTACGGGCTTCCCATGTCGCTCTGCCTGTTCACCCCGGAACTGGACATCTGGGAGCCGGGCGAGCACAACGGCACCTTCCGGGGCAACAACCCGGCCTTCGTCACCGCCGCCGCCGCGCTCAACACGTACTGGGCCGACGGTCAGATGGAGAAGCAGACCATAGCCCGCGGTGAGCAGGTGGAGCACGCGCTGCTGGCGATCTGCGCCGAGAGCGCGGGCGCGGCGGCCGAGTTCCGTGGCCGCGGCCTGGTCTGGGGCCTGGAGTTCGCCGACAAGAGCCGGGCGTCCGCCGTCTGCGCCCGCGCCTTCGAGCTGGGGATGCTGCTGGAGACCTCGGGCCCGCGGAGCGAGGTGGTGAAGCTGCTTCCGCCGCTCACCGTCAGCCCCGACGAGCTGGACGAGGGCCTGCGCACCCTGGCCCGCGCGGTCCGCGAGACCGCCTGATCCGCGGTTCACGTACCCGTACGGGACGACCGTACGGGTACACGACATACGCGACGACCTACGCGACCGCAGAAGCCGCAGAAGCCGCAGAAGCCGCAGAAGAGAAAGGCACCGACGCACCGTGATCGTCCGATCGTTCAAGGACATCGAGAACACCGACCGTCATGTGAAGTCGGCCTCGGGCACCTGGGAGAGCAAGCGCATCGTGCTCGCCAAGGAGAAGGTCGGCTTCTCCCTCCACGAGACCGTGCTGTACGCCGGCACGGAGACGTCGATGTGGTACGCCAACCACATCGAGGCCGTGCTCTGCGTGGAGGGCGAGGCCGAACTGACCAACGACGAGACCGGCGAGACCCACTGGATCGCCCCCGGCACGATGTATCTGCTGAACGGGCATGAGCGCCACACACTCCGTCCCAAGACCGATTTCCGCTGTGTATGCGTCTTCAACCCGCCGGTCACCGGGCGGGAGGACCATGACGAGAACGGCGTCTACCCACTGCTGACAGAGGAGGGCTGACCATGACCACCGCCCCTGCACGTACCGACCTGTATCCCACCCGTGGCGTCGGCGAGGTGACCACCCCGCGTCAGGACCCCGTCGTCTGGTCCGCGCACGGCGCCCCCGGCCCGATCGTGCCGGCCGACCTCGGAAGCTTCGAGCGGGACGGCTTCCTCTCCATCGAGCAGCTGATCGGCCCGGACGAAGTGGCGCTCTACCGCGCCGAGCTGGAGCGGCTGACGACCGACCCGGCGGTGCGTGCCGACGAGCGCTCGATCATCGAGCCCACGACGAAGGACGTACGGTCCGTCTTCGAGGTCCACCGCATCAGCCAGATCTTCGCCGGACTGGTACGCGACGAGCGAGTGGTGGGCCGCGCCCGGCAGATCCTGGGCTCGGACGTGTATGTCCATCAGTCACGGATCAATGTGAAGCCGGGCTTCGGCGCCTCGGGCTTCTACTGGCACTCGGACTTCGAGACCTGGCACGCCGAGGACGGTCTGCCGAACATGCGGACCGTGTCGGTCTCGATCGCGCTGACCGAGAACTACGACACCAACGGCGGCCTGATGATCATGCCCGGGTCGCACAAGACCTTCCTGGGCTGCGCCGGCGAGACGCCGCAGGACAACTACAAGCAGTCGCTGCAGATGCAGGACGCGGGCACGCCGTCGCACGAGGCGCTGACGAGCATGGCCGACCAGCACGGCATCAAGCTCTTCACGGGCAAGGCCGGTTCGGCGACCTGGTTCGACTGCAACTGCATGCACGGCTCGGGCGACAACATCACCCCGTACCCGCGCAGCAATGTCTTCATCGTGTTCAACAGCGTGGAGAACGCGGCGGTCAAGCCGTTCGCGGCTCCCTCGCCGCGGCCGTCCTTCATCGGGGCGCAGGACTTCACCCCGGTGCGCTGACCGTACGCGTCAGGGGCAGGCAGGCACAGAAGGCACAGGCGCGGGGGGGGGGGGGAGAAAAAAGAAAAACAAACCCCCTTCTCCCCTTTTGGGTCCCACCTCTCCAGGGCGGGGTGGTGGTGTGGTCCTTTCTTTTCCCCCCGAGAAAAGAA
>NZ_JBVJDS010000020.1:0-41532 GCF_055582185.1 Streptomyces sp. NPDC042201 | reverse complement strand
TCCCCCCCGCCGCGTCTTTCTTTCGGGGGGGAGAAGAACTCCCCCCGGGGGCATGAACTGGATGGGTGGGGGGAGGAAAGAAAAAGAAGAAAAGGGCGGGGGGGCTCCCCCCCCCCCCCCCCCCCCGCGCCCCTTTTCCCGCGTGCGGAGCTCAGCTCTCCAGGGACGGGTAGTCGATGTAGCCCTTGTCGTCGCCGCCGAAGAAGGACGCCGGGTCCGGGGTGTTGTACGGGCCGCCCGCCCGCAGCCGGGACGGCAGGTCCGGGTTGGCGAGGAAGAGCGCGCCGAAGGACACGATGTCTGCGGTGCCGTCCTCGATCAGGGCCAGCTCATCCGCGCTCGTGAATCCGTCGGTCGCGGCGTTGAGGACGAGCGTTCCCGTGAACAGCTTGCGCACGACGAGCGTGAACTCCCGGGTGTTCTCAATCAGATGCAGATAGGCGAGGCCGACCGGCTCCAGCTGCTGGACCAGCGCGGTGTACGTGGGCTCCGGCTCGGGCTCCTCGATGCTGTTGTACGGGTTTCCCGGCGAGATCCGCAGGGCGGTCCGCTCGGCACCGATCTCCGCGGCGACGGCGCGGGTCACCTCCACGGCGAAGCGGATCCGGCCCTCCACGGAACCGCCCCACTCGTCGGTACGCAGGTTGGAGGAGGGAGCCAGGAACTGGTGGATCAGATAGCCGTTGGCGCCGTGCAGCTCGACTCCGTCGAATCCGGCCTCGATCGCGTTGCGCGACGCGGAGACGAAGTCGGCGATGGTCTCCCGTACTTCGTCGGAGGTCAGCTCGCGCGGGGCGATGAAGTCCTTGGCGCCCTCGTGCGTGTAGACCTGCCCCTGCGCGGCGACGGCGGAGGCGCCCACCGGAGTCAGGCCCTCCGGCAGGAGGACCGGGTGGCCGATCCGGCCGGCGTGCATGATCTGGGCGAAGATCTTCCCGCCCTTGGCGTGGACGGCGTCGGTGACCACGCGCCAGGCCGCGATCTGCTCCTCGCTGTGCAGACCGGGGGTGTTCGGGTAGCCCTGGCCGACCACCGAGGGCTGGGTTCCCTCGGTGATGATCAGGCCGGCCGAGGCGCGCTGCGCGTAGTACTCCGCCGTCGAGGCGGTGGGTGCAAGTCCAGGGCCGAAGGCCCGGCTGCGGGTCATCGGGGCCATGGCGATGCGATTGGCGAGCTGCGTACCCGAAAGGTCGATCGGATCGAACGCGGTGGTCATGGAGGCTCCCGTAGCAAATATGTGGTCGGCCAAGTAATCAACCGCGAGTCACTGTAGCTCATTCCTTGGTCGACCAAGCTAAACTCCGTGACATGACATCCGACGACCCTGCCTGTACGGACGAACTGCCCGGCGCCGCGCGGGGCGGCCCGGTCAGTCACGCCCTGTCCCGGATCTCCCGGCTGCACCGCATGACGGCCGGCAAGCTGCTGCGGCGCACCGGCCTCTACCCCGGCCAGGAGTTCCTGATGATGCATCTGTGGGACTCGGACGGGGTGCGCCAGTCCGAGCTGATCAAGTCGATGGACCTCGACCCGTCGACCGTGACCAAGATGCTTCAGCGGCTGGATCACGCGGGGTACGTGAAGCGCTCCCCCGACCCGCTGGACCGGCGCGCGGTGCTGGTGGAGGCCACGTCGGACAGCTGCGCGCTGCGCACCGAGGTCAAGGACGCCTGGACGGAGTTGGAGGAGCGCACCCTCGCGGGGCTCGACGACACCGAGCGCGGGGAACTGATCCGGCTGCTCGCCAAGGTCGAGTCGAACCTCTGCGCGGAGACGGAGGGCTGCCCGGAACGGGGGGCGGACGCGTGCACCGGCCCACCCGCCGACGCGGAGGACGTCCAGCGCTGAGGGCCTGGCCGAGGGCCTAGCCGAGGACGTGTCAGTCCAGTCGGACGGACGAGGCGGAGGCGGCGAGGGCGATCAGCGCGGCCGTCTCGTCGAGCGCGTGCGCGTCCTCCGTGAGCCGGCTGGTGGCGATCCGGACATGCGGGCGGGAGTAGGAGACGCAGAAGCGGCTCCCCGGCGACACCATGACGCCCCGGGCCGCGAGCGTGACCAGCGCGGAGGTCTCGTCCGCCACCGGCACCCACAGCATCAGCCCGTCCCGGTTCTCGGTGGGCACCCCACGCCGGGCAAGGCGCTCGGCCAGCCCGTTACGCCGCAGGTCGTACCGCTCCGCAGCGGCCCGCACACACCGGCTCGCACCCTCGTCGGCGAGCAGATGGGCGAGGGCGTCCTTCACAAGGCGGCCGCCTATCCGCGGCAGCTCTCCGGCGGCCGGCAGCATCGCGTCGCCATCGCCCGCGCGCTGGCCATGCGGCCGAAGCTGATGCTCTTCGACGAGCCGACCAGCGCCCTGGACCCCGAGCTCGTCGGCGAGGTCCTCGCCACGATGCGGGATCTGGCCCGCGACGGACTCCCCATGCTCGTGGTGACCCATGAGATCGGCTTCGCCAGGGAAGTGGCGGACCGGGTGGTCTTCATGGACGCCGGCCGGGTGCTGGAGAGCGGCACTCCGGAGGAGGTCCTCGACCACCCGGCCAACCCCCGCACCCGGGCGTTCCTGGGACGGTTCCTGTAGCGATTGCGCGCGCTGCGTACGGCGGCCTCGTACGACGGCTTCGTACGCCCGCTGCGTACGGCCGGGCTCAGCCGGCGAGCACCTCCAGCGCCCGGTCGACATCCGCGTCGGAGTTGTAGAGATGGAACGCGGCCCGCACGTAGCCCGCCCGGATGGAGACCGCCACCTGGGCTCGCTCAAGGTCGGGGTGCCGGTGCGTCAGTCCCTTGACGGAGACGATCGCGGACTCTCCGGGGACCGGCTCATGGCCGAGGCCGGTCAGTCCCGCCCGGAAGCGGGCGGCGAGGGCGGTGCCATGGGCGTGGATCGCCTTGACGCCGATCTCCTCCAGGAGTGCGAGGGACTGCTCGGCTCCGTGGTACGAGAGAAAGGACGTGGCCTCGTCGAAGCGGCGTGCGGAGGTGGCCAGTTGCTCGACAGGACCGTACGTACTGGCCCAGAGGTCCTCGGCGGCGATCCAGCCCGCGTGCATCGGCACCAGCGATTCCTGCGCCTCTTCGGTCACGGTGAGGAAGGACGTACCGCGCGGGCAGACCAGGAACTTGAACGCGCCGGTGACGGTGTAGTCGTACGCCCCGGCGTCCAGCGGCAGCCAGCCGGCCGACTGGCTGGCGTCCAGCAGCGTCCGGGCGCCGTGCGCGGCGGCTGCCGCCCGTACCGCGTCCAGATCGGCGATCCTCCCGTCCGCGGACTGGACCGCCGAGAAGGCCACCAGCGCGGTGTCCGGCCGCACGGCCGCCGCCAGGCCGTCCAGCGGCGCGTACCGCAACACGAGGTCGCCGCGGACGGCGAACGGGGTGACGACCGAGCTGAACTCGCCCTCCGGGAAGAGGACTTCGGCGCCCGGCGGCAGCGAGGCCGCGATCAGTCCGACATGTACGGAGACCGAGCTGCCCACGGCGACCCGCTCGGCGGGGACGGCGGCCAGCCGGGCGAAGGAGGCGCGAGCGGCGCCCACGGACTCGAAGCTCCCCGCGCCCTCCCCCCGCCGGCCGCTCGCGTTCTCCTCGGCCAGGGTACGTACGGCCTCGACGGCCCGTCGGGGCAGCAGACCGCAGCTGGACGTGTTCAGGTACGTCATCACCGGCGCGAACTCGGCGCCTCCTAGGGTGTCCATGCAGCCACCCTGGAACCCCCTCACCTCATAGTCAATCGCGCATGGCTGAAGGGCACACCCAAGCAGTCCTTATGAATGGGCCCCGGCCTGCGGAATCTCGCAGGAACCGTCGGTGTCGCAGACCTCGGCGTCCGGCGCGGATCCGCCGATGGGCGTGATCGCCCGGCCCTGCCACGCCTGCTCGAGCGCCTGCGTGAACACCTCGGCCGGCTGCCCGCCGGAGACTCCGTACCGCCGGTCGAGGACGAAGAACGGCACCCCGTTCGCCCCCAGCTCGGCGGCCTCGCGCTCGTCGGCCCGTACGTCGTCGGCGTACGCCCCGGAATCCGCGAGCACCCCACGGACCTCCGCCTCGTCCAGCCCGGCCTCGACCGCGAGACCCACCAGCGTCTCCTGGTCGAAGACGGAACGCTCCTCGGCGAAGTTCGCCCGGTAGGCAAGATCCAGCAACTCGACCTGCCGGCCGCGGGCCTTGGCCAGATGCAGAAGCCGGTGAATATCAAAGGTACTGCCGTGGTCCCGCCCCTCGGTGCGGTAGGCGAGCCCCTCGGAGCGCGCGTTGGAGGCGACATGCTCCTCCATGGCGAGGGCCTCCTCGCGACTACGCCCGTACTTGGCCGCCAACATGTCCACCACCTGCGCGGTATCCCCCTTGGCCCGCCCCGGATCCAGCTCGAAGGACCGATGCACCACCTCGACCCCGTCCCGGTGAGCAAAGGCCGCCAGGCCCTTCTCAAAGCGGGCCTTCCCGATGTAGCACCAGGGACAGGCGATATCGCTCCAGATCTCGACGCGCATGTGTCTACTTCTCCAGGATCACGAGTCTCATACACCACGGAGCCACCCCCCGCCCCCACAAAAACACCCCCGGCCCCCCGACCATTCCCGGCTGCTCAAGACCGGCCCGCGGCAACGTCAGCGGACGGCTGTCGCGGTGGGTGGGGCGTCGCGGTCGCCGGTGCCCGTGCGGAGTGTGTCGTAGGGAGGTGGACGACGGATCTGCCTCAGCACGCGCCGCCAAGGAGTGCGCCGGTGCGAAGCGCGATAACCCGCTGGTTCCGGAATTCGGCCATCGGTGGTGTGCTTGTTCCGCCAGATGATGTAGCGGCTGATCGTGCTGCCCTGCTCCTTGTGGCTGGCGTGGTCGGCGCCGTCGAGGGTGAAGGTGGCGTACGACGGCGAGACGGGGTAGCGGGCGGGCCTGCCCGGTGACAACTACTGCACCCGGGGCATCGCCCGCGACAGGGCCCACGATCTCCTCAGCGGCGAGGACAGCCAACTCGTCCCGCTGGCGGAAGCACTCATCTCGGCCGCTTTCCCCCGATCTGTCCTCAACTGGCTCAGCCGCAGTGGTGGCCAGCTGCTGATGAGCCTGGCCGCGGGACAGGCTGAGATCACTCAGGACCTGCTGGACGACCTCCCTCAAGACCACGACACACGCGCGGTCCGGAACCTCTCGTCACCACACAGATCGCGCCCACCGAAATGAGTTCCTGGCCTGCCTGGAGATCTGGCTCCGCCAGGTCCTCAAAGCTCTACCCGCCCACCACCATCTGCGGATCATCCGCCCCGTTGCCGAGTGGTCCATCGTGCGCGATGCCCGGCGCAGATCCTCCAGCGGCCGCTATCTCGAATGCGCAGCAGGCATGGCCCGGGCCCAGATCCGAACGGTAATCGAGTTCATGGCCTGGCTGGACGCCAACGACCTCGCCCTCGCCGACCTGGCTCAGCCCCAACTCGAACTATGGCTGGTCACAACCCCACAGACCCGCCGCAAGGCAATCGGTGCATTCATCCGCTGGACAAACGCCCGCCGGCTGACGCACCGGCTTGAAGTCCCCATGCAATTCGACAAGGCCCCCGTCCTCCTTCCTGCGACACTGGCCCGACTCGTCGAACAGCAGATCGCCAACCCCCTGACACGCTCCGTGCTGCAACCAACTCCCGGCAGCGGACCCGTGTTCCTCTTGCCTGGGCGTTTGGCGCATCAGCCTCGACGCCTGCACGGACTGACGAGGCAGCCCCTTGAACTCGGACTACCGACTCTCGCCGCACACAACACAGCGATGATCGCCATAGTCGCTGACCTTCCATCGATCGTCTCCGGCGACCTCTTCGGCATCCACGTCAGCACCGCGATCGAGTGGGCCCCACTGGCACAGGACATCTGGGCGGACCACCTGGCCGCCCGGAAGGGCACCGAATAGCGCACGGTCGGAACGCTGACTCTTCACTAGCACCGGCCTCGCCGCAGCCTGTCTCGGCCGACGACGGATGATGATCTGCGCAGGTCAAAATGGCGTGCGAGTTCATAGGGGGATGCGGCAATGATCGAGGTCGAGCGCAACGGGGCCTTCAACGTCAACAGCGTCGGGATGAATCAGTTGCCGTTCCCGCTGAGTTTCACCGTTCGTGAGGTCGACGGGTCGTGGCAGATCAGTGCTTCGGCGGCCCAAGCCAGCGAGCTGATCGATGTGCTCTCGCGCTCGGCGAACGACACGATCCTCGTTGTGGACCTTGCGACGAACAGCTTCCTGCACGAGGACTTCCCGCAGTGGCAGCCATCGTTGATCGCCGCTGAACAGGGGGCCGACTTCACCGTTCACCCGGTCGGGGCATGGGCTTCTGGCACCCCAGGACTCGGTGAGGAGATCCTGGTGATGCACCGCAACAGCCTGCCCCGGTTCCTGGATGGCAGCTGGTCGCCCTACGAGCTGTCTCTGGTTGACGTGCCGATGGTGCCGACCCCGGCCCAGCTTGACGAAATCGCCCTGGTCATTGGAACGGCTGCCCTCGATGAGCCGGTCCTACCCCGCCTCAAGGGCTCGCGCTTCTGGTATTCCGGGCATGACGACTGCTATCTGGCGGTCGAGTCAACAGATCCGACTATGCCCGCATCGGTCCTGAGCCGTCTGCTCGCCCTGCTGGCCGGCTCTGCACTCGTCAGTGCCGGTGAAACCTCATCAGTGATGATCCCCGAACCGGACATCGCGACGATGGGCCGGCTGATCCGCGAAAGCCCCCACTGGATCGGAGTCGTTGGGGCCGGGTCAGGAACCCTGGCGACCATCTACCTGTCTGCCTTGCCGCAGCGGTGGTGTCCCGGCCAAAAACCGCCCGCGCACGTCGACTACACGGCGACGCTCGACCTGATCCGAGGCACCTGGCAGGTCGCTCCGCCGACAACCACTGCCCTCTGACGGGCGAATAGTGCAGGGTCGGAACACTGCCTCTTCACCAGTACCGCCGCCGTCTGACACAGAAAGGAGCTGGAACGGCAGTTCGCGGCAGAAGGGGGCTCCGGGGGGTGGTGTCACCGGGTCTGGAGGCACCGACGGACCGCTGATGAGGGACTTGAGCACCGGCTCCACCCGGGCCGGAGGAGCTCCGTAACTCGGGTGTGGCAGCTCGGTGCCGTGTCAGGCCGGATGAAAGCGTGAGTAGGAGTAGAGGGGCCCGCACGTGACCGACATCGGCGACATCGACGTCTTCCTCGGCTCACCGGCCAGGAAGAAGGCGTTCGACAAGCGGCCGCCCAACACCGTGCCCAGGCCCCGCGAGTTGTTCGCGAAACTCCAGGCCAAGCACGGAACAGTGCTCGTGGTGGTGGACCAACCCGCCTCGATCGGCGCTCAGCCGCTGGCAGTCGCCCGGCATGCCCTGGCCGGCGAGGCCGCCAGGGTTGCCAACCGACTGCACAGCCTGCTCACCCAGATCCACCCCACCTTGGAGCGGGTGCCGGGGCGGCGGTTGCAGCACCCGGCCGTCCTGACCCTGCTGGAACGGTGGGGTCACCGGCCAGATCCGCAAGGCCGGCCAGCGACGCTTGGTCACCCTGATACGACCGAAGGCACCGCGAATGGCCGAGCGACTGGTTGAGGAGATCTTCACCGCTCTGGACGAGCAGACCCTCACCGTCCCCGGCACCGAGGCGTCCGCGCTGATCGTCCCGAGCCCGGCCGGATCACTCACCGCCGTCCTTGACCAGCGCAAGCTCCTGGCCGGGCGGATAAAGGAACTCCTGGAGGCCCACCCTCTTTCGAAGGTCCTGACCTCGATGCCGGGCGTCGACGTCAGGACCTGAGCCAGGATCCTCATCGAGGTCGGCGACGGCAGCACCTCCCCGATCGCCGGCCACTTCGCCGCATACGCGGGTCTTGTCCCGGCATCCCGGGCCTCCTACGACAAGAAGATCGCCCAGGGCAAATACCACATCCAGGCCCTCGTCTGCCTCGCCAGGCTCTGAGCAGACGTCCTCTTCGCGATGCTCCGCAACGCAACCTTCTACGCATCCCAGCCCGCCGCCTGGTGAGGCATCAGACCGATCAGTCAGTCCTCCGGCCGAAGCCGCTGACGAGCGGCCTCAAGCCGCTGGTCGTAGTCAGACGCGAACAGCTCAGGAAGCGCTTTGTCCAGCGTCCCGGCGATTCGATGGATCGGTGCCCAGACCGCCGGATCGTCAACAACGCGACTGAGATCTGTCATCTGCAGCTTCTCCAGCCAGTGCGACAGCACCAATGCCTCATCGCTCGTGAGCGTGATCGTGACCTGGCTATCGCCCATGCACACCTCTACGGTTTGGCCTCCACCCCCGACCACACGAACCTACTGGTCTCCGGCCTTGACCAAACACATAGGGGCACCCGGGTCGTGGCCCGCCTCCAGGCTCAGCCGTGCCGCTGTCTACGACCTGCTCCGGACCCGTTAGCCCGCCTCGATCACCCTCGGCCACGCCCGCCGCATCCCCTCCCGTCGCGTCCGCGTCTACGGCACACCCGCAAGGAAGCCCTCGCCAAGCTCACCGAAAAGATCGGCACCAGCAATTGTGGTCTCCCCGTCGCAACAGCCGATAGCACCGTGGGCGGCTACATCACGTACTGGCTGAACAGCATCGCCGTCCACCACCTCTGGAACACGCCGTCCGCGAGGCCCACCCGAACCGGCGGCCTGATCGCCCTGCCCACCAAGGCCCGCGCATCCGAGCGGCGCATCGCACTGCCGGCCCACCGACCACAGCAGCCGTCCGCTGACGTTGCCGTCGCCGTCAAACGCCCCCGAAGCCCCGCCGGGCCATCTTCCGACGGAGCTTCAAGTTTGCTGTCTTACACGGCAGTGCGGCCACCTTGACGAACAATCAAATCGTTGCGCGCAGGAGGACTTCAGAAGAGATTTCGGTAGAGAAAGATTCGATATCGTTTGGCGGGGCATCCTGGAGGCGCTCCGAGATGAATGAGCTGATCGAGGATGCCCTCTCCGCCGACAGGACGGGGGAAATCCATCGCAACCATTCAGAGATCATTCTGATTCGAAATTCCATCATTGACGCTCTAAGGATAGGATCATCCTCTTGCGACGCCAATTGAATAAGCTTGACCGCGGCAGCGAGGCGATTTAGAGGGATATCGTGAGCAGAAAGGATCAGCCCGAGCTCATCTGTCGACTCCAGGGCCGATGCCTCAGTTACCAGAAACGATGGAAGGGGATGGTTTTGAGAGCTCGCGAGAGTGACCTCCTGCTTCCCCGGCTCGACCACGATGTTGATACGAGAAGCCTTACCCGGATCATCGACGGAAACCATGAGGCGCCGCTTCCCCGGGTCGCCAACCCTCTGCTGATAGCGCGACGCCCCTAGAACATCACCAATGTAGACTGATCCATCACCCAGCAGCAGAGAGCCATCGAATACCACTACGCCCTGAACTGGACTGGCTCTGCTCCATATCCTCACCCGAACGAGCCCCACTTGCGCGCGCGCCGCGATGCGCATGTGCCTTTCAGTAGCGATGAATGGTGAACCCCCGAGAGGGGTCACATCATCTTGCAGTTCACCGGACCCGAGACTAATCACTGGATGATTCAAATAGATTTCCGCGCCACCGATCAACACCTGGGCACTCCTTCATCTGTTCCGACTGACGGTGCATCGGACCTCCCTTTCGGAAGGTCCGATGCACCGCTCGATCTAGCCTCGCATATGACCTGGCAAGAGTTCCGCTAAGAGGCGTCCCGTAAATGATCTCCGAGTCGCCTCGGGCATGCTCGGTGGTCGTGTGGTCCGCTCCCCTTATCCGACGAGGGCAAGGTTGTGCACATCTGCGCGATGCCGAGCATGGCCTGACTGACGCCCTCGCCTTTGAGCCGGCAGTCGCGGAGGATCTTTTACGCCTTCATCCGTGCAAAGACGTGCTCGACGCGGGCCCGTACCTGCTTGTGGGACTTGTTGTGGTCCTCTTTCCAGTCCGGGAGTTCGGTCTGGCCGCGCTGGCGGCGGCGTGGGATGACGAGTCCGCTGCCCTGGTAGCCCCGGCGAGCAGATGTCGGCGTCTATGACGACCTGGTGGTTGGTGGAGTACCGGCAGTTCTTCGACTGTGCGGCGATGGTGTGGTCGCGGGTGGGGACCAGGGTGCCGTCCACGATGAGCACGGTGTCCTTGGCAAACCGCATACGGGGTCGGAGCGCGAGCATCGGCCCGAGGTGGTCGATGATGCGGTCCGCCGCCGACTTCGAAACCCCGAACAGCGGCGCGAGCTGCCGCATCGTCAGGTTCGTCCGCCAGTACGCCGCGACCAGCAGTGCCCGGTCCTCCAACTGAAGGCCCCACGGCCGGCCCCTGCGGACCACGTCCACGCCCTCCCGCCGCAGAACCGTCACCCGCTTGCCGAACTGCCGCGGGCTCAGCCCGGTGAACGAGGCTATCCAGACACCTCAGGCGCCTAACTCGTCAAGCTGAATGGCTATGGGTGCCTGGGAACTCGAACACGTCGGCTCGCTGTCTTGACTTGCGTATGGATCTCCGGTCGCGCAAGAGTGCGATTGACGCGGAACTTGGGGCTTGTGACGGCAGGACGGGGACGGCCAGGTGTGCAGGGTGAATGTGGCTGCCAAGGAGGCGGCGATCGATCGGTTCCTCGCTGAGTACCCGAGGGCGGTTGATGCCGGCCGTGGCCATCCTGCCCTCCAGGGGTGTGAGGCTGTCCGCTGGTCCGAGTTCCCGGAGTGCCCCGCCGGGATTCCAGTGCTGCTGCACGGCCTTCTCGACCGGGAAGCAGCATCCGAAGCCAAACGGGTGCTCACCAACTGCATTCTCAACAGCATCACGGCGATGAACGTGGCCATGCCGACGGCGCTGCCGTTCCTGTTGCGTCTGGCCAGTGACCCCCAGGCCCCTGCGCGGTCCGAACTGCTGGATCTTCTGGTCACGATTGCAGGGTTCTCCGAGTCGATCGATACCGACGACGAGGTGTCGGTGCTCTGGTTCGGCAGTGACAGCGAACATCCCGAGCGTGAGCAGTGCCGGGCGGTGTTCATGGAGCACGCGAGTGTCGTGTCGATGCTGACGGAGGAACTGGCCAGTCCTGATCAGCAAGCGATACTTCGGCAGGCCGCAGAGCTCCTGTGAAGTTTCCGTGTTCAGGCCACTTGTACGACGGCGGAGGCTGCCGTCGGGAAGGCCACGGTCTCGTCGAACCGGCAGCCGTGTTGGAGGCAGTGGTAGAGCTGTCCGAGCATGCGGTTGAAGAGGTTGCGTTGAGCGGAGGCGTGCCAGTCTGCGTGGTTGTCGCGTCGTCGCCGGTAGTGGGCTTTGGCACCCGGCGAGGCGGTGATCGCGGAGAACGCCCAGAGGTATCCGGCATGGTTGAGGCGGTCGTTCTTCACCCAGCGTCGGGTGACGCTGGACTTCTTGCCAGACGCCCGGGTGATAGGCGAGGCGCCGGCGTAGGCCTTCAGGCCGCGGGCGTCGGCGAACCTCTGTCGGTCGTCCCCGATCTCGGCAAGCACCCGGGCGCCGAGCTGGGTTCCAAGGCCGGGGAAGCTGAGGATGAT
This sequence comes from Streptomyces sp. NPDC042201, assembly GCF_055582185.1. Taxonomy (NCBI): domain Bacteria; kingdom Bacillati; phylum Actinomycetota; class Actinomycetes; order Kitasatosporales; family Streptomycetaceae; genus Streptomyces; species Streptomyces sp. NPDC042201. The sequence goes on along the minus strand of NZ_JBVJDS010000020.1, from coordinate 30,009 downwards.
CTCAGCGTCCGGGTGTTGCGGGAATGCCTCTTCGACCGCCTCAGCGAGGCTGTCGGCTGCGGTGCAGGCGGCCTCCAGCTGAACCAGGAGAGCAAGCATCTGCTTACCGAGTGCGTCCTCGACCAGCTGCGGCTGGTGGGCCCAGTCGGCTCGGAAGGCCTCGCGGAGCCGCTCGGCGTCGGCGGCGATGCCCCGCTGACGACCGGCCCGCTTGAGCGCGGCCTGTAACTGTGTGCGCGTGAGGCGAGCGGCCTTGGCCGGCGTCGGGGCCAGCTTGAGGAGCTGGTGGGCCTCGGGTCGGTAGAGCCCGTTCTTCCAAGCTTCGACGGCCGCGAGAGCGGCCGGATAGTACTCGCGCAGCAGGGAGCGGAGCTGGTTGGCGATCTGCTGCCGGTTCCAGGTCGCGTCCTGCTGAGCGCGGGCGAGGACGGCGACGGCGCGGGCCAGATCGCTGTCCTGGGGAAGCGGCCGGTGAGCGTGCATGTCGGTCCGCAGCACGTTGGCCAGGACCAGGGCGTCGCCCGGGTCGGACTTCTTGCGCGAGACGGAGTGCCGGTCTCGGTAGCGGGCCGCAGCCATCGGGTTGATCGCGAACACCTGTCGTTTGCCAGTCCGCAACACCGCGACTAGCAGGCCCCGGGATGTCTCGATCGCGACCGGGATCGGGGCTTCCTCCGTGTCGCCGTACTCAGCGAGCAGATCCAGCAGGATCTTGTAGCCAGCGGCGTCATCGGTGATATGCCGCTTGGCCACCAACTGGCCGCTATCGTCGACCAGGGCGACGTCGTGTGTCTTCTCCGCCCAGTCGATGCCGCAGTAGATCAAGATCTTTCCCCTTCCCGTGCTCGGGTGTTCGTCCTGGTCACGAGCTCATGCGGAACCACGCGGCGACCTAATCCAAGGACTCGACACGAGGCCGGTCCGCCACCTCAGCAGCTGTTCGTGGCACCAGCTCACCGCACGGGCCCCGGTCTGCGTTGGAGCTGAAGCGGCTCGGGCATCACGAGGGGTCACCATGCAGCGGGCTCGCACCAAAAACACCAACGAGTGATCAAGTGGGGAGCGTTGACGGTGGTGGCGGTCGCGAGTGCGTCGGGCATCACCGCTCTGGATATAGGGATCAAGTCCCCGGACGACTCAAGGCGTCAGCCCGACACTCACGTGACCGCCATCGCGAGCAACCTCTACTGCTCGAACAGCCCGGGCGTACGTCTCTCAGGGCTGTCGCTACCACCGGATTAGGACGGCTCCGACTCCGTGATCACCCCAGCCACGGCGAGACCGTCTCATCTTGATGATGCTGTGGGGCCCGCCATCCTCTGGCGGGACACATCTCGGTCGCCCGGACGAATTCTGCATGAGAGCCTCACGCCCGTGGCTACTGAAACCGAGGTGGGAGAGCTGTTGCACCAGCGCGGCTGGCGGACGGCATTCACGGTCGCTGAAAGGGTGCACGCGTGGGCCGCCCTGGTAAGCGTCATCGAGCGCGGCTACGGCGACGACATCTACGAGTACACCAACGACCTCTACTGCCGAAACTGGCTGCACGAGGCTTGGCTCCTGCTGGACGAGCACATCGTCCAGCTCTGGACCCCACAGATCAAAGCTCTGGACGACCAGTACAAGGCCGCGACTATCGACGACGAAGGCCAAGCACTCGACCAGTTCCACAGGCTGCCCGGCCCCGACCTGTGGTGGTGGCGGCGACACCCCCGCATCCTCACCGGAGACCTCGGGCGTTCGCTTCGCTCGGCCGGCGCCATCGGCACCGACCCGGACACAGCATGACCCTCAGCCTCCTGGGATTACGGGACAACTCTCAGGGGACCTGGTGAATGTAGAGAGCGCCGCACGCGTGACAGAGGGGCCGCCCGTCGGGCGTGCCCCACGCGTCGGACGACTGCGTGAGAGCTTCCGCGTCCAGGTCACGCCCGCACAACGCGGTCGTCTCGTGCAGGCGCGTCATGTGCCACACCTCCAGTCCGGCGTCCCGGTCACGGGGAGAGGCGCCGTGCGCGTACTCCGCACGCATTTCGTATTCCATGCTTCAGCTCCTGATCAGCGATCACGACCCAATACCCGGCCACGCATGATTGCCCCCGCCCCGGGACCGTTGAAACAGGACAGGACCCGGGCGCTCAGGCGAAGACCACGGACCGCAACACGAGGCGACCGACCGCCGCCCCACCAGGCCGGAGGACGTGGCGCCCACCGTCACGATCCGGCCCGCGAGTGAATGCACCTACGGCGGCCGAAGCGGATCCCGGGACACAGACGATCAGCGCGAATACGCCGACGCCGTCGGCCGGCGTGCTACGAAAACGCATGCGTTGCTCCATCGGTCGTGTCGCAGACGAGATACCTGGCCATTACGGGCAGCTTCGCCGCCGCGCTGGAGCAGTTGGCAGCCGGTCTTGGCATCGCTCTCGATACGGTGCCCGACAACTGGAGAGCATCCGTTTCGGCGGGCATCGCGACCTCGGTCGCTGAGCGCGGGCCACTCTCCGTTCACATCGCGTCCGAGAGCCGCTGGTTCGGTGTCTCCGGCTGGAGTCGAGGGGTCGAACTCATCACTGGAGCGATGTCAGACCTTCGGGATGTCGTGAGGGCAGGAGTGGCATGGGGGGAAGGCAGGAGTCTGCGGCAACCACACGAGCTGCTGGCGTTTCTACGCTTCAGCGAGCTCGCCGAAGCTCACGAACGCGGATCGGCTGCGGCTGTTGACGTGCAGTGGCGCCTTGATGCCGGAACAAGCAGCCGACAAGACGGGGCTTCCCTCAGTTCGGCCTGCCTGTGAAAGCGGTCCATGCCGATCCGAGGCTGCGGCAGCGGTACCCGTTCTCCGGCCACTGGACGCTCGGCTTGAGCTCCTGCACCGGGTTCCCATTCAGGGTGGAGATTGCCCTCGTCCCGTCGTACGTAATGAGGTGTCAGGGAGCCAGGCGCCGGTAGCAGATCAGCGTCACCGAGATGCTGGCGAAAGCGAGAACGCTCTGACTTACGCTCGTAGCGACGGTGCAGCCGGCCGCAGCCCGACAGCCAAGACATGCTTCGTTCCACGACTCGGCGGTGGCAGCCCAGGCGCTGTGAGTCTCGACAATTTTTCGGGCGATGCGCGATGTGATTCCGCGTCTCACCGACGAGATCGACCTCCTCGGTCGTACGCTCCACAACCCTGCCGAGGCCGCCAACCAGCCTGAGGCCGACGACGCCCCGCCGTCTTGCACGCCCTCTGCCCGCTGGCGTTGCCGTCAACTACTGCCGTCAAACACCAGAGCGTGAGTGAACCCGGTCGCCACGGAGAATGATCGCGCTTCCGGGTCAACACGAAGCCGCCGGTGACGGGAAAACTCAAAAACAGCTCTGACCAGTTCCTCATCGAATGAATCGAGCGTGTTCATTTGATAAGCTCGATCCCCTTCAGAGCTCAATGCCAACGAGAAGACAAACCTTGGATTTGGTGACCATTGCCACGCATCGGCAAGGCCGGGGAACTCTCTAGCATTCCCAATTCCAGTCACGGCCTGCCCGACATCCACGGTTCCACTCACTTCACTCTCACATCTATCTTGAGTAGTTCAGCTCGGTGATTTGCCCATATCGCTGTGTCATGGCAGGCAGGATGGGGACCATGGATTTGATCAGACTCTCGGACGGCAGCAACAGCGTCCACGTTCGTGTACTGCGCCGACGAGCGGCCGGAGTTCTGCCACTGCACGACTTGCTCGACGCTGAGCTTTTCGTGGAGAGCAGTTTCATCAGCGGGCGCCTCGCCATCTGCTTCTATCCCCGAGACCTGAAATCCTGGTCCCAGGCCCTGGATGCCCTCGCCACAGGTCGGGAGGTCGAATGGCTGGATCAGGGCAACGGCCCCGTGATCAGAATGGAATTTCCCGGTGACGCTCGGGGCGACTTGACGGTGGTTGTCGAGGACGGCTCCGGATCCGGGGTGATGGCTACCATCCCGATAGCCCTGGAAAGTGGTTGGATCGAGGAGCAGCGCCGGCACCTCCACGAGGTACGGCAGACCTGGCCGAGCGAGGTTCTGGAGACTTCGCCAGGCGCATACGTGTGGCGGCACTGAAGGATTTCTTCAGGAGGTGCCCACGTGCATCCCCGAACGGCGACCGTCCGCATCGATCGCCCCGTAGTCAATGCCTGGGCGCGGGTGTCACCGTGATCAGCGCTGACAGCGACTGGGACACCACGAAGCTCGCCTTCGGCTGACCCGCCACGACGACGACCGGCCGGGCCCGGCGCCGCTGGAGGCGTCGGGGGCGGCCGTGTTAACCGGTCCGGTTCGCTCGGGGGCGCGTCGTGCCGGGGTGGGGTGGGTCAGGTGCCGTTTCGGAGGTCTGTGAGGCCATGGGGGTGGTGGGTGATGTGGTCGAATGTCACCGCGCAGCCCTCGCCCGTCGGCGACTGGGCCAGGAAGCCGACGCGTGCGCGCGCGAGCTCTGGCGGTGTGCCGAGTGTGAAGACCCGGACGAAGGTCCACCGCTCGCCGTCCGGGGAGGCGTGGAAGGCGAACGCCGTGCCGGTGCGGCTGATCCGCAGCCAGAAGCTGTCGCCCTCCACCACGAAGGAGTTGACGTCGTCGGAGTGGCCGCGGGTGACGACCGTGCAGATGGTCGGGTGCGCCGGGGACAGCTCCAGGCAGAGCTTGGCCCACTGGTGTTCGGCGACCTCCAGACAGAGCACCCCCGCGTCGAAGGCGGCGGCGAAGCCGACCGTGACGCGGGCGAGCAGCTGGAAGTCGCCCTCCGGTGTGCCGAGCAGCCGGGGCGCGTCGGAGGCCGATTCCAGGGACTCCCCCGACGGGGGTACGAAGCGGTCCTGCCGGGCGCCCGCCCGGCCGGTGAGCGTCCCGTCGGCGTACGACCACCCGCCTTCGGGACCGTACGGCCGCAGCGGGAAGGGGAGTTCGGGCAGATCGACAAGGCCGGCCATGTGCGTGCTCAGTTCTCTGCCCGGCCGTCGACGCGGCGCGGCAGGTCCAGGGGGTTGTCGTCGCGCAGCTCGGGCGGGAGCAGCGCGGCCGGCGTCGACTGGTACGAGACCGGGCGCAGCCAGCGTTCGATCGCCGTGGCGCCGACCGAGGTGGAGGTGGAGGTGGACGCCGGGTACGGGCCGCCGTGCTGCTGGGCGGGGGCGACGGCGACGCCGGTCGGCCAGCCGTTGACCAGGACGCGTCCGGCGAGCGGGGTCAGCTCCGCGAGGAGCCGGGCCGCGCCGGGCTCGGTGCCGTCGGCCTCCGCCGCGGCGAGCTGGAGGGTGGCGGTGAGATTGCCGGGGAGCCGGGAGAGGACCGTGCTGATCTCCTCGGTCGAGGTGTAGCGGGCGACCACGGTCACGGGACCGAAGCACTCCTCCAGCAGGAGGTCGTGCGGGCCCTTCGCCGCGAGCAGCTCCGCCGGCAAGGTCAGGAAGCCCGCGCTGACGGTGTGCTCGCCGCCGGCGCCGGGGGTGATGGGGGCTTCGACGCCCGGGAGCGCGGCCCGTTCACGTACACCCGCGACGAACGCGTTCCGCATCCGGTGGTCCAGCATCACACCGGGCTCGGTCTCGCTGACGGCCGTCGTCAGGGACATGAGCAGCTGGTCCCCGGACGGGCCCGCGGGGGCGAGTACGAAACCGGGCTTGGTGCAGAACTGCCCCTCCCCCAGGGTCATCGAGCCGGCCAGCCCGGCGCCGATCTGCTCGGCACGTTCGGCGGCGGCCGCTTCGGTGATCACCACGGGGTTGAGGGAGCCCAGCTCGCCGTGGAAGGGGATGGGCGCGGGCCGGGCGGCCGCGGCGTCGTGGAGCGCGCGTCCGCCCCGTACCGAACCGGTGAAGCCCGCGGCGGCGACCAGCGGGTGCTTGATCAGCTCGATGCCCGCCTCGAAGCCGTGCACGAGGGTCACCACGTTCTCGTCCAGGCCCACCTTCGCGGCGGCCCGGCGCAGCACGGAGGCGCACAGCTCGGAGGTGGCGGGGTGGTCCGGGTGCGCCTTGACGACGACGGGGCAGCCCGCCGCGAGCGCGCTGGCGGTGTCGCCGCCGGGCACGGAGAAGGCGAGCGGGAAGTTGCTCGCGGCGTAGACGGCGACGACGCCGAGCGGCACCTTCCAGCGGCGCAGATCGGGCCAGGGCGGGGTGCGGTCGCCGTCGGCGTGGTCGATGCGTACGTCGAGGAAAGCGCCCTCGTCGACCACTTCGGCGAAGGCCCGCAACTGGGCCGTGGTGCGCGCGAGTTCTCCGGTGAGCCGGACCGGGCCGAGGGCGGTCTCGGCGTCCGCGGCCTCGATGACGTGGTCACCGGCCGCGTCGAGCAGGTCGGCCGCGGTACGGAGCAGGGCGGCGCGCACGGTACGGTCGGCGAGCCCGGACCCGGCGGCGGACGCGCCGCGGACCGCGCTGTCGATCTCCCCGGCCGTGGCCTCGTCCGCGACGTGCTCGCGCGGCTTCCCCGTTCGGGGGTCGACACTCCAGACTGGTGCTGCTGCCACGGCGGCTTCCTTCCCGGCCTTCCGGACCTCTGCCATCCCACAGGACTTGTTCGGTATTCTGAACGCGGTTCCTGATAGTGAATCTGAAGGGACTCTATTTCCGCGCGTTCTGTGTGGTCAAGAGCGGTCTAGAAGGCACGAAGGGGCGAGGGACGATGTCGGCTGCCGAAACCGGTGGGGCACAAGTCAAGTCCGCGGTACGGACGGTGGAGCTGCTCGAATACTTCGCGGGACGCCCCGGCATGCACTCCCTCGCCGCCGTCCAGGAAGCGGTCGGCTACCCCAAGTCGAGCCTCTACATGCTGCTGCGCACCCTGGTCGAGCTGGGCTGGGTGGAGACGGACGCGACGGGCACGCGGTACGGCATCGGCGTACGGGCCCTGCTGGTCGGCACCTCCTACATCGACGGTGACGAGGTCGTCGCCGCCGCCCGCCCCACCCTGGACCGGCTCTCCGACGACACCACCGAGACCATCCACCTGGCCCGGCTCGACGGCACCAATGTCGTCTATCTCGCCACCCGCCAGTCCCAGCACTATCTGCGGCCCTTCACCCGCGTCGGCCGCCGGCTGCCCGCCCACTCCACCTCGCTCGGCAAGGCGCTGCTCGCCACCCACAGCGACGAGCAGGTGCGCAAGATGCTGCCGGAGGCCATGCCGGCGCTCACCGAGCACACCATCACCGACCGCGAGAAGCTCATCGAGGAGCTGCACACCGTCCGCGAGCAGGGCTACGCCGTGGACCGTGAGGAGAACACCCTCGGGCTGCGGTGCTTCGGGATAGCGATCCCGTACCGCACTCCGGCGCGCGACGCGATCAGCTGCTCGGTACCGGTGGCCAGGCTCACCCCCGGCCATGAGCAGATGATCAAGGACGCGTTGTTCGACGCGCGCGACCGGCTCACGCTCGCCACCCGGAGACTCTGATGGATGTAAGGCGATGGCGGATGTAAGGCAAAGGTGGATGTAAGGCGACGGTGGGTGTAAGGCGATGGCGGATGTAAGGCGGTGGTGATGGACGTACGGCTGCGGGAGGTACGGGAGAGCGATCTGTCGGCCTTCTTCGCGATGACGCAGGACCCCGAGGCGAACCGGATGGCCGCCTTCACGGTGGAGGACCCCGCCGACCGGGTCCGCTTCGAGGCCCACTGGGCGCGGATCCTGGACTCGGCCGATGTGCTGCGCACGGTGCTGGCCGACGGCGCGGTGGTGGGGAACACCGCGGTGTACGGGCCGCCGGAGGAGCGCGAGGTGACGTACTGGATCGACCGCGCGTACTGGGGCCGCGGCATCGCGACCTCCGCGCTGCGGGAGCTGCTCGTGCTCGTACCGGAACGGCCGCTGTTCGCCCGCGCCGCCGCCGACAACACGGGCTCGGTCCGGGTGCTGGAGAAGTGCGGCTTCACGGTCAGCGGGCACCACAGGGACTTCGCGCCCGGGCGCGGCGAGGAGATCGACGAGCTGGTCCTCACCCTCGGCGTGTGAGCGGCCCGGCTCGTCGATCAGCCGTCAGGCCTCATGGAAGGCGATCAGCCCTCAGCCCGCGTGGAACAGCTGCTCGACCGGGTCGATGGCGAAGTAGACGAGGAAGAGCGCCGCGGTACCCCAGAGCAGCCAGTGCACCTCGCGCGCCTTGCCCAGCACCGTCTTGATGAGGACGTACGCGACGAAGCCGGCGCCGATGCCGTTGGTGATGGAGTACGTGAACGGCATGATGACGATCGTCAGGAACGCCGGGATCGCGATCTCGTACTTCTCCCAGTCGATGTTCCGTACCTGCGCCATCAGCAGGAAGCCCACCACGACCAGCGCCGGGGCCGCCGCCTGCGCCGGGACGATCAGCGCGAGCGGCGCGAGGAACAGGCTGAGCCCGAAGAGAGCGCCGGTGACGAGGGACGCGAAGCCGGTACGGGCGCCCTCGCCGACGCCCGCCGCCGACTCGATGTACGAGGTGTTGGAGGAGGCGGAGGCCGCGCCGCCCGCCACCGCCGCCGCGCCGTCGATCAGCAGGACCCGGCCGAGGTTGGGCACCTTGCCGTTCTCGTCGAGGAGCCCGGCCTCGTTGGAGACACCGACGACGGTGCCCATGGTGTCGAAGAAGTCGCTCAGGAGAAGCGTGAAGACCAGCAGGACGAGCGTGACGACGCCGATCTGCTCGAAGGCGCCGAAGAGGCTGAAGGCGCCGACGAGCCCGAAGTCGGGCGCCGCGACGATGTCCTCGGGAACGGACGGCGCGGTCAGACCCCAGGCCGCGGGCGCGATGTCGGCGATCTCGTTGATGACGACCGCCACGACGGTCGTCACGGCGATGCCGATGAGGATCGCGCCCCTCACCTTGCGGGCCACCAGGGCGACGGTCAGCAGCACACCGAGACAGAAGACCAGGACGGGCCAGCCGGCGAGCTGACCCGAGGCGCCGAGCTGGACCGGTACGGAGCCGGTCTCGCCGGGGATGCGGGTGACGAAGCCCGCGTCGATGAAGCCGATGAAGGCAATGAAGAGGCCGATCCCGACGCTGATGGCCTGCTTGAGCGACTGCGGGATGGCGTGCATGACCGCCTCGCGCAGCCCGGTGACAACCAGCCCGCAGATCAGCAGGCCCTCCAGAACGATCAGTCCCATCGCGTCCGGCCAGCTCATCAGGGGCGCGAGCTGGAAGGCGACGACGGCGTTGAGCCCGAGGCCGGCGGCGACGGCGAGCGGCAGATTACCGCCGAGCCCCATGATCGCGGTCATCACGGCGGCCACCAGCGCGGTGACGGTGACCAGTTGGGGCCCGGAGAGATGGGCACCGAACTTGTCCTCGGCGCCGCCGAGAATGATCGGGTTGAGCACGAGGATGTAGGCCATCGTGAAGAACGTGGCGAAGCCGCCGCGTATCTCGCGTCCGTACGTCGAACCGCGCTCGCTGATCTTGAAGTAGCGGTCGACGGCGCTCCCCCGGGACGGCGCGGCCCCCACGGGGGTCTCCGGCGTCTCTGGTGTCTCGGGTGTCCTGTCCACGGTCCGGCCTGACATGGTGCTCCTCGCTGGCTGACGGTCACGGGGGGTAGGTGGATTGTGCCCCTGTCAGGAACAGATCAGGTCTCGACCGTGTTACGCATCGCTCCCCCTTGTGCGGCGACCGCCTTGTGCCGCGACCGCCTTGTACCGCGACCGCCGTCCTTGTGCCGCGACCGCCGCCTAAGGCCTTCTCCCGCCCGGAAGTAGGGCGATTGCCCGATGCCCCTCCCCGGACCTCAGCTGCCACGCTGGCGACCCGTGCGAGACAGAGCGCTCGGGTGGGGCGAAAGGGCTGGTGGGGGCATGGGATGGACCGGTGGGAGCGTCCTGCGGGACCGTAACGCGGGGCTGTATCTGTCCGGGGTGATCGTGTCCGGATTCGGTACGTCCGCGCTGTGGCTCGCGTCCGGCATCTGGGTCAAGTCACTGACCGGCTCCGACAGTCTGGCCGCGCTCACCGTCTTCGCGATGTGGGCCCCGACGCTGGTGGGGCCGCTGCTGGGGACGGTCGCCGACCGGGTACGCCGGCGGCCGCTGCTGATCGGCAGCAATCTCGCCATGGCGGCGCTGCTGGTCTCGCTGCTCGCCGTCGACTCGGCGGACCGCGTCTGGCTCCTGTTCTGTGTCCTGTTCCTGTACGGGGTGAACGGGGTCGTCCAGGACGCGGCGGAGACGGCCCTCGTCGCCACCGCCGTCGACAAGCGGCTGCTGGGCGACTTCAACGGGCTGCGTATGACCGCCAACGAGGGCATGAAGCTCATCGCGCCGCTCGCGGGCGCGGGGCTCTACGCCCGGTTCGGCGGCGGGCCCGTGGCGGTGCTCGACGCGGTGACGTTCGTCCTGGCCGCCTGGCTCTTCGCGATGATGCGCGTACGGGAGGAGAAGCCGGCCCCGGAACCCACGGGGGCCCGGTTCGCCTGGCTGACCGAGGGCGTACGCCGGCTGCGGGGCTCCACTGTCGTACGCCCCCTCGTACTCGCCGCGTCGGTCACGATGCTGCTCGCCGGGCTCAACGGCGCGACGGCCTTCGCGGTCGTCGACCAGGGCCTCGGCCGCGCCCCCAGCTATCTGGGGCTGCTGTACGCGGTGCAGGGGGCCGGGTCCGTACTGATCGGGCTGGCGGCCGGTCCGCTGCTGCGCAGACTGCCGGAGCGGGTGTTCGCGGCCGCGGGCATCGCGCTGTTCGCGGTCTCGGTCGGGCTGCGGGCGCTGCCGTACGACGCGGTGGTGCTGGCGGGCTCCTTCGGGGTCGGGCTCGGGCTGCCGTGCGTGCTGATCGCGGCGCTGACGGCGGTGCAGCGGGAGATCCCGGCCGCGGTGCTCGGCCGGACCGCCGCCACCGCCAACACGCTGATCTTCGCGCCGAACGCGGTGGCGCTGGGGCTCGGCGCGGGCCTGATCGCGTTCGTCGACATCACCGTACTGCTGCCCGTGGCCGGGGCGATCGGGCTGCTGACGGGTATCGCCCTGGCCGCTCCCCGTCACGCGCGGCGCCGGGCCGTCCCGGCCACGGACGGCCGGGACGAACGCGCGGGAGCGGGCTCGGGGCCTGTCGGATGACTTCTGATCGAAAGCCACCCGACAGGCTCTCAGCCGAGGTGTGACAGGCCCGCCGCGACCGACGTCAGGTCCGCGTCCGAGGCCAGCCCCGCGTGGTACAGGCGCAGTTCGGTCGCGCCGAGCGCCTCGGCCCGCGCCGCGTCCTCGGCGAGGGTGGCCGGGCTGCCGCCCATCCCGCTGACGACGGTGAAGTTGGCGGCCAGGACGGAGGACTCGGACCGGTGGTCCGCGAAGGGCGTCAGCATCGCCTCCGCCGCGCCGCCGGTGCAGGGCAGGACCACCCCGTCCGCGACACCCAGGATGTGCGCCGGGTCCACGCCCGCGTTGGCGCCGGTGCGGTAAGGCGCGGGGTCGGCGTGCAGCAGCACCTGGAAGCCGGGTTCCGCCGCCGCCCGTACGGCCGCGACCGCCGACTCCTGGAGCGTACGGGCGCTCCCGCCGCGCCAGTCGAAGGTGACGGCGGCGAGATCCGCGCCGAGGAGCTTTTCGACTGCGGTCCTTCCCGCCTCGGCGGAACCCGTGGCCCAGACGGGCTCCAGCGCGCGCCGGACGGCGCCGCCCAGCTCGTCGGGGTCCGCCCCGAGTGCGGCGTATCCCGCCCGGCAGTCGGCGCAGAAGCAGAGCGACATCAGATAGTGTGCCGCGTCCCCGAGGCCGACGCCCGCGATCTTGTCGTGGGCGTGCAGATGAGCCAGTCCGTACCAGCCGCAGGACTCCAGCTCGGTGCCGCGCGCCCCGGGACGTACGGCCGCCTCGGCCGCCAGCTCCACCAGGTACGCGGCGACGGCGGGCCGCGCGATACAGGGCGCCCAGGGGTAGCGGTCGCCGTAGGCGTTCACCACGGAGGTGTCGGGACGCTCGGCGCCGAGGCGGGAGTTGTGCGCGAGGACCACCCAGCTGTGCACGTCGAGACCGGCGCCGGCCAGCGCCTCGGCGGCCTCGCCGTAGGCATCGCCTGGGGCCCAGGCCCCCGCGGCGTACGGACGCAGGTCGTGCCCCGCCCAGCGGGACTCGTCCGGCGGGTAGAGGACGGCGGCGTGCTCGGCGGTGACGACGCGGTGGCGCGGATGACGGGGGGTCAGCGCGCGGGTGGAGTGGTAGGCGGAGGCGAGGGTGACCTGCTGGACTCCGAGGTCCGCGATCCTCGCGGCGGCGTCCGGGTCGCCCGTCACGTCCCAGGGATAGAGAAACGCGGAGGTCTTCACGCGCCGCCCTCCGTGCTGTCCCGCGCGCCGTCGTCCGCGCCGTCCCGAGCGCCATCCTGCGTGCCGTCGTCCGCGCTGTCCTTCGGGCCGTTCCCGGCGCCGGCGCCGTCCCCGAGGAGGGCGTAGCCCCGCTCGATGATCTCGCCGAGCTCCTTGATGTGCGCGGGCTGCGGCTCGCTGAGGGGCGGCCGTACCTCCCCGACGTCCAGTCCGCCCAGCCTGACACCCGCCTTGACGAGCGAGACGGCGTATCCGCGTCCCTTGGCGCGCAGTTCGACCAGCGGGCGGTAGAAGCCGTCCAGGAGGCGGTTCACGGTGGCGTCGTCGCCGGTGGTCAGGGCCCGGTGGAAGGCGAGGGCGATCTCCGGGGCGAAGCAGAAGACGGCGGAGGAGTACAGGGTGACGCCGATGCCCCGGTAGGCGAGGCCGGTGAGTTCGGCGGTGGGCAGGCCGTTGAAGAAGAGGAAGTCGCGACCGGGCTCCTCGGTGCGTACGGCGCTCAGGATGCGCTGCATCAGATCGAGGTCGCCGTACCCGTCCTTGAGGCCGATGATCCCGTCCACCTTGGTGAGCTCGACGACGGTCTCGGGGGTGAAGACGGCGTTGTCACGCTGGTAGACGATGGTCTCCAGGCCGGTGGCGGCGGCCAGCGCGGTGTAGTGGCGCAGCAGGCCCTCCTGGTCGGCGACGACCAGATAGGGCGGCATGGCGAGCAGTCCGTCCGCACCCGCCTCCTCGGCGGCCTTCGCGTACTGGACGGCGAGCGCCGTGCCGTAACCGGCCCCCGCCACGACGGGAACCCGGCCCGCCGTCTCCTCGACGGCCGCGGCGACACAGGCGCGGAACTCCTCCGGGGTGAGGGCGTGGAACTCCCCCGTGCCGCAGCACGCGAAGACCGCGGCGGCTCCCGCGTCGACGCCCCTTCTGACATGCGCGCGAAAGGCGTCGAGGTCGAGGGTGCCGTCCGGTCCGTACGCGGTGACGGGGAAGAACAGCGGCCCCTCCACTCGGGTGAGGCGGGCGGCGAGCGGGGCTGAGGTCACGGGCGCTCCCTGGGCCGTGCGCCGAGCGCTGACCGCTCGTGCACAATTCTGATCGACGTCCATATCTCTGAACGCTGCCACGCTAGGGCAGCCGCGCGCCGCAGGTCAAGACGGGAAACCGCAACCCAGAGACGGATCAACCCCCTCCGCGCGACACTTGACGGTGCCGCACACCACTCCTTAGCGTGTCCACGCATGTGAATATCGTCTACGGATCTGAGTTGGGATCCGAGCCGTCGAGGAGATTCCGCCCATGTCCGCACCCCGCACCGTCCTGCTCACCGGCGCCGCCGGCGGCCTCGGCACCCTGATGCGGGGCCTGCTGCCCGCGTACGGCTACGAACTGCGCCTCTTCGACGCCACCCCCATCGAGGGCGAGCCGGCCGCCATCACCGCCGATCTGGCGGACAAGGAGGCCCTGCGGGAGGCCGTGCGGGGCGTCGACGCGATCATCCACCTCGCGGGCATCTCGCTGGAAGCCTCCTTCGACAAGATCCTGCGCGCCAACATCGAGGGGACGTACAACCTCTACGAGGCGGCCCGCACGGAAGGCGTCCGGCGCACGGTCTTCGCCTCCAGCAACCACGCGATCGGCTTCACCCCGCGCCCGCGGGGCGATGATCCGCTCATCCCCATCGACGCCCCGCGCCGCCCCGACACGTACTACGGACTCTCCAAGTGCTTCGGCGAGGACCTCGCGCAGCTCTACTGGGATCTGCACGGCATGGAGACCGTCTCCGTCCGGATCGGCTCCTGCTTCCTGGAACCGGTCTCGGTCCGCATGCTCTCCGTCTGGATGAGCCCCGGCGACGGCGCCCGGCTCTTCCACGCCGCGCTCACCGCGGACCACGTCGGCCACAGCGTCGTCTACGGCTCCTCCGCCAACACCCGGCTGTGGTGGGACCTGACGACGGCGCGGGCGCTGGGGTACGAGCCCCAGGACGACTCGGAGCAGTACGCCGAGAAGCTCATCGCGGAACAGGGCGAACTGGACCCGGACAATCCGGACCACGCGCATCTGGGCGGCCACTTCACCACCAACCCGCCGCTGTGGCCCCACTGAGCGGGACCGGCGGACGAGCGGGACCGGCGGACGAGGAAGACAGGCGGACGAGCGGCACCGGCGGAACAATTCGCGCGACGGCCGCATGCGCGTACGGGCACGATGAGCGGATGCCCCGGCCTTTCGGATTCAACTATCAGCAGCGGGGTGACGGCTCGGTCGTCATCACGCATCGCGGCCGCGCCGCCACGGTGCTACGCGGCGGCCGGGCGGAGAAGTTCCTCGCCGAGGTGGAGTCGGGCGACGCCCAACTGGTGATGGCGCGCTGGACCGGTGCGTACAAATTCGGAAACGAACGCACGGCGCGCGGTCATCCGCGCAATCGGCGGTAGGTAAGGGAACGGTAAAGCGGGTTCGCTCGTTACGTCTGGCATGACAGCTATGACCCCCGGCTCGAACATCCCCCTCTCCACCACCCATGTGGCGGTGGACGTCGCCGCTCCGGTGCGGCTCGACGTATCGGGCCTGCTGCTCACCGCCGACGGCAAGGTGCGCTCAGATGACGACTTCATCTTCTACAACCAGCCGGCCGGCCCCGGTGTGAGCTACCGCTCGGGCGGGGGCTCCGCGCCGGACGCGATCGTCGTCGACACCGCGGCCGTCCCCGCCGGTATCGAGAAGATCGTCGTCACGGCGAGCCCGGACGCCGCGGGCCAGAGTTTCCAGGGCATCGAGCCCACCGCGACGGTCCGTGACGCCTCCGACGGCCGCGCGCTCGCCACCTTCACCCCGCCGCAGCTGGGCGCCGAGACCGCCCTCGTGATCGTGGAGATCTACAAGCGGAACGGCGCGTGGAAGGTCCGCGCGGTCGGCCAGGGATACGCCAACGGACTCGCCGGCATCGCCACCGACTTCGGCGTCTCGGTCGAGGAGCCCGCCCCGGCGGCCGCTCCCGTGCCCGCTCCGGCCCCCGCCGTGGCGGACCCGCGCGCCGCCGCCGCTCCCCCGGCGCCGGCCGCTGCGCCCGCCCCGCCCGCGGCCGCTCCGGGCAGCGGCAAGATCAACCTGGACAAGGGCCGGGTCAGCCTCCAGAAGAACCAGACGGTGTCCCTGGTCAAGGGCGGCCGCCCGCTGCTCTCCCAGGTCAAGATGGGCCTCGGCTGGGAGCCCGCGTACCGCGGCAAGGACATCGACCTCGACGCCTCCGTGATCGCCTACGGTCCGAACCGGAACCACCTGGACAGCTGCTACTTCGGCAAGCTCTCCATCCTCAACGGAGCGGTCAAGCACTCCGGCGACAACCTCACGGGAGAGGGCGCAGGTGACGACGAGGTGATCGTCGTCGATCTCGGCCGGCTGCCCGCCGACGCGACGGGCCTGGTCTTCACGGTCAACTCGTTCTCGGGCCAGAAGTTCACCGAGGTCGCCAAGGCCTACTGCCGGCTGATCGACGCGGCCACCGACGAGGAGCTGGTGCGCTTCGACCTGACCACCGCCGAGCCGCAGACCGGCGTGATGATGGCGAAGCTGATCAAGCAGTTCTCCGGCGAGTGGGAGATGACCGGCCTCGGGGAGTTCGTGAAGTCCCGCACGGTCCGCGGCATGGTGAAGCCCGCCGCGAAGATCCTCTGACCGACGGCGCGGGCGGCCGGGGGGCGGCCGCGCGGGCGGGCAAAAAAAGACGCCCCTACGGGCCGCCGCGGTCCCTCAGGACCCGCGGCGGCCCAGGGGCTCGGCCTCCCGCTCCAGGCTCGGCTTCAGAGCTTGGTGAGCTTGGCGAAGGGGCTCAGGATCCTCCCCTGTCGCCCCGAGAAATCGATGAGCACGGCATGTTCGCCCTCGACTCCGATGACTCTGCCCAACCCGAACTGATCGTGGGAGACACGGTCTCCCACATCGAACTGCTCGGGCGGGGGTGAGGCCGGGGCCTGGCGGTTGAAGGGACTGGACGGCAGGTGGCGCCGGGATCCGGCTGACTTTGTCATTACTTGGAGTATGCGCCCAAGGGGCCCTGCCGCGCCATGCCCGGCGTCCGACGGGCCGCCGGATCACCCCTTCCAGGGCCAGTCCGCGTCCCGTCCGCTCTCCAGCAGCGAGACCATGCGGAACGCCGCGTCCGTCAGGCCACCGAAGGTATGCCGCCCGTCCTGACCGGACGGGGCGTGCCCGGCCCGGTACCCCGCGAGATTCCAGGTATAGACCGGGACATCCGCCGGAACCTGCCCGGCCGGATCCCCGTGACCGTGGTATGCCGCCTGCTCATCCGTGATGATCATCACGCGGTCATGGCGCCGGTAGTGGGTGCGGACGGCCTCGGTGGTGTTCGTGCCGCCGAGGCTCCCGAAACGCTCCAGGACCTTCAGCACGGACTCGCCCCGCCGGTAGGCCACCGGCGCGCTCGTCGTACCGAACTCCACCAGATCGGCGTCCGCCGCCCGCATCGCCACCGCCGCACCGAAGATCGCGGCGGCGTCGGCGCGGTTGAGCTCGGAGCGGTCCGAGAGCCGGTTCCACATCGAACCCGAACGGTCGACCAGGATCAGCGTCCTGCCGGACAGCGACGGCACATTGGCCAGCGAATGACCGAGCGCCTTCTCCAGCGGATACGCCCAGCGCAGCGACGGCGCGTGCTGGTACGCCGCGAGATAGCGGAACGGGAACTGTCCTGCCCTCGCGACCACTTCGGGATCGGAGATCTTCGCCGCGACCCCCGCCGCGACCTCGTCCCCGACCCCTGCCTGGTCGAAGTTCCGCAGGTTACGGAGCAGGGCCATCGCGCCCATGGACGGGATGACGGCTTCCCAGGCCGCCGCGTCCATCGGGCCCTGCAGCCAGCCCGCGAGCGCCTCCCAGGTCATGCCCGCCTCGGCCAGACGCGCCGCGCCGTCGCGGGCGGTGACCACCGCCCGCCGCTCCGCGACCGGCAGCCCCATCAGCGCCCGGTGGGCGGTGAGGACGCGGTCCGAGACGGGCGGGACGGCGGCCTCCGGGTGGTGGCGCCGGTCGAGGGCGTAACGGAACAGCTCGCCCTGCCACGGCTTCGCCGGGTCGGGCGCGGCATGGACCAGGTTGAGGATGTCGCCGAAGCGGTACCCCTTGGCGGCGGTGTCGTACTTGAGCAGCGACTTTCCGTTGTAGAGCCGTCGGACGGCGTCCGCGATGCCGCGCTTGACGGGCTTGGGGACATTGCCGCCGTACCGCGAGGTCCAGTAGCCGAGCAGCTCGCCCGGCTCGTCCGGGCGCAGCAGGACGGAGGTGACGACCTGCCGGTTGGCCGGGCCGTCCGTGGCGCCCGCGTCGAGCCGCGCCTTGACGTACTCGGCGGCGCCGACGATCGAAGCGGTGCGCATCCGGCCGTCGTTCCGCAGCCAGCCGAGCAGCGCGGCGGTCCACTCCGGGTCCTCGACGGCGAGCTTGCGCACGAGCCCGGCGAACCGGTCGTCGCGCTCGTCGCCCGGCTCGTAAAATGTCTGCTGCGCGACGAAGTTGGCGACGGCGAGCAGGAAGAGTTCGGACTTGGGGTCACGCAGGACGCCCGCGCCGCCCTCGTGGGTGCGCGTGGTGACACCGGCCGACCGTACGGGCGACGTGGTGCGGGCCTTGGTGGTACGGGTGTTGAAGCGGGCCATGAGAATTCCCCCGAATTCCAGAATGCCGGATGTTCAGGGAAAGCGCGGCGTGCACAGCGGCACGCCGCGCCTCCCGAGATCAAAGTGGCCGCGGCGTGATTTCGGGAAAGGAAGTAGCCGCGGCCCGCGCACCGGGAGGTGCGTGCCTGAAGTCGAATGTCCAGAGATCAAGGCCGGCGGAACCGACGTGTGGTGCTCTGCCGAACTGAGCTACACCGGCACGAAATGCCGGTGGCGGGATTCGAACCCGCGGCCTCCCCATTAGAAGTGGAAGTAGGTCCTGCCTGTCGCACCTGGACAAGGATCACTTTAGGAGGGGCGACCGAGCGGGTGCCACGGGTTTTCGGCGGAGCGTGGAACCGGCGGCGTCGGTACGGGCATACCGCGCGGTCAGTGCCGCGGCGAGCGCCGCCACGGGCCGGTGATGGCCAGCATGATGCCCGGCTCCTGGATATTGGCGTACAGCGTGCGGCCGTCGGGCGAGAAGACGACGCCGGTGAACTCGCTGTCGTTGAGGTCGTTGCGGGCGAGGGGATACGTACGACCGCGCTCCGTCGCGCCGAACAGGTGCTGGACGCCTTCACCGTCCTCCGCGATGACCAGACCGCCGTACGGGGAGACGGTGATGTTGTCCGGGCCGTCGAAGGCGCCGTCCCGGTCCGGTTCTGCGTTGACGCCCAGCAGCACCTTGAGCATCAGCGTGCGCCGCCTGGGGTGGTAGAACCACACCTGCCCGTCGTGCGGGGCGCCCGGGCTCTCGTCACGGGCGTACGAGGAGACGAGATACGCGCCGCCGTCCGCCCACCACATGCCTTCCAGCTTCCTGGCCCGTGTGACGTCCTCGCCGTCGAACTGCTCCCGCACGTCAACGGTCTTCGCGTCCCGGTCGGGTACGTCCAGCCAGTCCACGCCGTAGACGGTGCCCAGTTTGGTGGCGCGCGAGAGGTCGTCGACGAAGCGGCCGCCCGCGTCGAAGCAGCGGGGCGCTTGCAGGGTGCCCGCGTCGTCGGCGAGCCGGCGCAGCCGGCCGCGCCCGTGCTTGAAGCCGTGCGGCGGAACCCACCGGTAGAGGAGCCCGTTGGGGCCCGAGGCGTCCTCCGTCAGATAGGCGTAGCCGGTACGGGGATCGACGACGACGGCCTCGTGGTCGAAGCGGCCGAAGGCCTTGACGGGCCGCGGGTCACGGTTGGCGCGGCGGTCGTAGGGGTCGACCTCGAAGACATAGCCGTGGTCCTTGGTCATGCCGTTCTCACCGGCCCGGTCGGAGTTCTCCTCGCAGGTGAGCCAGGTGCCCCAGGCGGTGCGTCCGCCGGCGCAGTTGGTGGAGGTACCGGCGATGCCGACCCACTCCGCGGTGTGGCCGTCGTGGTGGGTCTCGACGACGGTGCAGCCGCCGGCCGCGGCGGGGTCGTACACCAGGCCCTCGGTGAGCGGCACCGGGTACTGCCAGTCGGCCCTGGGGCCCTTCAGCTCGTGGTTGTTGACGAGCAGCGTGACTCCGCGCGGGCCCTCGAACGTCGCGGTGCCGTCGTGGTTGGAGGGGGTGTCCTCGCCGGTCTCCAGCTTGGTGACACCGCTGTGCGTGATGACCTGGTACGAGAAGCCGGCCGGCAGCGCGTGCATGCCCCGGCGGTCGGGGACCAGCCGTCCGTACCCCGGCTCGGGCGCGGCCGCGCCGCTGACCTCGGGAGCATCCTCGGCGGCGAGCGCGCCGGGCGCGGTGGCGAGGGCGCCCGCGGCGCCGGTGACGACGAATCCCGCCCCGGTGAGTGCGGATTTTCCGGTGAATTCCCTGCGGGTCAGCGGCATCACGGTCTCCTGAAGGGCACCTGAGTCGGGGTTACGCTCCCGACACTCCCGCCCGCGCCTGAACGCCGGTTGAACACCGTCCGACATCGAAAGGCCCCCTTCCATGAACCTGCCAGCCACCGGCCGCCGTGTCCTCGTCAGCGGCGCCTCCCGCGGCCTCGGCCGCGCCGTCGCCCGGGCCTTCGCCGCCAACGGCGACCGGGTCGCCGTCCACTACGGCAGCCGCGCCTCGGACGCCCGGCTCACCCTGTCGTCGCTGGCCGGTACGGGCCATGCCCTGGTGGGCGGCGATCTCTCGGACCCGGCCGGGGCGGCGCGGGTCGCGGACGAGGCGGCGGAGGCGCTCGGCGGGATCGATGTGCTGGTCAACAACGCGGCGGTGAACGAGCGTCATCCGCTGGCCACGACGTCGTACGAGGAGTGGGCGGAGGCCTGGCAGCGCCACATGTCCGTGAACCTCCTGGCCACGGCCCTGCTCAGCCACCGCGCCGCCCGCTCCATGATCGACCGGGGCGCGGCGGGCCGGATCGTCAACATCGGCTCCCGGGGCGCCTTCCGCGGCGAACCGGACCACCCGGCCTACGGCGCCACCAAGGCGGCGGTCCACGCCCTGGGCCAGTCCCTGGCGGTCTCCCTGGCCCCGCACGGCATCGGCGTGGCCTCCGTCGCCCCGGGCTTCTTCAGCACGGAACGGGTGGCGGACCGGCTGGCCGGCGCCGAAGGTGACGCGATCCGCGCGCAGAGCCCGTTCGGCCGGGTGGCGTCCCCGGAGGAAGTGGCGGACGCGGTGCTCTGGCTGGCGTCGCCGTCGGCGGAGTGGTCCTCGGGAGCGATCCTGGACCTGAACGGCGCGTCGCATCTCCGTATGTAGGGGCCGGGCGGGGGGTGGGGACCGGCCCCGGCCCCCACCCCCCGCCGTGCGACCCCCCGGCCCTCATCCCCCGCCGGGCGACCCCGTGTCCGTACCCCTCAGGCGCTCCCACGCGAGCGCGCCTTGAACGCCGCCTTCCGCGCGTCCTTCGACGCCGCCCGGTCGCGGTGCAGCCGCCCCATCGCCTCCAGCACCTCTGCCGTCGCCGGATGGTCGACCCGCCACGCCGCGTCGAAGAAGCCGCGGTGCCGGCCGACCAGGCTCTCGACCAGTTCCTGGAGTTCGGCCGGCTCGTCCTCGGCGTCGAGCTGCGCCGCGATCGTGTCGATGGCCAGCCAGAAGATCATCGACTCGGGCGGCGGCGGCACGTCACCGGCCCCCAGCTCGGCCAGCCAGACGCGGGCCAGGCCGCCCAGTTCCGCGTCGTCCAGGACCTCCCGTACCGCGGGCTCGGCCTCCGCGCCGACGAGCGAGAGCGCCTGCTGGCAGTGGAGGCGGCGCAGCGGAGCGCCGGGGTCGGTGCCGCGGGCGGCGGCGAGCAGTTCACGCGCGGCCTCCGCCGGCGCGCGGCGGGCCAGCCACTGTTCCGTCTCGGCGCGGGCGGACAGCTCGGGGAAGTGCGCGACGCCGTCGAGCAGCGCGTGCGCGTCCTTGTCCGCGAGATCGCCGACGGCGGGGGCGTCGACCCCCGCCGCCAGCATCCGTGACCTGATGCCGTGCAGCCCGAGCGGCGTCAGCTGGACCATCCCGTAGCGGGTGACGTCCTCCGCGTCGATGGACGGGGTGGACCCGTTCGCCTGGTCCTCGCTGTCCTCCGCCATCAGGGCCTCGTCCACCGGCGTGTACGAGACGAGTCCGATCGGCTCCAGCAGCCGGAACTGGTCGTCCAGCCGCATCATCGCCTCGGACACCTGCTCCAGGATGTCGTCGGTGGGGTCGCCCATGTCTTCGGGCACGATCATCGAGGCGGCGAGGACGGGCAGCGGTACGGGGCCTTCCGCCGCGTCGCCGTCGGCGAGGGTGAGCAGGTAGAGATTGCCGAGGACGCCCTCCAGGAATTCCGCCTCCGCCTCCGGATCCCAGTCCAGCGACTCGAGGTCGATCTCGCCGTCGTCGCCGATGGCCGCGGCCAGGTCGTCCAGGACGGGCGCGGTGGCGTCGGCGAACACGACGTCGAGGGCGTCCAGCCAGAGCGACAGGATGTCCTGGGGGGAGCCGGAGGTGATCCGCCCGAGCTGCGGGCCCGCGGTGACGCGCCCCGCGGTGTGGTCCTCGTCCGAGCGGCCGTGCGCGTCCTCGTCCGAGTCCTCGACCGTGACAAGTCCCGTATCGACGGCGACCCGCCACGCCTCGCTCGCGTACGCCTCGCCGTCCCCCTCCGTCAGCTCGTCGCCGAGGCCGAGCACTTCAGCCGCCGCGGGGAGCTGCTCGTCGACCAGCTCGCCGCCGGCCCCGACCCGCGTCCCCGGCCCCGCCCAGCGGGCGAGGCGCACCGCGCGGGCGAGCAGCGGGGCGGCGAGCGCGTCCCGCGCCAGTTCCGCGTCCGAGGGCAGTCGCACCGGCGGCAGGGTGGGGAGGTCTCCGGGCATCTGGCGGTTCTCCTTGCGGCGTGCGGGATCAATGCCTTTCCAGCGTAGACGTTTTTGGCCCCTTCCCACCCGGTTCCTGTCCCCGACAAGCGGCGTACAGCCGGGCGCCCTTGACAAGAGCTCGTCCAGCCAAGAGATTGACGCGCGTAGAACCGCGTGGAACCACCCTCGTCCCTCACTTCCGGAGTTCAGTGATGCCTTCTTCCGTACCGAGAGCGGCCGCCGTGCCCGCTCTCGTCGCCACCGCTCTGGCCGCCGGACTGCTCGCCGGCGCGGGCCCCGCCACCGCCGCGGAGATCCGGATCCACGGCATTCAGGGCACCGGCCGAATATCGCCGCTGGTGAGCGCCCCGGTCACCGACGTCCCCGGCATCGTCACCGGCGTACGGACCTCCGGCTCCCGGGGCTTCTGGATCCAGGACCCGAACCCGGACCGCGACGACGCCACCAGTGAGGGCGTCTTCGTCTTCACCAGCACCGCGCCGACCGTCGCCGTGGGCGACTCCGTGCTGGTCTCCGGCACCGTCGCCGAGTACATCCCCGGCGGCGCCGCCTCCGGCAACCAGTCGCTCACCCAGATCACCTCGCCGAAGGTGACGGTCGTCTCCGCCGGCAACAAGGTCCCCGCGCCGGTCACCATTTCGGAGAAGTCGGTGCCCTCGGCGTACGCCCCGAAGGGCGACCCGGCGGCCGACGGCAGCATCAACGGCCTTGCTCTCAAGCCCCGTAGCTACGCCCTCGACCACTACGAGTCGCTGGAGGGCATGAACGTCCGCATCGGCGGCTCGCGCGTGGTCGGCGCCACCGACGCGTTCGCCGAGCTGTGGGTGACGGTGAAGCCGCAGGAGAACGACAACCGCCGCGGCGGCACGGTCTACGGCTCGTACACGTCCCAGAACACCGGCCGGCTGCAGATCCAGCAGCTGGCTCCGGTCGCCGAGCGGCCCTTCCCGACCGCGAACGTCGGCGACACCCTGTCCGGGACCACCGAAGGCCCCCTGGACTTCAACCAGTACGGCGGCTACACGCTCGTCGCCCGCACGCTGGGCACGGTCACCGACCGGAAGCTGACGCGCGAGACCACCCGTCCGCAGCGCGACGCCGAGCTGGCGGTCGCCACGTACAACGTCGAGAACCTCGCGCCCTCCGACCCGCAGGCGAAGTTCGACGCGCTCGCGGACGCGGTCGTGCGGAACCT
Source organism: Streptomyces sp. NPDC042201 (assembly GCF_055582185.1). Taxonomy (NCBI): domain Bacteria; kingdom Bacillati; phylum Actinomycetota; class Actinomycetes; order Kitasatosporales; family Streptomycetaceae; genus Streptomyces; species Streptomyces sp. NPDC042201. The sequence goes on along the minus strand of NZ_JBVJDS010000020.1, from coordinate 6,609 downwards.
GGCCTCCCCCGACATCCTGGCGCTGGAGGAGATCCAGGACAACACGGGCGCCACGAACGACGGAACGGTGTCCGCCGAGGAGACCATCAAGAAGTTCACCGCGGCGGTCACCGCGGCCGGTGGCCCCTCCTACGCCTGGCGTACGGTCGACCCGGAGAACAACACGGACGGCGGCGCGCCCGGCGGCAACATCCGCCAGGTCTTCCTCTACAACCCGGCGCGGGTCTCCTTCACCGACCGCCCCGGCGGCGACGCGACGACGGCGACGGGCGTCGTACGCGCGAACGGCCGCGCGGCCCTCACCCTCTCACCCGGCCGGATCGACCCGGCGAACGCCGCCTGGACGACTAGCCGCAAGCCGCTCGCCGGTGAGTTCTCCTTCCGCGGCCGCCCGGTCTTCGTGATCGCGAACCACTTCGCCTCGAAGGGCGGCGACGAGAGCCTGACCTCGCACCACCAGCCGGTCAACCGTGTCTCCGAGGTCCAGCGGCTCCAGCAGGCACAGTCGGTGAACGCCTTCGTCAAGGACATCCTCGCGGCGCAGCGCGACGCGGACGTCCTCGTCCTCGGCGACATCAACGACTTCGAGTTCTCGGACACGGCCAAGGCGCTGTCCGCCGGCGGCGCGCTCTACCCGGCGGTGAAGTCCCTGCCCGCCTCGGAGCGTTACTCGTACGTCTACCAGGGCAACACGCAGGTCCTGGACCAGATCCTGACCAGTCCGTCGATCACCGGCGGCTCCTTCGACTACGACAGCGTGCACATCAACGCGGAGTTCGCCCAGCAGAACAGCGACCACGACCCGCAGGTGCTGCGCTTCCGCCCCTGAGAAGCCGCGGTGGTCCGGCCATACCCCACGTACGGCCGGACCACCGCTCTCACCCGGCGCTCAGGCTGATCGCGGTGTGTACCGCCGCCACTGTGGCCGGGTGATCCCGAGCGGGCCCGGACCGGCGCCCCTCAGACCACGACGTCGAACCACGGCCGGCGCGTGGCCGCCCAGTGGCCCACCCAGGCGGCGAAGCCCTCGGCGGTGGGGTGGCCGAACGCCGCTCCGAAGGGCGCCGCGCCCACGTCGCTGATGTTCCAGATCCGGCCCCGGTGCGCGCCCGTGACGACAAGATGCCAGTACATACCGCAGCCGTCCGTGCCCAGCACCACGCTGCCGTGGTTGCACACCTCGTCGATGAGGGGCTCGATCTCCTCGTACGGACGAGGGTCGTCCTCCCACACCCAGGCCTCGGTGAGCGGGAAGGGCTTCGACAGCACCCGCTGCTTCTCGTCGCAGCCCCAGTCGGCGGGCACGGCCGCCACGGGTATCAGCCCGTCGACATCGGCGGGCCCTTCGCTACAGCCGTCGCAGATCTCGGCGACCAGCGTGCGGTACGGCTCGGGCAGGACGATCCCCTGTTCACGCTCGAAGGCGCGCACCGCGTCCCATCCCAGCGCCGGCGTGCAGTGCTCCGGCGGGAAGGCCGCGCGCAGCGCGTCGAGTTCGCTCCGGTCCGCTTCGCCCGGGTTGGCGTATTCGGTGTCCATGCTCTCCATGCTCTCCATTGGAACAGCGACCTCTGACAGTTCGGTCACCGTTACCCCGAGGCCCCCTCCGGCACGCCGTGGTGCGGGGCTCCGGTCCTCGTCGCGAGGGGCGGTAAGAGCGGAAGCAGCGGGGGCCGGAAGGTACGCGTCATGGGAGCATCCTGCCGCATCCCGAACGGTCAATCGATCACCATTTGATGCCGAAATACGGGCAGCGCGCCCCGTTTTAACGGCTCAGGACGTCACCGTCCGGTGGTTTCCGAGGTCGGCGCATCCGGCCGCGGCCATCGGCACCAATACCCCGGCCGCCGCAGCGGCCGAACGGCGTATCCCCCTCGTGCGGCCTTCTCCCGGATCGGGCCCCTTGCAAGGCCGTCGCCGACCCTGCCGGACACCTCATCGGCCGATACTTTTCAGCGCAGCTACACCTTCACCCCAAGAGGAACTAAGTGGACCTTCACAGTGCTCCGGCGGACACTGCCGGTATGAGCACTCCACGCCCCTTCGGCCGCGCCCTGTGCGCCATGATCACGCCCTTCACCGCCGCCGGAGAGCTGGATCTGGACGGCGCCCGCAAGCTCGCGGGCCATCTGGTGGCCGAGGGATGCGACGGACTGGTCCTGAACGGCACCACCGGCGAGTCCCCCACCACCACGGACGCCGAGAAGACCGCCCTCGTGCGGGCCGTGTGCGAGGAGGTCGGCGGGCGCGCCCAGATCGTCGCCGGTGTCGGCAGCGCCGACACCCGGCACACCATCGAACTGGCCGGAGCGGCCGAACAGGCGGGCGCGGACGGCCTGCTGGTGGTGACGCCGTACTACAGCCGCCCGCCGCAGCCGGCCGTCGAGGCGCACTTCCTGCGCGTCGCCGACGCGGCGGGCATCCCGCTGATGCTCTACGACATCCCGGGCCGCACCGGCACCCGTATCGAGCCGGCGACGATGCTCCGCCTCGCCGCACACCCCCGTATCGTCGCCGTCAAGGACTGCGCGTACGACCTGCTCGGCAGCTCCACGGTGATCGCCCGCACCTCGCTCGCGTACTACTCGGGGTGCGAGGAGCTGAATCTCCCGCTGTACGCGGTCGGCGGCGCCGGATTCGTCAGCACGGTCGCCAACGTCGCGCCCCGGCAGCTGCGGTCCGCCCTCGACGCGTACGACTCCGGCGCGTGCGCCGAATCCGTCCGCCTCAACCAGCTCACCCTGCCGCTGGCCGAGCTGATGATGGCGTCCGGGCTGCCCGGCACGGTCACCGCGAAGGCGCTGCTCGACGGGCTCGGTATGCCGGCGGGACCGGTCCGTGAACCGCTGCAGCCCGCCGGCCGGGAGACGGCCGACGGGCTGCTGAAGGCGTACGGAGAACTCGCGGGCGCCGCCTGCCCGGCGTGACCAGCGTGACCGCGTGACCGCTGCCGTGACCGGTACGGCCGGTGTGCTCAGTTGTGGTGCTCAGTTGTGGCTGTGGAGCACGTCGTTGAGGCCGCCCCAGACCGCGTTGTTCGGACGGGCCTCGACGGCGCCGGTGACCGAGTTGCGGCGGAAGAGGATGTTGCTCGCGCCGGACAGCTCACGCGCCTTGACGATCTGCCCGTCGGGCAGCGTCACGCGCGTACCGGCCGTGACATACAGCCCCGCCTCGACGACGCACTCGTCGCCGAGCGCGATGCCGATCCCCGCCTCGGCGCCGATCAGGCAGCGCTCACCGATCACGATGCGCTCCTTGCCTCCGCCGGAGAGGGTGCCCATGGTGGAGGCGCCGCCGCCGATGTCCGTGCCGTCGCCGATGACGACGCCGGCCGAGATCCGGCCCTCGACCATGGAGGTGCCGAGCGTGCCGGCGTTGAAGTTGACGAAGCCCTCGTGCATCACGGTGGTGCCCTCGGCGAGGTGCGCGCCGAGGCGTACCCGGTCGGCGTCGGCGATCCGGACCCCCTTGGGGGCGACGTAGTCAGTCATCCGCGGGAACTTGTCGACCGAGGTCACCTGAAGGTGCAGCCCCTCGGCGCGGGCGTTGAGCCGTACCGCCTCCAGGGCGCCGACGGAGACCGGACCGAGCGAGGTCCAGGCGACATTGGCGAGCAGCCCGAAGAGACCGTCCAGGTTCTGGCCGTGCGGCTCGATCAGGCGGTGGCTGAGCAGATGCAGGCGCAGATAGGCGTCGTGCGCGTCCAGCGGCTTGTCGTCGAGCGAGGCGATGACCGTACGGACGGCGACGACCTCGACCCCGCGGCGTGCGTCGGGCCCGATGGCCTTGGCCGCGCCGTCCCCCAGCAGCTCCACGGCACGCTCGGCGGTCAGCCGCTCCGTGCCGGCCGGGCCGGGCTCCGCGGAGAGTCCGGGGGCGGGGAACCAGGTGTCGAGGACGGTGCCGTCCTCGGCGAGGGTGGCGAGGCCGGCGGCGACGGCGCCGGTGGTGCGGGGAGAAGTCGTGTCGGTCATGTTCAGAACTTAACGGGCGGGGCGGGGCGCGGGCGAACCGGTCTCAGGTGACGGGCGCGTCCCCCCGCGCGTACGCGTATCCGGCCGGCGCGGCGCACCGGGTGGGCAGCGCTCAGCTCAGACGGTTGGGATCGCGGCCGCCCGCCGCGTGGTCGACGTCGTCCTCCGCCCGCGGCAGCGGCGCGTGCCCTTCGGAGTGGTGGTTGACCCAGCCGCAGACGCCACAGCTGTAGCGGCCGTCGAGCCCGGCGATCAGCGTGCCGCACTGCCTGCACTCGGCATAGGTGATCTCAGGGCCCGGGGGTGGGGTGTCCATTCGATCAACTTACCTCCGCCGGGCGGGGCGGCCGGCGGGCGGCCCGGCTCACGGAATCAGCCGCCCCAGCATCTCGCGCGCGTACTCGGCGTCGTACACCGCGTCCGTGAGCAGCACCTGCAGACAGATCCCGTCCAGCAGCGCGACCAGCGCCCGCGCGGTGACCGGATCGGTGTGCCGGGCCAGGGCCTCGGCGACGCCGTCGCCCCACTCGGCCGCGACCGGGCGCAGCGCGGGCTTGCGCAGGGCCGCGAGATACAGCTCGTACTCCAGCTCCACCCCCGTACGCTCCCCGGCGAGCCACTCCCCGGTGAGCCGGGCCAGCTCGGCGGGCACATCGCACCCTGGGTGGGCGAAGACCTCGCTCTCCCGTACCGCGGCGGCGAACCCCTCGTTGGCCTGCCGCAACGCGGCGACCAGGACTTCGTCCAGGGAGGCGAAGTGGTACGTGGTCGAGCCGAGCGGCACATCGGCCTCGGCGGCGACCGTGCGATGGCTCAGCCCGGCGATACCGCTGCGTCCGACGACCCGGATCGCGGCGTCGATGATGCGCTGGCGCCGCTCGGGGTCGTAACGACGGCTCATCAGTGGGCCCCTCCGAGGTTGAGTACGACCACGCCCGCAATCACGAGGGCGATGCCGGCCAGTTTGACCAGATTCGCCGACTCCCCCAGGAAGATCATGCCGATGGCGGCGATGACCGCCGTGCCGGCGCCGGCCCAGATCGCGTAGGCGGTGCCTATGGAGAGCGTCTTCAGCGTCTGCGCGAGCAGGGTGAAGGCGAGCACATAGCCGACGACGGTCAGCAGCGAGGGCCACAGCCGGGTGAAGCCCTCGCTGTATTTCATGGCCGTCGTGCCGGCCACCTCCGCCGCGATGGCCGCGGCCAGTAGTCCGTATCCCATGCGTACGAGTGTACGCATCGATGTGTACGGTCGTACACACCCCTGGGGCGCACCGGTACGCACCGGTCTGCGCCGAACCGCTACGGTGTGCCGTTCGGGCAGGGGCGAGGAAGAGCGGGGCAGCGGTGACACAGGGCACGGGGTGGGGCGGGGACGGCGGACCGCACGGAAACGGTCCGTACGGGAACGGTCCGTACGGGAACGGTCCGTACGGAAACGGCCCGCAGGGTCCTTACGGCTGGGGCGGCTGGACGCCCCCTCCGCCGCCCAAGCCCGGGGTCATCCCGCTGGCACCGCTCGACCTGGGCGGGATACTGGGCGGCGCGTTCGCCACGCTCGGCCGCTACTGGAAGCAGCTGTTCGGGGTGGCCCTGACGGTGTACGGCGCCGCCATGCTGGCGGTCGCGGCCGCGGCGGCGGTCGCCTACGGCGCCGTCGGCGACCATCTGCCCAAGGTCTTCGACCCGCCGTACGACGTGGATCCGTCCTGGACCGACATCCGGCCGCTGCTGATCGCCTTCGGCTGTGTCTGGGCCTTCGGCATGCTGGCGCTGCTGGCCGCCACGGCGATGATCCAGGCCACCTGTCCCGCGATAGTCCAGGACGCCGTCCTGGGGCGTCCCGCCACGTTCGGCGCGATATGGCGCCGGGCCTCGGCCCGGATTCCCGCGGTGCTCGGCACGGTCGTCATCAGCGCCCTGATCAGCCTCGTCCCGATGGTCCTGCTGCTCGCGGGGTTCGGCGCCATCCTGTTCACGTACGTGGCGCTGGACGGCTCCGGCGGGGCCACCTGGCTGATCCCGCTCGGCTTCCTGGGCGCGCTGGCGTTCGCGCCCCTGGCGGTCTGGCTGTGGGTCCGCTTCAGCCTGGCCCCGGCGGCCGCCGTGATCGAGGCGCAGGGCCCGCTCGCGGCCCTGCGCCGCTCGGCGGACCTGGTGCGCGGCGCCTGGTGGCGGATCTTCGGGATCTCGCTGCTGGCCTACGTCATGGCGGCCGTCACGAGCATGGTGATCCAGCAGCTGGTCAACGTGGTGGGCCTGTTCCCCGGCATGATCGGCGCGTCCGACGTCGACGGCGACCCGACCGCCGCCCAGCTGCTGGTGGCCGTCGGCGGCTATCTGCTGCTGGTCCTGTTCTCCCAGCTGATCAGCCAGCTCATCACGACGACGTTCCCGCAGCTCGTACTGAACCTGCTGTACATGGATCAGCGCATCCGCAAGGAGAACCTGGCCGCCGCCCTGATCGAGGCCGCGGCCGTCCCGCCCGCGCGCTAGCTCCGGTCCGTAGCGGAACACGCGAAAGGGCCCCACGACCCGGCTTGCGTTCTAGTGGTCGTTGCAACACCCCAGTTCAAGGGGTGCGATGGACTTCGAGGTCCGGGGCGACCGGAAGCCACAGGGACGACGGAAGC
>NZ_JBVJDS010000019.1:0-110688 GCF_055582185.1 Streptomyces sp. NPDC042201 | reverse complement strand
ACGCCAACCCCGCAACTACCTGGCCTTCCTCGGCCTCGCCGCCACACTCTGCTGCTACAAACGACTCATCCGCCTAACCACATAGGACACGGTCTAAGGAGAGTGGCGGTGCGCTTCAGGCGGCTCTCGACAAGCGGGCCAAGAAGCAGTCCACTCGCCGGCTGACCGGCGCCACGAAGTTCCTCGCGTGTCGAACTCGTCGTCCGTGAAGATTGGCTCGGCGATCTTGATTGGCTTGCCATCACGGCCATACACGAGAGCGGCGGCCTCGGCGCGCCTCATCCGATGCAGGTCTACGAGCGGCTGGTGGCGGACGTGCTGAAGGTGCTGGGCGACGAGGAGGTGCAGGTTCGGGAGTACGCCAAGGGCGCGAAGGCTCGCAAGGAGGCGAAGCGCCTGGAGGAGTCGATCGCCCACTACATGAAAGGAGTTGGAGCCGGAAGGCCGTTACGCAAAGGTCCGATTCACACGGGAGCAGGCCCAGGAGACGCTGGACAAGCTGATCGCCGAGCTCCAGCAGATCGACCCCGAGGCGACCGAAGACCGGTGGGTCAGCGTGCGCAATGGGAAGACGTTTCGCCACTGCTGGGAGGCCGGCGGCATGGAGGCGATGGCCGCGGAGCTCGTTCGCGTGGGAGTCAAGTGCGAGGTCACGCGCACGAAGATCCCCAAGGTTCGGGCCCCCAAGGTTCACCTGAAGCTGATGATCCCCAAGGACGTGCGCAAGCGCCTTGTTGTCCGCCAGGACGACTTCGCTGACCAGTTCTGACGCGCACAGAAGGTCCCCACCCGCACAGGTGGGGGGCGAGCCCATCCGTCCGCTCCGTGTGTCGGCGCTCTGGTTTTGGGGCCGTGTCTATCTGCTCTCAGCTGGACACGCAGATCCGGAGCCGGCAGGGAGTGACCTGACGTCAGGCCCGGCCGCGGGGTGATCCGGGGCCGGGCTTGGGTGTGTGGGGGCACAATGGCGGGATGCCGCGGTTCATCGCTCCCGACGTCCGGGTCCATGCCTCCTTCCTCGACGCGATGAAGGAGTTCGTAGAGGAAGGCGCCGGTGAACGGTCGCTGCTCCTGCACGAGATGGAGGAGTTCGCCGCCACCTGGCACCGGCCCGAGGTCTTCGCGACCTACGTGGACCGGCTGAACGCCGAGCCGCTGGAGGAGACTCCGCGCATCGAGGGCTGGGTGCCCAGCACCACGCTCTGGTATGTCGAGGGCGACACCTTTCTCGGGCGTCTGGCCATCCGGCACCGGCTCAACCCCTTCCTGTACGAACTGGGCGGCCACATCGGCTATGCCGTACGCCCCACCGCCCGCGGACGGGGTCATGCGACCGCCATGCTCGCCGAGGCGCTGCCCGTCGCTCGTGGGCTCGGGATCGGGTCCGTCCTGGTCACGTGCGACACCACCAATGTCCCCTCGCGCAAGGTCATCGAGGCGGCCGGCGGGGTGCTGGAGGACGAGCGCGGAGGAAAGCTGCGTTTCTGGATCCGAACGGCCGTCTGAGGCGTCCTGTCCTTCATGGAGCTGGACAAGGACACGCCGCCCCGGGCTTACGGGAGTCAGCAGGCGCCGCCGCACTACGAGCCGGGCGAGGGCTGTCTGACGACGGCCGTGCGGATTCCGGTGCGGATCGTCGTGCTGGTGGTCGTCGTGCCCCTGCGCCTGGTGTGGGACGTCCTCGTCGTGAGTGGCAGAGCGCTCGACCGGGTGGTGCTGCGTCCGCTGGGCCGGTCGCTGGCGTGGCTCGGCCGGGTCCTGCTCGTGATCCCGCTGGTCTGGCTGTACGGCGCGGTGCTCACGCCGCTGGTGCGGTACGGGCTTGTGGTGCCGGTGGTGTGGCTGTACGGCGCGGTGCTCACGCCGCTGGTGCGGTACGGGCTCGTGGTGCCGGTGGTGTGGTTGTACCGGAGTGTGCTCACGCCGCTGGTGCGGTACGGACTGGTTGCGCCGGTGGTGTGGCTGTACCGGAGCGTGCTCACCCCGCTGGGCCGCCTCCTCGGCCGGTTGCTGGGCCGGTTGTACGAGACGTTGCTCACGCCGCTGGGGCACGCTCTGGGGTGGCTCCTGGAGTGGCTGGTGAGGACGCTGCTGGTGTGGCCGTGGGTGGCGCTGTGGCGGTATGTGGTCGTGCCGGTGGTGTACTACGGGCTGATGGTGCCGGCGGTGTGGCTGATACGCGTCCTGCTGGTCATCCCGGTCGGCTGGGTGTGCCGCGTGATCCTCGTCCCGCTCGGACGCGAGATCGGCGCCGCGTTCGGTGTCGCCTGGCGCGTTGCCGGACACATCTCGCGCGCTGTCGGCCGCGCCCTCGCCTGGCTCACCTGGAATCTGCTGGGCCGCCCGTTGCGCTGGACGTACCGGAGCGTCTGTACGCCGGTCGGTCACTGGCTGCGTGACAGCGTCTGGGCCCCGGCCAGGAACATCGCAGGCGTGGCGGGCCGGGCGGCGGGCGACGCGCTCCGCTCCGCGCGGGCGACCGTCCGGCAGGCCCGTCGTGACGCCTGGCGCGCGCTGGTGGGTGCACCCCGGGCTCCAGAGCCTGGGGAACCGTTGGTGGACCGGGCGCGTACTCTGGGTAGTACAACGATCGTCCCCGGCGCGGAGCCCGCACCTGAGATCTCCTTGCACAAGCGGGGCTGAGCCGGGATCCGGGGGTCATCCCCACGTCCGAGGGCGGCGCGTCACCGCGTACCGCCCGCACCGAGGAGAAGAACCACTGGGCAAGCGACAGCCCGAAGGCCCGCCGCCCGCACCGGCGGTGCAGCGCATCCGACTGCGCTACACCAAGCGCGGCCGCCTCCGGTTCACCAGCCACCGTGACTTCCAGCGCGCCTTCGAGCGGGCGCTGCGCCGTGCCGAGGTGCCTATGGCGTACTCGGCGGGGTTCACCCCGCACCCGAAGGTGTCGTACGCCAATGCCGCACCCACCGGTACGGGCAGCGAGGCCGAGTTCCTGGAGATCGCCCTGGTGCGGGCATGCGACCCCGACAAGCTGCGTGAGCTGCTCGACGAGTCGCTGCCGGCCGGCCTCGACATCATCGACGCCGTCGAGGCCCGTACGTCCGGACTCGCCGACCGGCTGACCGCTTCCGTGTGGGAGCTGCGGCTGGAGGGCGTCGACCCCGCGCAGGCCGCACAGGCCGTGTCCCTCTTCCTCGCCGCCGAGTCGGTCGAGGTCGAACGCCGTACGAAGAACGGTCTGCGGACCTTCGACGCCCGGGGTGCCGTGGCCGACCTGCGGGCGGCTCATCCACAGCCTGATAGGCCCGGGGACGGGCCCTGTGCGATACTGCGGCTGGTTGTTCGGCACGTGACACCTGCCGTTCGACCCGACGACGTCCTGTCCGGTCTCCGAGCTGTGGCCGACCTGGCGCCGCCGGTCCCCGCAGCGGTGACCAGGCTGGCGCAGGGGCTCTTCGACGAGGAGTCCGGCACGGTGACCGACCCGCTCGCGCCCGACCGCGAGGCAGTCATGGCCGCCCCATCCAAGGCCGCCGGACCCGCCGCCGCGAAGGCGCCGGAAGGTGCAGGTTCCGCGTAGGGCGGTCGTTGTAGCGCAGCCCTGGTACTCGGGAGCCACCTGGGTCGGGCAGCGCGCTGACCAGAAGACTTTCGCCAGGCCGTACGTACATCGCGTAGGGAACCGGCGAGCCAGACATAACAGCTCCCGTGCGGCGCCCGCGCCCCGGACGGCGGCAACCGCGCACCGCGCGGGCCGCGGCCGGACCGGAATCAGGCGCGGCGCCCGGGAGCGCGACGGGAGAACCGCCCGCATGCTTGAGTCCACCGAACCCGGTACACCCGGGAACACCACCAACGAAGACAACAACTCGCCCAGCGACACGCTGCCGCCGCGCCGCAGGCGCCGCGCCGCGTCCCGCCCGGCGGGCCCGCCCACCGCGGGCGCCGAGGCCACGAACGGCGTCACGGTCGCGGAGACCGTCGCCCCGGCCATACCGGCCGGTGAGGCTGCCGACGCAGCCGCGACCAGCGGGGCGGCGGCCGAAGAGGCCCCCGCGCCGCGTACCCGCCGTCGTGCGACGCGCAAGACCGCCGCACCCGAGGTGACCACCCAGCCGGCCGAGGCCGTCGAGGCCGTGGTCGAGGCCCCGGCCGAGGAGAGCCCGGCCGAGGAGGCCGCGCCCGCCCCTCGTACGCGCCGTCGTGCGACCCGTAAGGCCACCGCGCCTGTGGGTGCGCCGGCCGAGGAGAGCGCCGAGACCGCCGCTGAAGCTCCGGCCGCCGCAGCACCGACCGCTGAAGCACCGATCGCGGAAGAGGCCCCCGCGCCGCGCACGCGCCGCCGTGCCACCCGTAAGACCGCCGCTGCCGAGGTCACTACCGAGGTCGCCCCCGAGCCGGTGCAGGCCGTCGAGGCCGTCGTGGCGACCCCGGTTGAGGAGAGCCCGGCCGAGGAGGCCGCGCCCGCTCCCCGTACGCGCCGTCGTGCGACCCGTAAGGCCACCGCGCCCGAGGGTGCGCCGCAGGCCGCCGAGAACGTGGCGGGCGAGAGCCTGCCGCAGGATGTCGTCGCGCAGATCGCCGCCGAGGACGAGCAGGTCCAGGCCGCCGAGAAGGCCGCCACCCGTGGCCGTACGCGCCGCAGGGCCGCCGCGCCCGAGACCACCCCCGAGCCCGTCAAGGAGACCAGGGCGAAGGCGAAGGCCGGCGACAAGGCCGCCGTGAAGGAGGCCGAGGCCCCGGAGCGCTCGCGCCGCCGTGCGACGCGGCCCGCCGTGGCCGTTTTCCAGGCGCCCGTCTTCACCGAGCCGATGTTCCAGACCCCGGAGACGGCCGCCGCCGCGGCACACGCCGCCGGGACCGTGGAGGACGACGAGGAGGAGGACGTGACGGAGGCCGCGGCAGTGGCCGAGCCCGTCGCCGCGCCCGAGCCCTCGGGCCGCCGCCGGCGTCGCCGCCGCGGTGAGTCCGCCGAACCCGTGGAGACCGCGCCGGCCGCCGAAGAGGCGCCGCAGGAGTCCCCGGACGAGACCGACACGGACACCGACACCGAGGCCGAGCAGTCCGGCGACGGTGACGACTCCGACGAGTACGAGGACCGTCCGTCGCGGCGCCGCCGCCGGGGTGGCCGTCGCCGCCGCCGTGGCGAGTCCGCGGACGCGGACGACACCACGGACGAGCACCACGACGACTCCGCCGAGCAGTCCGAGGACAGCGACAGCGACGGCGACGGGGACGACGAGGAGCACGACGACACCGAGGGCTCCTCGGGCGGCGGTTCCTCCAGCAGCCGGCGTCGTCGTCGCCGGCGCCGTCGCAGCGGTGACGGCGGTTCCGAGGCCGAGAGCGGTACGGACGACCCGGAGCGTACGGTCGTCAAGGTCCGCGAGCCGCGCAAGAAGGAAGAGCGCGAGCACAGCACCAGCTCCGACGAGGTGCAGTCCATCAAGGGCTCGACCCGTCTGGAGGCCAAGAAGCAGCGCCGCCGCGAGGGCCGCGAGCAGGGCCGCCGCCGGGTGCCGATCATCACCGAGGCGGAGTTCCTCGCCCGCCGCGAGGCCGTCGAGCGGGTGATGGTCGTCCGCCAGAACGGCGAGCGCACCCAGATCGGTGTCCTTGAGGACAACGTGCTCGTCGAGCACTACGTCAACAAGGAGCAGGCCACCAGCTACGTCGGCAACGTCTACCTGGGCAAGGTGCAGAACGTACTGCCCTCCATGGAGGCCGCCTTCGTCGACATCGGCAAGGGGCGCAACGCCGTCCTGTACGCCGGTGAGGTCAACTTCGAGGCGCTGGGCATGGCCAACGGCCCGCGCCGGATCGAGACCGCCCTCAAGTCCGGCCAGTCGGTACTCGTCCAGGTGACGAAGGACCCGATCGGCCACAAGGGCGCGCGGCTGACCAGTCAGGTGTCGCTGCCCGGCCGCTATCTGGTCTACGTGCCCGAGGGCTCGATGACCGGCATCAGCCGCAAGCTGCCCGACACCGAGCGGGCCCGGCTGAAGACCATCCTCAAGAAGATCGTCCCCGAGGACGCGGGCGTCATCGTCCGTACGGCCGCCGAGGGCGCCAGCGAGGACGAGCTGCGCCGCGATGTCGAGCGGCTCCAGGCGCAGTGGGAGGACATCGAGAAGAAGGCGAAGAGCGGCAACGCGCCGACCCTTCTCTACGGTGAGCCCGACATGACCGTCCGGGTCGTCCGCGACATCTTCAACGAGGACTTCACGAAGGTCATCGTCAGCGGTGACGAGGCGTGGCAGACCATCCACGGCTATGTCGCGCATGTCGCGCCGGATCTGTCCGACCGGCTGTCGCGCTGGACGAGCGAGGTCGACGTCTTCGCGACGTACCGCATCGACGAGCAGCTGATGAAGGCGCTGGACCGCAAGGTCTGGCTGCCGAGCGGCGGTTCGCTGGTGATCGACAAGACCGAGGCCATGATCGTGGTCGACGTCAACACCGGGAAGTTCACCGGCCAGGGCGGCAACCTCGAAGAGACCGTCACCAGGAACAACCTGGAGGCGGCCGAGGAGATCGTGCGTCAGCTGCGGCTGCGCGACCTGGGCGGCATCGTCGTCATCGACTTCATCGACATGGTGCTCGAATCGAATCGGGACCTGGTGCTGCGGCGGCTGCTGGAGTGCCTGGGCCGCGACCGTACGAAGCACCAGGTCGCCGAGGTCACCTCGCTGGGCCTGGTCCAGATGACCCGTAAGCGGGTCGGCCAGGGCCTGCTGGAGTCGTTCTCCGAGACCTGCGTCCACTGCAACGGCCGCGGTGTCATCGTCCACATGGAGCAGCCCACGGCGGCCGGTGGCGGCGGCAACGGCAAGCGCGCCAAGAAGCGCGGCCGCGGCGGCGCGGCCGGTGGCGACCAGGGTCACGAGCACGACCTCGCCCAGGACCACGACCACGACCACGAGCACGCCGGTGTCGCGGCGGAGACCGAGGCCGAGCTCGCGGCGGAGGCGGCGGTTCCGACCGCGCTGCCCGAGCCCGAATTCGCTCCGGACGAAGAGCTGTTCAGCAGTGCGGCGGAGGCCGAGGCGGCCGTCCGCGGCCGGTCGCGCCGCCGGGCGTCGCGCAAGGCGTCGGCTCCGGCCGGTTCGCCGAAGGCCGCCGAGCCGGAGGCCAGGACCGAGGCGCCCGTCGCCGAGGCACCGGTCGAGGCTCCGGCCGCCGAGCCGGAGGCACCCGCGGAGGAGGCGGCCCCCACGGGCCGTACGCGCCGTCGGGCCACGCGCAAGGCGACGGCTCCGGCCGGTTCGCCGAAGGCAGCCGACGCGGCAGTGGCCGCCGAGGTCGTCCTGCCCGTGCCCGCCGAGCCCGAGGCCGTGCCCGAGCCGGTCGCGGCCGAGGCGCCGGCCGCCGAGGAGGCACCCGTCGCGGCCCCGCCGCGTGCGCGCCGCCGGGCGACCCGCAAGGTCACCGCACCCGCCGGATCGCCCTCGGGCGCCGACGACGCGGCGGTCGTCGTGGTGGAGTCCGTGAAGGACACGAAGGCCGAGGAGCCGGCCGAGGCGCCCGTGGAGGACGCGTCGGACGGTGCCGGGTCCGAAGGCGCCGCCCCGGCCAAGAAGACGGTCCGCAAGACCGCCAAGAAGGCCACCACCGCGAAGAAGACGGCCGCCAAGAAGACGACGACGGCCAAGAAGACCGCGGCGAAGAAGACGACGGTCAAGAAGACGGCCAAGTCGGCGTCGAAGAAGACCGCGGCGGCCGAGCAGCAGGCGCCGTCCGGCGTCACGGCTTCCACGGAGGACTGAGCAGGTTCGCGGACGGCCGTCGGCCGGACCCTGGATTCCCGGGTCCGGCCGACGGCCGTTCCGTCTCCGCCGCGCCCTGGGGCGCGCGGGCCCAGTCACGGTGCGGGGGACCTGGTTTGACCCCCTGTACAGGGGCCCCGTACTCTAAACCTTCGGCGTGTTCCAATGCGCGCCCACCCCTGAGCACCCACCTCCCGGATTTCCGGGGGAGGCCGCTCGTCCTGTCAGGATCGCCATGGGCCCCGGCCCGTGCGAGCGGCTGGCATCAGGGGTTCCGTTCCGAGCGAGAGTGAGATCCGCGTGTACGCCATCGTGCGCAGCGGTGGTCGCCAGCACAAGGTTGCTGTCGACGACATCGTTGAGGTTGACAAGATTCCCACCGCCAAGGTTGGCGACACGGTCGAGCTCTCGACCCTGCTCGTGGTCGACGGCGACACCGTCACCAGCGACCCGTGGGTGCTTGACGGCATCAAGGTCACGGCCGAGGTCGTGGACCACCACAAGGGTGTGAAGATCGACATCCTTCGCTACAAGAACAAGACCGGCTACCGCCGTCGCCAGGGTCACCGTCAGCAGTACACGGCGATCAAGGTCACCGGTATTCCCGCGGCTGCGAAGTAAGGGACTGAGGAGACATGGCACATAAGAAGGGCGCATCGTCCACTCGGAACGGGCGCGATTCCAATGCTCAGCGGCTCGGCGTGAAGCGCTTCGGCGGTCAGGTCGTCAACGCCGGTGAGATCCTGGTCCGCCAGCGCGGCACGCACTTCCACCCGGGCTCGGGCGTCGGCCGTGGCGGTGACGACACGCTGTTCGCGCTGAACGCCGGTGCGGTGGAGTTCGGCACCAGCCGTGGCCGTAACGTCGTGAACATCGTTCCGGTTGCCTGATCAGGCACCCGTAGAGCGGTTTTCTTCGCGAGGGCGGACCTCACTTCCCGGTGACGGGAAGCGGGTCCGCCTTTCGCGTGTTGCAGGTTAGACATTTCCGTATGTACTGGAGGCAACCCCCATGACCACCTTCGTGGACCGCGTCGAGCTGCATGTCGCCGCGGGTAACGGAGGCCACGGCTGCGCCTCCGTACACCGTGAGAAGTTCAAGCCGCTCGGTGGCCCCGACGGCGGCAACGGCGGCCGGGGCGGCGACGTCATCCTGGTCGTCGAGCAGTCGGTGACGACGCTGCTCGACTATCACCACTCGCCGCACCGCAAGGCCACCAACGGCAAGCCCGGCGAGGGCGGCAACCGCTCGGGCAAGGACGGCCAGGACCTGGTCCTGCCGGTCCCCGACGGCACGGTCGTCCTCGACAAGCAGGGCAATGTCCTCGCCGACCTGGTCGGGCAGGGCACCACCTATGTCGCTGCCGACGGCGGCCGCGGTGGTCTCGGCAACGCCGCGCTGGCCTCGGCCCGCCGCAAGGCGCCCGGCTTCGCGCTGCTCGGTGTGCCGGGCCGCGGCGGGGACATCGTCCTGGAGCTCAAGACGGTCGCCGACGTGGCGCTCGTGGGCTACCCGAGCGCCGGCAAGTCCTCGCTGATCTCCGTGCTCTCCGCGGCCAAGCCCAAGATCGCGGACTACCCCTTCACCACGCTCGTCCCCAACCTGGGCGTGGTCACCGCCGGCTCCACCGTCTACACCATCGCGGACGTCCCCGGGCTGATCCCGGGCGCCAGCCAGGGCCGCGGCCTCGGCCTGGAGTTCCTGCGCCATGTCGAGCGCTGCTCCGTCCTCGTACACGTCCTGGACACGGCCACGCTGGAGTCCGACCGTGACCCGGTCACCGACCTCGATGTCATCGAGGAAGAGCTCACGCAGTACGGCGGTCTCGACAACCGGCCGCGGATCGTCGTCCTCAACAAGATCGACATCCCGGACGGCAAGGACCTCGCCGAGATGATCCGTCCCGAGCTCGAACAGCGCGGCTACCGCGTCTTCGAGGCGTCGGCCGTGGCCCATACGGGGCTCAAGGAGCTGTCCTTCGCGCTCGCCGAGGTCATCGCCAAGGCCCGTGCGGAGAAGCCGCAGGAGGAGGCGACCCGGATCGTCATCCGTCCGAAGGCCGTCGACGACGCGGGCTTCACCGTCACGCTGGAGGAGGACGGGATCTACCGCGTGCGCGGCGAGAAGCCGGAGCGCTGGGTGCGGCAGACCGACTTCAGCAACGACGAGGCCGTCGGCTATCTCGCGGACCGGCTGAGCCGGCTCGGTGTCGAGGACCAGCTGATGAAGGCCGGCGCCCGGGCGGGCGACGGAGTGGCCATCGGCGCCGAGGACGACGCGGTCGTCTTCGACTGGGAGCCCACGATGATGGCGGGCGCGGAGATGCTCGGCCGCCGCGGCGAGGACCACCGTCTCGAGGCACCGCGTCCGGCGGCGCAGCGGCGCAGGGACCGGGACGCCGAGCGGGACGACTCGGACCGCGAGTACGAGGAGTTCGACGCCTTCTAGTTCGATGCCTTCTGATGCCCCTCCCGGCCCGGGAGACCATGGCGGAAAGCCGTGGTCACCCGGGCCGGCGTCACAACCGGTGACCGGGTGGGAGCGGTGCGTACGCTCTCATCTGTGACCCCCGCTGCTCCGACGTGAATCTTGTGTGGTGTCCTTCACGTACGACTCCCGCCCCGAACCATTGGCGCACTGGTCTTCGCAGGTGAATCAGGGGTTGCGGGCCGGTGTCGCACAGTTGTGGTCCACCTTGCAAGAGGATTGCCGCGGGTGGGACCATCGCTTCATCCTCTGAGCCCGCAAGGTAGGTCAGTTCTGTGTCTGCAACTCCCGCGTCGCCCGTGAAGCCCCGTACCACCGCCGTCGTCCTGGCGGGCGGTACCGGTCAGCGAGTGGGCCTGTCGATCCCGAAGCAGCTGCTGAAGATCGCGGGGAAGGCGGTCATCGAGCACACACTGTGGATCTTCGAGCAGGCCGATTCGATCGACGATGTGATCGTGCTCATGGCGCCGGGCTATGTGCCCGACGTGGAGAAGATCGTCGCGAAGGCCGGGCTGACCAAGGTCAGCAAGGTCATCGAGGGCGGCTCGACACGGAACGAGACCACCGAGCGTGCCATCGCCGCCCTCGGCGAGGGCCTGGCCGAGGGCGAGGACCGCAACGTCCTGTTCCACGACGCCGTCCGCCCGCTGCTGTCGCGGCGCGTCATCGAGGACTGCGTGGCCGCGCTGGACCGCTACCAGGCCGTCGACGTGGCCATCCCGTCCGCGGACACGATCATCGTGACCCGTACGCACGGCGAGGACGGCGAGTTCATCACCGACGTCCCCGACCGGTCCCGGCTGCGGCGCGGCCAGACCCCGCAGGCGTTCAAGCTCTCCACCATCCGCAGGGCGTACGAGGTGGCCGCGGGCGACCCCAACTTCCAGGCCACCGACGACTGTTCGGTCGTGCTGAAGTACCTGCCCGACGTGCCGATCTATGTCGTCGCGGGCGACGAGTACAACATGAAGGTCACCCAGCCGGTCGATGTCTTCATCGCCGACAAGCTCTTCCAGCTGGCCTCCGCCGCCGCCCCGCAGCAGTCCTCCGAGGACTCCTACCGTGAGCTGCTGACCGGGAAGACCCTGGTCGTCTTCGGCGGCTCCTACGGCATCGGCGCGGACATCGCGAAGCTCGCCGAGTCCTTCGGCGCCACGGTGTACGCGCTGGGCCGCTCCACCACCGGTACGCATGTCGAGAACCCCGAGCATGTCGACGACGCGCTGTCGCGCGCGTACGGCGAGACCGGCCGGATCGACTACGTCATCAACACCGCGGGCGTGCTGCGCATCGGCAAGCTGGCCGAGACGGACAACACGACCATCCAGGAAGCGCTGAACGTCAACTACCTCGCGCCGGTGCAGATCGCCCGCGCCTCGTACAAGTACCTGGTGGAGACCAAGGGACAGCTGCTGCTCTACACCTCCAGCAGCTACACCCGCGGGCGCGCGGAGTACAGCCTCTACTCGTCCACGAAGGCGGCCATGGTGAACCTCACCCAGGCGCTCTCGGACGAGTGGGCCGGCGAGGGGATCCGGGTGAACTGCGTGAACCCCGAGCGCACCGCGACCCCGATGCGCACCAAGGCGTTCGGCCAGGAGCCCGAGGGGTCGCTGCTCTCCTCCGAGGCGGTCGCCAAGACCTCCCTCGATGTGCTGCTCTCCGAGCTGACCGGCCATGTCATCGACGTACGGCAGCAGGACCCGACCCGCGGCGCCTCCGAGGCGTCCGATTTCGAGCAGGCGCTGGCCGCCGTCCTGGACCGTCAGGGAGATGTGTAATAATTCTTGACAATCTTAGATCCGGGCCTCTGTGGTCGCCGACGTGCGAACCATGGAGGCCCGAGCTCGTGAAGCTGCGTCTTCACACTTTCCTTGCAAGGCAACAGCAGGCACGGTCTGGAGCAAGTTTTTCGTGATTTCGACAGCCATTCGCGTCGCCCGGGTGGGCAGCGGATCAGAGCTGGCAGCCGCACTTCTACTGGGTCTGGGTTTCCCGTGCGTCATGCTCGCCGCGATAATTCCCAATCTCTGGTTGTTCGCGGCGGCCGCGGCCGTGACCTATCTCGCGGACACCTTCCTGCACCAGCGGGGCAGCTATCTGGTGAACCGGCTCGCCAAAGTGCGGGCCGGTCTGTCGATCCGCTTCCTGATCCGGCAGATGCTGCTGGTGCTGATGGTCGCGCGCTCGGGCCTCGGTGAGGACCGGATCTTCTACGTGACCGTGGTCGCGGTGCTGGTGTTCTACGGACTCCAGGCGCCGCACGGCGCGATCGTCACCCTGCTCCGGCTGCGCCGCAGGCTGCCGGTGGTCACCCGCAATATCGACCTCGGCGCCATCCGGATCCCGGACGCCCCGCCGCGCTGGCTGCTCGACCGCTCCGCCGAGAAGATGCTCCACCTGGACATCTTCGCCGTGGTGGGCGTGATTATCACGGTGGAGACCCGCGACAACATCTTCGGCTTCGCGGGCCTCGCCGCCAGCCTGTTCCTCGCCTTCGGCTACATCGTCGCGCTGCTGCCGTACCTGCGGCCCAGCCGGCTCGTGCCGTCCGCCGAGAAGGTGCTCAAGGCGGTCGACGGCTGGCTGGCCGACTACCGGCCGACCGTGATGCTGTACTTCTCCGGCTCCAAGGAGTCCGCGTACCAGGTCAACATGTGGCTGGACACGATGGACCAGCTCGAAGGACGGCCGCTGATCGTCCTGCGCGAGCGGGTCATCGCGCAGCAGCTGGGCCCGACGGGCGTACCGGTGCTGTGCATCCCCGGCGGGGTGCATCTGATGAACCTGGACCTGTCGACCGTCCGGGTCGCGCTCTACGCGGCCAACGTCGGCAAGAACATCCACATGCTGCGCGTCCCCACCATGAAGCACGTCTTCATCGGGCACGGCGACAGCGACAAGATCGCCAGCGTCAACCCGTACAGCAAGGCGTACGACGAGGTGTGGACCGCGGGCCGGGCCGGCCGCGACCGCTACGCGCTGGCCGACGTCGGTGTGCGCGACGAGGACATCGTCGAGGTGGGCCGTCCGCAGCTGGCCCCGATCGAGCCGGCGAGCGGCGCACCGAAGAACCCCATCCCCACGGTGCTGTACGCGCCCACCTGGGAGGGCTGGGACGACAGCCCCGGCAACACCTCGCTGCTGCTGGCCGGCGAGAACATCATCAAGCGGCTGCTGAAGGCCGAGGAGCCGGTACGGGTCCTCTACAAGCCGCACCCCTTCACCGGGACGCGCAGCGCCAAGGCGAAGGCCGTGCACGACCGCATCATCGCGCTGGTGGAGAAGGCCGCCGCCGCGCGTGCCACCGACGCCCGCTGGGCGACGGAGGCGGCCGCGCTCCGCACGGAGCAGACCGCGGCGCGGGCCGAGCTGACCCGTATCGGGGCCCGGCTGACCGAGCTCTCCGGGGTGGCCGACGCGAGCCGGGACGAGGCCGAGGAGTCGCGCGACTCCACGGCGGACCCGGAGCGGCAGGCGGAGCTGATGCGGCTCAGGACCGAGTGGAACAGCGCGTACTGGCGTTCCTTCGGCTGGTGGGAGCACCGGGTCATCGGGGGCGCCGAGCCGCGGCTGTACGACTGCTTCAACGAGTCGGACGCCATGGTCTCGGACATCTCCAGCGTGGTGTCGGACTTCATCGCGAGCGGCAAGCCGTACGCGGTCACCGACTCGGCGGCGCTGGGCGCGGAGGAGTTCAAGCGGCAGAACACCGCCGTACGGGCGGCCGTGATCCTCTCCAACAGCGCGAAGGAGCTGGACCAGCTGCTCGCGGCGGTCGCCGATCCGTCCGCCGACCGGCTGGCGGATGCCCGTCATGAGCTCAAGCGGTATCTGCTGGGACCTGACGAGCCCTCGTCGATCGACCAGTTCAACGCGGCGACGCGCGCGCTGTCGGTGAAGTCCGAGGCGCGCAACGTGAGCGTCGAGAAGCGCCTCGCGGAGCCCGAGGAGTCGGCGGCGCCGGACGACTCGGCACCGGTCGAGCCCCGGGCCGAAGAGGGCCTGGAGACGGCCAAGGACGCGCGGACGGAGCCCGAGAACAACGACCTGGACTCGCCCGTGCGCGGCTGAGCACCAGCTGTACCGTTTTTTCCAAGGCCCGGCAGGGCCGCCTTCTGGCGCCCTGCCGGGCCTTTCCGTATCGCCCCGAAAGTCCACTGTGACCGGCATCACATACGCAGAGGAAGGTGACAAGACAACCAATTTCCGGTGCCACCTGTCTTGAATTTCGATGAACGATATGCCTGTTCCTGATGTGAGTGTGATTGTCGGGGCATATGAAGCGATGCCCTACCTGATCCGCTGCCTGGAATCGGTGGAGGCCCAGACCATGGCCCACCGAATCGAGATCGTCGCCATCGACGACGGCTCGACCGACGGCACGGGGGAATATCTGGAGAAGTTCGCCGCCTCGACGGCCATCCCGACCAGGGTGGTACGACAGGCCAACTCGGGTGGCCCCAGCGGGCCGCGCAATGTGGGTCTCGGGCTTGCCCGGGGGCGTTACGTGTTCTTCCTGGATGCCGATGACTATTTCGCCGAGGAAGCGCTGGAACGCATGGTGGCCATGGCCGACCGTGCCGGTACGGACGTGGTGCTCGGCAAGGTGGAGGGGGTGAACCGGGGCGCTCCGGGGTCGATGTGGACCCGAACGGCCGAGCGCGTCGACATTTACAGCTCGCAGGTGATTTTCACGCTGAGCGCGCAGAAGCTCTTCCGGCGCGAGCTGCTCGTCCGGCTGGGCCTGCGGTTCGACGAGGGGCTGAAGACCGGCGAGGACGCGCTCTTCACGATGGAGGCGTACATCCGCGGTAAGGGTGTTTCGGTGATCTCCGACTACACCTGCTACTACCTGGTCGGCCGCGACGACGGCAAGCATGTGACCAAAAGCGGCAGTTACCAGCTGCGGTTCGACTCCGCGGGGGCCCTCATGCGGCTCATCACGGACCTGGTGCCGGCCGGCCCGAAGCGTGACCGGCTGATGGTCAGACCCTTCACGGTCGGGCTGATCCAGCAGTTCGGGCAGGGGCTGCTGAAGCAGCCGGAGAAGGTCCAGCGCCACAAGATGGAGCTGGCGGCGCCCCTGATGGCGCGGTACTGGACCCCGGCGGTGGCCAAGCGCATAAAGGTCTCCGAGCGGCTGCGGCTGGAGTGTGTCGCCTTGGACCGGCTCGACCTGCTGAAGGAGCTGCTCGCCTTCATCAAGGCCGGGACGAGGCCGGAGGTGGTCCGCCGGGGCCGCGCCCGCACGCCGTACCTGGCCTATCCGCACTTCGGGGAGGCGGGGACCGGCCTGCGGGACGCGTCGTACGAGGTCACCGTGCCGGACTGGGTGGGCAAGCCGGGCCTGGAGCGCATCGAGGCTCCGAAGGCCGCGCGCCGGCGCAAGTCGCTGGCCCGCCGGGTGGCGCGGCGCTTACGCACTCACGTGCGATGCCGCGCCCTCGTACTGAAAGGGGGCTCGTGAGCGTACTTTTCCGCGCCCCCCGAGCGCGCCGATCCGCCCACTCAAGGTGACCATCAGCGGGCCGCAGCGGGAATCGTAGGTAAAATCGTGCCGTCGGGCGACGCCCGGGCAGCATCGCAATCAGAGCATGGGATAGGGATCGTGAAGGCTCTCGTACTGTCCGGCGGGGCGGGCACCCGTCTAAGGCCCATCACCCATACCAGCGCGAAACAGCTGGTCCCCGTGGCGAACAAGCCGGTGCTCTTCTACGGCCTGGAAGCCATCGCCGAGGCGGGTATCACCGAGGTCGGTGTGATCGTGGGGGACACCGCAGAGGAGATCCGCGAGGCCGTCGGCGACGGCTCCCAGTTCGGCATAAAGGTCACCTATCTGCGCCAGGACGCCCCCCTCGGCCTGGCGCACGCCGTGCTCATCGCCCGTGACTTCCTGGGTGACGACGATTTCGTGATGTACCTCGGTGACAACTTCATCGTCGGTGGCATCTCCGGTCTGGTGGACGCCTTCCGCGCGGACCGGCCCGACGCGCAGATCCTGCTGACGAAGGTCCCCAACCCGACCTCCTTCGGTGTGGCCGAACTCGACAGCAACGGCCGGGTGGTGGCCCTGGAGGAGAAGCCGAAGGAGCCGAAGAGCGACCTCGCGCTCGTTGGTGTCTATCTCTTCACCCCGGCCGTCCACGAGGCCGTGCGCTCCATCGAGCCCTCCTGGCGCGGCGAGTTGGAGATCACCCATGCCATCCAGTGGCTGATCGACCAGAAGCGCGACGTCCGCTCCACGACCATCTCCGGGTACTGGAAGGACACCGGCAACGTCAGCGACATGCTGGAGGTCAACCGCTCGGTGCTGGAGACCCTGGAGCCGTGCCGTGAAGGCACTGTCGACGCTGCCACGGAGATCATCGGGCGGGTCAGGATCGAGAAGGGCGCGCAGGTCACCGGCAGCCGCATCGTCGGTCCCGCGATCATCGGTGCGGGCACGGTGGTCAGCGACGCCTACATCGGTCCTTTCACCTCGGTCTCCGAGGGCTGCAGGATCGAGGACAGCGAAATCGAGTACTCCATCGTCCTGCGGGGCGCCTCCCTCACCGGCGTGCGCCGGGTGGAGGCGTCCCTGATCGGCCGCCATGTCGAGGTCACCCCCGCGCCCCGTAACCCCTCCGCCCACCGGCTCGTCCTCGGCGACCACAGCAAGGTGCAGATTTCCTCATGACGAATTCCGCCGCCCCCAGCCGCCCCACCAGGATCCTGGTCACCGGTGGTGCCGGCTTCATCGGCTCGCACTACGTCCGTACGGCGCTGGGCCCCCAGGGCCCCGGTGACGTCGAGATCACGGTGCTCGACAAGCTCACCTACGCGGGCAATCCCGCCAACCTCGACGAGGTCCGCGGCCATCCAGGATTCGCCTTCGTCCAGGGCGACATCTGCGATCCCGAGCTGGCCGCCAAACTGATGGCCGAGCACGACCAGGTGCTGCACTTCGCCGCCGAGTCGCATGTGGACCGCTCCATCGACGGCGGCGCGGAGTTCGTCCGCACGAACGTCGTGGGTACCCACACGCTGATCGACGCCGCGCACCGCGCGGGCGTCAAGACCTTCGTGCACATCTCCACCGACGAGGTCTACGGCTCGATCGACGAGGGCTCCTGGGCGGAGACCCACCCGCTGGAGCCCAACTCGCCGTACTCCTCGGCGAAGGCGTCCAGCGACCTGATCGCCCTCTCGTACCACCGCACCCATGACCTCGATGTGCGGGTGACCCGCTGTTCCAACAACTACGGGCACCACCACTTCCCCGAGAAGGTCATCCCGCTGTTCATCACGAACCTGCTGGACGGCAAGAAGGTCCCGCTGTACGGGGATGGCGGGAACGTCCGCGACTGGCTGCACATCGACGACCACGTCCAGGGCATCGAGCTGGTCCGTACGAAGGGCCGCGCCGGCCAGGTCTACAACATCGGCGGCGGTACGGAGCTCTCCAACAAGGAGCTGACCGGGCTGCTGCTGGAAGCCTGCGGAGCGGACTGGGACACCAGCGTCGAGTACGTCACCGACCGCAAGGGCCACGACCGTCGCTACTCCGTCGACTGCGCCAAGATCCGCACGGAGCTGGGGTACGAGCCCCGCAAGGACTTCGCCACCGGCCTCGCGGAGACCGTCGAGTGGTACCGCGACAACCGCGCGTGGTGGGAGCCGCTGAAGGGGCGTGCGGCCCTGTGAGCGGCTGGCTCGTCACCGGGTCCGGCGGCATGCTCGGCCAGGATCTGCTGGCCGCGCTCGCCGCGGCCGGGGAGCGCGCGGCCGGCCTGGACCGTACCGCGCTGGACATCACGGACCCCGGCGCGGTGCGCGCCGCCCTGGAGGCGTACGCACCGGCCGTGGTGGTCAACTGCGCCGCCTGGACGGCCGTGGACGACGCCGAGGCCAAGGAGGCCGAGGCGCTCGCGGTCAACGGCGCGGGGCCCCGGGTCCTCGCCGAGGCGTGCAAGGCGTCGGGCGCGGTCCTCATCCAGCTCTCCACGGACTACGTCTTCGCCGGGGACGCGGAGACGCCGTACGGCGAGGAGGCCCCCACGGGGCCGCGCAGCGCCTACGGCCGCACCAAGCTGGCGGGGGAGCGCGCGGTGCTGGACACGCTCCCGGAGACCGGCTACGTGGTCCGTACGGCGTGGCTGTACGGCGTGGGCGGCGGCAACTTCGTCCGCACGATGATCCGGCTGGAGGGTGTCAAGGACACCCTGGACGTGGTGGACGACCAGTGCGGCCAGCCCACATGGGCCGCTGACCTCGCCGGCCGGCTGGTCCTGCTCGGCAGGGCGGCGCTCGCGGGGACGGCTCCGGCCGGGGTCTATCACGGCACCAGCGGCGGCGAGACGACGTGGTTCGCGTTCACCCGGGAGATCTTCCGGCTGCTCGGCGCGGACCCCGAGCGGGTCCGTCCGACGACCAGTCAGGCTTTCGTACGGCCCGCGCCGAGGCCCGCGTACAGCGTGCTGGGACACGACCGGTGGAAACCCACAGGAATCGACCCGATCCGCGACTGGCGTTCCGCGCTCGCGGAAGCCCTTCCGGCGCTCGTCGAGGCAGACCGCCAAATGGGTGTTACCAACCAGTAGATGTTTACGTACAGGCCAGAGACCTACTAGGTTCACTGAGAATCAATCCCCTGGTTGTTGATTCTCAGTGAAGGGCCCCTTACGTGGATCGCCACGGCTTCCTGCGCCAACTGCACCGTGTTTACAAACCCCGCACCTATCTGGAGATCGGGGTCAATGACGGGCGCAGCCTGGCACTGTCCCGGGTTCCGTCGGTAGCTGTCGACCCGGCCTTCCGGGTGGTCACGGACATCAGCTGTGATGTCCACCTGGTCAAGGCCACCAGCGACGACTTCTTCGCCCGCAAAGATCCCCTGATCCATCTGCGCAATGGCCGTAACCCGTTCCGCGCACTGGCCCGCCGGGATCCGGTCAACCTCTTCGGCGGCGACCCGAAGCTGGAGCTGTCGTTCATCGACGGCATGCACCTGTTCGAGTACGCGCTGCGCGACTTCATGAACGTCGAGAAGCACTCCCGCTGGTCCAGTGTGATCGTCCTGGACGACATGCTGCCGCGGGACATCGACGAGGCGGCGCGCGACCGGCACACGAAGTTCTGGGCCGGTGACGTCTACAAGGTGGCGCAGGTGCTGCGGCGCTTCCGCCCCGACCTGCTGGTGGTCGACGTCGACACCGCGCCGACCGGGGTGGTGGCCATCTTCGGCGCCAACCCCGACAACGTCGTGCTGAAGAACGCGTACGACAAGATCATCGAGGAGTACGTCGTTCCGGACCCGCAGGACGTGCCCGACGAGGTGCTGGTCCGTAAGAACGCCGTACAGCCCGAGGCGCTGCTCGGCGCCGGCTTCTGGCCCGGTCTGATCCGCGCCCGCAATCTGCGCCGCTCCCGGTCGGCCTTCGCGCCGCTGCGCAAGCAGATCGAATCGGTCCTGAGCTGACGCGCACGTATTGAAGGAAGGGGCCTGGGCGATCCTGGATCGCTCAGGCCCCTTCCGTATGCCGCTCAAGCCCGTCCCGGTGGGGGTCAGCCGAGGGCGGCCAGCTGCGCGTAGTACGCCCGGCAGTCCTCGTACGACGGAAGCAGGCCCTGGGCCTCGGCCTCCGCGAGGGTCGGGGCGACCGCGTCCTTGTCGGACAGCAGCGGGGTGATGCCCTCGGGCCACTCGATACCGATCGCCGGGTCCAGCGGGTTGAGGCCGTGCTCGCGCCCGGGCGCGTATCCCGTGGAACAGAGATAGATCACCGTCGCGTCGTCGGTCAGCGCCATGAAGGCATGGCCGAGCCCTTCCGCCAGATAGACGGAGTGGTGGTCCACGTCGTCGAGCCGCACGGCTTCCCACTGCCGGTAGGTCGGCGAGCCGACCCGGATGTCCACGATGACGTCGAGCACCGCGCCGCGTACACACTTCACGTACTTGGCCTGGCTGGGAGGTACATCGGCGAAGTGGATGCCCCGCAGTGTGCCGCGGCTGGAGATGGAGCAGTTGGCCTGGGCGAGGTGCAGCGGGTGGCCGGCCGCCTCGGTGACGTCGGGGGTCTTGAACCACTCGTGGAAGCTGCCACGGCTGTCCGGGAAGACCTTCGGTTCATGCACCCAGGCGCCTTCGACGGAGAGCTGCCGCATGTGATCACGTCCTTGTTCTGTTGTCCGGGAAAACGAGGGCCGGTCGGAGCGGCCGGTGGAGGAGCCGGTGGAGGAGCCGGTGGAGCGGCCGGTGGAGCGGCCGGTCAGATGAGGGCGGCGAGACGGCGCACCTTCTTGCGCGCCGACGGGGGGAGACGGCGCAGGATCGGGCCGCCGGCCAGGCTGAGCAGCCGCTTCACCGCCGCTCTGCGGCGCTTGACCGTCACCACCCGGACCAGCAGGGGGTCGACCACGGGCAGACCGCTCTGGTCCAGCCGGATCCGGCCGCCGGCGGTCACGGGCACCTCGCAGAGCGGCAGTCCGGGGTTCCCCTCGCCGTCCAGCCGTACCGACAGCCGCGCCGTACCGACGGGCAGGCCCGGCACCCGGGCGGGGATCCGGACATGGGCCCGGCCGTGGTCGGGGCGCAGCGTGCCGGGCACCGTCCTCGTGACCCCGTCCGCGGAGGTCAGCTCCAACTCGACGGCCCAGGAGGTGGACTTGGTGCCGGTGAACACGTCGAGGCGCAGCTCCTGGCGGCTGCCCGGCATCCGGAGCACGGGACGGTCGGCGAGGTAGACGGCCAGTTTCTTGGCGCGGCCCGCGACATCGAAGGTGAGGTTGCCGTGCGGGTCGGTGAAGTACGGGATGACCGGACGGGCGGGCGAACCGAGCAGCGCCGGCAGGCACGTGGCGTCCACCTGCGGCGCGCGGTCGGCGCCGAGCCGCGCCTTCCGTACGAGCCCGAGGCCGCGCAGCGGCACCCAGACGTCCCAGAAGCCGCGGGAGACCTTGCCGCGGCCCTTGACCGCTTCGCTGGTCACCTGGCCGGTGCCGTGCAGCACGACCTCGTACGTGTCGTCCCCCAGCGCCTCGATCTCGGTGGTGTACGTGGCGGGGCACGGCCACTCGACCGCGGTCTCCCGGTTGCGCAGCGAGATCTCGCCCTTGAAGCCGCCCAAATCGTCGGTGACATCGAGCAGTTCACCGTCCGGCAGCAGCCCCTCGGTGATGTCCGGGTGCAGGAAGTACCGCTCGTCGCGGCGGATGAGGCGCAGCGGCTCCCGGTCGTCGCCGTGGACCAGCCGGCCGGTCACGGAGACCGCGACCTTGCCGTCCTGCTGCCAGTCGAAGTCCTCCAGCCGGGCCACGCCCTTCACCGACTTGGCGAAGCGGGCGGTCTTCAGCAGCCCCTCGCGGTCGTCGGCGCGCAACAGGGTGGAGCGCAGCCGGGTCAGCGAGCCGAGTCCGTCGTGCACACCGTCATGCATGAACTCGTCGGCGAGCGGGCGGATCGCCTCGCACATCTCGTCGAGGTGCTCGCGCGGGTAGCCCAGGACGCTCGGTTCGCTCAGCCGGCCGAGCATCTCGACCCGGTAGAAGCGCCGCAGCAGCCGGTCCCGGAATTCACCCGGTTCAGTGTTGTCGACGACGACCTGCAGGACCTCGCGGAGGTTGCCGTAGTAGCCGGCCGGCACGAGCTTCGCCGAACCCGCGTTCTGTCCGTCGTCCCGCTTCGAATAGTAGTAGCAGGTGTAATTCCCCAGAATCGAGACGACCTTGGCGGGGAAATATGCCTGCATCATGTACAGCTGGTCCTCGAGGCGGCGCTTTCCCTCGGGGTACGCGATGTTGTTCTCGCGCAGGAACTGGGTGCGGAACATCTTGTGCGGGGTGAGGCTGTCGTACAACGGAGCATTGCTCAGGTCGCACTTCTCGCGGTTCACCCGGAAAACGCCGTGCGGGACACCGCGGAAATTGGACGCGACCTTGCCGATGACAATGTCGGAGCCGTTGCGGTTCCCCATCTCGTACATCCGTCGCAGAGCGTCGGACGCCATGTGGTCGTCGTGGTCCACGAACTGGACGTACTCCCCCTTCGCCTCGGACACCCCGATGTTCCTGGGCTTGCCGGGCCAGCCCGAGTTGGGGATGTGGATCACCCGGAAGTGGGGATGCTCGGCCGACAGCTTGTCCAGACGTTCGGGGCTGTCGTCCGTCGAGCCGTCGTCGACGAAGAGCACCTCGAATTCCTCGGCCGGCAGCGTCTGGGCCAGCAGCGAATCGATGCAGGGGTCGATGTACTTACCCGGGTTGTACACCGGAATGACGACGCTCACTTTTACTGACATTGCTGAAAGCTCATCTCGTGTGTGGTTGCCCAGGGTTCTGTACGCGGGGAAGGAGTCGCCGCCGTCTGCGAAGTGCGAGGCACCGCCGATGGCCAGCCTATCTCTGCGCGCGGCAGCGATGTTTCCCGACCGTTGTCTCACCCGTGTTACACCTGACAGACTGTCGTTACCTCCGTCCGGTTGTGCGGATGGCTCATATTTGACCAGCGAGGTGGGCGTGTCGGCCGCCGTCCCACCCACTGAAAAGGCCCGCCGTCCCAGGTCACCGCTCGCGTACGCTGACCGGCCGGGAGGCAGCCCGACAGTGAGAGCAGAGGCAGAGCACGTGGCAGCGGCACGGCAGGACGTAGTGGCGGGCGCTCGCAGGATCGTCGTCAAGGTCGGCTCCTCCTCGCTCACCACCGCCTCGGGAGGGCTCGACGCCGACCGGGTGGACGCCCTGGTCGACGCCCTCGCCACGGTCCGCGGTGCCGGGGCCGGCGAGAACGGGGCGGAGAAGGAGATCGTGCTGGTGTCCAGCGGCGCCATCGCCGCCGGGCTCGCGCCGCTCGGTCTGCCCGGCCGCCCCAAGGACCTGGCCCGCCAGCAGGCCGCGGCCAGCGTCGGACAGGGGCTGCTGGTCGCCCGCTACACCGCCTCCTTCGCCCGCTACGGGGTACGCGTCGGACAGGTGCTCCTCACCACGGACGACACCAGCCGCCGGGCCCACTACCGCAACGCCTACCGCACCCTCGACCAGCTGCTCGGCATGGGCGCCGTGCCCGTCGTCAACGAGAACGACACCGTCGCCACCGACGAGATCCGCTTCGGCGACAACGACCGGCTGGCCGCCCTCGTCGCCCATCTCGTACGGGCCGATCTGCTCGTCCTGCTCTCCGACGTCGACGGGCTGTACGACGGCGACCCGAGCAAGCCGGGCACCTCCCGGATCGCCGAGGTGCGCGGCCCCGCCGAACTGGTGGGTGTCTCCCTCGGCAGCGCCGGCAAGGCGGGACTCGGCACCGGCGGCATGGTTACCAAGGTCGAGGCCGCCAGGATCGCCGCCGCGGCCGGCGTGCCCGTGGTGCTGACCTCCGCCAGCCGCGCCGCCGACGCCCTCGCCGGCCGTGACACCGGCACGTACTTCCACAGCACGGGACGCCGCTCCGCCGGCCGGCTGCTCTGGCTGGCCCACGCCTCCACCCCGCAGGGCGCGCTCACCCTGGACGACGGCGCCGTACGGGCCGTGGTCGAGCGCCGCACCTCGCTGCTGCCGGCCGGAATCGCCGCCGTCGAGGGCGAGTTCAGCGCCGGCGACCCGGTTGAGCTGCGGGACACGGCGGGCCGCGCCGTCGCCCGTGGCCTGGTCAACTTCGACGCCAAGGAGATCCCCCAGCTGCTCGGCCGCTCCACCCGGGAGCTGGCGCGCGAGCTGGGCCCCGCCTATGAACGCGAGGTCGTACACAGAGACGATCTCGTCATCCTGCATCCTTGACCGAACCCCTGAAACGGCTGAAACCCCGGCCTTTGAACAGGGACCTTCACCAAAACCGCCCCACATCCTGCCCGGGACTGGTCAACTTTGTCCCACGGGTACACACGGGGTACAGCACGACGAGCATCAACAGGAGGCCGCTGGTGAGACGAGCGCGCCCGGGTGCGGTGACCCGAGCTACCGGGGGCAGCGCCCACGCCCGCAGGGCAGTGGGCGAAGAACGTGCCCTGACCAGCGTCGAAGCGGGGGAAGACTTCGACGAAGAGCGACAGCGGGAGGCCGGATCGAGGACGGACGCGCGCGGCGGGGGGCGGCGCCCGGCGTCCAAGCTGTGGCATATCACGCTCAGTGTCTCGGGCGCAGACGCTCCGCTGACGGAGGTCCGGCGTGGCTTGGAACAGCTGGCCCATGACCACCCCTTCCTGCTGACCAGCCGGTACGCCCGCGACCACGCGGAGATCCGCTACTGGGAGGAGGCCCGGGACCTGCACGACGCCGCCGCGGTGGCGCTGCGGCTCTGGGGCGAACACCGGTCGAGCGCGAAGCTGCCGCCGTGGGAGATCGTGGGTCTTGAGGTCATCGACCGCGAGACGTACCACCAGCGCATCGCCGAGGGCTACGGCCCGCCGCCGGCGGCAGGCGTGGGCGTTCATCCGTTCTGAGCTCATCTGTTCCGATATGACGGCCGTCCGTCCTGATGCGACGGCCGTCTGTTCTGATCCGAGGGCCGTCTCCGCCGAAGTGTCTCGCAGTACGGAATACGTGCGGAATGCCCGCAGGAGGCGCATTACCCTGCGGGCATGACCTCGCTCTCGCCGTACGACAACCTCTCCCCGGTCGCCAGGGCCGCCTACCGGTCCCGCGCCGCGGCCGCCGATATCGCGCCGCTGCCACGCGGGGCCAAGGACGACGCACTGCTGGCGGTCGCGGACGCGCTGGAGGTCCGTACGCACGAGATCGTCACGGCCAACGCGGAGGACGTCGCACGCGCCCGGGAGGCCGGCACCAGCGAGTCGGTCATCGACCGGCTGACGCTGACGCCGGAGCGGGTGCGGGCCATCGCCGCGGATGTACGGGACGTGGCGGCGCTGCCCGACCCGGTGGGCGAGGTCGTACGCGGTTCGACGCTGCCCAACGGGATCGATCTGCGCCAGGTACGGGTGCCGCTCGGTGTGGTCGGGATCATCTACGAGGCCCGCCCCAATGTCACCGTGGACGCCGCCGCCCTCTGTCTGAAGTCGGGCAACGCCGTCCTGCTGCGGGGGTCCTCCTCGGCGATCTCCTCCAACACCGCGCTCGTGCGCGTGCTGCGCGACGCCATCGGCGGGGCCGGGCTGCCCGCCGACGCCGTACAGCTCGTGCCCGGCGAGGGCCGGGACGCCGTACGGGAGCTGATGCGGGCGCGCGGCCTGGTCGACGTACTGATCCCGCGCGGCGGCGCCTCCCTGATCCGTACGGTCGTCGAGGAGTCCACCGTCCCCGTGATCGAGACCGGCACCGGCAACTGCCATGTGTACGTGGACGCCGAGACCGATCTCGACATGGCCGTGAACATCCTGATCAACTCCAAGGCGCAGCGGCCCAGCGTCTGCAACGCGGCGGAGACGCTCCTCGTCCACCAGGACATCGCGGCCGCGTTCGTGCCGCGCGCGCTGGACGCCCTCGCCGACGCCGGAGTCACGGTGCACGCGGACGAGCGGGTGCTCGCGTACGGCGAAGGGACGAAGGCGACGGTCGTGGCGGCCACCGCCGACGACTGGGAGACCGAGTACCTCTCGTACGACATCGCCGCCGCGGTCGTGGATTCGCTGGACGCGGCCGTCGCCCATATCCGGCTCTGGTCCTCCGGCCACACGGAGGCGATCGTCACCACCTCGCAGGCCGCGGCCCGCCGATTCACCCAATTGGTCGATTCCACGACGGTCGCTGTCAACGCGTCCACCCGCTTCACGGACGGTGGCCAGTTCGGCTTCGGCGCCGAGATCGGGATCTCCACCCAGAAGCTGCACGCGCGCGGGCCGATGGGGCTGCCGGAGCTGACCTCCACGAAGTACATCGTGACCGGCGACGGTCACACACGGTAGGCGACGGGGTGGCGCGGACCCCGTCCAGGAGCGGTGAACTCCGGAACGGCGAATTTGGGAGAGTCCGGACTCCGCCTGCCCAAAACCACCTCCCAGGCTTACTCTGAAGAGGTGCCGGACGACGTGGGGGGCAGGCCGTTCCCGGACGGCTGGGAGCCCGACGACGACCGCGGAGGCGCGGACGAGGACTTCGCCTCCGTGGTGTTCGACGAGGACTTCGTCCGGTCCGCCACCCTCCATGAACCCTCCGCCGTGGAACGGCTGCTGGCCGCCGCCCAGGCGCGTGCCGAGGCCGAGGCGGCCCGGGCGCGGGCCGGCGGGGGACCGCCCGAGGACGAGCTGTACGACGAGCTCTACGGGCACGGGGGATACGGCCGGGACGGCGCCTACGACGGTGACTACGACCCCGACGACCCCGATGAGGACAGAGGACCGTACGGACGCCACGGCGGCGCCCTGCGCCCCTATCGCGGCACCGCCCGCTGGCACCGCCCGGTCGCCTGGCTGCTGGCCCTGCTGATGGGGATCGGGATGGTCGCTCTCGCCTTCACGGCCGTCTACCGCGGGGCCTCCAGCGGCAACGAGGACCAGGTGCCGCAGCCCGCCACGAGCGGCATCGACATCCCTGGCTCGATCCGGCCCTCGTCCTCCGTGGACTACACCGCGCCGGCGGTGTCCGCGGTGCCGCGCACGCCGTGAACCCTCCCCGGATTCCCGGGCACACCCTGAACGGCTGAGCGTGGCCCGAGCGGAACTCGGCCGACAGCTCAGCGTTTATGTTCGGCTCCCCCGACCTACTCTGAAGGTATGGCAGGGCGCGGAGATCCACCCGAAGGGGAACCGGAGGGGCTCCCCGGCGGTGGTGACGACGAGGAGTACCGGTCCGTCGTCTTCGACGAATCGTTCATCCGCGCTGCCCGTCTCCAGGAGTTCTCCGCGCGGGAACGGATGCGTGACCATGACCACCACGCCGTCCGGCGGGTTCCCCCGCAGCCGCCGAAGAGACGTATCCGGAGGGGCTCCAGGCAGCTTCTGCTGCTCGTTCTGGTGATGGTGCTGGCGTTCGGTACGGCGATCTTCCTGGGCGTCCGCAGTCCGTACCGGCCGCAGACCGGCCGCGCCGTGGAGCAGCTGCGGATGGCGGTGGTCCCGCTGTCCCCGCAGGGGCGGGTGCCGGGCGGAGCCCCGGACGACCTCTTCGCGCACAGCCCCGCCGCGCAGTTCCGGGTGGGGGCGTCCGGGATCACGCTGCCCGCCGCCCGCGACACCGGGGGCTTCTCGGAGGGTCAGGTGATGTCCGCGCTGGCCACCGTCAAGGACTATCTCGTGGCGTCCTCGCTCGATCCGGACGTCCTCGCGGGCCGTACCGTGCGAGCCGTACGGGTGCTGCTCGACCCGGACCAGCTGGTGCAGTTCGACCGCAGCTTCACCGCCCCGGCCGACGACGGCCGGCACGCGCCGGCGGGCTGGCTGGTGCGCTTCGACGCGGCGAAGGTGGCGCCGGCCGACGACCAGGTGCGCGTACACGGCACGCTGCGCTACCAGGAGTCGAAGCCCGGGACGCTCGAAGTGGTCTCGGACCATGTCTTCGTCTACGCGCTGCGGCCGGCCGGATCCGCCGCACAGCCGGTGCGGGACGCCTCGCTGTTCACCGTCCGGCGTGAGCTGCGCTTCCAGTTCGACCGCGACGATCTGCAGAGACACCGCGCGGAACTGCTGGTCAGTGAGGTCCAGGCAGGGCCGCAGGCCTGCTCTGCCGAGGCGCCGAGGACGCTGCGTCCGCTGCTGGCTGGCGAGCGGGCGGACCCCGGTGACCCGGCCGGCACCGACCCGTATCTGACGGGCCGTTCCGACGCCGCGCTCTGCGGCTCCCTGGCCCGTTCCGCGGAGCCGAGCCCGGCCGCCTGAGCGGGGCGGCCGGGCTCCTGTGGCCGGTGGCTGGTGGCCGGTGCCGGGTCCTTGACCGGGTCAGGCCGGGTCCTGGCCGGTCTCGCCCGCGGGGCGGTTGCTGTTCCCGTTTCCGTTGGACGTACCGCCACCGCCGCCGCCCGCGAACCGGTCGCGCAGCTTGCCGCCCAGGTCGCCCGCGCCGCCCGCGATGTCGCCGACCAGCTTCATCAGCGGGTCCTTGCTGCTGCGGACCGAGTCCGCGTAGTGCGCGGCGGAGTCACGGAAGGAATCCGAGACCGAGGCGTCCTTGTCCTCGTCGCGACGGGGGTAGTGGCCGTCCATGATCCGCTGGTAGTCGCGGCTCTCCGCCCACTTCTTCAGCTCGGCGGCGCGCACGGTCGTGAAGGGGTGCGTACGCGGCAGCACATTCAGGATCTTGAGCACGGAGTCGCGCAGATCGCCGCCCGACTCGTACTCCGCGGCCTGCTCCAGGAACGCGTCCACGTTCATCTCGTGCAGATGGTTGCCACCGGCGATCTTCATCAGCCCGCGCATCGAGGCCCGCAGATCCTGCCCGACCAGCAGCCCCGCCCGGTCCGCCGACAGCTCCGACTTACGGAACCACTCCCGCAGCGCCGTCACGATCGCCATGATCGCGACATTGCCCAGCGGGATCCAGGCGACCTTGAGCGCGAGGTTCGTGAGGAAGAGCAGGATCGTGCGGTAGACGGAGTGGCCGGAGAGCGCGTGGCCCACCTCATGGCCCACGACCGCCCGCATCTCCTCCTCGTCGAGCAGCTCCACCAGACCGGTGGTCACCACGATGAGCGGCTCGTCGAGGCCGATGCACATCGCGTTGGGCCGGGGATCCTGCGCCACATACATCGTGGGGACCTTCTCTAGGTCCAGGAGGTAGCAGGCGTCCCGCAGCATGGCGTGCAGATGCGCGAACTGGGCGTCGCTGACCCGCACGGAGTCGGAGAGGAAGAGCAGCCTCAGGCTCCGCTCGGGAAGCAGCGCGCTCAGGGCCTTGAACACCGTGTCGAAACCGCTGAGCTTGCGCAGGGCGACCAGCGCCGAGCGGTCCGCGGGGTGTTCGTAGGCCCGCGAGGAAATGCCCGGGAAGCGCTTGCGCTGCCTACTGGGCACATTCTCGTGGCTGGCTGCCTCGTGGCTGTCTTCGGTCATGGATGTCCCCTGTTCGTACGAGTCCAAGGCCCGTCCCCCTGACGAACCCCACATTAGGCGCTGGAGCTACCGTGTGCCGGGGGCCTGTGGCTGCGTTCCCCGGGGGAGAACCCCGGGCCTCAGCCGGAAAGAACCGAGGAGCACACCCGCCATGCAGGAAACCGCCACACTGCTCGCCGCGGTATCGGATCAGCAGGGACCGGGCAATACGCTGCGGATCGTGCTGCTCGCCTCGATCGTCGGAGTCGCCCTGCTCGCCTGGTTCCTGCTGCGCGGATACCGCGACAACGATCACAACGACTGAGTCGGCGTGAGCGTGCCCGGAGGGCCCGCATACGATGTGGGCGAAGTCCCCGCTACGACTCCCGCTACGACTCCCGATCGATAGGGCCTGCTGAAGATGAGCCTCACCGGCACCGCCGCCACCCTGGTCACGCTCGCCGAGGGCGGCGAAGGCGGCAACCACGAAAGCCTCAGCCCGTACCTCACCGGCGGCGGCGCGCTGTTCGCGCTGCTCCTGCTGCTGTGGATCACCACCCGCTTCAACCGCGACCGCTGAGGCCGGGCCGTAACCCCATGCCAGTAGGCTCTGGACGCATGGGAGAGCAGCAAGCGCCTACCGACCCCGGATCAGGTCGCGGCAACCGCCGACTCGGCGTGATGGGCGGGACATTCGACCCGATCCATCATGGACACCTGGTGGCGGCCAGTGAAGTGGCCGCCCTGTTCCACCTCGACGAGGTGGTCTTCGTGCCGACCGGGCAGCCGTGGCAGAAGAGCCAGCGGGCGGTCTCCCCGGCGGAGGACCGCTATCTGATGACGGTCATCGCCACGGCGTCGAACCCGCAATTCTCCGTCAGCCGCAGCGACCTCGACCGCGGCGGGCCGACGTACACGATCGACACGCTGCGGGATCTGCGGGCCGTCCACGCCGACGCGGACCTCTTCTTCATCACCGGGGCCGACGCGCTCTCGCAGATTCTGAGCTGGCGGGATCACGAAGAGCTGTTCTCGCTCGCCCACTTCATCGGTGTGACCCGGCCGGGCCATGATCTGACGGACGACGGGCTGCCCAAGGGCGGCGTCTCCCTGGTGGAGGTTCCGGCGCTGGCGATCTCGTCGACCGACTGCCGGGAGAGGGTCGCGAAGGGCGATCCGGTCTGGTACCTCGTGCCGGACGGTGTGGTGCGCTACATCGACAAGCGGCAGTTGTACCGCGGCGCATGAGCCACGGAGAGGGGCACCGGTGAACGACCAGCAGCAGCCGTACGACCCGTACGACCCGTATTACGCGCAGCCCCGGATCGTCGGGTACGACGAGTACGGGCAGCCGGTGTACCAGCAGGTCCAGCCACAGCAGCAGTACGACGCCTACGGGCAGCCGCAACAGCAGCAGCAACAGGGGCAGCAGGGGCAGCAACAGGGGTACGGATACGACCCGTA
Organism: Streptomyces sp. NPDC042201; assembly: GCF_055582185.1. Lineage (NCBI taxonomy): Bacteria > Bacillati > Actinomycetota > Actinomycetes > Kitasatosporales > Streptomycetaceae > Streptomyces > Streptomyces sp. NPDC042201. The sequence goes on along the minus strand of NZ_JBVJDS010000019.1, from coordinate 80,114 downwards.
CGCCGAGCCTCCGCAAGCGCAACAACCGCAGCAGCCCCAGCAGCAGTACGACCCCTACGGGCAGCAGCGGCCGCAGCAGTCGCAGCAGCAGGGGTACGGATACGACGGCTACGGCTACGACACCGGACAGCAGCCCGCGTACGACACGGGACAGCAGCAGCCCGTGGTGGTCGACACCACGCAGCAGTGGAACATCCCGCAGCAACAGCAACAGCAACAGCAACAGCAACAGCAGCCCGCGCCCGACGCGGTCGAGGAGCCGGCGCCCCCGCAGGCCGCCGTACCCGAGCAGCGCCGCCCCGCCGCCGAGGACCGCGACTACCGGACCGAGCAGTTCTCCTTCATCGAGGAGCCCGACGAGGACTCCGAAGACGTCATCGACTGGCTCAAGTTCACCGAGAGCCGCTCCGAGCGGCGCGAGGAGGCCAAGCGCCGCGGCCGCACCCGAATCGTGGCCCTGGTCGTCGTCCTCGCCCTGGCTCTCGCCGGAGGCGTCGGCTACCTCTGGTACGCGGGCAAGCTGCCCGGGACCTCCGCCGCGGAGGAGGCGCGGAGCACCGCCACGGGACCGCAGAAGCGCGATGTGATCGTGGTCCATCTGCACAACACCAAGCAGAAGGGCACCTCCACGGCGCTGCTGGTCAACAACTCCACGACCGGCCAGGGCACCACCGTCCTGCTGCCCAGCTCCCTCTCCGTCGCCGACGACGAGGGCATCTCCACCACCCTCGGCAAATCCGTCGACGAGGACGGCTCCGACGGCACCCGCGAGTCCATCGGCACCCTGCTCGGCACCGACATCTCCGGCACCTGGCGGCTCGACACCCCGTACCTGGACAATCTCGTGGAGCTGGTCGGCACGATCGACCTGACCACCGACACCGAGGTGCCCGCCGCGAAGAAGGGCGAGCAGCCGGTCGTCAGGAAGGGCGAGAATCAGACGCTCAGCGGCCGGATGGCCGTCGCGTACGCCACGTACCGAGGGCCCGGTGAGCCGGAGGCCAAGCAGCTCCAGCGGTTCGGCCAGGTCCTCCAGGGTGTCCTGCGGAAGATCTCCGACGACCCGGGGGCCGCGACGATCACCGTCGAGACCCTGGCGCAGATCCTCGACCCCTCGCTGCCCGAGAAGGACCTCGGCGCCTCCCTCGCGAAGCTCGCCGAGCACGCCAAGAAGGGCGACTACAAGACGGAGGTCCTGCCCGTCCAGGCGAACGGCACCCTCAGCGAGCAGGCCACCGAAAGTGTGATCAAGGACATCCTGGGCGGCTCGGTGAGCGCGCCGGAGCAGGGCTCGGCCGTACGGGTCGGCGTGAAGAACGCCAGCGGGGACCAGGACGCGGCGGAGTCCGCCCGGATCTCCCTGGTGAACGGCGGCTATGGCTTCGTGGACGCGGGCACGGCGGGCGCGGTGACGTCGTCGCAGGTCACCTACGGTGACGCGGCGAAGAAGGCGGAGGCGGAAGAGGTCGCCAAGACCCTCGGTCTGCCGGTGAGCGCCGTGCAGAAGGGCAAGGCCGCGGCCAACGCCGATGTCTCCATCGTCCTCGGCCAGGACTACAAGGTGAATTAGACGGAGCCGGCCGGGGCGTCCCGCGCCCCGGCCGGCCCCGTTTTTACCGCCGCTTCTGTCGCCGTTTTTATCGTCGCGCTGGGTGTCGGCGGTCCGTGAGATCCTGGGGGTCTCCATGACCGCCGACGAAAGCCTGCCAGTGACCGCTACTGATCGTTCCATCGAGCTCGTCAACGCCGCCGCCCAGGCGGCCGCGGACCGGCTCGCGCACGACATCATCGCGTACGACGTCAGCGATGTGCTGTCGATCACCGATGCCTTCCTGCTCGCCTCCGCGCCCAACGACCGCCAGGTCAAGTCGATCGTCGACGAGATCGAGGAGCGGCTCCAGAAGGAGCTCGGCGCCAAGCCGGTGCGTCGTGAGGGCGACCGTGACGCCCGCTGGATCCTCCTCGACTACGTCGACATCGTCGTGCACGTGCAGCACAGCGAGGAGCGCGTCTTCTACGCCCTGGAGCGGCTGTGGAAGGACTGCCCCGAGCTGTCGCTGCCCGAGGACGCCGTCAAGACCCGGGGCAAGGCCCAGGAGCACGCCGGGATCGCCGGTGACGCGGACGGTGAGCTCAGCTGAACGGCAGCAAAGGCGGCAGGGGCCGCCGCATCGTCCTGTGGCGGCACGGGCAGACGGCCTGGAATCTGGAGCGCCGCTTCCAGGGCTCCACGGACATCGAGCTGACTGACACAGGTGTCGCCCAGGCGCATCGGGCCGCCCGGCTGCTGGCCTCCCTGAAGCCGGACGCGATCATCGCCTCCGACCTTCAGCGGGCCGTGGCCACGGCCGGTGAGCTGGCTGCGATCACCGGGCTCGACCTCTCGTACGACGCCGCTCTCCGCGAGACCTTCGCGGGCGACTGGCAGGGGCTGACCCACGAGGAGATCGTCGACCGGTTCGGCGAGCAGTACGCGGCCTGGAAGCGCGGTGAGCCCGTGCGGCGCGGCGGCGGCGAGCTGGAGACCGAGGTCGCCGACCGGGCCGCGCCCGTGGTGCTCCACCACGCGGACAAGCTCCCCGACAACGGCACGCTCGTCGTGGTCAGCCACGGCGGCACGATCCGCACCACGATCGGCCGGCTGCTGGGCCTGGAGGCGCACCACTGGGAGGGGCTCGGCGGTCTCACGAACTGCTGCTGGTCCGTCCTCGGCGAGGGCGCCCGCGGCTGGCGACTGCTGGAACACAACGCCGGAACCCTCCCGGAACCGGTCCTCGGCGACGACGACTGAGCGGCCCCGGACGGCGACCGACCCGGATTTCACTTTCCGGCAGGTCGCAGGCTAAAGTTCTTCTTGTTCGCAGCGCGAAGCGCAGAGAACGCGAGGGGCTATAGCTCAGTTGGTAGAGCGCCTGCATGGCATGCAGGAGGTCAGGAGTTCAATTCTCCTTAGCTCCACAATCCGGATCCCGTCCCCACCAGGGGGCGGGATCTTTGGCGTGCGGTATGAGGCCGTACTGAGACGCTCTTTCAGGCTGACCCCCTTGCCATGGCGTGGCAGAATCGGACGACCGGAGGGGGACGAAGGACCGGGCCGGGAGGGGAGAGCGTCATTGTCCGCCAGCAGCATCGAGGAGTCCGATGACCTGCTTGCCGCGGCGGAGGTGCGCAGCTGCCTCAGCTGTCCTTCGTGCGGATCGTCCCAGGTGGCCCAAGTACTCGGTGACAACGGCGGGATTTCCTACGTGTGCACGGCCTGCGGCCACAGCTGGAGCTGAGTGATGGGTGCACACAGGCGTAAATGCGACTGGTGTGGCGGTGGTACGCCGATCGTCCGGGACATGGATCCGCTCAACCTCGAGTACCAGTACTGGTGCGAGGAGTGCGCGCTGGCCCTGATCATAAAAGGCGACCCCATCGAGACGTACCGGGAGCTGGAGGGGGAGCCGATCTACGGCCGTCTCCTTGAGGAACACTGCACGCTCAAGCGGTTCTACTCGTTCGCGACGGCCTGACCCGACCAGCCTGACCCGACCGGCCCGGCCCGCCCCGACAGACCCGCCCCGGCCCGCCCGAGCTGTCCGGCCACGTACCCGATCAGGGCCGCGGCCGCCAGCGGATAGAGGGCGGACAGCGTCATCTGGGCCCCGCTCTGGGCCAGTTCGAGCCGGCCGGGTCCGTGCGGCACCCACCACAGGGCGAACGAACAGAAGACCAGGCCCGCCACGACCGCCCACCGGGCCCCGGCGCGCACCGCGAGGAACAGCACCGTCGGCACACACCACACCCAGTGGTGCGACCAGGAGACCGGGCTGATCAGCAGCGCCGTCGCCGCGCAGGCCACCAGCGCCCCGGCGCGCTCCCCGCGCAGCGCCGCCACGACCGCCACCGCGAGGCCCGCCACCGCCACCCCGGCCGCCGCGACGGCCCACCAGAGCCCCGGATCGCTGGTGTGCAGGAGCCGGGCCAGCACCCCACGCAGCGACTGATTGGCGGTGTCCTCCGCGTGGCCCACCCGGCCCGTCTCGAAAAGAGCCCCGGTCCAGAAGCGGTACGAATCGTGCGGCAGGACGGCGGCGGCCGCGAACGTCGCGCCGGTGAAGACCGCGGCCGCCGTCGAGGCCTGCCGCAGCCACGGGTTCCAGCCGGCGCCCCGGGCCCGTACCAGCCCGGTGATCAGCAGCAGGACGGCGAAGAGCGCGGGGGTCAGCTTGACCGCGGCCGCGAAGCCGATCCCCGCCCCCGCCCAGCGGTGCCCGTCCCGGCGCGAGAGGTCCCACAGCACCGCCGCCGCGAGCAGCAGATTGATCTGCCCGTAGCGCAGCGTCGTCCAGACCGGCTCGCACCAGACGGCGAGCGCGGCCACCCACAGGGTGGTGACCCGGAGCGCGGCCTCCGTAGGAAGCCGGCCCGTTCCATGGAGGGCCAGCCGCAGGGAGAGCCGTACGAACACGACCAGGAGCAGCAGATTGCCGACGGTGGCGAGCGTACGCAGCCCGGGAACGCCGGGCAGGGTGAGCGGGGTGAACAGGAGGGCGGCGAACGGCGGGTAGGTCGTGGGGAGTCGGGCGGCGGTCGCCCGCATCGCGTAGAGATCGCGGCCGTCGAGCACCGTACGGCCCTCCGCGCGGTACACCATCAGGTCGATCATCGAGACCCCCGCGACGCGCTGCGCCGTCCAGAACGCGGCGAAGGACAGCAGACAGACCGAGGCGGCCAGCAGGAAGGAGCGCCGGTCGGACGCGCTCCTGAGGGTGGTCGGTGCGAGTACGGAGAGGGTCACGAAGGGCGACAGTACCGGGCGTATCCGTACAGACCGGAATCGAGTTGGTAGTCGGCCGGATGGACCGTGTAATGTTGGCGATGCCGCCGAGGGGTGATCCCGGAGAGCGGCGCATCGCACGGGGCTATAGCTCAGTTGGTAGAGCGCCTGCATGGCATGCAGGAGGTCAGGAGTTCAATTCTCCTTAGCTCCACAGGTTCTGAACGACGAGAAGCGGGCCACCCGGATCGGGTGGCCCGCTTCTCGTCGTGTGGGGTGACCGCTCAACCGCGGCCGGGGCCCAGGGCCTTGCGGCCGACGGACGGGAGCGCCGGGGCGGGCCGCTCGGGCGCCGGCTGCTCGATACGGAGCGCGAGCGCGGGACAGCGGCGCACGGCGCGCTGGGCGCGCCCCCGCAGATGCATCGGAACGGACGCGTCCGCGAGCGCCGGATAGCCGTCGGGGCCCAGCCGGATCAGCTCGGGCACGATGTCCGCGCAGAGGCCGTGCCCCTGGCAGAGCGTCCAGTCCACGGCCAGCTTCTCGCCGCTCGGGATGGACTCCTCCGCGTCCTGGTACCCGGGGCCCGGCAGCGGCAGCACACCGGTCGTCTCACGCCCGCAGCCCCCGTCCAGCACGTGCGCGGCGAGATCGTCCGTGAACGCCGACAAGGTGGAGGCGAAGAAGCGCGCGGAGCCGTCCGGGTGCTTGCAGGCGCCCCGGCCCTTGACCGCCTGGGTCACCGCGCGCAGCGCCTCCAGGGCGGCCGGGCCGCCGCCGTTGATGACATCCGACAGACCGCCCGCGGCGGCCGGCAGACCGAGCTTGCAGGGGCCGCACTGGCCCGCCGTCTCGGCGGCGAGCCAGTTGGCGACCCGGAGCGCCTCACCCAGCGGACAGGTCTCGGGACCGATCGGCAGGATCGCGCCCGCGCCCAGCGAACCGCCCACGGCCGCCAGGGAGTCGCGCGAGATGACGGCCTCATGGGCGGCCACCGAGTCGATCCAGTTGCCGTGATAGCCGCCGGTCAGCACGCCCTGGGGGAGCGGCGGGGCGTCGGCCATCTGCAGGACGTACCGCAGCGGCACCCCCGTCGGCACCTCGACGACCATGGGACGGGCGACCGCGCCCGAGACGGTGAGCAGGACCGTGCCGGGCTCGCTGTCGAGGCCGGTGTGGCCGTAGCGGCGGGCGCCGATCCGGGCGCCGATGGCCAGCTGGGCGTAGGTCTCGGCGTTGGACAGCAGCGTCGGGGCGCCGCCGACACCGGACTCCGCGGCCCGCTCACGGCGGCCGGGGGGCAGCGCCGGGCCGCCGCCCGCGGCGCGGATCACGGCGGACGCCTCGCCCGACACCATGCGCTCGGGGGTACGGACCACCCGCGCCCGCAGCTGCTGGCCGCGCCGGTCGGTCAGACCGCGCTCGGCGAGCGCCGCACGGATCGAGATCTCCGTGGAATTACGGGTGACGGCGACGATCAGGGTGCGGGCGCCGAGCGCCTCGGCGGCCAGCAGCGCGCCGTCGAGGATGAGATGCGGCGCGCGGTTGAGCAGCACGGTGTCCTTGCGGCAGGCGGGCTCGCCCTCACTGCCGTTGATCACGATGACGGGCCGTACTCCACGGCGGATCGAGGCCGTGGCGACGGCCCGCAGTTTCTTGCCGAAGGGAAAGCCGGCGCCGCCGCGGCCGCGCAGGGATATGTTCTCGGCGAGCTGCGCCAGCCGTTCGCCGGTCATCGGCTCCAGCGGTCCGTGCACCTTGAGATGCATGGCGAGGTCGAGGCGCTCGACCAGGTCGAAGCCCTGCGTCAGCTGGGGGAGGCCGACGACGCGGACTTCGGGGACATCGGGGAGAGGGGCGTTCACGGTCGGTCTCCTGCGGGTGCGTGCCAGGGTTCCCCGGCCGAGGGCGGATAGAGGGGGCCGGGCGAGGACGGAGGCGGCGAGGCCGGCGCCCGGCCGTCGGGGGCGGGGGCGGCGCCGGGGTCGTAGGCGGGGAGGGAGCCCGTGTCGTACGGGGGAAGGGGGCCGGTGTCGTAGGCGGGGGCGGAGCCCGTGTCGTACGTGGGGACGGAGCCGGCCTGGTACGCCGGCAGGGCGCCGGTGTCGTACGGGGCGGCTCCGGGGCCATACGCGGGTGTGGCACCGGTGTCGTACGGAGGGACCGCGCCGCTGTCGTACACGGGTGTGGCACCGGTGTCGTACGGGACCGACGCGGGCGGGGCGAACGCCCGCGTGGGCACCGGCGGGGACGGCGCGGGCCAGGAACCCGGCCTGCCCGCCGGCTCGTCAGGGACGACCGGGAGTTCCTCGGTCATGGGGATGCGCTCGGCGAGCGGTATCTCCCCGGTCGGCGAACCCGGGGACGGGGGCGGCACCGGCATCCGCGCGGTCGGGTCGCCGCCCAGCGTGACCGCGCGATAGCCGGCGGAGATCCCCGTACCGGGCCCTGCCAGCGGATCGGCGCCGAGACCTGACAGCGGATCGGCGCCGAGACCGGCGAAGGAGTCGGTGACGCGGTCGGCCGGACGGTCATGAGGGGGCCGCGCCGCCTCGTACAGCGGCGGGGCGGGGGCGGCGAGCCGCGGTCGCGCACGCGGCGCTCCCAGCGGCTGGGCCGACATCGCCGGCTCCCGCTGGAGCCGCTGCTCGTACGCGGGCTGCGGCGCGGCACCCGTAGCGCCGGGGAGCGGCTGCGCCGAAGGATCGCGGCGGGCCTGCTCGGGCTCCGGGGTCTCACGGACGGCGCCGGTCAGCGCCCCGATCCGGTCGGCGATCCGGCGCTGGAGCAGGCGGGGCAGGAGCCGCAGCGACACGGCCGCGGCGACCCCGGCGAGGGACAGGCAGTACAGCGTGGTCACCCAGACCGCCGGGGGGCGGCCCGCGTAGAGCCCGTGCACCAGGGCGAAGCACCAGGCCGGATAGGCCAGCATGTGCATCGCGCGCCAGCGGCCCGCGATGCGTCCCGGGGTGGCGAAGGCGCTGCGCAGCGCACCGGTCGTGGCGGCGACGACCATCAGGAGCCCGGCGAGCGAACCGAAGCCGATGAGGCCGTCCGTGCCTGTGACACCGAGGCCGAACGGCACCAGGGCGCCGAGCAGCGCCACATGCCCGAGCGTGACCTTGACGGTGACGTGCAGCAGCAGAAAGCCGAGCGAGGCGACCGCCGTCGCCCGGTGGACGCCCTGGGCGAGGAGGCGGTGGCGCGGGGAGAGCAGCAGCCGGTCGGTGGCTATCAGGCCCCAGGCGACGGCCGCGGTCAGGGACAGCAGCGACAGCACACCGGTGGTGAAGTCGAGTGCGGCGCGGAAGGCGTCGCCGCCTGCGACGGCGAGCACGGGTACCAGTACCAGCGCGGCGATGGTGACTCCGCCCTGAATCTGCCGACTCATCCCCGGGTTCTGGTTGGACGATGAGCTGAACATGCGATGAGGGTTCATAGGGGGGCAACTCCGAATGGCTCGGGAAAGCGGTCCCGTTGCGGCATGCTAAGTCGAGCCATACCAGGCAGTGCGCGGTTTGCAGGTTTAACCGGGGGAAGGTGAGGCAACCGACTCTGGGGTTGCCCCGGATAGGGTCGATACGCGGAGTAAGGCGTACGCCCGAGCCTTCGTCCGCCCCCGCCGGCTCATGCCGTTGCCCTTGCCAAGCCCCGCGCCCGCCCCCGCGCCCTGCCCCGTGCGGGCCGTCCGGGCCCTGCGGTACCCTGACGCCATGCGTGCCGTACGCCTTCTGCTTAGCGGGCCGTGCTGATCAGTCCCGACGGATGAAAGATCCGGTCGGAATCAGCGCGGCGTCCCCTCCTGTGTGAGGGGCCTTTTTCGTTCACCGACAGGCACGGTCATTCACGTCATTCACTGAATGGCAGAGCCGAATCCGCTGGCAGAGACGATCGATGGAGCCTTTGAGGATCATGAGCGAGACGAATTCCGCTGCCGCCGAGCCGGCCGCGCCGCACCGCTACACGGCTGCCATGGCCGCCGACATCGAGGCACGCTGGCAGGACTTCTGGGACGCCGAGGGCACGTACGAGGCGCCGAACCCCACGGGCGATCTGGCCGGTGACCCGGTCCTGGCCGCCAAGCCCAAGAAGTTCATCATGGACATGTTCCCGTATCCGTCCGGCGCGGGTCTGCATGTCGGGCACCCGCTGGGCTATATCGCCACCGACGTGTTCGCCCGCCACCAGCGCATGACCGGGCACAACGTCCTGCACACGCTGGGCTTCGACGCCTTCGGCCTGCCCGCCGAGCAGTACGCGGTGCAGACCGGCACGCATCCTCGGATCTCCACCGAGGCCAATATGGAGAACATGAAGGTCCAGCTGCGTCGGCTGGGCCTGGGCCACGACAAGCGCCGCTCCTTTGCGACGATCGACCCGGACTACTACAAGTGGACCCAGTGGATCTTCGTACAGATCTTCAACTCCTGGTACGACAAGGACGCGGACAAGGCCCGTCCCATCGACGAGCTGGTGGCGCTCTTCGAGAGCGGGGAGCGCGCGACGCCGGACGGGCGCCCCTGGAGTGAGCTGAGCGCGGAAGAGCGCGCCGGCGTCCTGGGTGACCACCGGCTGGCGTACGCCTCCGACGCCCCCGTCAACTGGTGTCCCGGTCTGGGCACCGTCCTGGCCAATGAGGAAGTCACCGCGGACGGCCGCTCCGAGCGCGGCAACTTCCCGGTGTTCAAGGCGAAGCTGCGCCAGTGGAACATGCGCATCACCGCCTACGCCGACCGGCTGCTGAATGATCTGGACGCGCTGGACTGGCCCGAGGCCATCAAGCTGCAGCAGCGCAACTGGATCGGCCGCAGCGAGGGCGCGCGCGTCGACTTCCCGGTCGGGGACACGGACGCCATCACCGTGTTCACCACCCGTCAGGACACCCTGTTCGGCGCCACGTACATGGTGCTGGCGCCGGAACACGACCTGGTCGAGAAGATCGTCCCGACCGCCTGGCCCGAGGGCACGCACGACGTATGGACGGGTGGTCACGCGACCCCCGCCGAGGCCGTCGGCGCGTACCGCAAGCAGGCCGTGTCGAAGTCCGACGTGGAGCGGCAGGCCGAGGCCAAGGACAAGACCGGTGTCTTCACCGGCGCGTACGCGACCAACCCGGTCAGCGGCGAGCGGGTGCCCGTCTTCATCGCCGACTATGTGCTGATGGGGTACGGCACCGGCGCGATCATGGCCGTCCCGGCGCACGACAGCCGTGACTTCGCGTTCGCGCGCGCCTTCGAGCTGCCGATGCGCTGTGTCGTCGAGCCCTCGGACGGCCGCTCCACGGACCCGGCGGAGTGGGACGACGCGTTCGCCTCGTACGACGCGCGCATCGTCAACTCGACGGGCGAGGACATCTCGCTGGACGGCCTGGGGGTTGTCGAGGCCAAGGCGAAGATCACCGACTGGCTGGCCGAGCGCGGCATCGGCGAGGGCACGGTCAACTTCCGGCTGCGCGACTGGCTGTTCAGCCGGCAGCGCTACTGGGGCGAGCCCTTCCCGATCGTCTACGACGAGGACGGCATCGCGCACGCGCTGCCCGAGTCGATGCTGCCGCTGGAGCTGCCGGAGGTTGACGACTACTCGCCACGTACGTTCGACCCGAATGACGCGGACACCCGGCCCGAGACGCCGCTGTCGCGGAACGAGGACTGGGTCGACGTGGAACTGGACCTGGGCCTGGGCGAGGGCGTCAAGCGCTACCGCCGGGAGACCAACACCATGCCGAACTGGGCCGGTTCGTGCTGGTACGAGCTGCGCTATCTGGACCCGCACAACAGCGAGAAGCTGGTCGACCCGGCCATCGAGCAGTACTGGATGGGCCCGCGCGAGGGTCAGCCGCACGGCGGTGTCGACCTGTATGTGGGCGGCGCCGAGCACGCCGTCCTGCATCTGCTGTACGCGCGCTTCTGGTCCAAGGTGCTGTTCGACCTGGGGCACATCTCCTCGGTCGAGCCGTTCCACAAGCTGTACAACCAGGGCATGATCCAGGCCTTCGTCTACCGCGACAGCCGTGGGATCGCGGTCCCGGCCGTCGAGGTCGAGGAGCGCGACGGCGGGTACTGGTACCAGGGCGAGAAGGTCAGCCGTGTCCTGGGCAAGATGGGCAAGTCCCTGAAGAACGCGGTCACGCCGGACGAGATCTGTACCGAGTACGGCGCGGACACGCTGCGGCTGTACGAGATGGCGATGGGACCGCTGGATGTCTCGCGGCCGTGGGACACGCGCGCGGTGGTGGGCCAGTACCGGCTGCTGCAGCGGCTGTGGCGCAATGTCGTCGACGAGGCGACCGGCGAGGTCACCGTCGTGGACACCGAGCCCGACGAGGACACGCTGCGTGCGCTGCACAAGGCGATCGACGGGGTCACGCAGGACATGGCGGCCATGCGCTTCAACACGGCCATCGCCAAGGTCACCGAGCTGAACAACCACCTGACCAAGGTGGGCGGACCGCTCTCGCGTTCGGTCGCCGAGCGGCTGGTGCTGCTGATCGCGCCGCTGGCCCCGCACATCGCCGAGGAGCTGTGGCGCAGGCTGGGCCACGCGGAATCGGTCGTGCACCAGGACTTCCCGGTCGCCGACCCGGCGTATGTCGTCGACGAGACCGTGACCTGCGTGGTGCAGCTCAAGGGCAAGGTCAAGGCGCGGCTGGAGGTCTCGCCGTCCATCTCGGACGAGGAGCTGGAGGCGCTGGCGCTGGGTGACCCGGCCGTGGTCGCCGCGCTGGGCGGCGCCGGGATCCGGAAGGTGATCGTGCGGGCGCCGAAGCTGGTGAACATCGTTCCGGCGTAACGGCGTAACGGCGGACGGGCGGTTCTGCGGGCCGCGTCACACGGTCCGGCGGACATAGCGTTTTCCCCTGCGGGCAGGTTGAGGGTTCTTGCGGAACCCTTCGCCTGCCCGTTCCGTTTACGGTGGAGGAAGCACAACCGTACGACGCACCACTGTCCGAGCCATGGCCTGAAGCACGAGCTGGACATGACCACTACGAAGGGGCGCCCATGGAGGTCGCGATCATCATCCTGGCGCTGCTCTTCGTCACCTTCGTGGCGCTGGGGATCTATGTGAGCGTCAAGGCGGTCGGCGCGGCCAGACGCGGCGTCGACCGTACGATCTCGCAGGCACGCCGCACCGTGGAGGACACGACGCTGCGGGCCAGGAGCATCGGGCAGCTGGGCGTACCGGGACAGCTGGCCCAGCTGCGGCTGAAGCTGCGCACCTCGATGCGGGCCACCCAGGACGCGCTGCAGGCGGGCGCGGCCGAGGACGCCTCGCTGTCGGAGTCGATCGCCCTCTTCCAGCGGCTGAGCGCGCACGGCCGTGAGCTGGACGACGAGCTGCGGCAGCTGGAGCGTGACCCGGACCGGGCGAGGATCGCCGACCGCCTCCAGGAGCTGCGGGAGCGTACGGAGCGGATCACGCATTCGGCGGATTCGCTGCGCTGGGCGGCGCGGGACCGGGCGCGGAAGTTCGCGGAGGACGATCTGTCCTCGCTGAGTGCGCAGATCGATGTGGAGTCGGGAGCGCTGCGGCACTGGTCGACAGCGGAGCCCGGGCAGGACACGGCGTGGCCGGAGCCCGAGGCGGAGTCGGTGGCCGGGCACGAGCCGGCCGGCACGCCGGAGCGTACGGTCACCGACCAGACCTGGCCCGAGCCGCCGCCCGCCGAGGGACCGCAGGCGATCGAGCCGCCCGACCCCCGGCGGACCACCTACCCCTGGCAGAAGCCGACCAGGCAGGCCAGGCCCGAGACCACGAACTGACCGCTCCGACCGCTCCGACCCACCGCTCGGCTCGCGCCGCGCGTGTGCGGAGCGGGGTGCGGGCGAACGGGGTGCGGGGGAACGGGGTGAACGGAGCAGGGAATGGGCGGAACGGACCGGGATGGGCGGCGCGCCGGGACGGAATCGATCATTGAGGCGGGGCCGGGCTGCCGACCGGCGGCGCCGACGGGTAACCTCCCGGTCATGTCCCGCCATGTCGCGATCATCACCGATTCCACGGCCTACCTGCCGCCGCAGGCGATGGAGCGGCACGGCATCACCGCGGTGCCGCTGACCGTTGTGCTCGGTGACCGCGCGCTGGAAGAGGGCACCGAGATCTCGGCGCGTTCGCTGGCCGTGGCACTCCAGAAGCGACGCTCCGTGACCACCTCGCGGCCCAGCCCCGAGGTCTTCGCCGCCGCGTACCGCGCGGCGGCGGAAGCCGGTGCGACCGGGATCATCTCACTGCATCTGTCGGCCGAGTTCTCCGGGACGTACGACGCCGCCGTGCTCGCGGCGAAGGACGCGCCGGTGCCGGTACGGGTGGTGGACACCGGAATGGTGGCGATGGCGCTCGGGTTCTGCGCGCTGGCGGCCGCCGAGGCCGCGGAGGCGGACGGCACGCTGGACGAGGCGGTGGCCGCCGCCGAGAAGCGGGCCGCGGGCACCTCCGCGTACTTCTACGTCGACACGCTGGACTACCTGCGCCGGGGCGGCCGTATCGGCGCGGCCCAGGCGCTGTTCGGCTCGGCGCTCGCGGTGAAACCGCTGCTGCAACTGGACGGCGGGCGTATCGAACTGATGGAGAAGGTGCGTACGGCGTCGAAGGCGATTGCCCGGCTGGAGGAGATCGTCGCCGACCGTGCGGGCACGAGTCAGGTGGATATCGCCGTGCACCATCTGGCCGCGCCGGAGCGGGCCGCGGCGCTCGCCGAGCGGCTGCGCGAGCGGGTGCCCGGCCTCGCGGATCTGCATGTCAGCGAGGTGGGCGCGGTGATCGGGGCGCACACGGGGCCGGGGCTGCTGGGGGCCGTGATCTCACCGCGCTGACGGTCCGACAGCTGCTGAACTCCCTCGTACGGGTGGCGGAGTTGTCCACAACCGGCTCGTTGTCCACGGAAATTCGGCCTGCTCGGCGGGGTCCGGCGGATGTGCCTACCGTCTTGTGTCATGGCTCTCCGAACACGCTCCGCAACCAGCGGCCCGGGCCGCGCTCCCGACTCCGACGGCCGCGCCCGCCATGGCCGGACCCGCCGCGGCCGGACCCTTCACGGCGGGGTACGAAGTCGCCCGGGTAGGGCTCTCTCCGCTGCCGGGGGCGTGGGCAGTACGGCCCTGACGGCTCCGCGTAGTCGCGCGGACGCTCTCTTCGCCGCCGCGCCGGCGGTGACGGCGCCGACGGATGCGGGGGAGGTGCTCGTCGGAGGCGTCGGAGGCGTCGGAGATGGCGGGCGAGCCGAGCCGGGTGGGCCCGGTCCGAGGCGTGAGCGGGTGGCTTCCGTGGTGCGGGAGCGGCTGCCGATGTGGGTGCAGCTGAGATGCGGTCTGGAGCCCAGGACGCTCGCTGCGCTCGCCGTGGTCCTGGTGGTCGCCGCGGTTCTCGCCGCTCAGCACTTCTGGGCCGCGCGGCCGCAATCCGTCAGCGCACCGGAGAAGGTCCGTGCGGAGCCCGTCGTTCCGAAGCCGTCGCTGTCGCCGCCGTCGGCGCAGACGCCCCGCGTCGTCGTCGATGTGGGTGGCAAGGTGCGGCAGCCGGGTGTGCTGCGGCTGCCGGCCGGATCGCGGGTCGCCGACGCGCTGCGTGCGGCCGGGGGCGTCACGCCCGGCGCGGACCTCACCGGGCTCAACCGGGCGCGGGTGCTGATGGACGGCGAACAGGTGGTGGTCGGCGGGCCGTCACCACCGGGGCCGGGCACCGGCGGTGGTGTCGGCGGTGGCGGCGCTCCGGCCACGGGACCGGTGAGTCTCAACTCCGGCACGGCCGACCAGTTCGACACGCTGCCCGGGGTCGGTCCCGTGCTCGCCCGGCACATCATCGACTACCGCACCCAGCACGGAGGCTTCCGGTCCGTCGAGGAACTCCGCGAGGTGAACGGCATCGGCGAGCGCCGGTTCGCGGACCTCCAACCTCTCGTCGGCCCATGACGCGCGCCGCGGTCCACTCGGAAGCCGCCCACCGCCTGGGAGCCGCCGACCCCCGCCAGGAGGCGCCGGCCGACCTCCGCCTGGTCCCGCCGGCCCTGGCGGCCTGGGCCGCGGCGGCCCTGGCGCTGGGCACGCCGGGACGCTGGACCGCCGTCGGGGCGACGGCCTGTCTGCTGACGGCCGCGCTGCTCCTGGCACGGACCGCGCGCGCCGGGAGAAGGCGCCGGCTTCACGGGGTGGCGGTCGCCGGGGTGCTGCTGTGCGCCGCCGCCGGGGCGGCGTCCGCCGGGCTGCACGGGGCCGACACACGCCGGGGGCCCGTGCCCGGACTCGCGGAGCGGTACGCGCGGGTCACCGCGGAGGTGACAGTCACCTCCGATCCCCGGCCGACGCGCGCGAAGGTCATCGGCGACCGGGTGTCCGGCGGGAGATTCCTCCTCGACGCGGACATCACCCGCATGACAGCGCCCGACGGTGAGGTCACCACGGGCCGGACGCCCGTGCTGGTGATCGCCACGCCCGGCGAGCACACCGGCCGGTGGCGACAGTTGCTGCCCTCCACCCGGCTGCGGGTTACCGCGAGGCTCTCGCCCCCGCTGCACGAGGACGACCGCTACGCGGCGGCGTTGCGGGTGGAGGGGACCGGGCCGCCGCAGGTCATCGGGGCGCCGACCGTCGTGCAGCGCACGGCAGGACGCCTCCGTGCCGGGCTGCGCGAGGCGACCGACGGGCTCGATCCCGATGCCCGCGCCCTGCTGCCAGGACTGGTGGTCGGCGACATCTCGCGGATTGCGCCCGAGCTGCGCGACGCGTTCACCGCGACCGACCTCACGCATCTGCTCGCGGTGTCGGGAAGCAATCTGAGCGTCGTGCTCGCCCTGCTGATCGGGCCGCCCGGGCTCGCCACGAGAGCCGAGCGGCGCGGACTCGCCCCGCGCCTGGGGATCTCGCTGCGGTCGACCGCGCTGCTCGGCGGGGCGCTCACGCTGGCCTTCGTGATCGTCTGCCGACCGGAGCCCAGTGTGCTGCGGGCCGCCGCCTGCGGGCTGATCACCCTTCTCGCCATCGGCACGGGCCGGCGCAGGACGCTGATTCCGGCGCTGGCCGCCGCCGTACTGCTCCTGGTCCTCTACGACCCCTGGCTGGCCCGCAGTTACGGCTTTCTCCTCTCCGTACTGGCCACCGGCGCCCTGCTCACCATCGGGCCGCGGTGGAGTGCGGCCCTGGTGCGGCGCGGGGTGCCGCCACGGCTCGCGGAGGCGCTGGCCGCGGCGGGAGCGGCGCAGGCCGTCTGCGCTCCCGTGGTGGCCGTGTTCGCGGCCAGGGTCAGCCTCGTCGCGATCCCGTGCAATCTCTTCGCCGAACTGGCGGTGGCCCCGGCCACGGTCCTCGGCTTCGCCGCGCTCGCCACGGCGCCCCTGGCGATGCCCGTGGCCGAGGCGCTGGCCAGATGCGCGGGATGGCCGGCGGGCTGGATCGCGTCCGTCGCCCGGGCCGGCGCGGCGCTGCCCGGCGCGGAGGCAGCCTGGCCCGGCGGCTGGTCGGGCGGCCTGCTGTTCGCCGCCCTGACGGTCCTCGTCCTGCTCGCCGCACGGCGGATCGCGCACCATCCCTGGATGGCCTCGGCGTGTGCCGTGCTTCTTCTGCTCGCGGTCCTGCGGCCCCCGCTGCTCACCCGGATTGTCACCGGCTGGCCGCCGCCGGGTTGGGCGTTCGCACTGTGCGACGTCGGCCAGGGCGACACCATGGTGCTCGCGGCGGGCGACGGTGCGGGCGTGGTCGTGGACGCAGGACCCGACCCCGAACTCGCCGACCGCTGTCTGCGCGATCTCGGCGTCACCCGTATTCCGCTGCTGCTGCTCACCCACTTCCACGCCGACCATGTCACCGGGCTGCCCGGTGTGCTGCGGGGCAGGGCGGTCGGCGCGATCGAGACGACGGCCGCCGAGGATCCGCCGGCCCAAGGCGCGTTCGTACGGAGAACGGCGGCCGCCGCCCGGGTGCCCGTCGTCCGCGCCCGGCCGGGGGAGCAGCGGCGGACCGGGCCGCTCACCTGGCGGGTGCTGTGGCCACGGGCGGGGCCGGGAGCGGCCGCCGGGGGGCCGAACGACTCCAGCGTCACCCTGTTCGTACGCATCGCCCACGGACCCACGCTGCTGCTGCTCGGGGACCTCGAACCACCCGCCCAGCAGGGCCTGTTGCGCGACCATCCGGCGCTGCCCCCGGTCGACGTGCTCAAGGTCGCGCACCACGGCTCGCCCTTCCAGCATCCGGGGCTGCTCCGAGGCGTCCGCCCCCGGCTCGCCCTGATCTCCGCGGGGCGGGACAACCCGTACGGCCACCCCGCGCCCCGGACCGTCGACGCACTGCGCGCCGGGGGAGCGAGGGTGCTGCGTACGGACACGGACGGGTCGATCGCGGTGACGGGCACGGGCGCCGGGCTGCGAGCGGTGGCGCTCCGGCGGGCGGACTGAGTGCCCGGACGGGGCGGCGGGAAGGGGACTGGGAGAATGCGGCCGTGAGCGATGTGAGACATGTGCTGGTGCTGCCCGACCGCGACGCCGCCGAGGAGGTGGCGCAGGCGCTCGGTGAGCGGTTCGGGGTGGCCGACGAGCCACGGCTCGTACGGGACGCGCTGGCCGGTGAGGACGACGCCGAGGACGCCCAGTGGCTGGTGGTCGTGGAGGACCCGGAGGCGCGGATGGACGGCGCGGCGCTGGACGCGTTCGTGGCCGACTGGGACGGCTGGCGGGAAGCGTCCTGAGCGTCGCGGCCGTAGCTCCGGCTGTCGGTGGCCCGTGCGATGCTGGACCGCGATGGCCACCAGGAAGACTTCCCCCGACGATCCGCTCGCCCCTCTGACGCTCGCCGTGGGCCAGGAGGACCTGCTGCTCGACCGCGCCGTGCAGCAGGTGGTGGCGGCCGCCCGCGCCGCCGACGCCGACACGGACGTACGCGACCTCACCTCCGACCAGCTCCAGCCCGGCACCCTCGCCGAGCTGACCAGCCCGTCGCTCTTCGCCGAGCGCAAGGTCGTCGTCGTACGGAACGCGCACGATCTCTCCGCCGACACGATCAAGGACGTCAAGGCGTATCTCGACGCGCCCGCCGAGGAGATCACGCTCGTCCTCCTGCACGCCGGAGCGGCCAAGGGCAAGGCGCTGCTGGACGCCGCCCGCAAGGCGGGGGCCCGTGAGGTCGCCTGCCCCAAGACGACCAAGCCCGCCGAGCGGCTGACCTTCGTACGCTCCGAATTCCGCGTGCTGGGCCGCTCGGCCACGCCCGAGGCCTGCCAGGCCCTGGTCGACTCGATCGGCAGCGAACTGCGGGAGCTGGCGAGCGCCGTCTCCCAGCTCGCCGCGGATGTCGAGGGCACGATCGACGAGGCGGTCGTCGGCCGGTACTACACGGGCCGCGCCGAGGCCTCCAGCTTCACCGTCGCCGACCGGGCCGTGGAGGGCCGGGCGGCCGACGCCCTCGAAGCGCTGCGCTGGTCGCTGTCGACCGGGGTGGCTCCCGTGCTGATCACCAGCGCCCTGGCCCAGGGCGTCCGGGCCATCGGCAAGCTCTCCTCCGCCCGGGGCGGCCGGCCCGCCGATCTCGCCCGCGAGCTGGGGATGCCGCCGTGGAAGATCGACCGGGTACGCCAGCAGATGCGCGGCTGGACCCCGGACGGGGTGGCGACGGCGCTGCGGGCGGTCGCCGAGGCCGACGCGGGCGTCAAGGGCGGCGGTGACGATCCGGAGTACGCCCTGGAGAAGGCGGTCGTCACGATCGCCCGCGCGGCCCGCTCCGGCCGTTAGGCCCTCTCCGGCGGGCACTTATACCCCCCCATCACTTATCCCCCCATGACGAAGGCCCCGGTCCCGTCCTGGGGAGGACGGGACCGGGGCCTCGACGTGAATCAGATGAACTCGCACCCGCGTGGCGAACGCAGTCGCGTGCGAGTTCGGAGGATGCCGTTCAGGAGCGGTAGAGAGGGCCCGCTGAGTCCTGTCCGGCGATCAAATCAAGAGCGGCTCAGCCCTGGAGGGAGGCAACCTTGGCAGCCAGCGCCGACTTCTTGTTGGCGGCGGCGTTCTTGTGGATGACACCCTTCGAGGCAGCCTTGTCGAGCTTGCGGGACGCCTCACGAGCGGCCACGGAGGCCTTCTCGACGTCGCCCGCGGCAGCGGCCTCACGGGCCTTGCGGATCGCGGTCTTGAGCGACGACTTGACAGCCTTGTTGCGCAGGCGTGCCTTCTCGTTCGTCTTGTTCCGCTTGATCTGGGACTTGATGTTCGCCACGAAAGAGCCTTTTCAGGTTCGATGAATCTTTGACCGAGCCGTCCCGCGCCGAGACGGCACGAGACACAGCTGCTCAGGGTAGCAGCGACCCTCCGACCGTCCCAAACCGGGCGCAGTCCCGCGCCCGTGGGACGATGGAGGCTACGTATCGATCCGAGTCGACCCGAGACGAGACGCCGCGCGTCTCAAGAATCAGGACCCTGCGTGCCCGCGACCCCTATCCACGTGCCCGAGCCCAGTCGTACGGACCCGGCGCTGCTCCGCAACTTCTGCATCATCGCGCACATCGACCACGGCAAGTCGACGCTCGCCGACCGGATGCTCCAGCTGACCGGAGTGGTCGATGTTCGGCAGATGCGTGCTCAGTACCTCGACCGGATGGATATCGAGCGCGAGCGCGGCATCACGATCAAGTCCCAGGCGGTCCGGCTGCCCTGGGCCCCCACCACGGGTGAGGGCCAGGGCACGACCCATGTCCTCAACATGATCGACACACCGGGCCACGTGGACTTCACCTATGAGGTGTCCCGTTCGCTGGCGGCCTGCGAGGGCACGGTCCTCCTGGTGGACGCCGCCCAGGGCATCGAGGCGCAGACCCTCGCCAACCTCTATCTCGCGATGGAGAACGACCTCACCATCGTGCCGGTCCTCAACAAGATCGACCTGCCGGCCGCCCAGCCGGAGAAGTTCTCCGAGGAGCTGGCGAACCTCATCGGCTGTCAGCCGGAGGACGTCCTCAAGGTCTCGGCGAAGACCGGCGTCGGCGTGGACGTCCTGCTCGACCGGGTGGTCAAGGACGTGCCGCCGCCGGTCGGCGTCAAGGACGCGCCCGCCCGCGCGATGATCTTCGACTCCGTCTATGACTCGTACCGCGGTGTCGTCACGTACGTCCGCGTCATCGACGGCCAGCTCAACAAGCGTGAGCGGATCCGGATGATGTCCACCGGGGCCACCCACGAGCTGCTGGAAATCGGCGTCTCGTCCCCGGAGATGACCTCGGCCGACGGCCTCGGCGTCGGTGAGGTCGGCTATCTGATCACCGGCGTGAAGGACGTCCGCCAGTCCAAGGTCGGTGACACGATCACCACGCTCAACAAGGGGGCGACCGAGGCGCTCGGCGGCTACAAGGACCCCAAGCCGATGGTGTTCTCCGGCCTCTATCCGCTGGACGGCTCGGACTACCCCGAGCTGCGCGACGCCCTCGACAAGCTCCAGCTCAACGACGCGGCCCTGGTCTACGAGCCGGAGACCTCCGCGGCCCTCGGCTTCGGCTTCCGCGTGGGCTTCCTCGGGCTGCTGCACCTCGACGTGATCCGGGAGCGCCTGGAGCGCGAGTTCGGCCTCGACCTGATCGCCACCGCGCCCAACGTGGTCTACCGGGTGGAGATGGAGGACGGCCGCGAGCACACGGTCACCAACCCGAGCGAGTTCCCCGAGGGCAAGATCGACTCGGTGCACGAGCCGGTCGTACGGGCCACGATTCTCGCCCCGAGCGAGTTCATCGGCTCGATCATGGAGCTGTGCCAGACCCGCCGCGGCACGCTGCTCGGCATGGACTACCTCTCCGAGGACCGGGTCGAGATCCGCTACACGCTGCCGCTCGCGGAGATCGTCTTCGACTTCTTCGACCAGCTGAAGTCCAAGACCCGGGGCTACGCCTCGCTCGACTACGAGCCCACCGGCGAGCAGAGCGCCCATCTCGTCAAGGTCGACATCCTGCTGCACGGCGACAAGGTCGACGCCTTCTCGGCGATCACCCACCGGGACCAGGCGTACGCGTACGGCGTGCGGCTCGTCGCCAAGCTGCGTGAGCTGATCCCGCGCCAGGCCTTCGAGGTGCCCATCCAGGCCGCCATCGGCTCCCGGGTCATCGCCCGCGAGACGATCCGCGCCATCCGTAAGGACGTCCTCGCCAAGTGCTACGGCGGTGACATCTCCCGGAAGCGCAAGCTGCTGGAGAAGCAGAAGGAAGGCAAGAAGCGGATGAAGATGGTCGGCAGTGTGGAGGTCCCGCAGGAGGCCTTCATCGCGGTGCTGTCCAGCGACGAATCCGGCGGCGGCAAGTCGAAGAAGTAGGCGCGGCCGGCCGGCGGCAACCACGGACGGACCCTCACGCTGTGGCGCGGGGGTCCGTCCGTGGTTGATGGGGCGGGTTCGTTATGAAGCGACATCCCACTGCCTCTTACGCACCGGCCGGGGGGCCTCTAGTCTGATCACTGATCGATAGTTACTCGCCAGTTAGTTACTCGCCAGTCACACAATCAGTCAGTCACGCAGCGCTGCCGCGGGCCCGGAGGATGTCGTGAGCGACACACAGACCTTGATCGAGAACCGGCCGCCCTCCGTGGCGACCCTCTTCATTGAGCGCGTGGCGGCCACGCCGGACGCGGAGGCCTATCGCTATCCCGTGCCGCACACGTCGGGGCAGGGCCCCGACGAGTGGCGCTCGCTGAGCTGGGGCCAGGCCGCCGAGCGGGTGTTCGCCATCGCCGCCGGCCTGATCGAGCTGGGCGTACGGCCCGAGGAGCGCGTCGCGCTCGCCGCCGCCACCCGCGTCGAGTGGATCCTCGCCGACCTCGGGGTGATGTGCGCGGGCGCCGCGACCACCACGGTCTACCCCTCGACCAACACCGAGGAGTCCGCGTACATCCTCGCCGACTCGGACAGCCGGGTACTGATCGCGGAGGACGCCGCCCAGCTCGCCAAGGCACGCGAGCGCCGGGCCGAGCTGCCGCACCTCGCCCATGTCGTCGTGATCGACGCCGCCGACGCGCAGCCCGCCGAGGGCGACCCGGAGGGCTGGGTGCTCTCGCTCGCCGATCTGGAGGCGCGCGGGACGGAGTATCTGACCAAGCACCCGGAGGCGGTCACGGAGCGGGTCGGGGCCATCACGTCCACGCAGCTCGCCACCCTGATCTACACCTCGGGCACCACTGGCCGCCCCAAGGGCGTACGGCTGCCGCACGACAACTGGTCGTACATGGCCAAGGCCATCGCCTCGACCGGACTGATCACGACCGACGACGTGCAGTACCTGTGGCTGCCGCTCGCCCATGTCTTCGGCAAGGTGCTGACCTCCGGCCAGATCGAGGTCGGGCATGTCACCGCCGTGGACGGGCGCGTCGACAAGATCATCGAGAACCTTCCGGTGGTCCAGCCGACGTACATGGCGGCCGTGCCGCGGATCTTCGAGAAGGTGTACAACGGGGTCGCGGCCAAGGCGCGGGCCGGCGGCGGCGCCAAGTACAAGATCTTCCAGTGGGCGGCCGGCGTCGCCCGTGAGTACGCCAAGGTCTCCCAGGACAACTTCCGCCGTACGGGCACGGCGTCCGTGCCCTTGGCCCTCGGCGCCAAGCACAAGGTCGCCGACGCGCTCGTCTACACCAAGCTGCGCGAGGCGTTCGGCGGCCGGCTGCGCGCCGCGATCTCCGGGTCCGCCGCGCTCGCCCCCGACATCGGCTACTTCTTCTCCGGCGCCGGGATCCACATCCTGGAGGGCTACGGCCTGACCGAGTCCAGCGCCGCGAGCTTCGTCAATCCGGGCGACGCGTACCGCACCGGTACGGTCGGCAAGCCGCTGCCCGGCACCGAGGTGCGCATCGCCGACGACGGCGAGATCCTGCTGCGCGGCCCCGGGATCATGGCCGGATATCACGGTCAGCCCGAGAAGACCGCGGAAGTCCTGGAGTCCGACGGCTGGTTCCACACCGGTGACATCGGTGAGCTGTCCGTCGACGGCTATCTGCGGATCACCGACCGCAAGAAGGACCTGATCAAGACGTCGGGCGGCAAGTACATCGCACCGGCTGAGGTCGAGGGCCAGTTCAAGGCGGTGTGCCCGTTCGTCTCCAACATCCTGGTGCACGGAGCGGACCGTAACTTCTGTACGGCCCTGATCGCGCTCGACGAGCCGACGATCCTCGGCTGGGCCGAGGAGAACGGCATGGGCGGCAAGCCGTACGCCGACGTGGTCGCCTCCGCCCAGGCCCAGCAGCTCATCGACGGCTATGTGAAGCGGCTCAACGACGGGCTCCAGCGCTGGCAGACCATCAAGAAGTTCCGGCTGCTGCCCCGCGACCTGGATATCGAGCACGGCGAGCTGACGCCCAGCCTCAAGCTCAAGAGGCCGGTCGTCGAGCGCGAGTACAAGGACCTGATCGAGGAGATGTACGAGGGCTCCCGGGAGTCCTGAGCCGTATCTGCCCGTACGGCGCGTGGCGGGGCCCGCCGGGCCCCGCCCGCGGTCGGCTAGCGGCCCCGCCCGCGCCGCAGTTCGCCGAGGGCGTCCTCTATCCGGGCGAGCTGATGCCCCAGTACGGTGAGATCGTTCGGGCCGTTCCGCCGCAGCTCCTCCTCGATCGAGGACAGCCGGTCCGTGATCTGCCCCAGCTGTTCCTGATCCTGCGCCAGCATCCGTTCCAGCTGGCGGTTCTTGCGGTGCAGATCCAGGAAGACACTGACCTTGGCGCGCAGCATCCAGGGGTCGAAGGGCTTGGTCAGAAAGTCCGCCGCTCCCGTCGCGTACCCACGGAAGGCGTAACCGCTGTCGGACTCAGGGCCGTTCAGGAAGATGATCGGGGTGTCCTTGGCCCCGTCCAGCCGCTTGATCCGGGAGGCGGTCTCGAAGCCGTCCATGCCCGGCATCCGGACATCCAGCAGGACCACCGCGAACGGCTGCCGCAGCAGCGCCGTCATCGCCTCCTCGCCCGAACGGGCGCGTACGAGCGGCTCGTCGAGGGATGCCAGCACGGCTTCGAGCGCTTCGAGATTGTCCTCCATGTCATCAACGAGAAGGATGCTCGCGCGATCCGTCGTGGCTGTCTTCCCGCTCATGCGGTCTCCTTGTTCCGGCCCTCACGTTTCGGCCAGGGAGGCAAGAATGCTCTGCTCGGAGCGATTTCGCACGTCGTTCGGGTGGTTTGGCCTCATGTCGCCCCAGCCCCGCGCCGCGACCGCGGCCCCGGGTCAATCTCCGTCCACTTCGATAACTCGGCGCGTACGGGCGCGTTCTGTCTGTCACGCTGTCGGGATCGTAAGCGGCACAACGCCAGAACCGGATCAGGAGCCCCAGTGAGGCCCATTCCGATCCCGCGCGAGAGCCTTCACCGTCCGGTGCCCCAGGTGCCGTTACGGAAGGACGCGCGGTCCACGTCACGTACCAGCCTGCCCGGCAACCCGCTCGCCCCGGCCGCCGCGCGCCGCTTCACCCGCGCGGCGCTGGCCGACTGGACCAGCCTCGGGCTGCTCGCCACCTGCACCTTCTGCCGCGGGGACGAGGGCTGTTCGTCCGGGAGCCACAGCACCGATCTGCTCGCGGACGACGCCGTGGTGATCGTCAACGAACTCGTCACCAACGCCGTCGTGCACGCCGGTACCACCGTGGAGCTGCTCTGCCGGCTGGAGGAGCCCTCCGAAGACCCCACCGAGGCGGCCGACGAACCCGCCGCCCTGGTCATCGAGGTGTCCGACCACCACCCCGGCCGCGCGTTACAGAGCGAGGCACGGACCCAGGCTCCGCCCGGCACGCCCGAGTACGGCCGCGGCCTCCAGCTCGTCGCCGCCCTCGCCGAACGCTGGGGCATCACCTACCGCTCCGGGCTCAAGACCGTCTGGGCCCGCCTCTCGCTCGAAGGACGGGAGGCGGGCCCGGCGCAGGGCGCGGAACCGGTCCTGCGCCGCGGACTGCGCGCCGCCGAGATCCTCGCCCCCGCGACCCGGCGCACCGTGCGCGACGACCCGGAGTGGGCCGGCCGGGGCGCGCTCTCCTTCCTCGCCGAGGCCTCCGAACTGCTCGCGGGACAGCTCGACGAGGACCTGGTCGCCGCGCTGGCGGGTCAGCTGCTGGTGCCGCGGCTCGCCCAGTGGTGCGCGGTCTGGCTGGACAGCGAGGGCGGACCGGCGGGCGGAGCGCCCCGGCTCGCGCGGGTGTGGCACGCGGACGAGTCCAGGAGCGCCGAACTGCGGGCGCTGCTGGAGAAGGAGCCCCCGCGGCTGCCCGACCCGCCGCGTGGCGGACCGGTACGGGTGCCCTGGCCGGGTGCGGGTGCGCATACGGGCGGGGGCATGGCTCTCGCCTGCCGGCTGCTCGCGAACGGCCGCACCCTCGGCACGCTGCTGATCGGCCGGCCGGGCCAGAGCGAGATCCCCGACGAAGTGACCGCCCTCATCGAGGACTTCGCGCGCCGCATCGCCCTCGCGATCGGCGCCGCCCGCCGCTACACCCGGCAGGTCACCATCAGCCAGGTCCTCCAGCGCGGACTGCTGCCCAGCCAGGTCGCGCGGATCCCGGGCGTCGCCAGCGCCGTGGTGTACGAGCCGAGCGACGAGGGTCTCGCGGGCGGCGACTTCTACGACATCTTCCCGTGCCCGCCCGGCGACCGCTGGTGCTTCATGCTCGGCGACGTCCAGGGCAGCGGCCCCGAGGCCGCCGTCGTCACCGGCCTCGCCCGCCCCTGGCTGCGGCTGCTCGCCCGCGAGAACTACCGCGTCGGGGCGGTCCTCGACCGGCTCAACCGGCTGCTCCTCGACGACGCGACCGAGGCGGCCGAATCGGCGTCCCTGATGGCCGCGGCGGCCGTCGCCGGTGCCGGGCTGCCCGATGCCGCCCAGGTACTGCCCGAGGGCGGTCAGGCCCGCTTCCTGTCGCTGCTGTACGGGGAGCTGAGGCCGCTGCCGGGCCCCTCCGGCGGGGTACGGTGCACCCTCGCCAGCGCCGGCCACCCGCTGCCGCTGCTGCTGAGACCCGACGGGACGGTACAAGCCGCCGCCGAGCCGCAGCTGCTGCTCGGGGTCGTGGAGAACGTCGCGTACGAGAGCAGCACCTTCGACCTGGAGCCCGGCGACACCCTCCTCTGCGTCACCGACGGCGTCACGGAACGGCGCTCGGGCCGGCAGCTCCTCGACGACGGCGACGGGCTCGCGCGGACCCTGGCGGCGTGCGCGGGGCTGACGGCGCAGGGCGTGGCCCAGCGGATACGCCGGGCCGTGCACGAGTTCTCCGACACCCCGCCCGGGGACGATCTCGCCCTGCTGGTGTTCCAGGCCGAATGACGGCCGGGACGGGTTACCCGCGGCGTACGGGACAATGGGGGCATGCCTTCCGCACTGCCCGACGGTGACCCCATGCCCGAGACCGGGACGCTGCCCCGGCACGCCCTCGACGGCGCGGCGGACCGGCCCCTCGGCTTCTACCTGCACGTGCCGTACTGCGCGACCCGCTGCGGCTACTGCGACTTCAATACGTACACGGCGACCGAGCTGCGCGGCTCGGGAGGCGTGCTGGCCTCCCGCGACAACTACGCGGAGACGCTGGCGGACGAGGTCCGGCTGGCCAGGAAGGTGCTCGGCGACGACCCCAGGCCGGTCCGTACCGTATTCGTCGGCGGCGGCACACCGACGCTGCTGGCCGCCGGGGATCTCGTCCGGATGCTGGGCGCGATCCGCGACGAGTTCGGCCTCGCGGACGACGCCGAGATCACCACGGAGGCGAATCCGGAATCGGTGGACCCGGCGTATCTGGCCGCCCTGCGCGAGGGCGGCTTCAACCGGATCTCCTTCGGCATGCAGAGCGCGAAGCAGCATGTGCTGAAGATCCTCGACCGTACGCACACCCCCGGCAGGCCCGAGGCGTGCGTCGCGGAGGCCCGCGCGGCCGGCTTCGACCATGTGAACCTCGACCTGATCTACGGCACGCCGGGGGAGAGCGACGACGACTGGCGCGCGTCCCTCGCGGCGGCGGTGGGGGCGGGGCCCGACCATGTGTCGGCGTACGCGCTGATCGTGGAGGAGGGCACGCAGCTCGCCCGGCGCATCCGGCGCGGCGAGGTCCCCATGACCGACGACGACGAGCACGCCGACCGGTATCTGATCGCGGACTCCGTGCTCGCCGACGCGGGCTTCTCCTGGTACGAGGTCTCCAACTGGGCCACCTCGGAGGCGGCCCGCTGTCTGCACAACGAGCTGTACTGGCGCGGCGCCGACTGGTGGGGCGCGGGCCCCGGCGCCCACAGCCACATCGGCGGCGTCCGCTGGTGGAACGTCAAACACCCCGGCGCGTACGCGGCGGCGCTGGCGGAGGGACGCTCTCCGGGCGCGGGCCGGGAAATCCTCTCGGCGGAGGACCGCCGGGTGGAACGCATCCTGCTGGAGCTGCGCCTGTCCGATGGCTGCGAGCTGTCGCTGCTGGCCCCGGCGGGCCTCGCGGCGGCGCACCGCGCGGTGGGGGACGGCCTGCTGGACCCGGGCCCGTTCGCGAGCGGCCGGGCGGTCCTGACGCTCCGGGGCCGCCTGCTGGCGGACGCGGTGGTGAGGGACCTGGTGGACTGACGGGCGCCCACCTCCTAAAGAGGCCGCGGGTCCGTGACAAGAGGCCGCGGGTCCGTGACCTCCTAAAGAGGCCGCGGGTCCGTGACGAAGTCGATCAGGTGCTCCACCGAGCCCAGCAGCGGCGGCTCCAGGTCCTTGTACGTGCGGACCCGCGACAGGATGTGCTGCCACGCCGCCCCCGTGTTCTCCGGCCAGCCCAGCGCGCGGCACACCCCCGTCTTCCAGTCCTCGCCCCTCGGCACCGACGGCCACGCCGGGATCCCCACCGACGCGGGCTTCACCGCCTCCCAGACGTCGATGTACGGATGGCCCACCACCAGGACGTCCGCGCCCGTCACCTCCGCCGCGATCCGGGACTCCTTCGAGCCGGGCACCAGATGGTCGACCAGCACGCCGAGGCGGGCGTCCGGCGCGGGGTCGAACTCGGCGACGACGGCGGGCAGATCGTCGATGCCGCCCAGATACTCCACGACCACGCCCTCGACGCGCAGATCGTCGCCCCACACCTTCTCGACCAGTTCCGCGTCGTGCCGGCCCTCGACATAGATACGGCCGGCCCTGGCGACCCGCGCGCGGGCTCCGGGCACGGCGACCGATCCCGAGGCCGTACGGGACGGCCTGGCCGGGCCCGCCGCCGACGGGCGGACCAGGGTCACCACGCGGCCCTCCAGCAGAAACCCGCGCGGCACCAGCGGGAACACCCGGTGCTTGCCGAAGCGGTCCTCCAGGGTGACCGTCGGACCCTCGGCCGTCTTCTCGCAGCGGATGACCGCGCCGCAGAAGCCCGTCGACACCTCCTCGACCACCAGGTCCGGCTCGGCGGGGACCTCCGGCGCGGGCGAGGACTTCTTCCACGGTGGCGTCAGATCAGGGCTGTAGCGGCGCATTCGCACGACGATAAACGGACGGGGCCGACACGGCTAGGACACGCCGAATCGGGCCGCCAACGCGTCGCGCTGCGCCCGTACGAACGCCGCGTCCACCACCGCCCCGTGCCCGGGTACGTACACCGCGTCCGCGCCGCCCAGCGTGAGCAGCCGGTCCAGGGCCGCCGGCCAGCGGGCGGGGATCGCGTCGGGGCCGGCCTGGGGCTCGCCCGACTCCTCCACCAGGTCGCCGCAGAACAGGACGGGAGGAGAGGCCGGGACGAGGAGGGCCAGGTCGTGGGCGGAGTGGCCGGGGCCGGCGTTCGCCAGCGTGACCTGACGGCCGCCCAGGTCGAGGGTGAGCGAGCCGGAGACGGCGTGCCCCGGCCGTACCAGCAGATCCACCGCCTCGGTGGCCTCCGCCTCGCTCACGCCGTGGTGCACGGCGCTCTCGTGCAGGCCCGCCCCGCCGGCCAGCAGGTCCGCCAGACCCACCGCGCCGTACACCTCGGCCTCCGGGAACGCCGCGGTCCCCAGCACATGGTCGAAGTGCGCGTGGCTCAGTGCGATGTGCGTCACGCGCCTGTCCGCGCCGAGAAGGGCGGCCACCTGCGCCCGGATGGCCGCGCCCTCGCGGACCGTCGACCCCGTGTCGTACAGCAGGGCCGCGGTGGCGCCGGCCACCAGCCCGACCGTCGCGTCCCACCCCGGCAGCCGTCGCCGCCCCACCCCCGGGGCCAGCCGCTCCCACCCGCACTCTTCCCAACGGACGTCCATACGAGGACGCTATCCGCAAGAACCAGCGTGATCACGTGGTCGGCCACCCTTGCTAGGGGCCTACCCCACAGCCGTACACTGGCCGGGGGGATTGCTGGCACTCCCACGGAGCGAGTGCCAAGCCGGATCCGACGGACGACAGCTGGAGGTGTGCGCCATGCTCAGCGAACGCAGACTCGAGGTGCTGCGCGCCATCGTCCAGGACTATGTCGGCACCGAGGAGCCGGTCGGCTCCAAGGCGCTGACCGAGCGGCACAAGCTCGGCGTGTCCCCGGCCACCGTCCGCAACGACATGGCGGTGCTGGAGGACGAGGGCTTCATCGCCCAGCCGCACACCAGCGCGGGGCGTATCCCGACCGACAAGGGCTACCGGCTCTTCGTCGACCGGCTGGCCGGGGTCAAGCCCATGACCTCGCCGGAGCGCCGCGCCATCCAGAGTTTCCTGGACAAGGCCGTCGACCTCGATGACGTCGTGGGCCGTACGGTACGGCTGCTGGCGCAGCTGACCAGGCAGGTCGCCGTCGTCCAGTACCCCTCGCTGACCCGCTCGACGGTGCGCCACGTGGAGCTGCTGTCGCTCGCTCCCGCCCGGCTGATGCTCGTGCTGATCACGGACACCGGACGGGTCGAGCAGCGCATGATCGACTGCGGCACGCCCTTCGGTGAGACCTCGCTCGCGGATCTGCGGGCCCGGCTCAACAGCCGGATCGTCGGACGCCGCTTCTCGGATGTCCCGCAGCTGGTGCAGGACCTTCCCGAGTCGTTCGAGGAGGGGGACCGCGGGACCGTGTCCACGGTGCTCGCGACCCTGCTCGAAACGCTGGTCGAGGAGACCGAGGAGCGGCTGATGATCGGCGGCACCGCCAATCTCACCCGCTTCGGGCACGATTTCCCGCTCACCATCCGGCCGGTGCTGGAGGCGCTGGAGGAGCATGTGGTGCTTCTCAAGCTGCTGGGTGAGGCGGAACACCCGGGCATGACCGTACGTATCGGGCACGAGAACGCCCATGAGGGCCTCAACTCCACGTCCGTCGTCGCGGTCGGCTACGGTTCGGGCGACGAGGCAGTAGCCAAACTCGGCGTGGTCGGACCGACCCGCATGGACTACCCCGGAACGATGGGAGCGGTACGCGCAGTGGCACGTTACGTCGGACAGATCCTGGCGGAGTCGTAAGTGGCCACGGACTACTACGCCGTACTCGGCGTGCGCCGCGACGCATCGCAGGACGAGATCAAGAAGGCATTCCGGCGGCTCGCACGCGAGCTGCACCCGGATGTCAATCCCGATCCCAAGACGCAAGAGCGCTTCAAGGAGATCAACGCCGCGTACGAGGTGTTGTCGGACCCGCAGAAGAAGCAGGTCTACGACCTCGGCGGAGACCCGCTCTCGGCGAGCGGCGGCGGGGGCGCGGGCGGCTTCGGAGCCGGTGGCTTCGGCAACTTCTCCGACATCATGGACGCCTTCTTCGGGACGGCGTCCCAGCGCGGTCCGCGCTCGCGGACGCGACGCGGCCAGGACGCCATGATCCGGCTGGAGATCGACCTCAACGAGGCGGCCTTCGGCACGACCAAGGACATCCAGGTCGACACGGCCGTGGTCTGTACGACCTGTTCCGGCGAGGGGGCGGCGCCGGGCACCTCGGCGCAGACCTGCGACATGTGCCGCGGCCGCGGCGAGGTCTCGCAGGTCACCCGGTCCTTCCTGGGCCAGGTCATGACTTCGCGGCCGTGCCCGCAGTGCCAGGGCTTCGGTACGGTCGTGCCGACGCCGTGCCCCGAGTGCGCGGGCGACGGGCGCATCCGGTCCCGCCGTACGCTCACGGTCAAGATTCCCGCCGGTGTCGACAACGGCACCCGCATCCAGCTCGCGGGCGAGGGCGAGGTCGGTCCGGGCGGTGGTCCCGCCGGCGATCTCTACGTGGAGATCCACGAGCTGCCGCACGCGGTGTTCCAGCGGCGCGGCGACGATCTGCACTGCACGGTCACCATCCCCATGACGGCGGCGTCGCTGGGCACGCAGTGCCCGCTGGAGACGCTGGACGGCGTGGAGGACATCGACGTCCGTCCCGGCACGCAGTCGGGCCAGTCGATCCCGCTGCACGGACGCGGCATCACGCATCTGCGCGGCGGTGGCCGGGGCGACCTGATCGTGCATGTCGAGGTGATGACCCCGTCGAAGCTGGACCCGGAGCAGGAGCGGTTGCTGCGGGAGCTGGCGAAGCTGCGCGGCGAGGAACGGCCCACGGGTCAGTTCCAGCCGGGGCAGCAGGGGCTGTTCTCGCGGCTGAAGGATGCGTTCAACGGACGGTAGGCGCGAGTCGGCCGGGGGTCCGGGGGTCGGCCGGGGGTCCGGGGGTTGGCCCCCGGGTAGGCGCGGTCAGCCGGGGCAGCAGGGGCTGTTCTCGCGGTTGAAGGACGCGTTCAACGGGCGGTAGGCGTGTGGGGGCCGGGGGTCCGGGAGTCAGCTCCCGGGCCCCCGGCCCGCGACCCCGCCCGCCCCGCGTTCCCGTGACCCCCGCCGAGCGTGGCTCGGATTCGGCGCTGTGCGGGGGACGTGGCACGATGCCTGCATGTCCTCCGCACTGACCGATCTCTGCCGGTATCCGATCGTGCAGGCCCCCATGGCGGGCGGCGCGTCCTGCCCGCAGCTGGCGGCGGCCGTTTCCGAGGCGGGTGGTCTCGGGTTCCTCGCCGCCGGGTACAAAACAGCGGACGGCATGTACGAAGAGGTCAAACAGCTGCGCGGGCTCACCAACCAGCCCTTCGGCATCAATCTCTTCATGCCGCAGATACACCACGCCGACCACGCGGTCATCGAGGTCTACCGCAACCAGCTCGCCGGTGAGGCGACCTGGTACGAGACCCCGCTCGGCGACCCCGAGGCCGGCCGGGACGACGGCTACGAGGCCAAGCTGGCCATACTGCTCGACGACCCGGTGCCGCTCGTCTCGTTCACCTTCGGCTGCCCGACCCGTACGACCCTCGACGCGTTCGCCCGCGCGGGCACCTACACCGTGGTCACGGTGACCACCCCCGAGGAGGCCCAGACCGCGCAGTGGTCCGGCGCCGACGCCGTCTGTGTCCAGGGCATCGAGGCCGGCGGCCACCAGGGCACGCACCGCGACGATCCGGCCACCGATGGCGCGGGCATCGGACTGCTCTCGCTCGTGGCGCAGGTCAGGGAGGCCGTGCAGCTGCCGATCATCGCCGCCGGCGGGCTGATGCGCGGCGGCCAGATCGCGGCGGTGCTCGCGGCGGGCGCGGACGCGGCGCAGCTCGGCACGGCGTTCCTGGTGTGCCCGGAGTCCGGGGCGAACGTGCTGCACAAGCAGGCCATGACCAACCCGCTGTTCGTCAGGACCGAGCTGACCCGGGCCTTCTCGGGCCGCCCCGCCCGTGGCCTCGTCAACCGCTTCATGCGTGAGCACGGCCCGTACGCGCCGCCCGCCTACCCCGAGGTCCACCACCTCACCTCCGGGCTGCGCAAGGCCGCGGCGCGGGTGGGCGACGCCCAGGGCATGGCGCTCTGGGCGGGACAGGGCCACCGGATGGCCCGGGAGCTGCCCGCGGGACAGCTGGTCGAGGTCCTGGCCGCCGAGCTCGAAGCGACCCGGGCGTCGCTGACGCCGGAGAGCGACTCGTGACCGCTCCTGTCTTCGTCGTCGAGGGCGGTGTACTGCGCACCGGTACGGTCACGCTCGACGGCTCCGAAGGGCGGCACGCCGTCTCCGTACGGAGGCTGCGCGTCGGCGAGGAGATCGTGCTGACGGACGGCGCGGGCACGGGCGCCTACGGGACGGTCGCGGCGGTCGAGGGCAAGGACCGGCTTGACGTCGCCGTCACGGAGGTACGGACGGAGGCGGAGCCCGCGCCCCGGATCACCGTCGTCCAGGCCCTGCCCAAGGGGGACCGCGGGGAGCTGGCCGTCGAGACGATGACCGAGACCGGCGTCGACGCGATCGTGCCCTGGCAGGCCGCGCGCTGTGTCACGCAGTGGAAGGGCGAGCGGGGCGCCAAGTCCCTGGCCAAATGGCGGGCCACGGCCCGCGAGGCGGGCAAGCAGTCGCGCAGGCTCCGCTTCCCCGAGGTCACGGACGCGCTGTCGGCCCGGCAGGTCGCCGCGCTGCTGGCGGACGCCGACTTCGCCGCCGTACTGCACGAGGAGGGCAGCGAACCGCTGGCCACGGCGCCGCTGCCCGCCGAGGGCCGGATCGTGCTGGTCGTGGGCCCCGAAGGGGGCGTGTCCCCGGAGGAGTTGGCGACCTTCGCGGAAGCCGGCGCGAAGCCGTACCGCCTGGGCCGCAGCGTCCTGCGCACCTCCACCGCGGGAACGGCGGCCACGGCCCTCCTGCTCGGCCGCACCGGCCGCTGGTCCTAGTACCTCTCCCGGACAGGGCCTGGACACCTCAGCCGACAGGCGGCGGCCGTCGGGCCGATAGCATGCGTCCGTACGGATCGTCACTGATCGTCAGCAGCGACCGCCGGTGCACCCGGCGGATCCGAGGAGGCCCGGACCATGGCGGGAGAACCACAGGCCGACTGCCTGTTCTGCAAGATCGTCGCGGGGGACGTACCGGCCACCGTCGTGCGGGAGTCGGAGACCACGGTCGCGTTCCGGGACATCAACCCGCAGGCCCCGACCCATGTCCTGGTCATCCCCCGGGTGCACTACCCGGACGCCGCGACCCTCGCCGCCGCCGAGCCGGGGATCGCCGCCGATGTGCTGCGCGAGGCGGCCGCGGTCGCCGCCGACGACAAGGCCGACAGCACCGGCTACCGGATCGTGTTCAACACCGGCGCCGGCGCCGGACAGACCGTCTTCCACGCGCACGCCCATGTCCTGGGCGGCCGCGGTCTCAACTGGCCCCCCGGGTAGGCGTCTTGTCCGTACGAGAACTGGTGGTGCTGGGCACCGCCAGCCAGGTGCCCACCCGCCATCGCAACCACAACGGCTATCTGCTGCGCTGGGACGGCGAAGGCCTGCTCTTCGACCCGGGCGAGGGCACCCAGCGCCAGATGCTGCGCGCCGGGGTCGCCGCGCACGACATCAACCGCATCTGCGTCACGCACTTCCACGGCGACCACGCGCTCGGCCTGGCCGGGGTGATCCAGCGCATCAACCTGGACCAGGTGCCGCACCCGGTCACCGCGCACTACCCGGCGAGCGGACAGCACTTCTTCGACCGGCTGCGGTACGCGACGGCCTACCGCGAGTCCGCCGAGCTGACCGAGGCGCCGGTCGGCGGCGACGGCGTCCTCGCGCGGACAGCCGCGTACACCCTGGACGCGTACAAGCTCTCCCACCCCGTCGAGTCGTACGGCTACCGTCTCACCGAGCCCGACGGGCTCCGGATGCTCCCGGAGCGGCTGGCCGCGCACGGCATCGCGGGACCGGACGTCGGCCGGCTGCGCCGCGAGGGCACGCTGAACGGCGTCAGCCTCGACGAGGTCAGCGAGACGCGCCGGGGCCAGCGGTTCGCCTTCGTCATGGACACCCGGCTCTGCGACGGGGCGTACGCGCTGGCCGAGGGGTGCGACATGCTGGTCATCGAGTCGACGTTCCTCGACGAGGACGAGCGGCTGGCGACCGACCACGGTCATCTCACCGCAGGCCAGGCGGGCCGGGTGGCGCGGGAGGCGGGCGTACGGCATCTGGTGCTGACGCACTTCTCGCAGCGCTACGGCGATCCGGACGAGTTCGAGCGGCAGGCCCGCGCCGCGGGCTTCGACGGCGAGCTGACCGTCGCCGCCGATCTGGTGCGGGTACCGCTGCCGAAACGGTCCGGCTGACCTGCCGCACGGTCCGGCTGACCCCGCCGCTGCGGGTCAGTGGCGGCTGCCCCGGCGGCCGCCACGGTCACGGACCGGGCGCGGACACCCTGTGCGTGCGGCTCGGGCCCGGCGGATCGGGCACACTGTCCGGATCCGCACGCGATCGGGAGCCCACCGTGATCACATCCAACGGAGACCCGCAGGAACACACCGCCCATGTCGACCCGCTGAGCGCGCTGCGCGCCCCGGACGACCCGCCGTGCGATGTCTATCTCACCGGCACGGTCTTCCTCGACATCATCTTCACCGGCCTGGCCAGCGCCCCCGTGCGCGGCACGGAGTCCTGGGCCCGGGGGATGGGGTCCAGCCCCGGCGGGATCGCCAACATGGCCAGCGCCCTGGCCCGCCTCGGCCTGCGCACCTCGCTCGCCGCGGCCTTCGGCGACGACCACTACGGCGAGTACTGCTGGGACGCGCTGGAGCAGGGCGAGGGCATCGACCTCTCCCGGTCCCGTACGGTCCCCGGCTGGCACTCGCCCGTCACCGTCTCCATGGCGTACGAGGACGAGCGGACCATGGTCTCGCACGGCCACGAGGCCCCGCCGCCCGAAGGGGCCCTCCCCGAGTGCCCGCCCCGCGCGCGTGCCGCCGTCGCCGCGCTCGCGCCGGGCCGCCGCGAGGAGTGGATCGCCCGCGCCGCCGGCGCCGGGGCGCGGATCTTCGCCGATGTCGGCTGGGACGAGACCGGCCGCTGGGACCTCGGGGGCCTGGCCGACCTGGAGTACTGCGAGGCCTTCCTGCCCAATGCGGAGGAGGCGATGCGCTACACCCGCACCACTTGCCCCCGGGCCGCCGCGCGGGTGCTCGCCGAGCGGGTGCCGGTCGCCGTCGTCACGCTCGGCGCGGAGGGGGCGTACGCCGTGGACGGCGCCACCGGCGAGACCGCCGAGGTCCCCGCGATCGAGGTCGAGGCCCTGGATCCGACCGGCGCGGGCGATGTCTTCGTCGCCGGATTCGTCACCGGTACGCTCGCCGGCTGGCCGCTCGCGGACCGGCTGGCCTTCGCCGGGCTGACCGCCGCGCTCTCCGTCCAGGAGTTCGGCGGCTCGCTCTCCGCGCCGGGCTGGGCGGAGGTCGCGACCTGGTGGCAGTACGTACAGGCCTCCCCCGAGCAGGACCCGGCGGCGCTGCGGCGCTACGCTTTCCTGGCGGAACTGCTGCCCGCGCCGAGCAGGCCGTGGCCGCTGCGCAGGGCCGTACCGACGATCGGTTTCGGCCGCTCCGGCTGACCGGGCCGACCGACCGGGCCGGCTGACCGCGCCGACGGCGCAAGGAAAAGCCCTAGGGCCTTGTCAGTGCGGAGTCGTACGCTGGTAGCCCAGAGGTTGTCGAGCAGCGAGAACCCTGCAACGGGAGGTATGCGCAGGCCACAGAGCCGGCCCATGACTCAGACACCTACAGCCCAGACCCCCGCACCGGGGCAGGCACGTGCCCACTTCACCGTCCCCGCCAAACACCCCATGGTGACGGTCCTGGGCTCCAGGGATTCCCTGCTGCGTGTGATCGAGAAGGCGTTCCCCGACGCGGACATCCATGTCCGGGGAAATGAGATCAGTGCGGCCGGCAGCGTGGCGGATGTCGCGCTCGTCCAGCGCCTGTTCGACGAAATGATGCTGGTGCTCCGCACCGGTCAGCCGATGACGGAGGACGCAGTGGAACGTTCCATCGCCATGCTCAGGGCGAGCGAGAACGGCGGCGCGGACGGTCCCGAGACGCCCGCCGACGTGCTCACCCAGAACATCCTGTCCAGCCGTGGCCGGACCATCCGCCCCAAGACCCTCAACCAGAAGCGGTACGTCGACGCGATCGACAAGCACACGGTCGTCTTCGGCATCGGCCCCGCCGGTACCGGCAAGACCTATCTCGCCATGGCCAAGGCGGTCCAGGCCCTGCAGTCCAAGCAGGTCAACCGGATCATCCTGACCCGGCCCGCCGTCGAGGCGGGCGAGCGGCTCGGCTTCCTGCCCGGCACGCTCTACGAGAAGATCGACCCGTATCTGCGCCCGCTCTACGACGCGCTGCACGACATGCTCGACCCCGACTCGATCCCCCGGCTGATGGCGGCGGGCACGATCGAGGTCGCGCCCCTGGCGTACATGCGCGGCCGGACGCTCAACGACGCGTTCATCATTCTCGACGAGGCGCAGAACACCAGCCCCGAGCAGATGAAGATGTTCCTGACGAGGCTCGGCTTCGAATCGAAGATCGTCATTACGGGAGATGTCACCCAGGTCGACCTTCCGAACGGCACGACGAGTGGTCTGCGCCAGGTCCAGGACATCCTGGAAGGCGTCGACGATGTGCACTTCTCCCGTCTCACCTCGCAGGATGTCGTACGGCACAGGCTCGTCGGCCGTATCGTCGACGCGTACGAGCAATACGACAGCCGCAATGGGCTGTGACTGAGCGAAAGAGCAACAGCGCACCATGTCGATCGACGTCAACAACGAGTCAGGCATCGAGGTCGACGAGCAGGCGATCCTCGACGTCGCCCGCTACGCGCTCGCCCGGATGCGCATCCACCCGCTCTCCGAGCTCTCGGTGATCGTCGTGGACGAAGCCGCCATGGAGCAGCTGCACCTCCAGTGGATGGACCTGCCGGGTCCGACGGATGTCATGTCCTTCCCGATGGACGAGCTGCGTCCGCCGGTCAAGGACGACGAGGAGCCCCCGCAGGGGCTCCTCGGTGACATCGTGCTCTGCCCGGAGGTCGCGCGGAAGCAGGGCGAGGAAGCCCCGACGCAGCACTCCATGGACGAGGAGCTCCAACTCCTGACCGTCCACGGGGTGCTGCATCTGCTCGGGTACGACCACGAGGTGCCGGACGAGAAGGCCGAGATGTTCGGTCTCCAAGCGGCGATCGTCGACGGGTGGAGGGGCGAGAAGGGGTTCACCGGCCCGTCTCCCGCGCCGACCGTCTCGTGACCGCGCAGCTGATCGTCGGCGCGGTCGCGCTGGTCGTCGTCGCCTGGCTGGCGGCGTCCGCCGAGGCGGGCCTCGCCCGGGTCTCCAGCTTCCGGGCGGCCGAGGCCGTCAGGTCGGGGCGCCGGGGCGCGGCCAAGCTGGCGCAGATCGCCTCCGATCCGACGCGCTATCTGAATGTGGCGCTGCTGGTCCGGGTCGCCTGCGAGATGGCCGCCGGGGTGCTGGTCACCTATGTCTGTCTGAAGGAGTTCCAGGAGACCTGGGCGGCGCTGGTCACCGCGATCGGGGTCATGGTCCTCGTCTCCTATGTCGCGGTGGGCGTCTCGCCCCGCACCATCGGCCGCCAGCATCCGCTGAACACGGCGACGGCCTCGGCGTACGTCCTGCTGCCGCTCGCCAGGGTCATGGGCCCGATTCCGCAGCTGCTGATCCTCCTGGGCAATGCCCTCACCCCGGGCAAGGGCTTCCGCAAGGGACCGTTCGCCAGCGAGGCGGAGCTGCGGGCGATGGTCGACCTCGCCGAGCAGGAGTCCCTCATCGAGGACGACGAGCGCCGGATGGTGCACTCCGTCTTCGAGCTGGGCGACACGCTCGTACGGGAAGTCATGGTGCCGCGCACGGACCTGGTGTGCATCGAGCGGCACAAGACGATCCGGCAGGCGCTGACGCTGGCCCTGCGCTCCGGCTTCTCCCGTATCCCGGTGACCGGGGAGAACGAGGACGACATAGTGGGCATCGTCTACCTGAAGGACCTGGTCAGGAAGACGCACATCAATCGGGACTCCGAATCCGATCTGGTCTCCACGGCGATGCGCCCCGCCGCGTTCGTCCCCGACACGAAGAACGCCGGTGATCTGCTGCGCGAGATGCAGCAGGAGCGCAGCCATGTCGCGGTCGTCATCGACGAGTACGGCGGCACGGCCGGCATCGTCACGATCGAGGACATCCTGGAGGAGATCGTCGGCGAGATCACCGACGAGTACGACCGCGAGCTGCCGCCGGTCGAGGAGATCGGCGACGGCTCCTACCGGGTCACGGCCCGGCTGGACATCGGTGACCTCGGGGACCTGTTCGGGCTCGACGAGTACGACGACGAGGACGTGGAGACGGTCGGCGGCCTGCTGGCGAAGGCGCTGGGCCGGGTTCCGATCGCGGGCGCCAGCGCCAGGGTCGAGCTGCCGGACGGACGCACCCTGCGGCTGACGGCCGAGTCCCCGGCCGGCCGCCGCAACAAGATCGTCACGGTCCTCGCGGAGCCGCTCCGCGAGGACGAGCCCGCCTGATGACCCCGCAGGAGCTGCGGGCCTGCTGCCTCGGCCAGAACGGGACGTCCGAGGACGTCCCGTTCCCCCGCAGCCCCGGTCTCACGGTCTTCCGGGTGGCGGAGAAGATCTTCGCGTTCTGCGCGCTGGAGGAGCGCCCGCTGAAGGTCTCCCTCAAATGCGACCCGGAAGAGGCGATCCGCCTCCGCGAGACCCACCCGGCGATCACCCCCGGCTGGCACCTCAACAAGCGCCACTGGAACACGGTCACGGTCCCCGAACTCCCGCCCCGGATGGTGCGCGAACTGATCGAGGACTCGTACGACCTCGTAGTAGCCACCCTCCCCAAACCCACCCGCCTCCGCCTCGACCGCCCCTGACCCGCCGCGTACCGCGTTGGCTGTGACCCTGCTCTGGGAGGTCCTCGCGTGGTGCCTATGCTCGGCGTATGACACAGAGCACCGACCTCGGCGCCGAGGACCGCAAGATCATCACTCTGGCTCGGAGCGCGCGGGCGCGTAATGGGGTGGCCGAGGGGGCCGCGGTGCGGGACGAGACCGGGCGGACCTATGTCGCGGGGACCGTGGAGCTGGAGTCTCTCAAGCTGAGCGCGCTGCGGACCGCCGTCGCGATGGCCGTGGCCAGTGGGGCCACCTCGCTGGAGGCCGCCGCCGTCGTCACCGCCGCGGAGAGCGCCGCGGACGAGGACCGTGCCGCTGTGTGCGATCTGGGCGGCCCCGCGACCCCCGTCCTGGTCGCGGGCCCGGACGGCGTGCTGCGCGCGACCGTGACGGCCGGTTGACGACGGCCGTAGCGGGAATCTGGTCGGCGGCGGCCAAACGATCGGGGAGAATGGGCGCCATGAGCGCTCGTACCTCTTCTCCCGAGACAGCCGAAGCCCCCCACCGGGCCGGCTTCGCCTGCTTCGTCGGTCGCCCCAACGCGGGCAAGTCCACCCTCACGAACGCTCTGGTCGGTCAGAAGGTGGCCATCACCTCGAACCGGCCGCAGACCACGCGTCACACCGTCCGCGGCATCGTGCACCGGCCCGAGGCGCAGCTGATCCTGGTGGACACCCCCGGGCTCCACAAGCCGCGCACGCTGCTCGGTGAGCGCCTCAACGATATCGTGCGGACCACCTGGGCCGAGGTCGACGTGATCGGCTTCTGCCTGCCCGCCGACCAGAAGCTCGGCCCCGGCGACCGGTTCATCGTCAAGGAACTGGCCGCCATCAAGAAGACGCCGAAGGTCGCCGTCGTCACCAAGACGGACCTCGTCGACTCCAAGACGCTCGCCGAGCAGCTCATCGCGATCGACCAGCTCGGCAAGGAACTCGGCCTGGAGTGGGCGGAGATCGTGCCGGTCTCGGCCGTCGGCGGAGAGCAGGTCGGACTGCTGGCCGATCTGCTGGTGCCGCTGCTCC
The DNA here is from genome assembly GCF_055582185.1 of Streptomyces sp. NPDC042201. Classification (NCBI taxonomy): domain Bacteria; kingdom Bacillati; phylum Actinomycetota; class Actinomycetes; order Kitasatosporales; family Streptomycetaceae; genus Streptomyces; species Streptomyces sp. NPDC042201. The sequence goes on along the minus strand of NZ_JBVJDS010000019.1, from coordinate 39,750 downwards.
CGGAGAGCCCGCCGCTCTACCCGGAGGGCGACCTCACCGACGAGCCGGAGCAGGTCATGGTGGCCGAGCTGATCCGCGAGGCCGCGCTCGAAGGCGTACGGGACGAGCTGCCGCACTCGATCGCGGTCGTCGTCGAGGAGATGCTGCCGCGCGAGGACCGCCCGGCGGACAAGCCGCTGCTGGACATCCACGCCAATGTGTACATCGAGCGGCCCAGCCAGAAGGGCATCATCATCGGCCCCAAGGGCAAGCGGCTCAAGGAGGTCGGGACGAAGTCCCGCAAGCACATCGAGGCACTCCTGGGCACGCCGGTCTTCCTCGATCTCCACGTCAAGGTCGCCAAGGACTGGCAGCGCGACCCGAAGCAGCTGCGCAAGCTCGGCTTCTGAGCAAACGGGCCCCCGTCACCGCGTCCGGCCGGCGTGACGGGAAGCCCGCTCAGGCACCCGCTCATGCCCCCCGCTCAGGCACCTTCCTTGAGCACGCGCGAGATCAGCGCGCGCTGCGCCTCGGACAGCCGTGGGTCGGCGCAGTGGACCGTACGGCCGTCGATGGAGATCACATAGCTGAAGCCGTCCGGCACGCCGGGGGACGGCGTCCCCCGGCCGTCGGCCACGGCCTGCTCGGCCAGCTCCCGCCATGCGTCGGCGTCGGGCAGCGCCGAGGTGTCGACCTCGGCCCTGCGCTCGATGCCCGCGAAACCGCCGGTGCGCCGTACTTGGATACGCATGGGTCCTGTTCTAGTACGTGTGGGCCGGCGGGGTAAGGGCGCGTTCCGTGCCGCCGCGCCTCATGCCGTGGGAACCCCGACCTGGGACCACGCCTTGGCCACGGCCTCGTGCTCCGCGCCGTCGCCGAAGCGGGACCGCGCCGCCGCGAGGGTCAGCCGGGCGAAGTCCGCGAAGCTCGCGTCGACCGCCAGCTCACCGCCGGTCAGCACGTCGAACCAGATCTGTCCCGCCCGCTCCCAGGACTTCCCGCCGAGCCGGTCGGCCAGCAGATAGAACGCGTGGTTGGGGATGCCGGAGTTGATGTGCACCCCGCCGTTGTCGCGTCCCGTGTGCACGAAGTCGTCCATGGTGGCCGGCTGCGGGTCCTTGCCGAGGACATCGTCGTCGTACGCCGTGCCCGGCGCCTTCATGGAGCGCAGGGCGACACCGGTGACGCGTGGCGCGAGCAGGCCCTGGCCGATCAGCCAGTCGGCCTGGTCGGCGGTCTGGTCCAGGGTGTACTGCTTGACCAGCGAGCCGAAGACGTCCGACACGGACTCGTTCAGGGCGCCCGGCTGGCCGTAGTAGCTGAGGTTGGCGGTGTACTGGGTGAGGCCGTGCGCCAGCTCATGGCCGATCACATCGACCGGGAGGGTGAAGTCGAGGAAGATCTCGCCGTCACCGTCGCCGAAGACCATCTGCTCGCCGTCCCAGAAGGCGTTCGCGTACCGCTCGTCGTAGTGGACGCTGGCGGTCAGCGGCAGCCCCGCGCCGTCGAGCGAGTCGCGTCCGTACGCCGTCAGCAGGAGCTCGAACGTGGCGCCGAGCCCGCCGTACGCGCGGTTGACGGTGGCGTCGGAACCGGGTTCGTCGCCCTCGCCGCGTACCTCCCTGCCCGGCAGCGCGGTGCCGTGCTCGCAGTCGTGGATGGTGCGGTGCGGGCCGCCGGTCGCGCCGTCCCCGGCCGGGGCGGTGGCCGGGGGGACCACGCCGACCGCGGTCAGCCGGCGGCGGGTGCGCCGGGCGGAGTCCGCGACCAGCGTGCGGCGGGCGGGCCCGGAGAGCGCGGGGTCGTCGGCCTGGGCGAGCTTGTCGAGGACGTGGGGAGGGACGATGGTGCAGAAAACGGGGGTCGTGGCAGTCATGCGAGCAATGTGGCACTCCGTCACGGCGCTGTCACCCATTGCGACGGAAGTTGCTGAAATGGAGTGATCCGTCAGCCTTCGGCCGTTACTTTTTCGATCCCGCATGCTGATACGGACCCGCGCGGACGGCGCGGCTCCGTTAGGCTTCGAGACATCATGCGTTTCGGGCTGCTTCTCCTTAGCTGCCGCGGCGAGGGCCTGTAGTCGTAGGCCGACCCCCTCCCCGCGGAGTCTGGCGTTGCGGTGATCACGCCCCGTCGGCCGTCCCAGTGGACACACGAGGAGCCCTGCGCAATGTCTGACACTTCTGTCGGTCGCCCCACGCCCATCACCAACGCGACCCACACCCAGAAGCCCTCCCGGATGCCGATCCACAAGTACGGCCGGTACGAGGCCGTGGACATCTCGGACCGCAGCTGGCCCGACAACCGGATCACCGTGGCCCCGCGCTGGCTCTCCACCGATCTGCGCGACGGCAACCAGGCGCTGATCGATCCCATGTCGCCGGCCCGCAAGCGCGAGATGTTCGATCTGCTGGTCCGGCTGGGCTACAAGGAGATCGAGGTCGGCTTCCCGTCCTCCGGCGAGACCGACTTCGCGTTCGTACGCTCGATCATCGAAGAGGGCGCGATTCCCGAGGACGTGACGATCTCCGTCCTGACGCAGTCGCGTGAGGAGCTGATCGAGCGGACGGTCGAGTCGCTGCGCGGCGCCCACCGCGCGACCGTCCATCTCTACAACGCCACCGCCCCCACCTTCCGCCGGGTCGTCTTCCGGGGTACGAAGGAGCAGGTCAAGCAGATCGCGGTGGACGGTACGCGGCTGGTGATGGAGTACGCGGAGAAGATCCTCGGCCCGGAGACGACCTTCGGCTACCAGTACAGCCCGGAGATCTTCACCGACACCGAGCTGGACTTCGCCCTGGAGGTCTGCGAGGGCGTCATGGACGTCTGGCAGCCCGAGGCGGGCCGCGAGATCATCCTCAATCTGCCCGCCACCGTGGAGCGTTCGACGCCGTCCACGCACGCGGACCGCTTCGAGTGGATGTCGCGGAACCTGTCCCGCCGCGAGCACGTCTGTCTGTCGGTGCACCCGCACAACGACCGCGGCACCGCCGTCGCCGCCGCCGAGCTGGCGATCATGGCCGGCGCCGACCGTATCGAGGGCTGTCTGTTCGGGCAGGGCGAGCGCACCGGCAATGTCGACCTGGTGACGCTGGGCATGAACCTCTTCTCGCAGGGCGTCGACCCGCAGATCGACTTCTCGCAGATCGACGAGATCCGTCGCACCAGCGAGTACTGCAACCAGATGGAGATCCATCCGCGCCACCCCTATGCGGGCGACCTGGTCTATACCTCCTTCTCCGGCTCTCACCAGGACGCCATCAAGAAGGGCTTCGACGCGCGGGAGGCCGACGCCGCCGCCCAGGGCAAGACGGTCGACGAGATCGAGTGGGCCGTGCCGTATCTGCCGATCGACCCCAAGGACGTGGGCCGTTCGTACGAGGCGGTCATCCGGGTCAACTCGCAGTCCGGCAAGGGCGGTATCGCGTACGTCCTGAAGAACGACCACAAGCTGGACCTGCCGCGCCGGATGCAGATCGAGTTCTCCAGGATCATCCAGGCCAAGACCGACGCCGAGGGCGGCGAGGTCACGCCCGGCCAGATCTGGGCGGTCTTCCAGGACGAGTACCTGCCCAACCCGGAGAACGCCTGGGGCCGGGTCCAGCTGCGCTCCGGCCAGACCACGACCGACAGGGACGGCCAGGACACACTGACCGTGCAGGCCGTCGTGGACGGCGTGGAGACGGTGCTGACCGGCATCGGCAACGGTCCGATTTCGGCCTTCTTCGAGGCCCTGGCCTCGGTCGGGGTGGACGCCCGGCTGCTGGACTACCAGGAACACACCATGAGCGAGGGCGCGAGCGCGCAGGCCGCCTCGTACATCGAGTGCGCGATCGACGGAAAGGTGCTGTGGGGCATCGGAATCGACGCGAACACCACCCGGGCCTCGCTCAAGGCGGTCATCTCCGCAGTGAACCGCGCAACCCGCTGACCTGAGCTTTTAGGAACCCCGTCCACCGGCCACGGTGGGCGGGGTTCAGCCATGTCATGGCGATCTCACGCCGGGGTGCTGACGCCGACCGGGCAATGTGGCTAACATCACGTCAACGCGGCAATGTTGCCGGAGCGTTACGGAGGTGCGCGACGTGCTGCCAGTTCAAAGATCAAGCGGCCGAAAACTGCGCGTCTGCGGCATTCGTACCTCATGGAACACGGTCGGTGACGGGGAATTCTTCTGCGCCGACTGCGGGGGCGACCGCAACTACCGCCGTCGTACCGGCCGTCGTCGCTTCACCGTGCTCGGTGTCCCGCTGCTCTCGCGCGGACTCGCCGGGCCCGTCGTCGAATGCGCGGCCTGCCACTCCCACTTCGGCACGGACGTCCTCGACCACCCCACCACGGTCCGCTTCTCCGCGATGCTGCGCGACGCCATCCACACCGTCGCGCTCGCCGTCCTCGTGGCCGGTGGCATCTCCTCCCGTACGGTCAGGGAGACCGCGGTCTCCCTCGTCCGCACGGCCGGATTCGAGGACTGCACGGAGGACCGGCTGACGGAGCTGGTCGAGGCCCTCGCCGCCGACACCGGCCGGTTCGTCGTCGACCCGGGCCCGTGCGGCGCCGCGCTCGCCATCGAGCTGCACGAGGCGCTGGAGCCGCTCTCCCCGCACCTGGCCCCGGCGGGCCGGGAGTCGATCCTGCTGCAGGGCGCCAGGATCGCGCTGGCCGACGGACCGTACAGCTCGGCGGAGCGCGAGGTGCTGAGCATCGTCGGCGGCGCGCTCAAGCTGTGCGCGGACGACACGGAGCGCCTGCTGCTCGCCGCCTCCGGCACGCCGTCCTGAACCCGGCCGTGGGCATACGCCCCGAGCCGTCCGGGGCCGCATGCCCCGAGCCGTGCCGGGCCGTATGCCCCGAGCCGTCCCCGGACGCGCACGCACGCTCCTGGACGGCTCCCTCGCCGCCGCGCGGGGGGAGGGCCCGCGTGGATGCGGGAGAATGGCGCCATGAGTCTGTTCCGGGACGACGGCGTTGTGCTGCGCACCCAGAAGCTCGGTGAGGCCGACCGCATCATCACGCTTCTGACCCGCGGCCACGGCCGCGTCCGCGCCGTCGCCCGGGGAGTGCGCCGGACGAAGTCCAAATTCGGGGCGCGGCTGGAGCCGTTCTCGCATGTCGATGTGCAGTTCTTCGCGCGCGGCAGCGAACTCATCGGCCGCGGGCTGCCGCTGTGCACCCAGAGCGAGACCATCGCTCCGTACGGTGGCGGCATCGTCGCCGACTACGCCCGCTACACCGCGGGCACCGCCATGCTGGAGACCGCCGAGCGCTTCACCGACCACGAGGGCGAGCCGGCCGTCCAGCAGTATCTGCTCCTGGTCGGCGGGCTGCGCACGCTCGCCCGCGGGGAGCACGCCCCCCATCTGATCCTGGACGCCTTTCTGCTGCGCTCCCTCGCCGTCAACGGCTACGCGCCGAGCTTCGACGACTGCGCGAAATGCGGGCTGCACGGCCCGAACCGCTTCTTCTCCGTCGCGGCGGGCGGAGTCATCTGCGCCGACTGCCGGGTGCCCGGCAGCGTCGTACCCTCTGCGGAGGCCGTCGGACTGCTCAGCGCACTGCTGACCGGCGACTGGGAGACGGCTGACGCCTGCGAGGCGCGGCACGTCAGGGAGGGCAGCGGGCTGGTGTCCGCCTATCTGCACTGGCATCTGGAGCGCGGCCTGCGCTCGCTCAGATACGTAGAGAAGAACTAGGAGACGAGAGCCGCATGGCACGACGCGGAATCCTGGGACGTTCCCGCCGCGAGTACAAGACGCCGGAACCACACCCCTCCGGTGCGCGCCCGCCGAAGATCCCCGCCGAGCTGGTGCCCAAGCACGTGGCGTGCGTGATGGACGGGAACGGCCGCTGGGCGAAGGAGCGCGGTCTGCCGCGCACCGAGGGACACAAGGTCGGCGAGGGCGTCGTCCTCGATGTGCTCAAGGGCTGTCTGGAGATGGGCGTCAAGAACCTCTCCCTGTACGCCTTCTCCACCGAGAACTGGAAGCGCACGCCCGACGAGGTGCGCTTCCTGATGAACTTCAACCGCGATGTCATCCGGCGCCGCCGCGACGAGATGAACGAACTGGGCATCCGGATCCGCTGGGTCGGCCGGATGCCGAAGATGTGGAAGTCGGTCGTCGAGGAGCTCCAGGTCGCGCAGGAGCAGACCCGGGACAACGACGCCATGACGCTCTACTTCTGCGTCAATTACGGCGGCCGCGCGGAGATCGCGGACGCGGCGCAGGCGCTCGCGGCCGATGTGGCCTCCGGCAAGCTCGACCCGGCCAAGGTCAACGAGAAGACCTTCGCCAAGTATCTGTACTACCCGGACATGCCGGACGTGGACCTCTTCCTGCGTCCCAGCGGCGAGCAGCGCACGTCCAACTATCTGATCTGGCAGAGCAGTTACGCGGAGATGGTCTTCCAGGACGTGCTGTGGCCGGACTTCGACCGCCGGGATCTGTGGCGGGCCTGTCTGGAATACGCGTCCCGGGACCGGCGCTTCGGCGGGGCCCTGCCCAACCAGGCGACCGACGAGGACGGAAGCGGGAACGAGACCGGGGAAGAGCAGTCCTGATACAGGGGTGGGCCCGCGCCACCCGGCGCGGGCCCACCCCTGTATCGCTCGGACACGCCTTAGTTCTTGGCGGCCACCGCCGCGCATGCCGCGCAGGTGCCGAAGATCTCCACCGTGTGCGCCACGCTCACATAGCCGTGCTGCGCGGCGATCGTCTCCGCCCACTGTTCGACCGCGGGTCCTTCGACCTCGACGGCCTTTCCGCAGACCCGGCACACCAGATGGTGATGGTGATCGCCGGTCGAGCAGCGCCGGTAGACCGACTCCCCGTCGTTCGTCCGCAGCACATCGACCTCGCCCGCGTCGGCGAGGGACTGGAGTGTGCGGTAGACGGTGGTCAGTCCGACCGAGTCACCGCGGTGCTTGAGCATGTCGTGAAGCTCCTGCGCGCTGCGGAACTCGTCCACCTCGTCCAGCGCCGCCGCCACCGCGGCCCGCTGGCGGGTCGACCGGCCGCGCACGGGGGCCGCGCTTGATCCACCGCTGGGCGCAGTCGTCACAGGTGCCTCCTTGCCTCTGCCCGTATCCATCCGTCGGGCATTACCCGCTTCCCTCGGGCCATTCTGCCAGTTCGCGGTCAGGCCGTGAGGTCGTTCACGGGCTGCCGCGCCCCCGGTACGTCCGGCATGTCCGGTACGGCGCGGGCCCGGCGTCTCGCCAGGGGAGTGGCGAGCACGGTCAGGACCACGAAGACAGCGATAGCGATCAGCACGATCGTCGCGCCGGGCGGGACGTCCTGGTAGTACGAGGTGACCGTGCCGGCCAGGGTCACCGCCGTACCGATCACGACGGCCAGTACGAACGTGACGGCGAAGGACCGGGTGATCTGCTGGGCCGCCGCCACCGGCACCACCATCAGCGCGCTGACCAGCAGCAGCCCCACCACCCGCATGGCGACGGTGACCGTCACCGCGGCCGTGACCGCGACCAGCAGATTCAGGGTGCGCACCGGCAGTCCGGTGACCCGGGCGAACTCCTCGTCCTGGCTGACCGCGAACAGCTGCCGCCGCAGCCCCACCGTGACCAGCACCACAAAGCCGGCGAGCAGCGAGATCGCGGTCACGTCCTGCGCCGAGACCGTCGACAGGGAACCGAAGAGATAGGAACTGAGGTTGGCGTTGGAGCCGTTCGGCGCGAGGTTGATCAGCAGGACACCGCCCGCCATTCCGCCGTAGAAGAGCATGGCCAGCGCGATGTCGCCGCGGGTGCGGCCGTACGCCCTGATCAGCTCCATCGTGACGGCGCCGACCACCGCGACCAGCGTCGCCATCCAGACCGGGCTGGTGGAGAGCAGAAAGCCCAGGCCGACCCCGGTCATCGCGACATGGCCGATGCCGTCGCCCATCAGCGCCTGGCGGCGCTGTACGAGATAGATGCCGATGGCGGGGGCGGTGACGCCGACGAGCACGGCAGCGAGCAGCGCGCGCTGCATGAAGGCGGTCTCAAGGATTTCCATGGTCAGGTCAGCAGTCCTGTACGGAGCGGCTCGCCGGCCGCATGCGGGTGACAGCTCGGACGGGTCAGACGCTCGGGGTCGTGGGCACCCGGTCCTGCGGCCCCGGGCGGCGGGCCGTCGTGCACCACGCAGCCGTCGCGCAGCACCACCGCGCGGTCGATCAGCGGCTCCAGCGGGCCCAGTTCATGGAGGACGAGCAGGACGGTCGTCCCGGCCGCGACCTGTTCGCGCAGGGTCGCCGCGAGGATGTCCTGGCTGGCCAGGTCGACGCCCGCCATGGGCTCGTCCATGATCAGCAGCTCGGGGGCGGCGGCGAGCGCCCTGGCGATCAGCACACGCTGGTGCTGGCCGCCGGAGAGCGCGTCCACGGAGTCCTTGGCGCGGTCGGCGAGCCCGACGAGCTCGATGGCCCGCTGGACGGCTGCCCGGTCGGCCTTGGTGGGCCACCCCAGCCTCGTACGGGAGAGCCGGCCGGAGGAGACGACCTCGCGGACGGTCGCGGGCACGCCGCTCGCGGCCGTGGTGCGCTGCGGTACGTAACCGACGCGCGCCCAGTCGCGGAAGCGGCGCAGCGGGGTCGCGAAGAGCGAGATCTCGCCGCTGGTCAGCGGTACCTGACCGATCACGGAGCGGACGGCGGTGGACTTGCCGGAGCCGTTGGCGCCGAGCAGGGCGACGACCTCGCCGCGGCGCACGGTGAGATCGACGCCGCGCAGCACGGGGCGCGAGCCGAGCGTGGCGGTGGCTCCACGGACGGAGATGACCGGTGCGGGGCCGTCCGGGCCCCCGCTCTCCGCCTCCGCCACCGGCACCGCCTGCGCCTCCGCTTCCGCGGTCCGCGGGGCTATGTCCGCGTCAGCGGGCTGTCCGCTCTCCCTCGTCGCCATGTCCGGCGCCTCCGATGCTGCTGTCAGCTGGTTCATTTCACGTGGGTCACTTCGGGTGGCTCACTTCCGGTGGCTCACTTCGCGCCGAGCGCCTTCCGCAGCGCCGCGAGGTTGGACTCCATGACCTGGATGTAGTCAGCGCCCTTGGACCGGTCGGTGATTCCCTCCAGCGGGTCCAGGACGTCGGTCTTCAGTCCGGAGTCCCCGGCGAGGGTCTTGGCGGTCTTGTCGCTGGCGAGCGTCTCGAAGAATACGGTGCTGACCTTGTCGCGCCGCGCGATGGTCTCCAGCTCCTTGACCCGGGCGGGGGTCGGCTCCGCCTCGGGGTCCATGCCGGCGATGGCCTCCTGCTCCAGCCCGTAGCGCTCGGCGAGGTAGCCGAAGGCGGCGTGGGTGGTGATGAAGGTCTTCGTCGTGGTGTCGGCGAGGCCCTGCTTGAACGCGGTGTCCAGGCCGCCGAGCTTCTCGACCAGGGCGTCGGTGTTCTTCCGGTACGCGGCGGCGTGGTCCGGGTCGGCCTTCTCCAGGGAGGCGCCGACCCCCTTGGCGACCTCGGCGTACTTCACCGGGTCGAGCCAGATGTGCGGGTCGCCGCCGTTCGCGGTGCCTTCTTCGCCGCCGTGGCCGTGCTCGTCGGCACCCTGCTCGTCGGCAGCGTGCTCCTCGCCCTCATGGGCGTGGCCGGCCTCGGTGCCGTGCTTCTCCAGTGTGGTGAGGGAGGCCGCGTCGACGATGTGCGGCACGCCGGACTGGGCGATGGCCTCGTCGACGGCGGGCTGGACGCCCTTGAGGTAGACGATGACGTCCGCGTCGCCGAGCTGGGCGGCCTGCCGGGGCTTGAGCTCCAGGTCGTGCGGCTCGACGCCCGGCTTGGTGAGGGTGGTGACGGAGACATGGTCACCACCGATCTGCTGGGCCAGGAACTGCATCGGGTAGAACGACGCGGTCACCGCGAGCTTGTCGCCGCTCTTCCCGTCCGCGGCGTCGGAGGCGGAGCAGGCGGACAGGGCGGCCAGGCCGAGCGTGACCGCTCCGGCGGTGGCGGCGGCGGGTATGAGGCGTCTTACGTTCATGACAGTCATTTTCAACAAAAGTGGAAACGATTGTCAACAAGGGCTGGGGAAGTCTCTTACCCCGCACCGATTTGATCCGAGGGGTGCGGCCGCCGCTAATCTGAAGCATTAGCCGTTCGTCGTCGCAATGAAGAGAGCACCGTGGCCGCCGACAAGATCGACAGCATCGTCAACCTGAGCAAGCGCCGTGGCTTCGTCTACCCGTGCAGCGAGATCTACGGCGGCCAGAAGGCCGCCTGGGACTACGGGCCGCTCGGAGTCGAGCTGAAGGAGAACCTCAAGCGCCAGTGGTGGCGCTACATGGTCACCTCGCGCGAGGACGTTGTCGGGCTCGACTCGTCGGTGATCCTGGCCACCGAGGTCTGGGAGGCGTCCGGCCACGTCGCGACCTTCAGCGACCCGCTCACCGAGTGCACCTCCTGCCACAAGCGCTACCGCGCGGACCACCTGGAGGAGGCGTACGAGGAGAAGCACGGCAAGCCGCCCGTGAACGGCCTCGCCGACCTCAACTGCCCGAACTGCGGCAACAAGGGCACCTTTACCGAGCCCAAGCAGTTCTCCGGGCTGCTCGCCACCCACCTCGGCCCGACGCAGGACTCCGGCTCCATCGCGTATCTGCGTCCCGAGACGGCCCAGGGCATTTTCACCAACTTCGCCCAGGTGCAGCAGACGTCCCGCAAGAAGCCGCCGTTCGGCATCGCGCAGATGGGCAAGTCCTTCCGGAACGAGATCACTCCGGGCAACTTCATCTTCCGCACCCGCGAGTTCGAGCAGATGGAGATGGAGTTCTTCGTCAAGCCGGGTGAGGACGAGGAGTGGCAGGAGTACTGGATGGAGCAGCGCTGGAACTGGTACCGCGACCTGGGTCTCCGTGAGGAGAACATGCGCTGGTTCGAGCACCCCAAGGAGAAGCTCTCCCACTACTCCAAGCGCACCGCCGACATCGAGTACCGCTTCTCGTTCGGCGGCAGCGAGTGGGGCGAGCTGGAGGGTGTCGCCAACCGCACCGACTACGACCTCACCGCGCACTCCAAGGCGTCCGGCCACGACCTGTCGTACTTCGACCAGGAGGCCGGCGAGCGCTGGACCCCGTACGTCATCGAGCCCGCCGCCGGTGTCGGCCGCGCGATGCTCGCCTTCCTCCTCGACGCGTACAACGAGGACGAGGCGCCCAACGCCAAGGGCGTGCTGGAGAAGCGCACCGTGCTGCGGCTCGACCCGCGCCTCGCGCCGGTCAAGGTCGCCGTGCTGCCGCTCTCCCGCAACCCGCAGCTCTCGCCGAAGGCCAAGGGCCTCGCCGAGGACCTGCGGCGCAACTGGAACATCGAGTTCGACGACGCGGGCGCCATCGGCCGCCGCTACCGCCGCCAGGACGAGATCGGCACGCCGTTCTGCGTCACCGTCGACTTCGACACCCTCGACGACAACGCGGTGACCGTGCGTGAGCGCGACACGATGAAGCAGGAGCGCGTCTCGCTGGACCAGATCCAGAGCTACCTGGGCGGCCGCCTGCTCGGTTGCTGACGAAGGACGGCTTGACGGCCTGACGGATCGACATCCGGTCACGGTCGTAGCTCGAAGCCCCTGGTTCCGCCACGGAACCGGGGGCTTCGTTGCACACTGGGTGTACACGTCAACAGGAGGCACGGATGCCGTCCACGACCACCAGCAAGGTGAGCAGATGGGATCAGCACGGGCGTGAGCATGTCGTGCGCGTCCAGAAGGCGGGTGTACAGCGGTCGTTGATCTGTGACACCTGCGGCTGGCGCAAGGGAGCGCAGTTCCTGCCGTGGCTCAAGGCCGAGGAACATCTCACCGAGGCCCACCAGGCGACGGTGGACCCGGCCGCGGGCTGACTCAGGCCCGCAGCCCGCGCAGCAGCAGATCGGACACGGCGGTGAACTCGCTGTCGATCGTGGGCTTCCGCCACTCGGGGGCGTACGCCGGGTCATGGAAGCGGGCCGTGGCGGCGAAGACCGCCCCGGCGGTGCTCGCCGGGTCCGCCGCCGTGAACTCGCCCGCGCGCACGCCCTCTTCGACGATCCGGGTGAGCTGACTGGTCAGTTCGGTCAGATGCGCGTCGACCACTCCGCTGCTCTCCCCGATGAGCACGGAGAACGTGGCGAACAGCTCGGGGTCCTCCCCGGCCTTGTGGCGCTTGGAGTCGAACAGCGCCAGCAGCCAGTCGCGCAGCTTCTCCGGGCCCGGCTCGGGCGACGCGTCGGTGATCTGCTCCAGCGCGGCCTCCGTACGCCGCAGCCAGCGTGAGGTGACGGCCTCGCGCAGCGCCGCCTTCGTACGGAAGTGGCGGTAGACGCTGCCATGGCTGACGCCGAGCACCCGCGCCACATCGACGACCGTGGCCTTGGCCGGGCCGTAGCGGCGCAGCACCTCCTCGGTGGCTTCGAGGATGCGCTCGGCGGTCAGGGTCTCGGCGGCCATGGGATGTCCGACCTTTCATGGCTCGTGCGGCGGGACGTGACAGATGACATTACCTGTCAGGTCCGACCATCCGATGGGCGAGCCGTCGGCGCCTGCGGAGACGGTGACGCGTCAGCGCTCGCTGTCCAGTTGGGACATCTGGGCGGCCGGGTAGCGGTCTCCGGCCGCGGCGCCGGCCGGGACGGCGCGCTCGATGGCGGCGAGGTCGTCGGCGTCGAGCGTGACGTCGAGGGCGCCGAGGGCCTCGGCCAGCCGGTCGCGGCGGCGGGCGCCGACCAGCGGCACGATGTCCTCGCCGCGCGACAGCACCCAGGCGATGGCGATCTGCGCGACCGTGACGCCCTTCTGTTCGGCGATCTTGCGCAGGGAGTCGACCAGGCCCAGGTTGTGGTGGAGGTTCTCACCCTGGAAGCGGGGGCTGCCGGCGCGGAAGTCACCGGCGGACAGCTCGGTGCCCCGGGTGAAGTGGCCGCTGATCAGACCGCGCGAGAGCACCCCGTACGCCGTGACGCCGATGCCCAGCTCACGGACGGTCGGCAGGATCTCGTCCTCGATCCCGCGCGAGATCAGGGAGTACTCGATCTGGAGGTCGGCGACCGGGGCGACGGAGGCCGCCCGGCGGACGGTCTCGGCGCCGGCCTCGGAGAGCCCGATATGGCGTACGTGACCGGCCTCGACCAGCTCGGCGATGGCGCCGACCGTCTCCTCGATCGGGACGGCGGGGTCGACCCGGGCGATGCGGTAGATGTCGATGTGGTCCGTGCCGAGGCGCCGCAGGGAGTAGGCGGCGAAGTTCTTCACGGCGGCCGGACGGCCGTCGTAGCCGCCCCAGCCGTTGTCGGGGTCGCGCAGGGCGCCGAACTTGACGCTGGTGAGAGCCCGCGCGCGGGCGGCGGTGGGAGCCGTGCGCAGCGCCTCGTTGATCAGCAGCTCGTTGTGCCCCATCCCGTAGAAGTCGCCGGTGTCGAGCAGCGTGACGCCCGCGTCGAGAGCGGCGTGGAGGGTGGCGATGGACTCGGTGCGGTCGCTGCCCCCGTACAGCGCGGACATGCCCATGCAGCCGAGGCCGAGGGCGGAGACCCGGGGGCCGGTGGCGCCGAGAGGGCGGGTGGGGAGGGTGGTCATGACGGGTTCCTCCATGCGGATCGCGGGCGATCGGGAGTGACACCGACAACTATGGCATGACGGATGACAGATTTCAATTTATGTCAGACGGTGCGTGGCTGACGTCGGCCAAAAATCCGGTACGACCCGGTCCCGCCCGGTGGTAGCGTCTCTGGCATGTTCTTCCAGATCTACGAGTGAGAGCGCGGCGGTCACGGCCCGCCCCCCACCGACGAATCCGCAGATCACTTCTCATCACTTCGGGAGAACCCCGTGGCAAAGAGCCGCAACAACCTTCTCGGCGTGGGCGGACAGCGCAAGAAGCTGTCCCGCGCTGACCAGCAGGGCAACGGCCCCGCCCGTAACGCCGACCGCAAGGTCGCCGCCGACCAGAAGCAGGAACTGCTGCGCAAGATGCGCGAGCGCGCCGCCGACCAGGGTGAGCCGGGCGACGACGCGACCGGGACCACCGGCGCGGCCCAGGCGACCGACGAGGCCGCCGACCAGGCCTGACGTACCTCCGCACCGCAGACGACGTGGGCCCGGATCACCTCGGTGATCCGGGCCCACGCCCATGAAAGCCCCCGTCAGGTGACCGAGCGCGGCAATCGCAGACTGAGCAGCGCCGTCAGGACGACCACGCCCAGCTGCACCAGCAGCGTGACCACCAGCGCGTCCCGCATCCCCGCGGTGGCGGCCAGGGTCAGGAAGAGCGAGCCCAGCGTCGCCACCCCCAGCGCCAGCGCGGACTGCTGGGTCGTGACCATCACCCCGCTGCCGACCCCGGCCCGCTCGGCCGGTATCTCGGAGAGCACGATCCGGAAGATGACGGGCAGCTGGAGGCCCTGGCCGAGGCCGGCCAGCGCGACCCCCGGCAGCAGATCCAGCGTGCCGACCGAGGGCCAGCCGCCCCATACGGCGAGCGCCAGCAGGGCGACACCGACCGCCTGGAGCACCGCGCCGGCCGTCACCACCAGGCTGCCGTACCGCCGCACCAGCCGTGGTCCGGCCAGCGACGCGGCGAAGAACGCCACCGCCATCGGCACCAGCGCGAGTCCGGCCCCGATCGCGTCCATACCCAGGCCCTGCTGGAGTGCGATGGCGATCACGAACATGAAGCCGCCGAAGCCGATCGAGAACGGCAGCACCAGCGCCAGCCCCCGCCGCAGCGAGACCAGGGCGAGCAGGCTCGGCGGCACCAGCGGAGTCCTGCCCTGCCGGTCGGCCCGCCGCTCGACGCGGTGGAAGGCGAACGCCGCGACCGGGAAGGCGGCGAGCGAGATCCAGGTCCACACCGGCCAGCCGGCCGCCCGGCCCTCGGTGAGCGGCGCCAGCAGCGTCACCAGCGCGACGGCCAGCAGCAGAGTTCCCGGTACGTCGACGGGCGCGGGCCGCTGGGAGCGGGTCTCGGGCACCGAACGGACCGCCAGGACCAGCCCGGCCAGCGCGACCGGCACATTCACCAGGAAGATCGCCCGCCAGCCGCTGCCCGCGATGTCGGCCGCGACCAGGACACCGCCCAGGATCTGCCCCGCCACCATGGCGAGACCGGCGGTGGCGCCGTACAGGCTCAGCGCCTTCGCGCGGCGCTGCCCGGCCGTCGCCGACTGGATGGTCGCCAGCACCTGCGGCAGCATCAGCGCCGCCGCGGCGCCCTGCGCCACCCGCGCCCCGACGAGGGTCCAGGCGTCGGGCGCGAGACCGCAGGCGAGCGAGGTGAGCCCGAAGAGCGCCATGCCCGCCAGGAAGAGCCGTCGTCGGCCGAACATGTCCCCGAGCCGCCCGCCGAGTACGAGCAGCACGGCGTACGAGAGTCCGTAGCCGGCGACGACCAGCTCCAGCAGGGCGGGGCCCGCGGCCAGATCGTGGTCGATGGTCGGCAGGGCGACATTGACGATGAAGAAGTCGATCAGGGGGAGCGCCGCACCGAGGAGCACGGTGAACAGGCCGAGACCGCCGAGTACGGAGCCATGATCCTGGATCACCGGAGCGTCGCCGGAGGCGCCGGCGCCGGCCGGCTGCGCGCTCGCGCCCGTGGCTGCGCTCGTGGCTGCGCTCGTGGCTGCGCTCGTGGCTGCGCTCGGGGTCGGAGCGCCGGACTGAGGGCGGGATGCTGTACTCACGTCGTCCACCGTTACTCTGGTCGAAGCCTGGTACCAGAGTGTGTTTATCCTGGTACCAGGACTACCTGGCAATGGGCTGGGACATGCGGCACGCTGGAATCATGACGGCGACCATGACCACGACCGTGCAGGAACCCGACATCCGGCGGCACGAGCTGGCGGGGTTTCTGCGCAGCCGGCGTGAGCGCATCATGCCCGAGCAGGTCGGGCTGGTGCGGGGCAGCCGCCGGCGTACCCCCGGGCTGCGCCGGGAGGAGGTCGCCCAGCTCTCCGCCGTGGGCGTCACCTGGTACACCTGGCTGGAGCAGGCCCGCCCCATCCAGGTGTCCGCGCAGGTGCTCGACGCCCTCGCCCGCGCGCTGCTGCTCGACCGCAGTGAGCGCGCCCATCTCTTCGCCCTGGCGGGCGCCGTCGACCCCGCGCCCGGGACGCCCTGCCCCCACATCACCCCCGCCGTGCGGCAGATGCTGGAGCGGCTGGAGCCTTTCCCGTCCTGTGTGCAGAACAGCCGGTACGACATCCTCGCGTACAACCGCACCTACGGGAGGCTGATGTGCGACCTGGACGCGCTGCCGCCCGAGGACCGCAACTGCATGTGGCTCGCCTTCACCAACGAGGAGTGGCGCTCCTCACTCGGCAACCGCGAGGAGACGATCCGGATGATGGCGGCGAAGTTCCGCGCCGCCATGGCGGAGCATCTCGCGGAGCCCGCCTGGAAGACGCTGCTCGGACGGCTGCGGTCGGCCTCGCCCGAGTTCCGCGAGATCTGGGAGCGCCACGAAGTGATCGGTACCGGCGACCGGACCAAGCGATTCCTCAACGCCCGCGTCGGGCAGCTCAACCTGGAGCACACCAACCTCTGGCTCGGCCCGTCCTCGGGCCCCCGGCTGGTCAGCTATGTCCCCGTGGACGACGAGTCCAGGCTCCGCCTCGAACAGCTCCAGGCGTCGGCGTCGGCGAAGGCGTCGGTTTCGACATCGGTATCGACGTCGGCACCGGCCCTGGTCTCCGCCGACGTATGAGCCGCCACGGGCTCCGGCCCGGGTGCGCGACAATGGGCGGATGACCGCTCCGCTCGCCACGCTCACGCCCGCCGCCGCACCGCTCGCCATCGGCCCGCACCTCGTGCGCCCCCCGGTGGTGCTCGCCCCCATGGCCGGGATCACCAACGCGCCGTTCCGGACGCTGTGCAGGGAATTCGCCGAAGGCGTGCGCGCGTTCGGGGGCCGCCCCGCAGCGGCTACCGTGAGCGGCGGCAAGGGGCTGTTCGTCAGCGAGATGATCACCACGCGGGCGCTGGTCGAGCGCAACGAGAAGACCATGCAGCTGATCCGTTTCGACGCGACCGAGACCCCGCGCTCGATCCAGCTGTACGGAGTGGACCCGGTCACCGTCGGCAAGGCGGTGCGGATGATCGTGGACGAGGATCTCGCCGACCACATCGATCTGAACTTCGGCTGCCCGGTGCCCAAGGTGACCCGCAGGGGCGGGGGTTCGGCCCTTCCGTACAAGCGGCCGCTGCTGCGCGCGATCCTGCACGAGGCGGTCTCCAACGCCGGCGCCCTGCCCGTCACGATGAAGATGCGCAAGGGCATCGACGACGACCACCTCACCTATCTCGACGCCGGGCGGATCGCGGTCGAGGAAGGCGTGACGGCCATCGCGCTGCACGGCAGGACCGCCGCACAGCACTACGGCGGTACGGCGGACTGGGACGCCATCGCGCGGCTCAAGGAGCATGTCCCGGAGATCCCGGTCCTCGGCAACGGCGACATCTGGTCGGCGGACGACGCGCTGCGGATGGTGCGCGAGACGGGCTGTGACGGCGTGGTCGTGGGGCGCGGCTGCCTGGGGCGGCCCTGGCTCTTCGCGGACCTGGTCGCGGCCTTCGAGGGTACGGACCCGTCGGCCGGAGGGGCCGGAGGCCACGGCGCCGCGGCCTCCCCGACGCTGCGCGAGGTCGCGGGCGTCATGCGGCGCCACGCGGAGCTGCTGGGGGAGTGGATCGGTGACGAGACCCGCGGCGTGATCGACTTCCGTAAGCATGTCGCCTGGTATCTGAAGGGCTTCTCCGTCGGCTCGCAGCTGCGCAAGCAGCTGGCGATCACCTCCTCGCTCGCCGAACTGGACGAGCTGCTGGCCGGGCTCGATCTGGACCAGCCGTGGCCGGACGGCGCGGACGGGCCGCGCGGGCGTACGTCGGGGAACAACCGGGTGGTCCTGCCGGACGGCTGGCTGAAGGACCCGTACGACTGCGCGGGCATCGGCGCGGACGCCGAACTGGACACCTCGGGCGGCTGAGCCCCCCGGGCCGGCCGGGCGTCTACACGGAGAGCGGCTACGCCGGACGGCCGTTCTGCGTCCCCACGTCCGGGCCCGCGTGCCGCTCCAGCGGCGCCGCGGCGGCGGAGTTGGTGACGCTGAAGGCGACGCTGCCCGCGCGGTAGCGGTCGTCCGTCCACTCGATCGGGCGGCCCGCGGCGGTGTACGTCAGATGGCGCTGTCTGAGCAGCGGGCTGCCCCGGCGGACCCGGAGCAGCCGGGCGTCCTCGCTGCCCGCCGCGACGGCGTCGATGAGGTGCTCGCCGTAGTGGGCGACGATGCCGGCGTTCTCCGCGATGCTGTTCATGATCGACACGCAGTCTTCCGGCAGGGCCTGTACGGCGGGCGCGACCCAGTCCGTGTAGGCGGTGCGCTCGACCATCACCGGCTCCCCGTCGAGCCATCGCAGCCGCAGGACGTACAGCACCTCGCTGCCGGGGGCGACGCCCAGCCGGGACGCCTCCTCGGCCGTGGCGGGGCGTGCCGTACGGCTGAGGATACGGCCGGCGGCCTCGCAGCCCATGGCCTGCGCCCACTGCGCGAAGCTGTTGAGCTGCTGGAAGCTGTGGCGGCGCTCCTGGCGCAGTACGACGCGCCGGGCGCCCTGCCGGGAGCCGATCAGGCCCTCCGAGGCGAGCAGCCCCACCGCCTGGCGCACGGTGCCGCGCGAGACGGACCAGCGGGCCGCCAGATCGCTCTCCGAGGGCAGCCGCGCGCCGACCGGATACTCGTCGCGCGCGATCGACCGCCGCAGCGCCTCCGCGATCTCCAGATAGCGCGAACCGCCCACGCCTGCCCCCTCGTTTCCTCGGCCCATCCGTCGGCCCATCCGTACGGAATTCCTGACCTGTGCACAGATGCGCTCACCGGTCGCCGTCCGTCTCTTCACTTTAACCACACACGGAACCGGCTCGACGGACCCCTTTTCCTGCCCTTGTACGCCTTGCCGATCGCCGATACGCTCCGAAGGGCCGTGCTGATCAGGGGGTTTGAGGACGCTTTGTCTTCCTTCGGTCGTGCGGACAAGGTCATTGGGCGTTAACTCCCCGGACACCCGCGTCGGGCGAACTGATGCCAGCTTGTATGAACAAGTGACCTCCTCTTTCGCCTCTTCTTCGCTCCTGGGAGACACCGCGTGACCCGATTCCACGCCAACGGCCGGCTGGTAGCCGCGCTGGCGCTCAGTACCGCCGCGCTCACCACGCTCACCGCCTGTGGTGCCAAGTCCGAAGCGCCCGCCGACTCCGCCGGCGGCGTCAAGGCCGCGACCGCCACCTCCGTGGCCGACTTCGGTTCCCTGAAGGACCTCGTCGCCGCCGCCGAGAAGGAGGGCACGCTCAACGCCATCGCCCTGCCGCCGGACTGGGCGAACTACGGCGAGATCATCAAGGCCTTCGAGGCCACGTACAAGGTCAAGGTCAAGGTCGAGACGCCGGACGCGGCCAGCGCCGACGAGATCAACGCCATCAAGTCCCGCAAGGGCCAGGACCGCGCCCCCGACGTCGTCGACCTGGGCATTCCGTTCGACCGCAGCGGCGCCGCCGAGGGCCTCTTCGCCCCGTACAAGGTCGCGTCCTACGACAAGATCCCGGCCGCCCAGAAGGACGAGCAGGCCCGCTGGTACAACGACTACGGCGGCTACATCTCCATCGGCTGCGACGCCTCGCGCATCAAGGTCTGCCCGACGACCTTCGCCGATCTCCTCAAGCCCGAGTACAAGGGCAAGGTCGCGCTCAACGGCAACCCCAACAAGTCCGGCTCCGCCTTCGGCGGGGTGTACGCGGCCGCCCTCGCCAACAAGGGCAGCTTCACCGACATCCAGCCCGGCATCGACTTCTTCGGCAAGCTGAAGAAGAACGGCAACTTCATCCCCGTCGAGACCACCACGGCCACGGTCCAGAAGGGCGAGACGCCCATCTCGATCGACTGGGACTACCTCAACGCCAGCCTCGCCGACCAGTTCAAGGGCAAGGGTGTCGACTGGAAGGTCGCCGTACCGGCCGACGGCGTGTACGCCCAGTACTACTCGCAGGCCATCAACAAGGACGCGCCCCACCCGGCGGCCGCCCGGCTGTGGATGGAGTTCCTGTACGGCGCCGAGGGCCAGAACCTCTTCCTCAAGGGATACGCCAGGCCCGTCCTGCTGCCCGCGATGACGGCGGACGGTACGGTCGACAAGACGTTCGTCTCCAAGCTCCCCGCGGTCGAGGGCACCCCGACCTTCCCCGAGTCCGCGGACCTGGAGAAGGTCAAGGCCACCCTCGCCGAGAACTGGGACAAGGCCGTCTCCTGATGCCCGCCCCCACCCCGCAGGCCCCGAGCCCGGCCGTTCCACCGGCCGTGCCCGCACCGGGCGTCGCCGACGGCACACGCCGTCGGCGGCGGGCGCCGCGCGCCTGGCTCGGCGCCCTCCCGCTGCTCGTCTTCGCCGGACTCTGCTTCGGCCTGCCGGTCGCCGCCGTGCTGTACGGGGCGGTCACCAGCACCGATTCGGCCACCGGCGCCACCACCGCGACCACGGTGAACCTCCGGACCTCGCTCCAGGGGCCGTATCTCACCTCCCTGGCGGGCAGCGTCGAACTGTCCGCCCTGACCGCCCTGATCGGCACCGTCCTCGGCATGCTGATCGCCCAGGCCGTCGTCACCTCGCGGCGGGGCGCGCTGCGCGAATCCGTCCTCACCGCCTCCGGCGTCCTCGCCAACTTCGGCGGGGTGCCGCTCGCCTTTGCCTTCGTCGCCACCCTCGGCATCTCCGGTGTGGTCACCCAGCTCGCCCATCTCGACGCGGCCGGCTGGAACCTGTACTCCTTCACCGGGCTCTGCGTGATCTATCTGTACTTCCTGGTGCCGCTGATGGTGCTGGTCAGCGTCCCGGCGCTGGACGGTCTGCGCCCGCAGTGGCGGGAGGCCGCACAGAACGCCGGGGCCACCTCCTGGCAGTTCTGGCGTCATGTCGGAGTGCCCGTCCTCGCGCCCACCCTGCTCGGCGGGTTCGTGCTGCTCTTCGGCAGCGCCTTCGCCGCGTACGCCACCGCCGCCGCGCTGGTCGGAGGCTCGGTCCCGCTGGTCACCCTGAAGATCGCGGACGCGCTGTCCGGCAACGTACAGGTCGGTCAGGAGAATGTGGCGCTCGCGCTGAGCCTCGACATGATCGTGATCGCCGGACTGGTCATGGCGGTCTATCTGCCCCTCCAGCGACGGAGCACCCGATGGCTGCACTGACCCCCACCGCCTCCACCGCGCCCGCGCCGCAAAAGGACGCGCCGTCGTCGGGGCGCGGCGGGGCCGGGCGCCCGCGCCGCCGCCCCCGGGTCTGGCGCGGCGCCGTCCTGGGCCTGGCCGGGATCTACTTCGTCGTACCGCTGGTGGCGTCGTTCGTCTTCACGGTGCACATCCCCGGACAGGGCGTCTCCTTCGACGCGTACAGCGGAATCCTGTCCGCCGAGGGGTTCTCCGAGAGCCTGCTGCTCTCGCTGGGACTCGCCGCCGCCACCATCGCGCTCACCCTGCTGCTGGCCGTGCCGGCGCTGGTCGCCGTGCGGCTCGGCGCGCCGCGGCTGCGGCCGGTCGTCGAGGTGGTCTGCATGCTGCCGCTGGTGGTGCCGCCGATCGCCCTGGTCAGCGGGATCACGACCGTGCTGCGCTGGGGGCCCGAGCATCTCTCCACGACCCCGCTCTACCAGACGTTCATCGCGGTGCAGAACGAATCGTTCCCGCTCGTGCTGGTGTTCGCCTACACCGTCCTCGCGCTGCCGTTCGTCTACCGCTCGCTGGACGCCGGGCTGCGCGCCGTCGACGTCCCCACCCTCGTGGAGGCCGCGCGCAACTGCGGCGCGAGCATGCCGTACGTGATCGTGCGGGTCGTCCTGCCCAATCTGCGCTCGTCGCTGGCGGGAGCGTCCTTCCTCACCCTCGCGCTGGTGCTGGGCGAATACACCATCGCCGCGCTTCTCGGCTTCCGGCCGTTCGCCGTGTGGATCGTCTCCATCTCGGGCGCGGAGGCGCAGGTGTCCGTCGCCGTGTCCCTGCTCAGCCTGCTGATCGCCTGGGCGCTGCTGATGGTCCTCTCCCGCGCCGGGGCCCGGGCCGGGGCCAGCGCCTCGGCCGCCCCCGCCGCCGCCCCCACTCCCGTCTCCGGCAAGGAGTAGCTCCGCCATGACATCCACGCCATCCAGCTCCACAGCGACCGCCGAGCGGCCGGAGCCGGCGTCCGCCGCCGGCGCCCTGGTCGAATTCCGCGGTCTGCGCCGGGCCTTCGGCTCCACCGTCGCCCTCAACGGCCTCGACCTGACGGCCAGGCCCGGTGAACTGCTCGCCCTGCTGGGCCCCTCGGGCTGCGGCAAGACCACGGCGCTGCGCGTCCTCGCCGGCTTCGAACAGCCGGACGCGGGCGAGGTGCTGGTGGACGGTGAGGACATCACCCGGGTGCCGGCCAACCGGCGCGACGCGGGCATGGTCTTCCAGTCGTACAGCCTCTTCCCGCACCTCAACGCCCGCGACAACGTGGCCTTCGGACTGCGGGTGCGCAAGGTGTCCGCCGCCGAGCGGCACGCCCGCGCCGCCGAGCTGCTCGACCTGGTCGGCCTGCCCGAGCACGGCGACCGCTTCCCGCACCAGATGTCCGGCGGCCAGCAGCAGCGCGTCGCGCTGGCCCGCGCGCTGGCGCTGCGCCCGCGCGTCCTGCTGCTCGACGAACCCCTCTCGGCACTCGATGCCAAGGTCAGGCTGTCCCTGCGGGAGGAGATCCGGCGGCTCCAGCTGTCGCTGGGCATCACCACGATCTTCGTCACCCACGACCAGGAGGAGGCACTCTCCATGGCCGACCGGGTGGCCGTGCTCAACGCGGGCCGGCTGGAGCAGTGCGCGCCGCCGGCCGAGCTGTACGAGCGGCCCGCCACGCCCTTCGTCGCCGAGTTCGTCGGCACGATGAACCGGCTTCCCGGCCGGCTCACGGACGGCGGCCGGGTCGAGGTCGCGGGCAGCACGCTGCCCGTCGACGGCGAGATCCCGGCGGGCCGCGCGGTGGAGGTGCTGATCCGGCCGGAGAACGTCACCGCCACCGCCGACCCCGAGGGCACGGCCACGGTCGTCTCCGCGTCCTTCTTCGGCTCGGTCACCCGGGTGCTGCTCGATCTGCCCGGCGGCGGCTCGGTCAAGGCCGATGTGCCGTCGCGGGACGCCGGGGAGCTGACGCCGGGCGTACGGGCGAGCGTCACGCCGGCCCAGCGCCCCGTCCTGGTCGTCCCGGCCGCGGCCCCGGCGGACGCGTGAGGATGCCCGCGGCCGTGCTCTTCGACATGGACGGCACCCTCGTGGACACCGAGGTGCTGTGGTGGGAGACGGCGGACGAGATCGCGGCGGGCCTCGGCCACCGGCTCACCGCCGTGGACGCGCCGGAGGTCGTCGGCCGCGCGGTCGCCGACACCGCCGCCCATCTCGTACGGGTCACGGGCGCGGCCTGCGCCGAGACGGTCGCCACCGAGCTGGCCGGATCGTTCTTCCGGCGGGTCGAGGCGGGGGCGCCGCTGCGGCCGGGCGCCCGGCGGCTGCTGGCCGAACTGGAGCGCGCCGAGGTGCCCTTCGCATTGGTGAGCGCGTCACCACGGGCCGTGGTCGACTCGGTGGTCGCGGGCTCGCTGGCCGATGTCCGGTTCGCCTTCACGCTCTCCGCCGACGACACCGTACGGACCAAACCGCACCCCGATCCCTACCGGGTGGCGGCCGAGCGCCTCGGGGTCGGCCCCGGGGCGTGCGTCGCGATCGAGGACTCGCCGGACGGCAGCGCGTCGGCCCAGGCGGCGGGGTGCGCGGTGCTGGTGGTTCCGTCGCTGCTGCCGGTGGACCCGGCGGCCGGCCGGTACTTCGCCGACAGCCTGGAAGACGTGGACCTGACGCTGCTGCGCGGCTGCGCCCCGGGGCCCCAGGTCCAGGACACGCCCGGGACCGGTCCGGATTCTGGACTCCGGGGGCCATCAGGGGCGTGATTCTCGCCACTGTTGATAGAGACTCCGCTCAGATGAGCGATTTGTGAGCGACTGTATCTCCGGAAGGGGTGGCACCCGGTGCCACCCCTTCGGTGTTCAAGTCGTGAACTCAGACGTCGATGTCTACGCTCGTATGAGCGAATGAAGTCATGTGCGGGTCATGCCCGCTTCGAGGAATGAAGGACCCGGAGCCGGCCGACTGCCCCCGGGTCACTTTCGATCTGCTGGCGGACGAGTGGTTAAGGCCGTATGACAGGCAAGTGGCCGTACCGGTGCACCTTCGATCTGGGTATGTTCCTCGCCGTCAGGGCAGCCACCGCGTCCTCGAGGAGTCGAGACCCGTGTCGGAAAACAAAGATCCCCTCGTAGCCACCCACGAGCCCCAGGGCGAGAAGTTCGTCTACGACTTCACCGAGGGCAACAAGGATCTGAAGCACCTCCTCGGCGGTAAGGGTGCCAATCTCGCCGAGATGACCAATCTCGGGCTGCCCGTCCCCCCGGGCTTCACCATCACCACCGAGGCATGCAACATCTACCTCGACAGCGGCACGGAACCGGCTGCCCTGCGCGAAGAGGTGAGTGTGCACCTCGACGCCCTCGAGAAGAAGATGGGCAAGAAGCTCGGCCAGGCGGACGATCCGCTGCTCGTCTCCGTACGCTCCGGGGCCAAGTTCTCCATGCCCGGCATGATGGAGACCGTGCTCAACGTCGGACTCTCCGACGCCTCCGTCGCCGGGCTCGCCACGCAGGCCGGCGACGAGCGCTTCGCGTGGGACTCGTACCGCCGGCTGATCCAGATGTTCGGCAAGACCGTGCTCGGCGTCGACGGCGACCTGTTCGAAGCGGCGCTCGAAGAGGCCAAGCGGGCCAAGAAGGCCGCCACCGACGTGGATCTGGAGGCCGGGGACCTCAAGAAGCTGGTCAAGCAGTTCAAGAAGATCGTCTCCCGGGAGGCGGGCCGCGACTTCCCGCAGGACCCGCGCGAGCAGATGGACCTCGCGATCCGCTCGGTCTTCGCCTCGTGGAACACCGACCGCGCCAAGCTCTACCGCCGCCAGGAGCGCATCCCCGGCGACCTGGGCACCGCGGTCACCATCTGTTCGATGGTCTTCGGCAACCTCGGCCCCGACTCGGGCACCGGCGTCGCCTTCACCCGCGACCCCGCCAGCGGCCACCAGGGCGTGTACGGCGACTACCTCCAGAACGCGCAGGGCGAGGATGTCGTCGCGGGCATCCGCAACACCGTGGCGCTCGCCGACCTGGAGACCATCGACAAGGCGTCGTACGACCAGCTGATGCAGATCATGGAGACCCTGGAGACGCACTACCGGGATCTCTGCGACATCGAGTTCACCATCGAGCGCGGCCAGCTGTGGATGCTCCAGACCCGCATCGGCAAGCGCACCGCCGGGGCCGCCTTCCGGATCGCCACCCAGCTGGTCGACCAGGGCCTGATCGACGAGGCCGAGGCGCTCCAGCGTGTCAACGGCGCCCAGCTCGCCCAGCTGATGTTCCCGCGCTTCGACGAGGACGCGAAGCGCGAGCTGCTCGGGCGCGGCATTGCCGCCTCGCCGGGCGCGGCCGTGGGCAAGGCGGTCTTCGACTCGTACACCGCCATCAAATGGTCCCGGTCCGGCGAGAAGGTCATCCTCATCCGCCGCGAGACCAACCCCGACGACCTGGACGGCATGATCGCCGCCGAGGGCATCCTGACCTCCCGCGGCGGCAAGACCTCGCATGCCGCCGTCGTCGCCCGCGGCATGGGCAAGACATGCGTCTGCGGCGCCGAGGAGCTGGAGGTCGACACCAAGGCCCGCCGGATGACGGTGAACGGGACCGTCATCGAGGAGGGCGACGTCGTCTCCGTCGACGGCTCCACCGGCAAGGTCTACCTCGGTGAGGTCCCCGTCGTCCCCTCGCCGGTCGTCGAGTACTTCGAAGGGCGGATGCACGCGGGCGCCGACGACGCCGACGAGCTCGTCGAGGCCGTGCACCGGATGATGGCGTACGCCGACCGCCGCCGCAGGCTGCGCGTGCGCGCCAACGCCGACAACGCGGAGGACGCCCTGCGCGCCCGCCGCTTCGGCGCCCAGGGCATCGGACTGTGCCGGACCGAACACATGTTCCTCGGTGAGCGGCGCGGGATGGTCGAGAAGCTGATCCTCGCCGACACGGACGACGAGCGCTCCGAGGCGCTGACGGCCCTGCTGCCGCTCCAGCGGAAGGACTTCATCGAGCTTTTCGAGGCGATGGACGGCCTTCCCGTGACGGTGCGTCTCCTCGACCCGCCCCTGCACGAGTTCCTTCCCGACATCACCGAACTGTCGGTCCGGGTCGCCCTCGCCGAGGCGCGCAAGGACCACAACGAGAACGATCTGCGCCTCCTCCAGGCCGTCCACCGGCTGCACGAGCAGAACCCGATGCTGGGCCTGCGCGGGGTCCGGCTCGGCCTGGTCATCCCCGGTCTGTTCACCATGCAGGTACGGGCCATCGCGGAGGCCGTCGCCGCGCGCAAGAACGCCAAGGGCGACCCGCGCGCCGAGATCATGATCCCGCTCGTCGGTACGGTCCAGGAGCTGGAGATCGTCCGGGACGAGGCCGAGCTGGTCATCGCCGAGGTCGAGCGGGCCACGGGCGTCGAGATCAAGCTCGCGCTGGGCACGATGATCGAGCTGCCACGCGCCGCGCTGACCGCGGGACAGATCGCGGAGGCCGCGGAGTTCTTCTCGTTCGGTACGAACGACCTGACCCAGACCGTCTGGGGCTTCTCCCGCGACGACGTGGAGGCGAGCTTCTTCACGGCGTACCTGGAGAAGGGCATCTTCGGGGTCTCGCCGTTCGAGACGATCGACCGGGACGGTGTCGGCGCGCTCGTACGGAGCGCGGTCGAGGCGGGCCGCGCCACCAGGCCCGGCCTCAAGCTGGGCATCTGCGGTGAGCACGGCGGCGACCCGGAGTCGGTGCACTTCTTCCACGACGTGGGCCTGGACTACGTCTCCTGCTCGCCGTTCCGGATCCCGGTGGCGCGGCTGGAGGCGGGCCGCGCGGCGGCCCGGTCGAGCGACAACGACTCCCGCTAGGGCCTAGGGCCTAGGGAATCGGGCCAGTCACGATTCCCCACAGACACCGCAGCCGCCCGCCGGGACACCCCGACCCTCACCGATCCGGCGGGCGGCTGCGGATACAGCGAAGGGGCGGGCGCCTCGTGCGAAGGCGCCCGCCCCTTCGTCATGCGGGGCCGCCGTGGCCGGGTGTTACGACCGGAACGGGCCCGTCACCTCGTAGGTGATACCGCCCGACGAGCTTCCGGTCGTACCGCGCTGGCTGGAGAAGTACAGCCGCTTGCCGTCGGGGGAGAACGCCGGTCCGGTGATCTCCGAGCCGGACTGGCCGCCGACCCGCAGGAACGGCGCGACGACATCGTCCGGAGTGATCACACAGATCTCCAGGTTCCCGCCGTCCTCCGCGACGAAGAGATCGCCGGAGGCGGTACCGGTGACATTGTCGACACCGGTCAGCGGCGCCGTACCGGACACCAGCGAGTCGTCGTAGGCCAGCTCGATGGTGGACGCGGCCGCGTTGTACTGCCAGACCCGGTTGTCGCCCTTGGTGGTGAACCAGCAGGTGTTGTCCGCGTAGTAGCAGCCCTCCCCGCCGTTGAAGCGCTTGGCGCCCGGCACCTGGTTGCGGGTGGCCGTGGCGCCGCTGGGGTCGGGTACGGTCGCCCAGCTCACCGGGCCGCTCGTGCCCGTACCGGCGACCAGCACCTCCAGCCGCCCCGCGGACAGATCACCCCAGGTGGCGGGCGTGAAGCGGTAGAAGCAGCCGTCGGTGGTGTCCTCGGTCAGATAGATCGTCTTCCGTACGGGGTCGGCGGCCGCGGCCTCGTGCTTGAAGCGGCCCATCGCGTCCCGCCGTCCCGCCGCGTTCACGCCCCACGGGTCGGTCTCGTAGACATAGCCGCGGTCGACCTCCTCACAGGAGAGCCAGGTGTTCCACGGGGTCTTGCCGCCCGCGCAGTTCTGGTGGGTGCCGGACAGGATGCGGTACGCGCCGGTGATGGCGCCGGCCGAGGAGAAACGGACCGCGCTCGCGCCGCCCGACGGGTCGATCTCCGAGTTGGAGACATAGATCCAGCCGGTGCCGTCCGCGTAACAGGCGCCGCCGTCGGGCGCGTTGTGCCAGGTGTACGACGTACCGGAGACTCGCTGCCCGGACCTGGCGACGATACGGCTGGTGAACCCGGCGGGCAGCCGGATGTTGTTGGCGTCCGCCGCGCCGAGTGCTCCGTAGGGGCCCGCGCCCGGCTGGGCGGGCGCGGCGAAGGCGGCGCCGCGCCACAGGGTGCCGCCGAAGGCCGCGGCCGAGGTGCCGATGACCGCTCCACGCAGGAAACTGCGACGTTCCACTGGTCGCTCCATGGGGGTGTCGTGACCGCCCCGCCGCGCCGGCCGGCGATGCGGGGTCGCGCGCCGACGGAGCCTAGAAGCCCCGTATGGCCGTTGCCTGAACGGACGGTGAGCAGAACGGGGGCGATGTGGCGATGTGCTGACGGCGCCGCGAAGATTCTCTCCGTACGGCGATGAGTTCGCCGCGGACTCAGGGTCTACCCCTCCGAAAGCACGCACCCCGAAAGCGCACAGCTGCCGGCACAGCGGCCGGTCGGGCCCGGACGGAAGAGAGACGGCTCATGTCCCCCACCCTGATCTTCGTGAACCTCCCCGTGAAGGACCTGGAGACCTCCAGGGCGTTCTTCAGCAAGCTCGGCTACACGTTCAACGCGCAGTTCAGCGACGAGTCCACGGCCTGCCTCGTCATCAGTGACACCATCTACGCGATGCTCCTGGAGGAGTCGCGCTTCAAGGAGTTCACCCGGAAGGACGTGGCGGACGCCTCGAAGACCACCGAAGTCATCCTCGCCCTCGGTGTCGAGAGCAGAGAGAAGGTCGACGAGCTGGCCGACACCGCCCTCGCGTCCGGCGGCTCCCCGGCCAATGAGCCGATCGATCACGGCTTCATGTACGGCCGCTCCTTCCAGGACCCGGACCAGCACATCTGGGAGGTCATGTGGATGGACCCCGCGGCCGTCGAGCCGCAGGGCTGAGCCCCTCGAAGCACACCCCGGTGAGCCGCTCCGACTCCGTCCACAGCCGCTCGCCGACGGCGTCGTTCAGGGTCCAGGGCGCACGCCAGGACGGGACGGGGGCGCCCCGCCAGCCCTGGAACCTGGGGCCGGTGAAGGTGTCGGACCGTACGCCGGGCGCCGTCGCCGCGTACAGCGTCGGCAGCGCCCCGGCCTCGGGCGACTGGGCGATGATCCTGTTGACGAGGGTGACGATCCGCTCGGCGGTCCTGCGGCCCTCCATCCGGACGGCCGCGGTCTGCAGATTGGTGGACGCGTAGCCGGGCTGCGCCGCGTTGGCGACGACATCGGAGCCGGCGGCGGCCAGCCTCCTCGCCAGCTCGTGGACGAAGAGCAGATTCGCCGACTTGGAGCGGCCGTAGGCAACCCAGCGACGGTACCGGCGCTCGCTGTTGAGATCGCGGATGTCGATATTGGCCGCCGCGTGCATGGTGCTGGAGACGGTCACCACCCGCGCCCGCGTGGCGTTCAGCAGCCGGGGGAGAAGCCGCCCGGTGAGGGCGAAGTGCCCGAGGTGATTGACGCCGAACTGGGTCTCGAACCCGTCGGCCGTCGTTCCGTACGGCAGGGCCATCACGCCCGCGTTGTTGATGAGCAGATTGAGCCGCTCGTAGGGGAAGGAGGCCGCGAACTCCCGTACGGAGGACAGGTCCGCCAGATCCAGCTGCCGGAACTCCACCTCGGCGCCGGGTACTTCCGCGGTGATGAGGGCGGCGGCCGCCGCGCCGCGGGTCTCGTTGCGGCAGCCGAGGACGACGCGTGCGCCGCGCCGGGCCAGTTCGCGTGCGGTCGCCAGCCCGATCCCGCTGTTGGCCCCCGTGACCACGGCGGTGCGGCCACGCTGGTCGGGGATGTCGCTTGCGTTCCAGTCGGTCATCGGCATGCGCTGCTCCTCGTACGTCTCACGCATCGTGCATGTCCCGGAGGCGAAGAGCCGTCGCTCCGCCGTTTCAGCCTACGACCTGCCGGGCGCCACACGTCCGACCTCGGCCCCCGCGCCCGGCGCGAACCTCTGACGTAGCTCAACTCTGCCGGGATCGATGGACGGGCCACCCATCCCGTCCATAAGGTCGCGAGCATGCCCGATATCTCTCTGACCATGCTTGTTGTGCTCTGTCTCGCCGCCGCCGCGGCCGGCTGGATCGACGCCGTGGTGGGCGGTGGCGGGCTGCTGCTCCTGCCCGCGCTGCTGCTCGGGCTGCCGCATGTCCCCACCGCGCAGATCCTCGGCACCAACAAGGCGGTGGCCATCGTCGGGACCTCGGGCGCCGCGGTGACGTATCTGCGCAGCGCTCCCGTCGACGTCAGGACGGCCGTACGGATCGGACTCGCGGCGCTCGCCGGTTCGATGGGCGGCGCCTTCTTCGCGGCCGGGATCAGCAGCGAGGTGCTGCGCCCCGTGATCATGGTCGTGCTGCTGGGGGTGGCGGCCTTTGTCATGCTGCGGCCGTCCTTCGGCGGTGCGCAGGCGGGCGGCCCGGTCACCCGCCGTCGTATGGCCACCGCGATAGTCCTGGTCGGCGGCGGGATCGGCTTTTACGACGGGCTGTTCGGACCCGGCACAGGAACGTTTCTGGTGCTGGCGCTCACCGCCGTACTCCACCTCGATCTGGTGACGGCCTCCGCCACCGCGAAGATCGTGAACGTCTGCACCAACGGCGGGGCGCTCGCGATGTTCGCCTACCAGGGCACGGTGATGTGGCAGCTGGCCGCGCTGATGGCGGTGTTCAATCTGGCGGGCGGGATGTTCGGCGCGCGGATGGCGCTCAGGAAGGGCAGCGAGTTCGTGCGTGGGGTGCTGCTGGTGGTCGTGTTCTCGCTGGTCGCGAAGTTGGCGTTCGACCAGTGGACGGCTTGAGCGGGCCCTGTCTCGCACCGATGAGCGGGACCTGTCTCACGATGAGCGGGCGCTATCTCACACCGATGAGATGGGCGAACGCCACCACGTTGCCCTGGTAGCCGCCCTTCTTGGAGAAGCCGCCGCCGCAGGTGATCACCCGCAGCTCCGCCCGGTCGGCGGCCCCGTAGACCTTGCGGTCGGGGAAGGCGGTGTTCTCGTACACCTCGACGGCGTCGACCGTGAAGACGGCGGTGCGGCCGTCCCGGCGGGTCACCTCGACGCGGTGGCCCTTTTTGAGCGAGCCCAGGTCGTAGAAGACGGCGGGCCCCTGTGCGTTGTCGACATGACCGGCGACGATCGCGGTGCCCTTGGCGCCCGGGGCGGTGCCGTCCTTGTACCAGCCGGCGACATCGCTGTCCTCGGGCGGCGGTACGTCGAGGCTGCCGTCGGCCGCCAGTCCCAGCCGTATGAGGGGCGCGTCCACCGTGATCTCGGGGATGCGCAGCCGTATGGGGGCGGAGGGCGACAGGGGGGCCGCGGCCGCCTCCGTGTGCTGCCGGGGGCCGGCGGCGAAGGCCTCGGCGGCGGACGGCATGGGCGGGGTCACCGGGCGGGAGCCGTTCTGGACGAGCCAGACACCGGTGCAGACGGCCACGGCTATCAGCCAGCCCTTGCCCTTCGCGGTCATGAGTCCATCGCGGTCATGAGTCCAGTCCTCCGGACGAGATTCCAGGAATGCGGGATCCCCGGGGCGGGGTCTCCAGGAATGCGGGATCCCCGCCCCCGTCAGCGATGAGCGTGACGGGGGCGGGGACGAGGGGCGGGTACGGGGCGGTGGAGACCGGCCCCGTCAGCTGACCTGCGCGCCGCTCGCCCGGCGGTGCAGGAGCCATGTCCCGCCTACGGCGGCCGCGGCCAGTACGGCCACACCCGCCGCGATCTGGTGGGTGTCGGGGGAGACGCTGCCGCCGACACCTGTCCTTACATGACCGGTCGGCTCGTCGCGCTCCCGGGCACGGTCACCGGAGGCTTCCTTGCCGCGGTCACCAGCGACCTCCTTGCCACGGTCACCGGCCTCTTTGGCACGGTCACCACTGGTTTCCTTGTCGCGGTCGCCGGCCTCTTTGGCGCGGTCACCACTGGCTTCCTTGTCGCGGTCGCCGGCCGACTCCTTGCCGGTCTGACACTTCTCTCCGACGGCCTTCGCGGCTTCCTTGCCGCCGCCGTCCCGGTCGCAGTCAGGGGCGCTGACGGACACGGAGGTGGCGGCGCCCGCGGTCGACCCGGACAGTTCCCGCTGATCAAAACCGCCGGCGAACGCAGTGGTGGCGCTCGCGGCGGTCAGTGCTATCGATGCGGCCGCCAGCGCGGTTGCGGTGAGCAGGCGGTCAGTGGGGCGCATGGTGATCCTCCTGGGCAGCGGTAGTCGTTACCTCAGAGATAAGGCGCCCTTCGCCGCGCACGCCTGCTGATGACCGGTCAGATTCGCGGTTCGTGGTCCGGGCCGCGCGCCTGTCAGGGGGCGTCGCCGCAGGTCATGGGGGATGACGCCGCATCAGCCCGATCGCTGCGCGTCCCGCGCTGAACGGGTGACAGGTGGCCGGCGGATGGCAGCCGTTCGGCGGACAGGGCCTCGGCCCTGTCCGGCCGCCGGCTCAGAGGCGGTCCCACTCCACCCCGTCGTACACCTCGGTCACCGTCTTCAGCACCGCCGCGTCGCCGGGGAAGACCGTGTCGTCGATCCGGGCGACCGGGGCGACGCCGTGCGAGTTGGTGACGAAGGCGGTCCGGTACCGGGAGAGGTCCGCCAGGGTGACCTCGCGGCGGACCGACGGGAGACCGGCGGCCGGGAGGCGGGGCTCCAGCAGGGCCATCGCGATGCCCGTCAGCACCGGCGCGTCCGGCCAGACCACCGAACCACCGTCCCAGAAGCCGATATTGGCGATCGAACTCTCCGCCACCACGCCGCCGGGACCGGTGAGCAGCGCGTCGTCGAAGCCCGCGCGTTCGGCGACCCGGCCGTAGTGGATCTGGGCGAAGCCGCCCAGATGCTTGATGTGCGGGACGGGACGCTGGTACGGGACGGACATCAGGCTCTGCGCCCGGTCGTCCGGGGCGGCGGGCGGCCGTACCGTCACCATCAGGGTCGCGTCCGCCGTCCCCTCCGGCCAGTGGACGTACACCCGGACCGAGGCGTCCCGTACGTCACCGAGCGCGTGCCGGAGCAGGGCCCGTACCCGCTCGCCGTCCAGACCGGCGCCGAACAGTTCCTCGGTCGCCGCGTCCAGCCGGGCGAGATGGAGGGCCAGGCCGCGTACCCGGCCGCCCCTGACCTGCATCGCGGTGAAGTGCCCGTAGGTGTCGAGCGCACGGAGCCGCAGGTCCGCCTCGGTGGCGGGCCGGCCGTCGACCTCGATCAGCAGATGCGGAGCAGTGGTTGTCATGCCCCTCACCGTATGACGCGCTCAGCCGGTGGCTTCCTCGGCGTTCGAGGCGAGAGACGACATGCGGGCCACGCCCGCTTGACCTGAACCAAGGTTGACGTATGACGCTCTCCCCATGGACATCACAACAGACCTCGCGCCCCGCACGACCGCCGTCACGCCTGCGGCTCAATCCGCCGCCGCGTCCCTCCCCGAACCCCTGAAACTCGCCGTCATCCTGGGCAGCAACCGGGAAGGACGCTTCGGCCCGGTCGTGTCCGACTGGTTTCTCTCCCGCGTCGCCGATCGCCAGGACTTCACCACCGAACTGATCGATCTGGCCGAGGCGGATCTGCCGACCGGCCTCTCCTTCAAGCCCGGCCCCGCCGTCCGCGCCGAACTCGCCAAGGTCACCCCGCGGCTGGCCGGCGCCGACGCCTTCGTCGTGCTCACCCCCGAGTACAACCACTCGTTCCCCGCCTCCCTCAAGTCGCTGATCGACTGGCACTTCGGCGAATGGCAGGCGAAGCCCGTCGGCTTCGTCTCCTACGGCGGGATCTCCGGAGGACTGCGCGCCGTCGAGCAGCTGCGCCAGGTCTTCGCCGAGCTGCACGCCGTCACCGTCCGGGACACGGTCTCCTTCCACCACGCGGGCGCGCGTTTCGACGACGACGGCCGGCACAAGGACCCGGCCGACTGCGACGCGGCCGCCACGGCGATGCTCGACCAGCTCGCCTGGTGGGGGCTGGCCCTGCGGGACGCCAAGTCCGCCCGCCCGTACGCCGGCTGACGCCCCGCCACGCGGCTCCCCGGGGCGGTGGTGCGACCGCCGTGCGTACGGTGCTGTACTACCGCCAGGTCCGGGACGCAGGTCCCGGCCCTACGACCCCGAAGGAGCCCGCCCGTGCCCCTTGCCGCGTGCCTGACCGTGCTGACCACGACCGACAGCGCCGACAAGGCCGAGGAACTCGCCCGGGGCGTGATCGAGGCCCGCCTCGCCGCCTGCGCGCAGATCTCCGCCCCGGTCACCTCGGTCTACCGTTGGCAGGGCGCGATCGAGACCGCCGAGGAGTGGCAGATCCTCTTCAAGACCACCGCTGCCTGCTACGAAGCGCTGGAGGCCCATCTGAAGGCCGCCCACGACTACGACACGCCGGAGATCATCGCCACGCCCGTGGTGCGGGGCAGCACGGCGTATCTGGCGTGGCTCACGGAGGAGACCGTCGCACCATGAGGACCGGGCGTGAGGGGGAGCGGGCGCTGCCGTTCTTCGTCTACGGCACGTTGCGGCCGGGCGAGCACAACCACGATCTGTTCCTGCGCGGCCGCACGGCCGGGGAGGAAGCGGCCCGGCTGGAGGGAGCGCTCCTGTATGACGGACCCGGCTATCCGTACGCGATCGAGGCTCCCGGCACGGTCGTCGGCGAGCTGGTGACGGCGGCGCCGGGGGCGTACGGCGAACTGCTCCGCGTACTCGACGAGCTGGAGGAGTACGGAGCGCCCGGCGACCCCGGCAATGTGTACGAACGGGCCGCCCGCGATGTCCTGCGGGCGGACGGCACCACGGCCAGCGCCTGGGTGTACTTCGCGGCGCCACGCGTGGCCCATGAACTGCGCGCGCGGGGGCGCCTGATCGCCGGCGGCGACTGGATCGCCTGGACCGCACCCGTACGAGGCGACGCGGTCGGCCCCGACCCGGGGCGTGCGTAGCCGCCCGACCGCCGCCCGACCCGCACCGCGCACACCATGGACCCCGGCGCGTCCGCCGTCAGCCGGTCCCGCGCGTCGCCAGTGCCTCGGTCACCCCCGTCTCCACCGGACCCAGAAATCTGGGATCGGGGCGCAGCACGGCGTCGAGCGTCCCCTTCCCGGCGGCGAACATCTCCCTGGTGCGGACACAGCGAAGTCCCATCATGCCGTTGCATGACGGGTCAACTCTGCGACTTGGTGGGTCGGTTGGCGGTCAGGCAGTGCCGAACTCTCCAGCTTTTACGCCCGCCACGAAGGACGAGAACGCACCAGCGGGGCAGGTGAGAACCGGGCCGGTCGTGTTCTTGGAGTCACGGACGGGAACCACGCCGCGCGAGACGACGAAGTTATCCGCAACCTCGATGCACTGACCACCGTTCTCACTGTACGAAGACTTGAACCAGCGGGGGGATTCGGTCGTCACGGGGTGCCCTTTCGTAACCGTTCGATCATGGCCACAGACTCCGCCTGCGAAGCGGCTTCAGCCTGTAGCTGATGGTAGGCCGTCAGCATGGGCAGCACGAACATGCTTTCTCGTTCGAGGTGCCCCCGTTGGGCGGACTCCGCGTACGACATGAGCGACCGATCCGGCATCGTAAGAACGGTCACGGGCAGGCTGAGAGGACGGCGAACCCCCATGTCGAACGGGGCGATCTGGATCACCGTGTTCGGTAGCTCGGCGAACTCGACCAGACGTGCAAACTGATCCGCCATGACCGCGCTGCCCCCGATTGGTCGTCTAAGGCAGCTTTCGTCAAGCACTACAAAGACCAGTGGGAGCGGCTGCCGGATCAACGATGCTTGGCGCTCCGCAACGAGCGTGATTCGTTCGCCCCCTTGCTCAGAGCTGATCGCTCCCCGCTTGACGGTTCCTGCGGTGAGCGCTGCTGCGTACTCCGGTGTCTGAAGAAGTCCAGGGATAACACCTACCTCATACAGTCGGATCTCTGCCGCTTGCGCCTCATGTGCGACGTACTCCGGGAACCCCTCCAACAGCGCGTTTGTGCGCACGGCCCGGCCCTGACGTTCGAGCCGGTCGCCCGTCCCGAACACCTTGTCAGCACTGTTCGCGAAACGGGGAGTTGGGGACCGACGGCCAGTTTCGACGGCTGAAATATGCGTCCCCGAGTAGCCCATGCGTTCGGCTAGTTCATCCTGCGTCCACCCGCGCTCGTCCCGCAACGTGCGCAAACGCTCGCCGAAGGCTGCGACCGGCGAACTTTCGGGGTCCAACTCTTTGCGGTTCAAGGGCGTTCACCCAACTCTCCGTTCATATGGTGCAAGTTGAAGACTTCTGAACTCTAGGACACGCTGCGCCGCCCTGGTAGTGGAGTCACTACGGAGAGGAGCGGCGGTGTCTGCGCAGAACATTCCCACAGACGGGCAGGAACCCGCCCACGTTCCGAACCCCGGCACGCTCATGGTGGATACCAGCCGTGAAGACCGTGTTGGAGAGTTCCGCGGAGTCGCCGGCCCGTACTGGTCGCTCCGCCCGATGAACGGCGGAACTGAATGGGAAGCGGAGCCCCGGCACGTCCGCCTCGCTGACCCCATAGAGCGGCTGCAAGCCGAAAACGCGCGTTGCAACGCTCGGAGCCGGGGGGAGTGGCTGTGAGAGCACCAGTCCGCCTACTCGTCCGGCTCGTCCTTGCCGCGGGGGCCGTGGAAGTCCACTTACGGCAGCGCTTCCCCCGGATCATGTGGGCACTCACCCCGCACCCGCCCGCGCATGACCAGCCGTTCGTCGAGCCGCACGCGTTCTTGGACGGTATGGACGCGGCCGCCGACCAGCTTCGGAACCTGGTCCGCCCCGACAACGGTGAGCGTGCCGCATGACCGATGTTGAGTACATCGCCGAGGTGTACGCGGGTGACGCTTTGACGACCGTCTATCTCGGCGGGTTCGTCGCTCCGTCCCGCCGGCTCGCGCTCCGGTGGCTCCGCGGGCAAGCTCTCCGATTCGCGGGAGGGCTGGACCCCGACCCGTACGCTGAGTGGGTTCCGCCCCCTGTGCTTCGACCGGTGACGCACGCCGAGCGGGACGCACCTGCCGAGCTTCGGTCCTGGGCCGACGGCAACGAGCACCAGGACGAGGCGGCGCGGCAGCTCGCAGCGGGTCTCACCTTCCAGTTCGTTGCCTGCGACGAGACCGGTTGGTACGGGCTCACCGCTCGCCCCGTGGTCGTCCCGGCCCCCTGCCCGGCGGATGCGCACGCCCGAACGAGTCGGCTCGGGAAGCGTGTACGCGGGAGGTCCTGGAGGAGACCGGTCTGTCGGTCTCGCCTCACCAGGTCTTGACCGTCCACTGGATGACCGCAGAGGCCGGGTCGGCTGAGGGCTACAACTTCCTTTACGACTGTGGCATGTGGCCCGTTGACGTGGAAATCACGTTGCCCACGCCGGCCCCCGGCGTCGAGCCCGAGCTGAGCAACTGGTCTTGGGTATCCGCCGCGGACCTCCCTAGCCACACCACACCACACACGGAGCGGCGAATCCGCAGCGCCCTGGATGCCCTACAGCGCGGCGGTGGCGGGGTCGAGTACCTCGAAAACCTCTGACTCCGTCCGCGCGGACACCCCACCCCACCCGAGAGGACATCGATCATGACAACACTCATTGAGCCGCCCACACGAAAGACTGTCCCGCTCAACTCCCTTGAACTGGAGGTCACTGCGGGCTGTCAGCTCAAGTGCACGCACTGCCTGTCCGAGTCCAGCCCTCAGGGGACACACGGCACGATGACTCCCGCGGACTGGCACGCTGTCGTCACGGACGCGGCGGCCCTCGGCATCCCGCAAATCCAGCTCATCGGCGGTGAGCCCACGATGTATCCGCATTGGATCCAGCTCACCGACCTCGCTCTGTCGCTCGGTCTCCCCGGACGATTCGAGTGACTGCGATCCTGCGAGCACCGAAGCATGCGACCCCGCCTACTAGAAGGGCCGCACATGGAGTGGAAGACATACGCGGGCGGGCTTGCCGCCCGAGTGACCGACCCCGATTCACGCTGGCGCGCTCCCGTTGCGGGAACCTCCCGGCATGATCTGGTGCCCCGGTGGTGGGAGCCGGACGGGCATGGCTCGTGGGTACTGCGCGACGGTGCTGCCGACCCGGTGGAGTGGATGGAAGCCGCGTACGCGGATCGGTCGTTGGTCACCAGGGTTGGCGCGTTGCACGCCGACCATGCGAAGCCGGGTGACCAGCCCCACGGTCTGCCTACATCGTCCGCCACGCTGCCGAGCCTGGTCGTGCGCATGCTTCGGCATGGGCGGCTCGGGCCGGGGCTGTCGTTTCTGGACCTGGGCACCGGAGCCGGCGGGCTCACCGCGTACGCGTCCAGTCGGTTCGGAGCCAAGAACGTGACGAGCTTGGACGTGGACGCGTACGTGACCAGCGCGGCGGGTGAACGGCTCGCGTCCATGGGCTATCACCCCGAGTTCGTCACCGCGGATGCGACCGAGCACGTTCCCGGATCGTATGACCGCATCGTGTCCACGGTGGGGATTCCCGCCGGTCCGGGGCTCCGTCCGGTCCTCGCCTCACTGGAACCCGGCGGACGCGTCGCAACCACGCTCGGGCGAACCTGTCTGATCATCACCGGGTGGAAGCACGGGAATGGCGACGTGATCGGGCAAGTAGAGAGGGACACGGCGGGCTTCATGCTCACTCGGTCCGGCGACGACTACCCGCCTGCCCTCGCTGAGCTGTTCGCCCTCGCCCGGAGCACGGAAGGGGACGAGCGCAGTACGGGCCGCTATCCCGTGGTGGACGTGGCCGAAGCGTGGGAACTCCGATCCATGCTGGAGATCACGACACCGGGCGTGGAACTCGGATACGAGACTCACGGCCGGACCCGGACCGCCTACCTGGTCCACCCGGACGGTTCATGGGCCCGAGCGTCCGCCGAGTTCATTGCCCCACCAACCGTCCACCAGGCCGGACCGCAACGGCTCTGGACCGCCCTGGAGCGCATCCGTAACCGGCTCAACGCGGAAGGGTCGTTGCCGCTGCTCGGCGCACAGGTGCGCATCACGCCCGACGGGGTGTGCCATCTGTCCCGCGGGAAGTGGCGCGCTGCCATCGGCGACCGATAGACCCCGCGCGGTGAGGGAACGAAGCCACGTCCGGATGCCGGCCTGTTCGGGCGGGGCTTCCTACTGTCACGACTCCCAAGGAAGCCAGAACCATGCTCCAATGCACCGCCGTGGCAGCGTTGCCACCTTTCGAAACCATGCTGGAACTGCTCATGTCCGGCAACCCGCCCGCGGAGCTGATGGAGGCCGTAGCCACACACGCCGTATGCGAACTCGGCGAGGGGCATGGCGGGGAACACGCCGACCACGTTTGGGACGAGGACGAGCGGGGTGGAGCGATGTGGTTCCTATGGACCGACTCGGCGCACCGGTTCGCGGTTCTGCGGTGGTGCGAGACCCTTGCTGCCGACCCTGACGAGGCGTGCACGGTGTTCGCGGAGCACCCGTCTGCGCACTCATGGGCTGTTGTTGATCCGGTCCGCGAAGCACTCTGGGCAGACGTGGAACGCCACCCGGAACGATGGGAATTCGGCGGGGGCTAAGGGCTGTCCCGTAATCCGTGGTGGATCAGCGCACGGCGTCAGATGCGGTGCATCGCAAGGCGGAGGGACGTCCGCATACTGGATGTATTCG
>NZ_JBVJDS010000018.1:0-110982 GCF_055582185.1 Streptomyces sp. NPDC042201 | reverse complement strand
AACACCTGTTAACCACCTGGACCGGCACCTGCCCCACCTGCCGACAACCCACCCCATGGCAGACCTACGACACCACCTAACAAAGCCCTACTAGGGCCCTGACAGGTTGTGGTACAGGCGGCACGTATCGTCACGCACGTGCAGTCTGCGGAGGTCCTGGCGGTGATCGCCCTCAGCATGGAGAGCTTGGGTGACATACCAACATCGAGGGCCGGCCACCCCAGCACGACGTACCTCAGCTGGACGCAGCCGTGCGCCAAGCCGCGGTGATGCACCCCTCTTCCATGTCCCACCATTCCTTGGCCACACCGTGGTTGAGGAGTCGCTGAACCTTGGCAAGGTCGGCGGTAGGAGGGACGTCCAGGGAGACCATGCCGAACCTCTCGATCCCCTCGCCGCAGACCCCCAGCTCGTGAAAGGCGTTGAGGACGCTTCCCCGTGCGGCGCCCGAGCCCCCACCGCGATGCACGATGAGCCGGATGGCGCAGTTCTCCGAGCGACGGACCACGTCGCCGGCCCACCGCACGCCGTCCTCATCCGCCGTGGTCGTCACGATGTCACCGCACGCCACCCCACGGACGAACCACGGGATGTTGTCGAGCTTCACCGTCCCGTCGCCCTGGTCGACGGCCCACAGGCTTTCCACCGTGGCGGGAGGCCAGTCGTCCTCGATCTCCAGGTGGAAGTGAACCTTCACGTGCTGCTCTCGGACCTCTGTCATCCCGCCAGGATGCGCGGCCACTTCGGCCCGACGTCCTGCAGGTCCCTGAACAGACTGAGACCCCCTCGCTGCGAGCTACCGGCGGTGTGACCGCCGAGGTCACCAATCGCGCCACTCGTCCGTGATCTCGAATCGGCCGATGCCGTTCCTCTCCGTCAGGGCCGGGATGTCGATACCGCGCTCGCTCAGGGCCTGGTCGATGTACGCGCACAGCTGCTCACGCTCGTCGGTCTCGTATCCCGCGCCGTCGTGTTCTTCGTTGATCTCGTTGAGCGCCAGAACGACATGCTTGATCGTCTCGAAGACCTGCTCGTCGGAAGGGTTCCGCAGCGCCCTCACGTCCGCTTCGAACGTCTGCAACGTGGTGTCGGTCGCCTCCAACAGGGACTCCGGGAAGAGCTGCGCCATATAGGCACATTCCGGTTTCAGCACCCCGGCCGCAAGATCCCGCGCTTCCTCAGCCACCCGGGCACGCCACTTGTCAGATGGTCTGATCGCCATACCCCGGACCGTATGCCTCGGCACATGAGGAGCACTGTCCCTCACAGTTTTCCCCCGACCAGGACCGTGCGATGGCCACCCAGCACGTGTGCGAATCGACTGAGGAAGCCGGGGCTGAACTCGGGCCAGTCCCAGAACTCAAAGCCCAGGTAGCCGAATGCGTAGTAGTCGTCGTCCCAAGCCCACGTGGTCAGATCGCCGGCTCGGCTGCAGCGCCGGCAGGTGATGGTGGCCCGGCCTGTGTCGTGCCACGTCTCCATGGCTATCCCGAAGGGTTCCCAAGCATCCGCGATCGTGTCCCCCTCCTCGGTGAAGAGGTCCACGTGGGCGGCACAGTGGGGACAAACGGCGTACGTGGCATCGCCCTGGCCACCGTGGAAGACGGTTCGGCCGGTCTCGATCTTGAGTCCGTCGCTGGGCTCCCAGTCCCCTTGACCGACCGCCTTGGCCCAGAGCAGCCCGGGCGGGTGCCCCAGCGGGGCACCGAGAACACAATCCGTACGCTCGGCGCGGACTATGCCTTCCTCGACAAGCCAGTCAAGGCCGCGGGCTGCGAGTGCCGGCGCGTCTGCCGAAGTGGCATCCAGGTCGACGATGGTCTGGAAGTGGCTTCCCATGCCCGTGACAGTAGAAGGCCCCACTGACAATTGACCGTGGGTCACCGCGGGTCACCGCGTCTCTGGTGCGGACGTAGGCGGTGCTACAGACCGCAGAAGCCGGGGCGAAGGCCACCAGAGTTCCTCTCCGAGATGCCTCGGGCGGCCCAGGGACGGCCCAAGACGGCGTGTGGATGGCACGTTCGGTGGCCTGCCAGCCGGCTCTCCACCGCACAGGGTTATCGTGCCGCCGTGACCCACTCAGTGGAGCGCCCCATCCTCTTCCTCGACGTCGACGGCCCCCTCATCCCGTTCGGGCCTTCGCACAGCCGGCTTCAGACGCCTGCCTCCGTCTCTAAAGCATTCCCTGATCAAGGGAACCCCCTGCTCGGGCGGCTCGACCACGCCGTGGGGCCGCGTCTGATGGCGCTGGGGTGCGACCTGGTGTGGGCCTCGACGTGGATGGATGAAGCCAACGAGTCCGTCGCCCCACGGATCG
The DNA here is from genome assembly GCF_055582185.1 of Streptomyces sp. NPDC042201. NCBI lineage: Bacteria > Bacillati > Actinomycetota > Actinomycetes > Kitasatosporales > Streptomycetaceae > Streptomyces > Streptomyces sp. NPDC042201. The sequence continues at coordinate 108,665 of NZ_JBVJDS010000018.1, read as the reverse complement.
GACTGCCCAGCCTGCCCGTAGTGGAGTGGCCCGAAGCCTCCACCAACGACGGCCCACGCGGCCTGCATTGGAAGACCCGCCCCCTCGTAGAGTGGGCCGACGACCGTCCCTTCATCTGGGTCGATGACGAGATCAGCGGTATGGATCGACTCTGGGTCGCTGCGCAGCACCAGGCACCATCGCTCCTTTACCGTGTCGACCCGACCAAGGGCCTCACCGAAGGCGACTTCTCCGTACTTGCTGATTGGCTCCGTACTACCGCGCCCAACCTCGACTCGGGAACAGACGCCTAGAGGATGAGCGCAGGGCCTGACGGCTTCGTACCGGGCCGTGATCGACCGCCAATGCCGCCGTCGCCCATGCTTACTGCCGTCAGCGCTGCCGTCACTGTTCGGCGTGGCCGTGGAGCTGCGTGGCTGCGTCGCCCGAGCCGGGTTGTGCAAGGGCGCCGACGTACGAGGCCGTTGATGTCACTCGTGGATGTCAGTGCGGGCTAGCGCTTCTTGCGTATCTTGCGCTTCTTCTCCTTGGCTTCCTTCTCCTTGCGCTGGGCTACGCCGTACGCCGACCAGGGCCCTTGGTGGACCGGACACCGGGCGGTACCAGTCATCACCTTCCTCTGACACCGACCGCCTGTCTTCGTCGGCGCGCCACACTTCGTCATGCCGTCTCCCCTTCGGCTTGATGGTGAACTCGTGGTTCTGGTCACCGTGGCCCGGGTCCTGGCGCTTGTGAAGGCGCACGTCGATTCGCGCGGGAGCGCAACGAGCGCACGGTCGCGAACATCAGCTTGGGCCGTGGCCTTGTCGGGCTCGGCTGCCTTCACCGTGATCCCCCGCTGTTACCCGCTGGATCTGGTGCGCTTGTGGTGCGGGGCCGAACGGCGCTGCCATGGTTGCCGAGCGGTTGTCAGCGCCCATGGCTAGGGTCTCAGTCGCGCGGCCGGCTCCGAGGTGTCCAGCTCTGCAGAGCAGCTGCATCCCCGGCACTGTCTGGGGGCGGTCCGGAACAACCCAGGGCCTAACCAACGGTCGGGCTTCGTCGATGGCCAAGAGTGAGACCTGCCAGCGTCGGCCGCGCGCCAATCCCGCCGTACGCCGAGGGCAAACGCACGCAAGTCTGTTGGTGGGCGTGCGGGGTGCGGTTCGGGTCGTTCACCTGAGTTCATGGGCGGTTGACGAACTCGCCCAGCTCGACATCAGCGAGCAGTCCGCCAGCTGATCCAGACGGCCTGGGCCCTCGGCGCACGCAAGCAACTGGAAGACCTCCGGCTCCGCGCATGGGCCCACATGCGCGGCTTCTGCGGCCACTTCTCCATCGAGTCCCGTCGGCTACTCCGTCACCCTTGGCACCCCCGCACCGCCCGCACCGGATGGCCCCGCGCCCAAGCCGCAACAGCCACCGAGGGCGACACCGGCACGACCTCGTCCTCTCGCACAGGGCCTTCGCCGGCACTGGCCTGTCCTCGGCCGAGGCCTGGCTCGCCGCATCCGGTCCGCACGCCGAGCCATGTGAGAACCGCATGCACGCCGTGCGGCACTTCTACGCCGCGGTGCTCCTGGACGCCGGGGAGAGCGTCAAGGCGCTCGCCGAGTACCTCGGGCACTCGGACCTGGGTCTGACGCTCCGGGTGTACGCCCACCTCACGCCGTCCAGCCAGGAGCGGACTCGGAAAGCTGTGGCCTCGGTGCTTGGCAGAGCTGAGGGGAGAAGCGACGAGGACAACGGTTCTGCGTACTCGTGAAGGACTACTAGAAGACGTGGAACAGCGCGTCAGCGAAGTTCGAGTCGGAGAAGAAGAGTCCGAAGACCACTCGAAGAAGAACCCGGATCACAAGCACGGAAACTTGAGGGTATTAGTTACGCGTGAGAGACTCAGATCCAGTTAGCTCTAGTTAGATCTAGGCTTCATCCGGCTCTAGATAGCTCACAAGAGCTGCGAGGACTAGAACGACCGAGGACCTGGATCCGGCAGCAACCAGATCCAGGCCCTCATCCAGTCAGCGAGCCCGGTCGCGTAGGAGCAGACCGGGCTCGCTGCATGTGCAGCACCCGATCCCGACCGTTCTCGCGCGTGACTCGCTCATCGAGCGAACTGCATCACGCTGGTAGCGATGGCTACTAGTAGGCCCCCTCCCGCAAGCCAGACCTGCCACCTCTCGGCACTGGTCCACCCACGGGGCTCGTCCTTCTCAAGACTCACCTCTACCGCCTCCCTTCTCCTCCAGCCGACCCGCTTCTCGGGCCGGAGCCTTAGAACTCACGTGCTCTAGCGCGGAGTTCAGGAGAGTTCAGACGAGGCGGGACAAGCATACCGGTCACATCGCTGTTAACGGAGGTGCTCAGGAACCCTTGAGAACAGTCCTGAATCCCTCCCACGGCCCACAGACGGCCCACAGACGGCCCAGCGCACCAAAAAGCCCCCCACTACGCGGAAAACCCGCAGGTGGGGGGCTTCTTCAGCTCTGGTTACTTCTTCTTGCCCTGGTTCTTGACGGCTTCGATCGCGGCTGCCGCGGCGTCTGCGTCGAGGTAGGTGCCGCCCGGGTTGGTCGGGTGGAAGTCGGCGTCGAGGTCGTAGACGAGGGGGATGCCGGTCGGGATGTTCAGGCCCGCGATGTCGGCGTCGGAGATGCCGTCGAGGTGCTTGACCAGCGCGCGCAGGCTGTTTCCGTGGGCGGCGACCAGGACCGTACGGCCGGTCAGCAGGTCCGGGACGACGTTGTCGTACCAGTACGGCATCATGCGGACGACGACGTCCTTGAGGCACTCGGTCCGCGGGCGGAGCTCCGACGGGATCATCGAGTAGCGGGGGTCGTCGCTCTGCGAGAACTCCGTGCCGTCCTCCAGGACCGGCGGCGGGGTGTCGTACGAACGGCGCCACAGCATGAACTGTTCCTCGCCGAACTCGGCGAGCGTCTGGGCCTTGTCCTTGCCCTGGAGCGCGCCGTAGTGGCGCTCGTTGAGCCGCCAGGAGCGGTGGACGGGGATCCAGTGGCGGTCAGCGGCTTCCAGCGCGAGCTGCGCGGTGCGGATGGCGCGCTTCTGGACGGAGGTGTGCAGCACGTCGGGCAGCAGGCCGGCGTCCTTGAGGAGCTCACCGCCGCGGACCGCCTCCTTCTCGCCCTTGTCGGTGAGGTTGACGTCCACCCAGCCGGTGAACAGGTTCTTCGCGTTCCAGTCGCTCTCGCCGTGGCGGAGGAGGATCAGCTTGTACGGTGCGTCGGCCATGGGCCAAAGCCTAATGGACCCTCCTGACGGCACCCGGCCCCGTCCCGGCTGGCCGGATCCGTCCGGCCGGGCCCGCCCTCGGTCGGCCCCCGCCGTCAATTGACTGGCGCCGGCGAGGGGGCCGTAAGTAAGTTGCGCGTAAGTTGCCTTTGGCCGTCTGGCCACTTACCACCGCTGTCCTGGGGGATGCCGCATGTCCGTCGCCACGTCCGTCGCCGGTCTGAGACGTGCCGCGAGGGAAAGCGTCTCGGGACTGCCCCGGGAGTTCTGGTGGCTGTGGACGAGCACCCTGGTCAACCGGCTCGGGGCATTCGTCGCCACGTTCATGGCGCTCTATCTCACTCTGGACCGGGGCTACTCCGCCTCGTACGCCGGTCTCGTGGTCGCGCTCCATGGACTCGGCGGGGTCGTCTCCTCGCTCGGCGCGGGGGTGATGACCGACCGGCTCGGCCGCCGGCCCACCATGCTGATCGCGCAGTCCTCGACGGCCGCCTCGGTGGCGCTGCTCGGTTTCATGGAGGGTCCGGTGGCCATCGCGGCGGTGGCGTTCCTGGTCGGAGTGACCTCCAGCGCTTCCCGTCCGGCCGTGCAGGCGATGGTGGCGGACATCGTCAAGCCGGAGGATCGGGTACGGGCGTTCTCGCTCAACTACTGGGCGATCAACCTGGGCTTCGCGGTCTCGGCGGCGGGCGCGGGCTTCATCGCGCAGCACAGCTATCTCGCGGGCTTCCTGGGCGAGGGGGCGCTGACGCTCGCCTGCGCCGTACTGGTCTACCTGAAGCTGCCGGAGTCCCGGCCCGAGCGCGCGAAGCCCACACCGGAGAAGCTCGCGGGGGCAGGAGCCGGGGCGGAGGCCGAGGCGGAGGTCCGGATGGGGACGGTCCTGCGGGACGGCCGCTTCATGACGGTCGTCTCGCTGTCCTTCGTCGTCGCACTGATCTTCCAGCAGGGGTACGTCGGTCTGCCGGTGGCCATGGGTACGGACGGGTTCTCCAGCGTCGAATTCGGTATGGCCATCGCGGTCAACGGTGCGCTGATCGTGGTGATGCAGATCCCGGTCACCCGCTTCATCCAGCACCGCGATCCCCGCCGGCTGCTGATCATCTCGTCGCTGGTCGCGGGGTACGGCTTCGGGCTGACGGCGTTCGCCGGGTCGATCGCCGTCTACGCGCTGACCGTCTGCGTCTGGACGCTGGCCGAGATCGTCAACGCCCCCACCCAGACCGGCCTGGTGGTACGGCTCTCCCCCCTCCACGGCCGGGGCCGCTACCAGGGCATGTACACGATGTCCTGGTCGGTGGCAGGCCTGGTGGCCCCGCTGATGGCGGGCTTCGTCATCGACCGCTTCGGCGCGGAGTGGCTGTGGGGGGCGTGCGCGGTGCTGGGTACGGTGGCGGGGCTGGGCTACTGGCTGCTGATGCGGGGACTGTCGGAACCGGAGGCCGAGGCGGCGGTGGAGGTGCGGTCGGCAGCGGAAGCGCGGTCGGCGACGGAGATGCAGTCCGCAGCGAACGCGGGCGGTGAGGCTGCGGCCGGTCAGGCCGCAGATGCTCGGATCGCGGACAGTCAGCTCACGTAAGCCTCGCTCATCGGGACATGCGGCTGATGCCGCATACCCGACCGGATGCTGGCTCTCGCTTATCAGATCGAGGCGTCGTCGGTCAGCGAAGGCACGGCGCAAGGACGCAGGACCATGAGCGAGTCTTCCAAGGTCGCCACCATGGCAAAGGGGAACCGGTCGAGCTCAAGACAGAGTGCGACGTCATCAGGATGGACTCCTTGGCGCACACCCTCCGCCAGCTCGGCGGCGGCGCGCGACGCGGCAGCGCGGCGGAGGAAATCGGCAGCATCCGTCCCAGCCCCGGCGGCTCTCCGAGCGATGTATTGAGCGCACGCCAGATCTTCATCGGCCTGTCCACCTTCGCCAGTGACCACGAACGTGACACTGTCACTCTCGCGTGTCCGCAAGAGCCGAGCCGTTGCCTCCGCCACCACGAAGCTGGCGCACAGCACCAGCGACGCCTCCTTGACCGCGAGGGCGCCGACTGTCCCTGCCGTGGTTTTCTGCACAACGGTCCGTCCGCCAAGGTCAATAGACCGCAGCAGGCCCGGCGAGTTGACGGTGTCGAACCCGGGCGCGGACGGACCGTCTTTGAGCGCCACCCAATCCGGGTGGCGGGCCTTGAGCGCCAGGGCTTCGTCCAGCGACTCAGCAAGAACGATCTTTTCCGCCCCCTGGGCAAAAGCCCAGGCAGCCACGGTGAAAGCACGCATGACGTCGACCACGACCGCCACGGACGGGGCTTCGGCCAGCTCAGCGATACCAAGAAAACGAGTGTCCATTCCGGTCATGATCGCGCATGCCCGTCGCCAGCCGGGTCTCCGCGATCCGCCAGCACGTCCTGGAGATGCCCGCTCCCGTCGTCGCCGACGCCCTCGCCCTCGCCCTCGCCCTCGCCCTCGGCAGATCAACTACCGGTTCGTCGGCACCAGGGCAGGGCCGTGGTCATACCGGCTCGATACGTTCAACATCTCCTACGGCCCCGCCTCGCCCGAGGTCTTCCTCGGCACATCACCGACACGCAGAGTGGACGAGCGCGGCTTCCTGCGCTGAGCCGTGGGGACGCTTGGACGGTCACAGAGGGTCGTCATCAGACCTTTGTCTGCGGGTCAGGGCCGAGGGGTAGTCGGGGTGGGTCGGGTCGTGTTGAGCACTGTGGGGCCGCCCCTTTCTGTGTGAGTGTCGCGGCTCCGGGCCGGGCGTCAAGGGCGCTCCTGCGTCGCGTCGGCTGCGCTCCACCCTTGACCCCCGTCCCTCCACCGCAAGTGACTCTTTGAGGGGGGCGGCCGGGGGAGGGTTCCCCGGGGAAGATCCGCTGTTTCCTGGGGTCCGTTCCCGGCCGCCAGGTTGGTGGGTGGTCTGCGCGGCAGTGGAATGGGGCGGCCCGGCTCGGCTTAGCGGCTGACCACCGTCCGTGGCCGAGGCACAAGCAGGTGTCTGGGCTCCGTGACCGCATGACAGCCCAGAAGCGGGTACGAGAGGCGCTCGGCGCCCTGATATGTACCCATTTGCCCGGCTGGTTGGGGTCCTCGGAGGACTGCGCTGTGTCAGGAGGTGCGTTAAGCGGGTTCCCGAGCACATCGGAGCCCTCTACCGGCCCACTTCCGTCCCATACGTCACACCCACCCCGCCACCCACCCGGCTCAGACACCTGCTTGTGCCTCGGCCACGGACGGTGGTCAGCCGCTGAGCCGGTGCCGGGCCGCCCCATTCCACTGCCGCGTACACCACCCACCGACCCGAGGTCGGCAAAGCGCCCCCGCCCATAGCAAGCCTGCCCGGGGAACCCTCCCCCCGGCCGCCCCCCACTGCCTTCACTTGCGGTGGAGGGACGGGGGTCAAGGGTGGAGCGAAGCGGAATCGGCGCAGCCGACGCGACGCAGGAGCGCCCTTGACGCCCGACCCGCAACCGCGACACTCAAACAGAAAGGGGCGGCCCCACCCGACACCACACAACCCGGCCCACCCCGACTACCCCTCGGCCCTGACCCCTACCGACGCACCTCGCGCTGTGCCTCGTACAGGTTGCGCGGCCTGATGTCCTCCGGACGGCCGTACGCCTCCAGGCGCGCGTGCAGTTCGCCCGCGAAGTCCGGGACGTCGATCTGGTCGAACTCCCTGACCTCGCCGATACCGGCCGTCACGCTGTACGGGGCGATCTCGTCGATCTTGATCAGGCCCGCACGCTCATTGGTGACGGTGACGTTCCAGTGCGCGAACCGCGCTCCGTACAGCGGTCCCGCGATGGCGTCGCCGCCGTGCCGCCCGTCGTTGCTGACCGTGATCTCGGTGCGTACGTTGGCGAACGGCATCCCCCGGTGGGTGTCGAAGGTGCCCATCTCCATCCGCCCGCGCGACCAGACGTTGTAGCTGGACAGCCCCTCGACATTGATGCCGTGCAGCTGCGTGCCCGCGGGCGCCGGGACCGTACGCCCCTCGATCACGAAGTCCTCGATCAGGTTGTCGTGCGAGCCCTCGCGGCAGTAGTACGGATGGTGGGAGCCACGGCCCGCGACGCGCGTACGGCGCAGGGTGCACGCGGACGCGGCGATCAGCCCGAAGCCGTTGTCGACATGGCGTACGACGACGTCCTCGGCCCAGCAGTCGTACGCGCACTGGAACGCGACGCCGTTGTGCCCCTTGTCGAGGAGGTGCGGGGACTGCGGCGTCTCGACCGCTTCGAGGGTCAGCCCCTCGACGCCGGAGCCGGTGAGCGGCGTGGCCAGGGTGGTGAACTTCGGCTCCCACTCCGGGCGTACGTCCAGCGGAAGCGGACGCTCCAGGGTGACCTTCGTACCGTGTACGGCGGTGATGCGCACCGGCCACTCGTAGGGCACGTAGGACGTCAGCTTGGTCATGGCGTTCCAGTCGTACGCCTCCGCGCCCGGGCCGCCGCCCGCCATGTGCTGCAGGAGGGTGTGGTCCGCGTCGTCGGCGAGCCGGAGCAGGACGAGCTGTCCGCGCGTCAGCTTCGAGGCGTCCTCCACGGTCACGGACCGGTCGCCACGATCGGCGCGGGCGACGGCGGTGAGGGTCCGCCACTCGTCGCGCTTGTTGCCCGTCCAGCCCTCGAACGGCCAGGCCCGCTCCTTGATGGCGGTGGTCAGCGTGTTCCAACGCTCCTGCGGGCAGAGCCAGATGAGGCCGCCGGCCCAGGACCAGCTGGACTTGTCGCCGCCGTACCGGCTGCCGTACGGGCCGATCAGCTCGGTCAGGTTCTTCGTCGCGTACAGCTTCGTACGGCCGCTGCCGGCGCCGCGCAGGACGACGTCGCTGTGCCCGATCCGGATCACGTCGTCGATCCGGTACGTGCCGGGCGGGAGGGTGACCGTGCCGCCGCCGCGCGCTCCGGCAGCGGCGAGGGCACGGTTGATCGCGGGGGCGTCGTCCACCGAGCCGTCGCCCTTGGCGCCGTACGCGCGCACGTCGGCCACGACGCGATGCCGGGGGAAGCGGGTGGCACCGGCGCGCTGGCCGGCCTGCCCGACGTACGGGATCTGGGGGTGCGTGTACGGCGACTTGGCGAACTCACGCCATAGCGCTGACGTCCCGGCCGTCCCGGAAGTTCCGGACGTCCCGGCTGTCCTGGAAGTCCCGGACGCGGCGGATGCTCCGGGCGTTCCGGCTACTCCGGCCGCTCCGGCCGCGGCGACGACGACGGCGCTGCCGAGCAATGCCCGTCTGCTGATGGCGCGATGACCGTACTCCATGAGCCGCCTCCATGTATGTGAACGACGTTCAGGTCTGCGTCTGGAGTGAGCATGCCATGGGGCTCAGGCGCCGGGGAAGAGCCGGGAAAGAGGTTGCCGTACGGACGCTGAGACCGCGTCAGGCCGAAGGGCGCTGGGTCAGATGAGCGAACGCGTCCAGGTTCCGGGTGGACTCGCCCCGGGACACCCGCCACGCGTACTCCTTGCGGATCGCGCTCGCGAAGCCCAGCTCCAGCAGCGTGTTGAAGGAACCGTCCGCCGCTTCGAGAACCGAGCCGAGCAACCGGTCGATCTCGTCCTCGGTGACGGCCGCGAGCGGAAGTTTGCCCGTCAGATAGATGTCGCCGAGGCGGTCGACCGCGTAACTCACGCCGTACAGCTTGAGATTGCGCTCCAGCAGCCAGCGGTGGACGGCCTCGGCGTTCTCGTCGGGGTGGCGGATCACGAAGGCGTTGAGGGAGAGCGCGTGCCGCCCGACCAGCAGGGAGCAGGTCGTGGACAGCTTGCGGGTGCCGGGGAGGGTGACGACGTACGAGCCGGGCTGCGGGCTCTCCCACTCCAGCTCCGCGGATGTCAGCGCCAGCTCGATGACGCGGGTCACGAGCGCCGCCTCATCGGTTCGCTGTACGTCAGCCATGGTCCGAGCGTACGTCAGCCATGGTCCGAGCGTTGGTCAGCGCGGACCTCAACCGCTGTCCGCGCGCACGTCAGCCATCGTGCGAGCGTTGGTCAGCGCGGACCTCAGCAGCCGCTGCGCGCACGTACGTCGTACCTCACCCGTGGTGCGCGCGCACGCGGCGGCGGTGATCCTGCATGGCCGCCGTATACACGTCCGCCGTCGCCGAAGCCGCCGTGTCCCAGCCGAAGGACTGCGCGTGGCGTGAGGCCGCCGCGCCCATCCGGTCGACCAGCTCCGGGTGGTCCAGGAAGCCGCGCAGCGCACGCGCGTACGCCGCCGGTTCGTGGCCGGGGACGAGGAAGCCCGTCGATCCGTCCCGTACCGCCACCGGAAGACCGCCCACGGCCGCGGCCACCACCGGGGTGCCCGCCGCCTGGGCCTCTATGGCGACCAGGCCGAAGGACTCGCTGTACGACGGCATGACCAGGACGGACGCCGCCCGGAACCAGTCCGCGAGCCGGTCCTGGCCGACCGGCGGCCGGAACTGGACGATGTCGGCGATCCCCAGGCGCGCGGCGAGCTTCTGTAGCCCCTCGGGCTTGGCCAGACCACTGCCGCTCGGACCACCGACAACCGGTACGACCAGCTTCGTACGCAGCGAGGGATCCTGCTCCAGAAGCACGGCTATGGCCCGCAGCAGCACGTCAGGAGCCTTCAGCGGCTGTATACGGCCCGCGAAGAGCGGTATGAAGGCGTCCTGCGGCAGCCCGAGGCGGGCGCGGGCGGCAGCGCGGCCGTCCGCCGGACAGAAACAGTCCAGGTTCACCCCGGGGTGAACGACGGCGGCCTTCGCCGGGTCGGCGTCGTAGAAGCGGACGAGTTCGTCGGTCTCCTCCGCCGTATTGGCGATCAGCCGGTCGGCGGCGCGCACGATCTGGGTCTCGCCGATGACACGGGCCGCGGGCTCGGGGGTGTCGCCCTCCGCCAGCGCGGCGTTCTTGACCTTCGCCATGGTGTGCATGGCGTGGACGAGCGGGACGCCCCAGCGCTCGGAGGCGAGCCAGCCGACATGTCCGGACAGCCAGTAGTGGGAGTGCACCAGGTCGTAGTAGCCGGGGCGGTGGCCCGCCCAGGCCTGCATCACACCGTGGGTGAAGGCGCAGAGCTGCGCGGGCAGCTCTTCCTTGGCCAGGCCCTCGTAGGGGCCGGCGTCCACATGCCGTACGAGCACGCCGGGCGCCAGTTCCACGGTGGGCGACAGGCCGCCGGTCGTGGCGCGCGTGAAGATCTCCACCTCGATGTCGATGGCGGCCAGCCGCTTCGCCAGCTCGACGATGTAGACGTTCATACCGCCCGCGTCGCCCGTCCCCGGCTGGTGCAGCGGGGAGGTGTGGACGCTGAGCATGGCGATCCGCCGGGGCCGGCGGTGGTGGCCGGGAAGCCGGAGACGGGGTGGTCCGACGAACGTGCCTGCGATACGGGACACGTACTGGCTCACGTCCACGGTCCTCTCGCTCGGAACACTGAGCACGGCAAAGGGAGGGTTTCGAGGCCCTCTGAAGGCGGCCAACAACGGAATGGGCTCCTTCATTCCGCTTTGCCAAATCATTGCCGGTGAGGGCTCAACCCGCTCAACCCTCATCGTCCGACGGGTGGCCCGCCCCGGGACGGCAAGGCCGGACCTCTCGGCAGACCTCTCCGGCCTCTCGTCCGGGTACCCGGGGTCGTTACGCTCATCCGTATGCCGTACGCGTCTGTGCCCTCCCGCCCGGCGTCCCGCCCGGTGGGCGCGGTGACCCGCGGCACCACCCACCAGAACCGGCTGCGCCGCATGGACCGCTGGATCAGCGCCGCGCACGGCCCCGCGCTGCGCCGCTCGGCCGACCCCGTCGTGGTGGATCTGGGGTACGGCGCCGCCCCCTGGACCGCCGTCGAGCTGCTGCGGCGGCTGCGTACGGCGGAGCCGCGTACCGAAGTCGTCGGCATCGAGATCGACCCGGCCCGGGTCGCCGCCGCGCGGCCGTACGAACGCGACGGGCTCCGCTTCCGGCACGGCGGCTTCGAGATACCGCTGGACGGCGGCCGGCGGCCGATGCTCATCCGGGCGGCCAATGTGCTGCGGCAGTACAACGAGGGCGAGGTCGCCGCGGTGTGGGCGCGGCTGTGCGCGCGCCTCGCGCCCGGCGGCCTGCTGGTCGAGGGGACCTGCGACGAGATCGGCCGGCGGCATGTGTGGGTCGCGCTCGGCCCCGAGGGACCGCGGACGGTCACCTTCGCGACCCGGCTCGGCTCGCTCGGCCGGCCCTCCGATCTGGCGGAGCGGCTGCCGAAGGCGCTGATCCACCGCAATGTGCCGGGCGAGCCGGTGCACGCGTTCCTGCGGGACTTCGACCGGGCGTGGGCGGCGGCCGCTCCGTATGCCTCGCTGGGGGCGCGGCAGCGCTGGATCAGGGCCGTACGGGAACTGGCCGCCGACTGGCCGCTCGTGGCCGATCCGCGCCGGCTGAGGCAGGGCGAGGTGACGGTGAAGTGGGCAGCCCTCGCGCCCGGTTCCGGCCGGGGCAGCCAGCGGTGACCGCGGGAACACGAACGGCTGCCCGTTCGTCCCTCATGGGGTGGGTGCGACCTGTGAGGTTCCGTCTGCCTCTGTCGTTTTGCCGGAGGGCATGGCACGATCACGGCGATGGCAGGACGTAACTGACGGTTTATCAGGTATGTCTGGTGTGGGGTTGGCTCGGAGGGGGAGCTTGTGAACCGACGTCGCTGGGCCACTGCCGCGATCACTGTGGCCTGTGCGCTCGCCGTGCTGGCGTCACCCGATCTGATGAATCAGGCGTACGCGGCGCCCGCCCCGCGGCCCGTATCGTCACCGCCCGCCGTCCCCCCGCCGCCGGTCGAACTCCCCCCGGGAGCCGGGACGCCCGCCGGGATGCCCGCCGCCCCCGGCAAGAAGTCCCTCGACGACATACGCAAGGAGATCGACGGCCTCTACCAGAAGGCCGCCTCCGCCACCGACGCGTACAACCTCGCCGAAGAGCGGGCCACGAAGCAGTCCGCCGAAGTCGTCCAGCTGGCCGAGGACATCGTCGAGGGCCAGCTGCGGATCGACGACCTCAAGAAGCGCGCGGGCGCCGCCGCCCGCGCGCAGTACCGGGGCGGCGGGCTGCCGCCCGAGGCGCAGCTCGTCCTCACCGACGATCCGCAGCTCTTCCTGGACGGCGCGGGGCGAATACAGCAGGGCCAGAAGGCCACCCAGGACCTCATCGTCGAACTGTCCCGGGCGCAGGAGGACTTGACGACGTACACGGCGGACGCGGGCACGCAGTGGCAGAAGCTCGAATCCAACCGGGCCAAGAAGGAAAAGGCGAAGAAGGAGATCACGAAGCGGATCGCCGCCGCCAAGAAGCTCGAAGCGAGCCTGGAGAAGGAGGAGCGCGCGCGGCTGGCGCAGCTGGAGAGCGACGCGGCGTTCCAGGCACAGTCGGCCTGGCTCAGTTCCGGCGCGCTCAAGGACATCAACCGCGCGTCGAGCGCGCAGGGCAAGAAGGCGATCGAGTTCGCGACGGGGCAGATCGGCAAGCCGTACGTCTGGGGCGCGGAAGGCCCGTCCTCGTACGACTGCTCGGGGCTGACCTCACAGGCGTGGGCGGCGGCCGGCCGGGGTATCCCGCGCACCTCGCAGGAGCAGTGGCGGCTGCTGCCGCGGATCGACATCAAGGACATGCGGCCCGGCGATCTGATCATCTACCACCAGGACGCCAGTCATGTGGGGATGTACGTCGGCGACGGCGCGATCGTGCACGCGCCGCGGCCGGGGCGGAATGTGACGCTGGCGGGCGCGGGCTCGATGCTGATTCTCGGGGTCGTACGCCCGGACAAATAGGGTGAGCGGGGTTGCGAGCAAGGTTGTGGCGCCGCCGTCCGCAGCGGTAGCCGTGGCGCCGGTCACAGCAGCCATGTGACGCAGCCCACGTTCCCCGGCGCCGGAGCGCGTCCGCGCGCGTGATGTTCGTCATGGAAACGCTCCCATATCGCCATGGATGCCTGATGGTGAGCGGCATATGACAGTGGCTCTTCATCCATACGCCATTCCGCTGAGGCCGTGGCTACCGCTAAGGTCCCCGTCTGGCGGAACGTCGATCGTCGCTCCGCCGCGCCCTCGGGGGGAGGGAAGGAAAACCAGACCGATGCCCGTACCCGTACCGCGGCAGCGCACAGGTTCAACAGTGGAGACCCACCCCGCCGCGGAGACCGCCAAGGGCGGCGACCTCATGCTCCTGGTGATCGAGGACGACCCGGCGGGCACTTTCACCGCTCCGGAGCTGCCCGAGGGGGCCGGTACGCGCGTCCGTATCCGTACCGCGCGCAACCTCACCGAGGCCGAGCGGCTGCTCACGGACGACATCCACTGCATCCTCGTGGATCTCGCCCTGTCGGGCATGAACGACAGCGATGAGCTGGCCCCGCTGAAGCATGTCCTGCGGCTCGCGCCCCGCCATGCCGTCCTCGCGCTGGCGGCGGAGGGCGACGTCGAGCGGGCGGCCGCGGCGGTACGGGTCGGAGCGCAGGACTATCTCTTCCGCGACGAGCTGGACGGGCGGCTGCTGAGCCGAGCCATCCGGTACGCCGTCGAGCGCAAGCGCGCGGACATCGCGCAGCGCCAGCTGACCGAGTCCCGGCTGCGCGCCCAGGAGAACGCCCGGCTGGAGCGCGGCCTGCTGCCCACCCCGCTGCTCCAGGGCTCGGACCTGAGCTTCGCCGCCCGCTACCGGCCCGGCCGCTCCAGAGCCCTGCTGGGCGGGGACTTCTACGACACGGTCCGTACGCCGGACGGCACGGTCCACGCGATGATCGGCGATGTCTGCGGCCATGGCCCCGACGAGGCGGCGCTCGGCGTGGAGCTGCGGATCGCCTGGCGGGCGCTGACGCTGGCCGGGCTCTGCGGCGACCAGCTGCTCTCCACGCTCCAGCAGGTCCTGGAGCACGAGCGGGAGAGCGAGGAGATCTTCGCCACGCTCTGCACGGTCGACATCTCCCCGGACGGGCGGCGGGCCGGACTCTGTCTGGCGGGCCACCCGTCGCCGCTGATCACCCGCCGTGGACGGGCGGCGCAGCTGCTCGCGTACGAGGAGGGCGGCCCGGCCCTGGGACTGCTGCCGCGCGCCCGCTGGCCGCGCCGGCAGGTCGAGCTGGGCGGGTCGTGGAGTCTGATGATGTACACCGACGGCCTGATCGAGGGCCGGATGGGCCCTGGCGCCACGCAGCGGCTGGGCCAAGAAGGCATGGTCGAGATGATCAACCGGCAGCTGGCGCAGGGGCTGGGCGGCGACGACCTGCTGGAGGCGGCGGTCGCTCAGGTGCGCGAGCTCAACGGCGGTGAGCTCACCGACGATGTGGCGGTCCTGCTGCTGGGCCGCGGGGCCTGAGGCCCGGCGGCCGCGCCGCAACCGTTTCAGCGTCCGCCGTTGTAGGGGCCGTAAGGACCGTCGCTGCTCGATCCGCCGCGCCGGCCGCCACCACCACCGGAGATCTGCCGGACGGCGGGCCGTACGTCGACGAGAAAGACGATCGTGGCGACGAGCCCCGCGAGCTGCAGGAACAGGATCTGCAACGGCACGAAGAGGTTCACGACGATCGTGAGACCCAGAATGATCAGCCAGAACTTCTTGGTCTGCTTGTCAGCAGCGCGGTAGGCGTCCTCACGGGCCATCACGGAGAGGCCGAAGGCGAGGACGGCGAGGACGAGCATGCCCAGATTGAGCAGCCAGAGAAATGTGCCGAATCCTGAGAGCAACAAGCTGAGCACCGCCTGATTTGTGGAGGAAAACGCCTCTCGGCCCGGTACGCCAAGGTACCTGGAGAACGGGCCGGACACCCTTGAGGTGCCCGGCCCGTCTCCTTGGATACGTACCTCTTAGCCCCTGCTACCCGCTGCTTACCCGCTGCCTACGCGCCGCTCACTTGGCGGACGGCGGCGTGTTCTTCTTCGCCGTCGTCTTGCGCGGGGCGGGGGTGACCTTCTTGGCCACGGGGGGCTTGGGAGCCGCGGCGGGCTTCTTCGCCTCGGCCACCGGAGCCGGCTTCGCCTTCTGGGCGGGGGCGGGCCGCTGCGCGGAGGCGGGCTTCGGCGTGGGCTTCGGCGCGGGCTCGGGCTCGACGGCGACGGCGATCTCGGTGATCTCGTCCGCGGCCTCACCGCGCCACGACCGTACGGTCTGCTCGCCGCGCTCGGCGACCTTCTCGTACGTCTCACGGGCCCTGACCGCGTACTCCGCGGCCACACCCACGCTCCGCAGCGCCAGGTCCTGAGCGGACTCGCCCAGCTTCTTCAGATCGGTGTCGAACGAACCGAACACCTCGTTGACCTTGGCCTGGACGGTCGCCTGGGCCTCCTTGGCCTGGATGGTGACCCGGTCCTGGACAACCTTGGGGTCGGAGTTGCGTACGGCGTCGAAACGCACCGGGGCCTCGGCCCGCAGCTGCTCGATCAGGCCGGGCACCTTCTTGGCCTGCTCCACGGCGAGATCGGCGGTACCGGCCGCGAAGTAGAGAGGCGTCGGGTCGGTGAGGGTCTTGCGCAGGTCATCGGCGATGGCCATGACTGTGGTCCTCCCGGATCAGTGTGAGGGTGGGCTTTCGGCACCGCCGCCGGCCGTGCCGGGGCCGTCGGCGGAGGTGTCCTCGAAGACCCCGGCGACGTCGACGTCCGCACCGGCCGCCCGTTCCGTGGTCTCCTTACCGTGCGTGCTCTCCGTACTCTCCGCGTCGAGCGCGTTTTCCTTGCGGAACGACTCGTAGATCTGCAGCAGCACCTGCTTCTGCCGCTCATTTATCGAGGGGTCGGCGAGGAGGACGGCACGCGTCTCCAACTCCTCCCGCTCCCGCTCGTCAAGCATCCCGGCCTGCACATACAGCGTCTCGGCGGAGATCCGCAGCGCCTTGGCCAGCTGCTGCAGAATGTCCGCACTCGGCTTGCGCAGTCCGCGTTCGATCTGACTCAGATACGGATTGGACACCCCGGCGGCATCGGCGAGCTGCCGCAACGACAGCTGCGCATTACGCCGCTGCTCGCGCAGGTACCCACCGAGATTGCCGACGTTGAGTGATGCCATACGCCCATACTGCGCCACCCCCGCTAACTTTTGCAAGCGCCCGCTTGCAAAAGTGTTCCCCGCAACATTCGCACCGCGCTGAGCCTGCTCGCTGCCTGATGTCCGTTCCCCAGTGGAAGTGACCAAGTCCCGCTCGATCTGATCGGCGAACTGTCAGGATCTCCCGCCGGTTCTGATCCGACGGGCACGCTTGCCCCGGTTGCATACGGATCTACGGGATTGAGAGACAGCGGCTCGAATCCGACGCTTGTACTCTCCGTGACGAACTGCCGCAGATGGCGGCGGTGGGTCATCGCTTGATGCGGTTGCGGACGGCGAGGACGGCAAGGGCCAGAAGGACGGGTTCGGTCAAGCGGGAGATCATCTCGATGTAGGTGCCGGAGGTGGTCAGGTCCTGGCCGGAGGAGCGGAACACCACCGAGTTGAGCGTGATGTTCAGGGCCTTCTCGAAGCGTTCGCCGGTGAACCGGTTGCCGGTGGGGTTCTTCGGATCGTCCTTGTCGATCTCGAAGGTGACTCTGCCTCCGTCGGCCGGGACGGTGCCGGTCGCGGTCTGCTTCGGAGTGTCCGTGGGGAGGCCGACGGCCATCAGCATCACAATGGTGAGGAGCATGGCGGCGCCGAGCCAGGCCAGGGCCCGGGAGGCGCGCATGCTGTAGCCAGACAACGCCCAGTACGCGGTCAGCAGGCTCCGTTCGCTGCGGGGAATGTCGCCGGCGTGACGGCGCATCTCCATCTCCCCGTAGTAGAAGTCAGCGGCCCCGGGCTCGTGTTTGCCGTCCTCGAAGGCTTTGCGTAACGCCCGGTACACCGGCGCCAGCTGCAACGGCCCAGCGCGTCCGGCGCCCAGGACGGCTACGTTCCAGCCCCGGACTGCCCCCGGCTGGCTGGCACGCCAGTGGTGTTCTTCGGCGAGGGTGCGGCGCTCGGTGAACCGTACGGGCGGCCAACGTCGCCAGTGCACGACGGGCGGGACCGTGTCGAACGTGCATGCGCCTTCCAGGCGCAGTTGGTCCAGGTGCACTGTGCCGACGAACAGACATCCCGACAGATCGACGTCGGCCAGGACCAGGTGGGCCGCATCCACGCCACGGAGCGACGCCAGCCTCACCCCAGGACTAAACGCACTCACGAGGGAAGCCTCTGCCAACTGCTGGCCGTCGGCGAGCACGAACGGATCCGGCTCTGCGGCGATCGTGAGGGGGTACTCAAAAACCGCATGAGCGAAATCCACCGTGGCGTAGCGCAGGCGTACCTCAGCTGTGGACGACCAGCGAGTCCGACGGCACTCCAGACGCTGTGCAGCAAACGAGAGGGTCACCGGACTGCCGAAGGTCGCCCCGGACATTAGGACCCGCCCGGCACATACCAACGGCCCAACGGTGACCGCTTTCTCGAAGGTCGCCGACACGAACAAGGCATCGCGCTCGAAAATCGCTGACCCGAACCCAGCGGCACCCTTGAAAGTCACGGACCCGAACCCTGCGAAGCCTTCGAAAGTCACCGACTGGAACCAGGCGCCGCGCTCGAAGGTCGCCGACCGGAACTCGGCGCCGCCCTTGAAGGTCGCCGACTGGAACCCGGCGCCGCCCTTGAAGGTCGCCGACTGGAAGCGTGCGGAGCCTTCGAAGGTCACCGAATCGAACCGGGTACCGTCTTCGAAAATCGCCAACTCGAACCTGGCGGCGCCCTCGAAAATCGCCAACTGGAACGACACGACGCCCTTGAAGGTCGCTGGCCCGAACACCGCGACGCTCTTGAAAGTCGCTGACTCGAACGACGCGTCACCCTCGAAAATCGCCGCCTCGAAACCGACGCGACCCTCGAAGGTCGCCAACCCGAACTTGGCGTCGCCCAAGTGGGGGTGTCCGGTTGCGGGGTCACGGAGTGCGTTGAGGAGAGCATCGAAGAGGGGTTCGGTGAAGGGCGTGCCGCGGTGGTCAATGTCAGCGCCGGGGGTCAGACCAGCAAGGTAGGCATCGCGGTCGGGGTCGGCCAGGTGGGCGAGACACGCAGTGTGGCCCGGTACGCGGATGCCTGGGCAGCCGAACGTACTTTCTGGACTGGCGTCCTCGGCACAGCGCGGCCAGGTAAGCGGTATTGGAGACGGTCCTTGCGGCGGCTGAGGCATACCCGAGAGACGAGCGAGCGCAGCCCATCGGTTGCCGATCTCACCACCGTGTCGCAGCACTGAAGGATGTAGTGAAAGGATCGTGCCTTGCCGACGTAGTTCGTCACGGAGAGTGCAAGCGCCAGTTCTCGCTCCGAAGTTCATGAGCCCCCGGGATACCGCGATGGTCGACGCCCCAATGGATCTGCTCAGTCCCAGTGAACCGGACCAGCTTCGGGGTGCTCCGCTCACTCCCCCGGGACGGCTAGACCGTCAGTTGTCCCAGCAGAACTGACCAGCTGCTGATCGGCTCCCGTCTAGCCGATCACTTCAATCGGGAACGGACACCTGACGTGTCTCACTGAAGCTGAGCCAGTCTCGGTCTATTTGAACCATCTGGTCACTTGTCACAGTCAACCTTGGCCATCTGTCGATCTGTCTCGCTCTTCTTGACCCACCGCCGCACCCGGCTCCCTACGGTCGTCGTACCAGGTCGGCGCCGAGTGGGGGTGGCTAGTGGAGGCGGAGGACTTCTGGCTGGAGTACGTCGACGCCTGCGGTGAGCAGCATGGTGGGCCGCTTGGGGTGATGTGGCCGACCCGTTTCGAGGCGGCTGGGCAGGTGCGTGGGTTCCCATCGTACCGGGGTCAGCGGAACTTCCCGGGCTGGTACTGGGCTGCTACAGGAGCTGACCTGGTGGGCTATGAGTCGTGGGTGGAGCTCGGGCACCTGATGCGGCTGGACGCCGAGCCAGATGTAGTGGGGGTGGCCTCGCAGCCTTTCCGGTTGTCGTGGCGGGACGGCGGCCGGGGTCGATGGATCCGCCATACGCCGGACTATTTCGTACGCCGTCGGGACGGCACGGCCGTGGTGCTGGACGTGCGCCCGGACAATCGGATCGAGCCCGAGGACGCGGCGAAGTTCGCGGCCACGGCCGTGGCCTGCGCCCAGGTCGGCTGGGACTTCGAGCGGGTCGGGATGCTCGATCCCGTGCTGGCGGCGAATCTGCGCTGGCTGTCGGGTTACCGGCACCCGCGGGTGTGGCGTGGGCCGCTGGTGGCGGACCTGCGAGCGGTGTTCGCCCGATCCCGTGGCCTGTTGAAGGGGGCTCGGATGGTCGGGGATCCCGTCGCGGTGCTGCCGGTGCTCTACCACTTGCTGTGGCGCCGGGAGTTGGTCATGGATTTGGAGGGCGAGCGGCTGTCGGCTGCAACGCTCGTGGGCTCGGCGCCCGCGGTTGCGGAGGAGGATTTCCGGGCCTTCCATGCCGAGTTCACACGGCGGCTCCCCAACGAGAGTTCCCTCCGCACCACCGCCAATCTCTCGCAGTCGAGCAGCGGACCGGCATCACTCTGGATCGCGTCCGTGAAATCGCCGAAGCCGTCCTCCACCCCGCCGACATAGAATCCGAATGACGTCGCACGTGGTTCTGGCTTAGCGTTTCGTCCATGAGCTCACCGGACGACGACACCGACGGCAAGCCCAGCGTGACCATCCGCTGTCAGGACAACACGTCCGTCGCCGTGACATTCTGTGATCGCTTCAGCTTCGACGCGGACTCCGTGCACTATGCCGTCGAGCTGCAGGCGCCGGGCATGACCGCTCGCACCAACGAGGTCGTCGCTTGGATCTGGGACAACGATATGGTCCCGTTCCTCGAAGAGCTTGCCGCCGACTTCCGAGGATGGGACGGCGAACGGAGGTGGCAGACAAACGACAGGGAGCTAACGGTGTCCGCTGTCTTCCGGACCGGCGGTCACGTCGGGCTGACGTGGACCTTGAGGCCATGGCCGAAGTCCACTGGCGGCTGGAGTGCCTCGATGACCACCTGGCTGGAGGCCGGCGAGCAGATGGCTTCCCTGGCAGCTGACACCCGGCAATTCCTCGCCAGGGAGCCGCAGTGACATCCCGCATGCGCATCACCTGGACGCTGGGGGCACATGGATGGGCCGACTGCACCCTTGAGGATCACCAGGCGAAAGCCGAGCTCATTGCGTCCTACATCAGTAATGCCCCCGAGGAGCTCTTGACGGCGGTGGCCCGGCTCATCGTCGGCGAGACGGAGACCCGCGCACAGTTCGAAGCCGAGCCGACGGCCTACCGCTGGATCTTCTATCGCGAAGGCAACGACAGCTGGGTCCGCGTGCTGGAACTGCGACATGGCAGCGAACACGACAACAAGGGCACCGAGATCTGGTCGGCCCAGCTCCCCGTCGACACACTCGCCCGAACCGTGATCCGCTGCTTCGACGAGGTGGCTCGGTCCTACGGCGAGAGCGGCTACCGCAGCAAGTGGGGCGAGCGCTTCCCTCGAACCGAGCTCGAAGCCCTCAGGCGCCTCTGGCGCGCTCACCACCGTGGCGACGACGCATAGCCCGCAGACGCCCGCTGCTCAGGTTGAGTAAGACATCCCAGCCGTTGTCATCGCACTCAACGTGAACCACCCCAGGTCACGGCCTCTCGATGGTCCACTTCTACTGAGACGGGACACCTGCTCGCCGCCCTGTCTCTGTGATGTCCGGGCAGGGTCGGAAGTCTCTGGGCAAGTGAGCTCACGTCTCAGTCAAGTCCGGCTGGACCCGCTGGTGAAGGGGATCACCTCGCAGCCGTCACGACCCGGACGGGTGGACCCTGCGCACCATCGATGGCAGCCGCGTACGCGGAGTACTCCGTCGCCACCACCAAGGACGACCCAGTGATCCCCACGCTTCCGTGAGGTGTGCGTCCGTCTTGCGCCCATGGCGAGTGCGGCTCGTCGACGAGGGCGCCGCGCCGCGAAGGGCTGTTGCTAGGAGGCCTTGCTCAGGGCAGGGTCGGTGCGCCAGACGATGGCGAGTTCGGACAGGGGTACGCCAAGTACCTCGCTGAGCCGGACGATGGTGCCGAACGCGGGCGTCGGCAGCCGGCCCGTCTCGATCTTGCGGAGGGTCTCCGGCGAGATCTCCGCCGCCAAGGCCACTTCAACGGGGCTGCGTCCGGCCCGGGCGGAGCGCAACGCGGCCCCGAGGCGTCGGCCCGCCTCGATCTGTTCGGGGGCGAGCGGATAGCGAACCATGCGCACATGCTAGAGCCGCAGGTATCCAGCGGCAACCACTCCACCCTCTGGTATAAATATACCTGTCGGTCGCCCCGGGGAATCGAGGATCGCAGTGATCGAGCACAAATCTCCCAAAGAGATCGAGCGCATGCACGTCACTGGACGGTTCGTCGGTCAGGTGCTGGCTGAGCTCGGTGACCTCGCCGCAGTAGGGGTCAACCTGCTGGACCTGGAGCATCACGCTCGCCGCCGGATCGAGGAGCGCGGCGCGGAGTCCTGCTATTGGGACTACGCGCCCTCGTTCGGCAAGGGCCCGTTCCGCAACGTGGTGTGCCTCTCGGTCAATGATGCCGTGCTGCACGGATTGCCGCACAGCTACAAGTTGTGCGACGGGGATCTGCTGACCATGGATATGGCGGTGGCCATCGATGGCTGGGCCGCGGACTCGGCCCACTCCGTCATCGTCGGCACCCCGGCCGACGAGGACCTGCGGCTGATCGAGGCCACCGAGGTCGCCCTGGAAGCCGCGATCAAGGTCGCCCAGCCGGGCAACAAGATTGGGGACATCTCGGCGGCCATCGGCGCGGTCGCCGCCGAGTACGGCTACCCGGTCAACCTGGAGTTCGGCGGTCACGGTATCGGCCGCACGATGCACGAGGACCTGCACATCCCCAACGACGGTCGTCCTGGGCGCGGTTGGAAGCTGCGTCCCGGCCTGACGATCGCGATCGAGCCCTGGTTCGCCGCTGGCACCAACAAGATCGTCTTTGACCCGGACGGCTGGACGATCCGCTCGGCCGACGGCTCGCGCACCGCTCATTCCGAGCACACGGTTGCCATCACCGAGACCGGCCCGCTCGTGCTCACCCGGCGCCCTCAGAGCAATAAGGGGCTGGAAGACCAGCGGGAATCATCGGCGACCGGACGCTGAAAAGGGTTTCATCGAGGATGAAGCCCAGATGGCCGACGACACGGCGACCGCGGTGATCAGCCGCGAGCGGGGCCGAGTTCAGCCGCCGGCTGGTCGGCGGTCGATCGCCGGCCACATGCGCACCGGCCTCGTCGCCGGCGCCCGCCAAGACCCATCGCGCTGGCCAAGGCCTCCACGTCCGCTGTCGACCACTACGGGCACGAGCAGATCATCCCAGTTGCACCTATGTGACCATATCTCGCCCCGTTCGACCCGGCGTCGCGACCGTCCGGAGGAGCCTTGCCCGGCACAGGACACCCTGTGCCGCTTCCGACGCCTGATTCTCAGCCGGGTTGCTTGGCCATGACGACCAGACCTGGCCCGCTTTGCTCATCTGCAGGGAGCCGAAGTTCGGCGACCGGGCGCAGTCCAGCCTGCTCGATCAGGTCCACGAGTTGTTCCGGCCGCCATTTGTGCGTCGTCCAACGAACGGATACGCCTCCGTATGCCTCGGTGCGCACCGCGTCTTCGTCGCCGACGTGTGTAGCGGTGATGAAGTGTCCGCCTGGCTTCAGGGCTCGCGCGAAGGCGGCGAGAACCTGAGGAAGGACGTCACGGGGGAGGTTGAACAGTGACCACCACCCGAGCACGCCGCCAAGGGACGCTTCACCAAGGTCGAGGTCGGTGGCAGAGGCGACGCTGAAGCGGCATTGCGGATGAAGACGGCGCGCGTTCTCAATCATGCGAGGAGAGAGATCGACCCCGGACACGTCGAGTCCGCGTTCGGCAAGGTAGGCGGTCACCGTTCCGGGTCCGCAGCCGACGTCGAGGACAGGCCCAAGCTCGCTCACGGTGTCAGCAAAGGCGTCGATTGATGCCTTGAGCCATGGATGGCTGCGGATGTCGCCGAATCCCGTCGTCACCACCATGTGGGCGTAGTTGTCGGCCACGCGGTCATAGGACTCACGGACCACGTCGAGATCGGCTGGGTGGTCAATATGGTGGGCACGCATCAGCCGACGATAGTGTGCGCCGGCCTACTGGCGGGCTCTCGCATTCAACTGTCACCAGTTCCCCGCGGAACCCAACCGGCCGGTGACCGCGTGTGTCCTCCAGCGGCGGAGTGGATCGTCGGCGCGGACAGCCAGTACCCAGGGCAGGATGCAGACCTATGACTCTCTCGTCTCGCATCGCCATGCCTGGCCAGGTCTGGTCCGTGGCTGCACAGAATCCGTCCGGACCGCTCTATGTGACGAGCTACGGGGCAAGCCCTCTGGAGACGGTCGTCACGATGATCGACTCCACGGGCTCGGTAGTTTGGCAGCGCGGGTACGCCGGGACAGGACGGCCGCGGTCCCGCCTGTCAGCGGATGGCACTCTATGGGTCGCGTACCCGAAGCAGGCCGGCCGGGTTCTGGAGGGCGTCCTCCCGGACGGGTCCACCTACCGGGCAGTCGCCCCGGAGAGCGAGGCCGGCGAGGAGGTCAGCGCGTTCGTCCTGCTCGATGACGGGTTCTGCATCGCCTGGGCCGGCGCCTCCCGCATTCTGCGGGTGTCGCAAGACGAGCAACCTGCCTTTCCCCGGCCTCGCGTTGCCCGGTACACGTGGGAGGGGAACTGCGTGTGGTCGACGCCGATCGTGCTCGGCGCCGTATCGCATCCGGGTGTGGCGGGGATGAGCGTGGATACCGGCTGGGAGGTGCGCCCCCTTCGGCCTTGGGTGCCGGAAGACGTAGGTGTCGATCACTGGGAGCCGTTGCTGGTCTCGGGCGACAGGGTCGCGGCCAGTTTCGCCGATGCGCGCGGTGGGCTCGGGAGGACCTTCTTCCTGGACCTGACCGGTGGCGCGATCGTTGCGGCCACCTCTCCTGCTCCCACGGGCCGGAAGGCGATAGCAGGTCCGGGCGAGTTCTTGATCGGGTCTCAGGGATATGGGGAATTCACCACAGGCCGCTACGACCGCGACGGTCGGGAAACAGCCCGATGGGCCAGTCATGGAGCAATGCTCGTTGACGGCCGGGGCACCATCTGCGGCCCTGAGCTGGAGAACTGCCTGCCATCGAAGTCACGGTTCCGGCGGCTGGCGCCGGACAACAGGCTTGTGGACGGACCTCCCCTGACGGGCTACTACACGTCCTGTCCGGCGATGGACCGCGAGGGCACCGCCGTGTTCTGGCGCGACGGCAAGCTCCTCGCAGTCGATACGGACATGGCTGCGGACGAGTTGTTCGCGATGGACGACAGCCGGAACATCATGGGTCGCACGCTGCTGTTGGGCGACGGCCGCGTCGTTGTGTCGTTGGACAGTGAGGTTCTCGCTTTCCACAGCCCTCTGGGGCCCCTGGCTGAGGGCCCCTGGCCGTGCGGGGACGCAAATCTCCTGGGCAACCCCGTGCTGGGCTGACGCCCAGCACGGGGCACCGGACTGCCGACCGCTGGACCGGATCGACGCGCGGTCGGCGGCAACACTGGTGCCTATGAGCAGGACAGGCGACTACAGACTCCGCGGTCGAGCCTGAATCGCAGGTGAACAGGAAAGACTCCCGCAGCAGGCTCAGCGGTGTCCGAGCCGATCGTTAGGATTCCGATCATGACCAATGATCCGGGTTTCACCTGCTCGTGCTGCGGGGCGCACCACGACGAACTCCCGATGAACTACTCGGCCACGGCCCCGTACGTCTGGGATCCGAGCTTCGCTGATGACGCGGACAGCATGCTTGCCTCGGATCAGTGCGTCATCAAAGCCCAGCACTACTTCGTCAAGGGCCTGATCGAGATACCTGTCATCGGCAGCGCCGACGTTTTCTCCTGGGCCGTCTGGGTCTCCCTGAGCCGCGACAACTTCGCTCGCGCGGTGGACAGGTGGAACGCCCCGGGCCGTGAAGCCGAGGAGCCGTACTTCGGCTGGTTGAGCACCGAACTCTTCCTGTACTCGCCCAGCACCATCAACCTGAAGACCCACGCCCACACCCGCCCGGTAGGCCGGCGCCCCTTCATCGAGCTGGAACCCACCGACCACCCCCTCGCCGTCGAACAGCGCACCGGCATCACCCTCGACCGCGTCCGCGAGATCGCGGAGAGCCTCCTCCACCCCACAGCCGACAACGCCTGAACCGGACGGGTAGAGGAGGGCCTGACGGGTGCCCCCGTCTGTTGGTCAAGGTCCGGGCCTTGCTCGCCTTCGACTCCGGGCGCACGTCGATCAAGCAGACTCCCGTCCGGGTCACGGCCAAGAAGGCCGGCGTGTGCTCACGCCACCCGTTCGTCGTACGAAGTCGCAGCCCCAGCGGCTGCGAAAGTACGTCGACGAGATCGGCCGCGATCGGGACCTCGGTCGCGACTCGCCACCGGACTGAACATTTCACCAGCCGGCGTACCCCCAGTCGATCACCACCCCCTGCCGCTCGGCACCAGCACCAGCATCGCTCAACCGGCCTCGCCTGATGAGCGGCAGAGGCAGTCACACGCGCTGAGCCTGAGCCCGAGCACGAGCCCGAGCCCGAGCCCGACAGGTGACAGCTGCGCGCTCAGCTGATGGCGGTGCCGAACCACTTGGGTAGCTGGCTGAGCAGATCCTGCTGGTCTTCGCCGGCCCATGCCACGTGGCCGTCCGGTCGCAGCAGTACGGCGGGCGCGTCCAGTTCCTCGCTGACGTCGACGACGTGGTCGACCCGATCTGCCCAGCCCGCCACCGAGAGCCGGCCGGTCTGGTCGAGCAGCAGGCCGCGGCCGCCGTGCAGCAGCTCGTAGAGGCGTCCCCGTTTCAGCCCCACGTCCCGCATCCGCCGGCCGAGCAGTTCGTGGCCCTCGCCGAAGTCGTAGCGGACCTCGACCGCGGTGATGATCCCGGTGACGTACCGGTTGACCTCCTCGAAGTCCATCAGCTTCGAGAACATCTCCCGCAGCGCGGTGGCACCCGGATCGGTACCCAGCAGCGTGATCTGCGCGCGGGTGTTGTCCAGCACGCGGGCGCCCACCGGGTGCCGTTCGGCGTGGTAGCTGTCCAGCAGCCCCTCCGGTGCCCAGCCGTTGACCTCGGCGGCCAGCTTCCAGCCGAGGTTGAACGCGTCCTGGACGCCGAGGTTGAGCCCCTGCCCGCCGGTCGGCGGGTGGATGTGCGCCGCGTCGCCGGCCAGCAGCGCCCGGCCGACCCGGTAGCGCTCGGCCTGCCGGGTGGCGTCGCCGAACCGGGACAGCCAGCGCGGCGAGTGCGCGCCGAAGTCGGTGCCCGCGAAGGTTCGCAGCTGCTGCTTGAACTCCTCGAGGGTCGGCGCGGTCGTACGGTCCTCGGCCACCCCATCGGCGGGCACGACGAGGCGGTACACCCCGTCTCCGTCGAGGATGGCGCCGAACCGCAGTTGGGTCTTGCGGACTTCCGTGACGATGGCGGCGATCGTCGCCGGATCCTCGGTCACCTCCATTTCGCCCAGCAGCGTCTCGACCGTTGCGGGCTCACCGGGGAAACCGACCCCGAGCAGCTTGCGCACCACACTGCGGCCGCCGTCACACCCGACGAGGTAGCGCGAGCGCAGGTGCGTGCCGTCCGCCAGCTCGACGGTCACCCCGTCCTCGTCCTGGCTCAGCCCGACCACTTCGCAGCCGCGCCGGATCTCGGCACCGAGTTCGAGGGCACGCTCGTTGAGCAGCCGCTCGGTGACCGGCTGCAGGGTGGTGAGGCCGTACGGGTGCGCGGTGTCCAACCGGTCCGGCCACGGCTTGTGGATGCCGCCGAAGAAACCGCCGACCTGGAACTTCTCACTGACCGCGAGGAACCGGTCCAGCAGGCCGCGCTGATCCATCACCTCGACGCTGCGCACGTGCAGGCCGCGCCCGCGGGTCTGCCCGGTCGGCTCGGCCAACTTCTCCAGCACGACCACGTGCACTCCGGCCAGCCGCAATTCGCCGGCCAGCATCAAGCCGGTCGGTCCGCCGCCGACAACGATCACGTCGATCATCACAAATCCCCATTTATTTCCGCAGGTTCTGCCTTCGGCTGGCGATTCTGCGCCACGACCCGGGTCTTGCCGCAAGCCCCCCGGTGCGCTATACCTTGAGAGTGGCGAGGAGTGGGTAACCTCCTTTCCGTCATCTGCTTTCCCTTATCGCGGGCGGCCGCGGCCGGGCCTTCGGCCCCGACGCCGGAGCAGCAGCGGGCTTACCTGGCGAGTTCGGCCGGTTCATCCATGCGCGTCAGCTTCCGTGGGTTTCTCATCACGTAGATCCGGGCCACCCGTCCGTGCTCCACCACGAGACTCACCGCGGCCGGCTCGCCGTCGATCTCTATCCGGCCCGCAGGCGCCCCGTTGAGCCATACGGGCTTCGCCTCGAACGCGGCCACCACCTGGTTCGCGCGCGCGAGCAATTTCGCCACTGGCCCTGCCCCGTGGATCGGAGCCCGAGCGGCGGCCGCGAACCCACCACCATCGGCGATCAGGACCACGTCCGGCGCCATGAGCTCCAGCAGCTCCTGCAACTGCCCGGTTCGCAACGCGATCAGGAACCGCTCCACCACGGCCTGCTGCTCCGACCGGCTCACCGGCACCCGCGGCCGCCGGGCCGCCACATGCTCGCGTGCCCGCCGCGCGATCTGCCGCACCGTGGCCGTGGACTTCCCGATGGCCTCGGCGATCTCGCCGTACGGCATCTCGAAGACCTCGCGCAGCACGAACACCGCCCGCTCCGCCGGCCCGAGCGTTTCCAGCACGGTCAGCATCGCGATCGAGACGCTCTCCGCGAGTTCGACATCCTCGGCGACATCGGGGCTGGTCAGCAGGGGTTCCGGCAGCCACTCGCCCACGTATTCCTCGCGGCGGCGCGACAGCGTTCGCAGACGGTTGAGCGCTTGCCGCGTGACGACTCGGATGAGGTACACCCGCGGGTCACGCACCTGCGACTGGTCGACGTCGGCCCACCGCAGCCAGGACTCCTGCACCACGTCCTCCGCGTCGGCCGCCGACCCGAGCATCTCGTAGGCGACCGTGAACAGCAGGCTGCGATGGGCGACGAACGGGTCCTCGGTCATGCCGTCGACGCCACGCCGGAATTCTCAGGACGCGCGGCGAGCGGAATCTCGCACGCGGCGGAGAAGCCCTGCGACTCGATCCCGAGCGCCGTGTTGCTCCTGGTCGCGAAGTTGGCGAAGGCGATGTACACGGTGAGCTCGATCATCGCCGCCGGGCCGAGCCGGTCGAGCAGACGCGCGGACAGTTCGTCGGTGACGGTCGGCGGCGTGTTCGTCATGGCCTCGGCGTACTCCAGTACGTCCCGCTCCAGCGGCATGAACACCTCCGACTCCCGCCAGCGCGGCACCTGGCTCGCCTTGGCCATGTCCAGGTGGTGGTTCCGCGCCTGGAAGTAGCCGATGTCGAGGCACCAGCCGCAGCCGATCTGTGCCGCGACGGCCATGTGCGCGAACGACTTGAGGCTCTGGTCTGCCGCGTCCCACTCGCTCGTCCTGCCCCCGAACTCCAGGGATGCCTCGGCGACCTTGGGGTTGTGCCACATCACCTCGACGGGTTCGGGCACGGCACCGAGCTGCTTGATCATGCTTTCGCTGAGCCCGGTGGTGAGCTCCGCCTTCGGAACGCGTAGCGCCATGGTGTTCTCCCTGTACGTGTGCCTGCTGGACATGCGTGCCTGTTTGACACATGTGCCCGTTTGACACATGTGCCTGTTCGACATGAAGACACCGCGGGGCCCGCGAATGTGACAACCGTCGGCAGGCAGGCCGCTCAACGCGCCATGGACGGCTGCCGGCCGCCGGGCGTCGTCGATCCGGCCTGCGGGCTCCTCGGCGAAATCCGCCACCACGGGCGGGGCCGGACGCTGCGTACGTGTCGTACAGCGCGCGGCGAACGCCTCCCGGTCCCCTGCCCGTATGCGCGCACGCAGCTCGTCTTCTCGCTCTGTGTCTCTCACATCGCTTACTCTCCGTGGCCCACTCGGAGTTCCCGTGGCCTGCGTCACGTTCACGTCCGGATCGCCGCCCCCTCCGGATCGCCGCCCCATCCGGTTGGCCGCCGCGAAAAATTCCCCGAAGAATTTCGGGGGGAGCTGTCGATCCGGCCGTCTCCCGTTCGACGCAGGGGTGAGGGACAGGGAAAAGCCCCCGCCCTCCCGATCGAGGAGTCACCATGCCGCGCTACCTGACGATGATCCACGTCGACGAGCAGAACCCGCCCACCGACAACCCCGGCCCCGAGTTCGACGAGCGCATGGGCGCACTGCTCGAGGAGATCACCAAGGCCGGGGTCATGCTCGACACGGCCGGTCTCGCCCCGACCTCCGAGGGCACCCGCCTCACCTGGGCCGACGGCAAGGTCAGCTACACCGACGGTCCCTTCACCGAGAGCAAGGAAGTCATCGGCGGTTACTCCCTCATCCAGGCCAAGGACAAGGCCGAGGCCCTGGAGTGGGCCTCGCGATTCCTGCAGGTCCACCCGAAGCACTGGACGGTCACCGCCGAGGTCCGCGAGATCGCCGAAGGCTGATCCGGCTGCGCTTGCCCCGCTCCCATACGGCTGTTCTGATGGGTTGCCGTGACGGCAGCAAGCGCGACCGAGACGGTCGAAGCGGTATTCAGGATCGAGTCCGCGCGGATCATCGCCGGTGTCGCCCGCATCGTGCGGGACGTGGGCATCGCCGAGGAACTCGCGCAGGACGCCCTGGTCACCGCGCTGGAGCAGTGGCCGGAGTCAGGTATCCCGGACAGGCCGGGCGCCTGGCTCATGGCCACTGCCAAGCACCGGGCGATCGATCTCGTACGCCGCAAGGAGACGTACGCGCGCAAGCTGGCGGAGGTCGGGCGCACGCTGGAGGACGTACCGCCGCCCGAGCCGGCGGACGTGGACGACATCGACGACGATCTGCTGCGGCTGATCTTCACCGCGTGCCATCCCGTGATGTCGACGGAGGCCCGGATCGCGCTCACGCTGCGGTTGCTGGGCGGGCTGACGACGGAGGAGATCGCCCGCGCGTTCCTGGCCTCGGAGCCGGCCGTCGCCCAGCGCATCGTCCGCGCGAAACGGACGCTCGCCAAGGCCGGGGTTCCCTTCGAGGTGCCGTACGGCTCCGACCGGGCCGCCCGGGTCTCGTCGGTCCTTGAGGTCATCTACCTGATATTCAACGAGGGCTACTCCGCGACGGCCGGCGACGACCTGGTGCGCCCGGCCCTGTGCGAGGACGCGCTCAGGCTGGTTCGCGTCCTGGCGGCCCTCATGCCCGAGGAGCCCGAGATCCATGGCCTGGCCGCGCTGCTGGAGTTCCAGGCGTCCCGTATCGCTGCCCGTACGGGCCCCGACGGCGAGCCGGTGCTGCTCGCCGACCAGAACCGCGCCAAGTGGAACCGCATGCTGATCCGCCGCGGCGTCGAGGCCCTGCACCGCGCGGGGCACGGCCCGTACTCCGTCCAGGCCGCCATCGCCGCGTGCCACGCGCAGGCGGTGCGCTACGAGGACACGGACTGGACGGCCATCGCCGCACTGTACGGACGGCTGATGGCACTGACCCCGTCCCCGGTGGTGGAGCTGAACCGAGCGGTCGCCGTCTCGATGGCGGAGGGCCCCGCGGCCGGCCTGAAGCTGGTGGACGCCCTGGCGGACGGACCGGCCCTGAAGGACTACCACTGGCTGCCGAGCGTCCGGGGGGATCTGCTGGAGCGCCTGGGGCGGGGGAAGGAGGCGCGCGCGGAGTTCGAGCGGGCGGCGTCCCTGACCCGCAACGCGCGGGAGAGAGAACTCCTCCTGGAAAGAGCCTCACGCTGCGACGTTTCCGGTCCCTAGCGCCGTCGAGGGGGACCTAGCCTGGGGATCGTGACCGCCTTCTCCTCTTCGCCGCCGCCCATGTACACCTGGCTCGACTTCAACTCGCCGCTCTCGGCGGCGCGAGCGGCCGGCCTGGTCGATCGGCTCGGCAGGAGTGGGCCGGCCACGGTGCTCGATCTGGGCTGTGGGTGGGGGGAACTGATGCTTCAGGTGCTGGCGGCGGTGCCCGGTGCGGTCGGTATCGGGATCGACACCAATGCGGACCATCTCGCCAGAGGCCGCGAGAACGCCGAGAAGCGAGGGCTCGGCGATCGGGTCCAGTTCGTCGAAGAGCCTGTCGCCGGCTTCTCCTCCGAGCCCGGCGACCTCGCCCTCTGCGTCGGATCAAGCCACGCGTTCGGGGACGCCGAGCCGCCGGCCCACACCGCCGTGGCGCTGCGAGCGCTGAGGGGCAGGGTGAGGACGGGCGGCCGGGTGCTGTTCGGTGAGAGCTTCTGGCAGCGGCCTCCGACGGCCGGCGAACTCGCGGGAATGTGGCCCGACGCGTCAGCCGACGAGCACACCGACCTCACCACGCTCGTCGGTCTCGCGGCCGCCGCTCGATTCCGCCCCCTGTGGATCGAGACGGCCACCCTCGACGAGTGGGAGCAGTTCGAATCCGGATACCTCGCCGGCAAGGAGGAGTGGCTCGCATCTCACGGCGACCACGCCGAGGCGGACACGGTCCGCGCCACGGCCGACGCGCATCGGGACATGTGGCTGGGCTACCGCGGCATCCTCGGCTTCGCCTACCTCACGCTCGTGGCGTACTGATTACGGCGTTCTGATCCATGGTGTACGGCCAGGGCGGCGGCTCACGCCGCTTTTCGCGGGTTCCGGAGCAGCCCGAGTCGTACCAGGCTCTCGGCTGTCGCGACGATGGTCTCCTCGTTCGATCGCGGCGCCCAGCCGAGCACGCGTCCGGCCTTCTCGCTGCTGGCCTTTCTGACCTTTCCCAGGTCGGGGACGATCGGCTTGAGCGAAGGGGCGATCAGGGAGGTGAGCCGCACCATCACGTCGGGCAGCATTCTGGTCGGGACGCGTTTCGCCGCGTCGCCCATGCGAGCCTTCAGTAGGAGGGCGATGGCATTCATCGTCATGCCGTCGCCCGCGACGGCCAGGAATCGCTCGCCCTTGGCAGCGGGGCTGGTCATGGCGCGCAGGTGCAGGTCCGCCACGTCCCGTACGTCGACGACGCCGAAGGAAAGCCGGGGAGTGCCCGGCATCGCGCCGTCCATCAAAAGCCGTACGAGCTGGATGGAGCCCGAATAATCCGGCCCGAGCACAGGACCGAACACCCCGACCGGATTGACGACCGAGAGCTCAAGAGAGCCACCTTCACGGGCGATGAAATCCCACGCCGCGCGCTCGGCCAATGTCTTCGATTTCACATAGGCGCTCACGTCAGCGTTCGGGTCCGTCCAGCTCTCCTCGGAAAAGGGCCGGTCCGTGTGCTGGTGGCCGTACCCGATCGCGGCGAAGGAAGAGGTCTGTACGACGCGTCTGACGCCCGCGTCCCGCGCGGCCCGCAGCACACGCAGCGTTCCTTCCCGCGCGGGGACAATGAGTTCGTCCTCGTGTTTCGGCACGCCAGGAGGGAAGGGCGACGCGACATGAAGCACAAAGTCGCAGCCAGAGACGGCTTCCGGCCAGCCCGCGTCGGACAAAAGGTCGGCGACGGCGAATGAGAGAGCCTCTCCCGGTTCGGCACCGCCCGCCTTCACCATTGCGCGCACATCGGCTTCACGCGTGAGGGAACGCACAGTCGTCCGTACGCGATAGCCCGCGTCCAGAAGCCGCACGACGCAATGCGCGCCGACGAATCCCGATCCCCCGGTTACCAGCACCAATTCGCCGCTCATGCCCGGCCTCCTCGTTCATTCATTCTCATGGTGTCGATAATGCGGCGGATCATCACCGACAGTAAGTCCCCACTGACACTGGTACTCGCAGGGACAGGATGAACCGCGCACCTGGCCCTACCCTGGAAATCATGGCTACGGGACGTACGGGAAACGGACTCGGTGAATACCTGCGGATTCGCCGCGAGCGGGTGCGCCCGGACGATGTCGGTCTGCCCACGGGCACGCGCCGGCGGGTACCCGGACTGCGGCGGGAAGAGGTCGCACTGCTCGCGGGCATCAGCGTGGAGTACTACCTGCGCCTGGAACAGGGCCGCGACCAGCACCCCTCCGACCAGGTCCTCGACAGCATCGCCCGCGCCCTGCGGCTCGACACCGACGCCGAGACGTATCTGCGCCAGCTGGCCCGCCCGGCGCGAGCCGGCAGGCGCAGGCCCGCCCGGCCGGAGCGGGTCAGCGCGAGCGTGCAGAGCCTGATCGACAACTGGACCACCACGCCCGCCCATGTCCACGGCCGCTACATGACCACCCTGGCCGCCAACGCGATGGCCGTCGCGCTCAGCCCGTACTACTCACCCGGAGTGAACAGCCTGCGCGCGGCGTTCCTGGAGCCGGAGGCGCGAGAGCTCTACCGCGACTGGGACGAGATGACCGCCAAGGCCGTCGCGTACCTGCGCTCGGTCATCGGAGGCGCCGTCGACGATCCACAGCTGACCGAGCTGATCGGCGAACTCAGCCTGCGCAGCGAGCGCTTCCGGACGCTCTGGGCCCGCCAGGACGTACGGCAGAAGACGAGCGGGGTCACGCGCCTGCTGCACCCGCAGGTCGGCTCCCTCGATCTCCACTACGAGAAGCTGGCGCTCCCCGGCGCACCGGGTCAGATGCTGGTCACGTACCACGCGGAGCCCGGCTCCCCGTCCCACGAACGGCTTCAGCTGCTCGCGCACCTGGCCACGCAGCCGCCGTCCGGCCGGGCCGCCGCGACTGCCCGGACCACTACGCCGAGCACGTCGTCGGGATAGCCGCTGCGACAGCCGCGACAGCCGTTACGGATCTACAGAGCCACGGAGAGAGAAGGACATGACCGAGTCCGCGCCGTTCAACGCCCGAACCACCGCCGCCGAGGTCGTGGCCGGTATCGACCTGACCGGCCACCGCGCCGTCGTGACCGGCGCGGCATCCGGCATCGGTGTCGAGACCGCCCGGGCGCTCGCGGCCGCGGGCGCGGAGGTGACCCTTGCGGTACGGAGCGTCGAGGCCGGTGAGCGGACCGCCGAGGACATCAGCACGACCACCGGCAACAAGCATGTCCTCGTCGCGCCGCTGGATCTCGCCGACCAGGCCTCCGTCGCGTCTTTCACCGCCGCGTGGGACGGCCCCCTGCACATCCTCGTCAACAACGCCGGCGTGATGATGACGCCCGAGACGCGGACGCCGGAGGGCTGGGAGCTGCAGTTCGCCACCAACCATCTCGGCCACTTCGCACTCGCCACAGGGCTGCACCCGGCCCTCGCGGCAGCCGGCCGGGCCCGAGTCGTGGCGCTCAGTTCGGTCGCGCATCTGCGGAATCCGGTGGACTTCGACGACATCCACTTCCGGGTGCGCGCGTACGACCCCCGGGTCGCCTACGCCCAGTCCAAGACCGCCACCGTCCTGTTCGCGGTCGAGGGGAACAGGCGCTGGGCCGGCGACGGCATCACCGTCAACGCGGCACACCCCGGGGCGATCTTGTCGAACCTGACGCGACATCTGAGCCCGGCGGAGCTCGACCGTACGGTCGCCACCGGCGGCTATGTGTTCAAGACGCCGCAGCAAGGCGCGGCCACATCCGTACTGCTCGCTGTCTCACCCCGGCTCGAAGGCGTCGGCGGCCGGTACTTCGAGGACTGCGACGAAGCGCGTCGCCATCTGCCGGGGGCCTCCGAAGGCGTCGCGGACCATGCCCTCGACCCCGACGCGGCGGCGCGACTGTGGCAGGTTTCCCTCGACATGATCGCCTCGGCGTAGCGCGCTCGGCCGGAGCCGGTTGAGGGCGCGGCCCGGTCGGGGAGGCGCGGCCCGCCCGGAGGGGGCGCGGCCGGTGCGCGGCTGGCTGTCGGGCACGAGGTCAACCGGACGGCGTGACCGAGGACCACACGCCGAACCACTGCTCGGCGCCGTACTCCTCGAACCGCTCCACCTCGGTGAACCCCAGCTTCGCCGCGAGGCGCATCGAGCGGTCGTTGGCGGTCTGGGTGCAGAGCACCACCGGCTCGCCGGGAAGTGCGTCGGCGAACCAGTCGAGTGCCGCCGCGCACGCCTCGGCGGCATACCCGCATCCCCACGCCTCCGGCAGGAACATGTAGCCGAGCTCGGCCTCCCCGGCATCCGGACGGACGTGACCCGGACGCTCTGCGTCGCGCCGATCGATCGTGATCATGCCGATCATCGCTCCGTCGAGATCGATCACGAAAAGGCCAGGGCGCCGCCCGGGCACCTCAGGCACCGTGCGCTCAAGCTCGTCACGCGGTCGAGGGCCACCGAGGTAGGTGCCCACCTCTGGCGAGGCGAACAGCTCGACGAACGCCGCACGGTCCTGGGCCTCGGGCTCGCGGAGCACGAGCCGCTCGGTCCCGATCGGGGCAGGTGGCCAGGCGACGGGTCCGAGCTCAGTCATGGCGGGCAACCTATCGCGCGCCCGCCGCGCAGGAGCATCAGACGACCCACAGCGGCAGCGGCTTCTGACCCGTCGGCCCCATCCGGGCCGCCAGCCGACCGCGGACGCCGGGCCGGTCCTTGAAAGGCCCGCAGTTGGCGCGACCTCTCATCGAACGTCACCGCGTACCGCCGGAAACCGAGAAGTCACCTCACCCGGGCCAAGGCGACGTGCCACGCCCCGAAAACGCCCGCGAGTAGGCTCCCCCGCATGATTGTCTGGCTGAACGGAACCTTCGGAGCGGGCAAGACGACCACCACGAAGGAGCTGACCGCACTCCTTCCGCAGTCGAGGGCCTTCGACTCCGAGGAGGTCGGCTACATGCTGCGGGACGTCCTCAGCTCCGTCCCCGTGACGAACTTCCAGGAATGGCGGCCCTGGCGCGGACTCGTCGTGGAGACGGCCGCGCAGGTTCTCGACTACGTCGGCGGTGCGCTCGTCATCCCGCAGACCGTGCTCACGGAGCAGTACTGGACGGAGATCCGCGCCGGCCTGGAGAACAAGGGCATCCCGGTGCATCACTTCGTCCTGCACACCGACCGCGACACCCTTGTCGAGCGCATCCACACGGACCCGAAGCCCGAGAGCTCCGGCGCCGTGCAGTGGCGGCTCGACCATCTCTCCGCCTACGAGGACGCCCTTCCCTGGCTACGGCGGGAAGCCACGGTCATCGACACGACCGAGATCTCACCCGCGCGCGCCGCTCAGCTGATCGTCGACAGCGTCGGGGCCACACCCTCCTGAGGCGGGCCCGTGTCGCCCGCCGGTCCGTGCCGCCGCCCGCCGCCCGTGTCGCCCGCCGCCTCCCCCAGCACCCCCGGCAGCGGGCGGCTGTGCACGATGTCCAGGCGGGACACCGCGCGGGTGAGGGCCACGTACAGCCGGTGTACGCCGCGCGCCTCCGCCTCCGCGACGGCGGCCGGTTCGGCGAGGACGACATGGTCGTACTCCAGGCCCTTCGCCGCCGTCGCGGGCAGCACCGTCACCCGGGCGGCCGTCGCGCCGAGGTCGTCCGCCGTCGCCGTGGCGATACCGGCCGCCCTCAGGGCCGTACGGATCCGGTCCGTGTCGGGGCCGTCCGCGATCACGCCGATCGAGCCCTCGTGGGTGAGCGCCGCCCGTACCGCCGCGGTCACCCCCGTTGGCAGATCGTCCGCCTGACTGATCGTCAATTCACCGTCCCGGCGCAGCGAACGGGCCGGCGGTACGTCGACGTCCAGCGAGGCCAGCAGCCGGTTGGCGAGTTCCACGACGGCTCCCGGCACCCGGAAGCCGATGGTCAGCGGAACCACGGCCGCCTCCGGTCGGCCCAGATGCGCCAGAAGTCCCGGCCAGGATCGGGCGGCCCACGGGGTGGTGCCCTGGGCCAGGTCGCCCAGCACCGTCAGCGAACCGAACGGCGCGCGGCGGGCGATGGCGCGGCACTCCATCGGGGAGAGGTCCTGGGCCTCGTCGATGACGATGTGGCCGTAGCCGGCGGGGTGTTCGATCAGCCCGGCGAGTTCGTCCAGCAGCACCAGATCCGCCGCCGACCACGGAAGGGCTCTGGCCGCCCGCGCGGACGGTGGGCCACCGCGTCCCCGCCGGGGCCTGTGGATCGCCTGCCGCTCCTCGGCGGTGAGGATGCCGTCGGACGGCGCCGCCGGATCGGCGAGCAGCGCCGCGAGCACCTCCTCGGGGCCCGCCTTCGGCCAGACCGTGTCGAGGTACGCGGTGACCGCCCGCGACCGGCCCACCCACTGCGCCCACAGCGCGGACTGCGGACCGGCCCGCCGTTCCGCTTGGAGCTGGACGGCCCGTACGGCGCGGCTGCGGACGCGTTCCCGGCCGGTGGCGTACGGCGGCGCCTCGGCCCGTACCTCGGCGACGATCCGCTCCAGCTCGTCGAGCCCCAGCCGCCAGCGGTACGAGCCGTCCGGGACGGTGAGCGGCTCTGCGGGCGGCGCGATCCTCCCGTACAGCGCCCGGCGCAGCACCTCGGCCATCCTGGCGTCGTGTTTGACGACCGCCGCGGCCTCCGTGTCCTCGGTACGCACCGGATGACGCGCGATCTCGTCACCGACCGTCGACTGGCGGATGCCGATCTCTCCGAGGGCGGGCAGCACTTCGGAGATGTACGAGAGGAACGTGCGGTTCGGGCCGAGGATCAGCAGGCCTCCGCGCTGGATCCGCTGCGGATAGGTGTAGAGGAGATACGCGGCACGGTGCAGGCCGACGGCGGTCTTGCCGGTGCCGGGGGCGCCCTGGACACAGATGGACTCGCCGAGAGCGGACCGTACGAGATCGTCCTGTTCGGGCTGGATGGTGGCCGCGATGTCGCGCATCGGGCCGACGCGGGGGCGCTCGATCTCACCGGTGAGGATGGCGCTTCCGGCTGTGTCCCCGCTTCCCGGCGCCGCATCCTCCTCCCTCAGCCGCTCGTCCAGCGGCTCGTCCTCCAGGCTGGTCAGATCCTCCGGCGCCCCCTTGCTCCACGGCGCCCAGCCGAACCGGCGGCGGACGGCGACGCCCATCGGGTCGCGCGCGCTCGCCCGGTAGAAGGCGCGCGAGACGGGCGCGCGCCAGTCCACGACCAGGGGCGGCGCGGAGGGATGTTCGCTGATACGGCGACGGCCGATGTGGTAGCTCTGCCCACGGTGTTGGCTCGGCCCGCCGTGGTTGGCGGCGGTGTCCGTACCGTCCGCACCGTCTGCCGCCACCGCCGCCGCCACCGCCACCGCCGAGAAATCCAGCCGGCCGAAGAAGAGCGGACTGTCCGGCTTCAGCCGCAGTTCCTTGGCGCGGCTGCGCAGATGGCGGCCGAGGACTTCTGCGTCCGCGCCGGAGGCGAAGGCGTTCTCACCGGTGATGACCTGCTCGGCGGCGTCATCCACCATGCCGGTCAGCGCGGCGCGGCAGGTCTCGTGGTAGGTCCGTTCCCGGTCGAGTTCGCCGGCGAGGTCGGGGTCGGGTGCCGTCATTCCACCGAGAATAACGTAACCAAGTTAAAAACGTTACCGAGTATCACCTTCCTTCCCGCCTGCTTGTCTGCCTGCCTACCCGTCTCCGAGGCCGGTGCGCAGCCGCTCGAAGGCCAGCTCCGCCGCCGCGACCGCCTCGGGGTACAGCTGCTCGGCGCCCTCGCCCGCTGCGATCCGCCGCCAGTTCTCCAGCGCGAGGACGCGTTGTACGGCGATGATCTGCCCGGCCGCGAGCGCGCCCTCGATCCCGCCGCCGAGGGCCACGGCCAACGCGTCCTCGGAGCGCTGCTGGAACCCGTACATCCTGGCCACCAGGCTCGGCGTCCCGTACAGCAGCCGGTGGTAGGCGAGCACCTCTCGGTGGTCATTGAGCCCGGTCACCGGGTCGCGCCGGTCGAGCCCGGCCAGGAAATGCCGCCGCAGGGCGTCGAGCGGGCCCGCGCCCTCGGGCCGCCCCGCCACCACCCGGGCCGCCTCGTCGGCGTGGTCGGCGAAGCGGTGCAGCGCCAGGTCCTCCTTGGCGGGGAAGTACCGGAAGAGGGTGGGCTTGGAGATCTCGGCCGCGGCCGCGACCTCCGCGACGGAGACGCGATCGAAGCCCTTCGCGAGGAAGAGCGTGATCGCGGCGTCGGAGATGGCCTGATGCCGCTGCCGCTTCTTACGCTCCCGCAGGCCGAGGTCGCGGTCCTCGTGCTCGTCGCCGTTCATGACCATGAAGCGTACGCAGCGCTTGACCGCACGCTCGACCGCACGCTTGACCGCACGCTTGACCTCAACCGAACTTGACGTTCAAGACTCGTCGTACGAAGCGGGATGCGGCGTGGGAGAGGTGTGATCGGGATGCGGGTGGCACGGGTGACGGCGTTCGGCGGTCCTGAGGTGCTCGTGACGGCCGAGGCCCCCGATCCGGTGGCGGGGCCCGGCAAGGTGGTGGTCGCCGTCGCCGTGGTGGACACGCTCTTCGTGGAGACACAGATCCGGACGGGCTGGGGACAGGAGTACTTCCCGGTGCGGCCGCCGTACATCCCTGGCAGCGGCATCGCCGGCACGGTCCGCGCGGTCGGCGAGGGAGTGGACGGCGACTGGACCGGTCGCCGGGTGGTGGCCTCGATCGAATCCGGCGGCGCGGCGGAGCTGGCCGTGGCCCCGGTGGAGTCGCTGGTACCCGTACCGGACGGCCTCCCGCTCACGACCGCCGCCGCCCTGATCCACGACGGCGTCACCGCGGCCGCCCTCATGGAGATCACGAAGCCGGCCGCGGGCCAACGCGTACTGATCCTGGGAGCGTCGGGCGGTATGGGCACCCTGCTGGTCCAACTCGCCAAGGCCCGGGGCGCGTACGTCGTCGGGGTCGCGCGGGGCGAGCGGAAGACCGCTCTCGTAAGGGAGTTGGGCGCGGACGCCGTGGTCGACGGCGCCGACCGGGACTGGCCGGCGCGAGCCCGCGAGGCGCTCGGCGCGGCGGGTGCGGATGTCGTCCTGGACGGGGTGGGCGGCGAAGTGGGCCTGTCCGCCTTCCCGCTGACGGCCACCGGCGGCCGCTTCTCGGCCCACGGCGCCCCGACGGGCGGCTTCACCCCGGCGGACCCCCGGGAGGCGGCGGCCCGCGGGATCACCCTGCTGGGCATCGAGGACGTACAGATCCCGGAGAAGGACCGCGTACGCCTGACGGCACAAACCCTGGAGGCAGCCGCGACGGGCCACCTGCGCCCGGTGATCGGCGCCACGTTCCCCCTGGAACAAACGGCCCAGGCGCACCGAGCGATCGAGGAACGCGCCCTGCTGGGAAAGGCACTCCTGACCTGCTGACCGGCCACGCCGCCCCCGACCCGGCCCCCGGGCCCGGTCGCCGACCAAGAACCGACCGGGCCCGGAGGCCCGCAGGAACCAGCTCACGGAACTCATCGCGTTCAAGACGTCGGCGCTGTCGCGGCTGGGCGATGCGCCGCGCAGGCAGCGCCATACGATCACGCGGAAGCCGGTCGGCCTGCCTCAGCCCTCGGCCGAGCCCGAATTCGGCGTCACAGCCGCTGACACCGCTTGGAGCAGTGCCTCGGGCCCGGCGCCCCAGCGCGAGCTGATCACCAGGTCCCGGGCCGGGTCGACCCAGAGCAGGTGCGCGCCGCCGTTACCCCGGGCGCAGCGTCCGGTCGAGGGGGCGTCGGGCCATACGGTGCGGTCGTCGTTGAGCCACCAGGACAGGCCGTAGTTCGGCTTCACCGGGCAGGGCGTCCACAGTTCCTCGATCCAGCGCCGGGAGACCACCTGGCGTCCTTCCCAACTCCCGCCCTGCAGGGAGAGCTGGCCGATACGGGCCAGGTCGAGGGCGTTGATCCACAGTCCGCCGCCCCAGTGCGCGCCCCCGGACACGACGGGCACGCGGCCATCGGCAACGTCGGCCCAGGAGTTGGCGTATCCGTGCCAGGACCAAAGGGACGAGGCGCCTATTGGTTCCGCGACACGGGTGCGCAGTATCTCCGGCAGGGACTTGCCGAGGAGCACCGTAAGTGCCAGGGCGGCCAGGTTCACGCGTACGTCGTTGTACGCCCAGCCCTCGCCGGGCGGGCCGCCCGGCGACTCGGTGCCCTCCCGGGCGCTCTGCGCATCGACCGAGGTGGGTTTGGACCAGAGTTCGCCCTCCCACTGGCTGGTCTGGTCCAGGAGGTGCCGCCAGATGATGGCCCGTCCGTGGGAGTCGGCGAACTGCGGCAGGTCCACGGAGCGGTGCACCGGCTCGTCGAGTCGCAGCAGCCCGTCGTCGTACGCCGCTCCGGCGGTCAGCGCCAGGACGCTCTTGGTCGCGCTGAAGGCCATCTCCACCCGGGCCGGATCACCCCAGGAGGCGATGACCGCACCGCGCCGCAGGACGACACCGCTCGGGGGGCCGCCGTCCAGCAGCGGACCCACGACCTCACGGTGAGAGGTGTCGGACACCTGGGCCGCCAGGTACGACTCCATGTCCGCCACGCCGCGTACGACCCGTTCCGACTGCTCTCGGGTTGCTCGCGCCAGGGCGTCCGTGTTCACTCCGGTCCACGGATCGCCCGCGGTGTCATGCCGCTCCAGCCGTTCGCCCACCCGCGTCACGCTCCGACACCTCGTTCCGTGCACTTTTCGCCGTGCGCCGAGGCCCGTTCACGCCTACCCGGCGAGCCAAGATCGCTTTCCAGTGACTGTACTGCGCGCGAATCGGCCGGCCCGAGCCCCGGCTGATCTCACCTCTCCTCGACCGCCTCCTTGCCCGCCCAAGTCCATGTGCTTGGCGAGGCCAAGGGTTCACGGCCGAGCAACGGCCTGTCAGGCACCGCCTTCAGGCACTGACGTCATTTCTCGTGAACATCCACGACCCTCAAGATCGCCGCCCGCTGCCCGCCACCGCCGTCTGCCCGAGGTGGGAGCGACAGCTGAGCCCACACCGTCTTCCCGGGCCCGTTCCGGTCACTGACACCCCACTCGTCCGCCAGCGCGTCCACGAGGACAAGCCCCCTGCCGTCGCACGCGTCCAATTCCGCCGTCCGCGGCTCCGGCAGCTCGGACGATGCGTCGTGCACCTCGATGCGCAGGCTGTCGGAGATCCGGAGATAGCGCGTCTCGATCTCCCGCCCGGGCGACACATGAGCGTGACGCAGGTGGGCGCGAAGGACGGCGGTCGGTTCTCGCGGCAGGCAGTCCGGAGCCTCCGTACGCTCCGGTCCGCCACGGCCTGACCAACAGTCAACTGACTGCGCGCCTCCGCCGGTACGGTGGCCGGGGGGTCGGCGCGCGCTTGGCCATGTGACCGTCCCGTATACCCGATATACCGTTCCGGGATGACAGCATCGGACTGGGCCTCGGGGCAGATCCGTTGGACACCCTGCTGCCGATGTGGAGGTAC
Organism: Streptomyces sp. NPDC042201; assembly: GCF_055582185.1. Taxonomy (NCBI): domain Bacteria; kingdom Bacillati; phylum Actinomycetota; class Actinomycetes; order Kitasatosporales; family Streptomycetaceae; genus Streptomyces; species Streptomyces sp. NPDC042201. Next base: position 66,183 of record NZ_JBVJDS010000018.1, on the reverse strand, counting down.
GAGTTGGACCGGCGACGCTTCCTCTCGGCCTCCGCCTACTCCGTGGCCGCGGCCGCCCTGCCCCTCTCGTACGTGCGGGAGATCGCTGGCCGGACGGCGGCCGCCCGCACCGGCCGGACCGTGGGGATGGCCGAGGTCGCCGCAGTCCGGGACATGGTGCGTGTCTTCTCCGAGATGGACGAACGCCACGGCGGGCAGCACGGACGCACCGCTCTGATCCAGTACCTGCGCGACGACGTCGCGCCGCTGTGCCGGGGACGGTTCCGCACCGAGGAGGCTCGCCGTCTGATGCTCTCCGCCGCCAGCCGCGGCGTGCATCTGGCCGGGTGGAAGGCGTATGACGTGGGTCATCAGGGCCTGGCCCAGCGCTACTACCTGCAGTCGTACGCGCTCGCCGTCGAGTCCGGCGTCACGGGTCATGACGGGTTCGTGATGCGCACGATGGCCATGCAGGGCCTCAAGCTGCACCGGCCGGAACACTGCCAGGGTCTCGCCGAGACCGGCCTGAACCTGGCCAAGGGCAAGGTCGACACGCAAACCGAAGCCCTCTTCAGGGTCGTTCACGCGCACACGCTGGCCAAGGCCGGGCACCGGAAGGCCGCCGTCGCCGAGGCCGACCAGGCGCGCGCGCTGCTGGCTGCCGATCGTGGGGACGAGGTGCCGTTCTGGGCTCTGGCCTGGGGGCCGCCGACCGCGTCGGTGCATTCGCGGACCGCGAAGGTTTTCGAGACCCTGGGCGATCACCGGGCCGCGGCCGAGCAGTACGCGCGCGCTGCGGCATCCCGCCCCGGCGACACCTACGCGCGGATCGTCGCGCTCGATCTGGTCGCCGGGGCCGAGATGCAGCTCAAGCGCGGGAGCATCGAGGAGGCGTGTGCCACCTGGGGGCGGGCCATGGACCACATGGACGGCGTGCGGTCCGTCCGTACCCGCAAGGCCGTCACCACCATGCGCGCCGAGCTCGCCCGCTTCCGGGCCCGCGGGGTGCGGTGTGCGGGCGAGCTCGACCAGCGGGCTGTTGACTTCCTCGCCGGGGTCTGACGCGCTTCGGTGGGTTCGTCAGTGCGGGGCCGTCGTGGGGGAGACCGTTGCGGAGCGCTCGATCAGGGCGTTGACCGTTTGGTCACCGTTTCCGTTCATCGGCGTGGAGTAGTCGCCTACGGCCCAGAAGTCACCGGAGCTGCCCACCGGTGCCAGGTCGTAGAAGGAGTAGCTCGGCCACTGGGTGGCGCCGTCGGGCGCTGTCGCTCCGGGCTCCTTGGTCCAGGTGGTGCCGTCGTAGTGCCAGAAGACCGGTCCGGAGTCGACCGGGGAGGTCTTGTCGGTGCCCGTGACCCACAGACCTCCGCGGCCGTCGGAGTTGATCGCGTGGAGGTAGAGGTCGGTGAGCGAACCGGTGACGTCGGTCCAGGCCGTACCGTTCCAGTGCGCGACGCTCGGGATGGGCGGGTCGGCGTCGGGGCCCTCGGCCCATCCGGCCACGTACACGCTGTCCGGGGCGTCCACCGTGATCTTGGCGGTGTCCGTGCCGGCGGGCACCGGGGGCTGGTCCATCAAGGTCCAGGTCGTCCCGTCCCAGTGGTAGGTCACCGGGTGGCCGCCGCGCACCGGGTACCTCATGCCGGTCGCATAGGCGTCGTCCGCCGACAGGGCGTCGATGTCCCGGATGTCGACGAGGTCCGGCAGCGAGAAGGTCTGCCATGCGCCGTCCGCGTAGGTGTACAGGGCCTTGCCGCCCTTGAAGAGCCGTCCGGGGACGGCGTCGAGCGGGACCTCCGGCCAGGAGTCGTCAAAGGCGCCGGTGGTGGGAACGATGGTCCAGCGTGCGCCGTCGTAGTGCACGAGAGCCTGGCGCCTTTCCACCGTGCCGTAAGCCCAGACGTCGTCGGCCGAGACGGCGCTGACCGCCGACCACTCCCACACGTCGGGAAGCCCCGGGGCGGTGTCCTTGCTCCATCTCTCCCCGTTCCAGCGCATGATGACGCCGTGTTGGGCCTTTCTGCCGACCGCCCAGGCCAGATCCTCGTTGACGGAGGAGATCGACATCAGCGATCCCACCGGGGTGTTTCCGGAGAGGGAGACCTCCCAGGTGGTCGTGGTGGCGGCCTCGGCGCCACTGGCCGTGAACAGGGTGGCGGCGAGAGTCAGCGAGGTAGCGGCCGTACGCAGCAGGTGCCGTGCGTGCATCGGTGGGCTTTCCTTCACAGTGAGAGCCTCTGCCCTGGTGAAATCCGTACAGACGGAAGGCAGTTGGACGACGAGCCAGACTCTCGGCACCGTTGGATGGTTGTAGGGGGCGAGAAGGGTGGGGCCACCCTCAGGAGTTGCCGGTCCGGCGGGCGCGGAAGTAGGCGTTGGCCGCTGGGAGGAACATCAGCACCACGGCGGTGAGCACCGCTGCCACGTGCAGCGCTCGGCTGGCCCCGAACGCGAGGTCCATCGCTCCGGCCTCCTCGAATGCCGCGCCGAGGGTGCGTCCCCCGGCCAGGGCGCGGATCGGGTCGATCACCATCGAGGCCGTACCTACGACGCCGAGGCCGAGGGCCAGAGTGAGCCGGGCCCAGCCGCGTCCGCTCCGCATCCGAAGCGCGATCAGCAGCGCGGCGGTGAAGACGGACAGCCGTAAAGCGAGCCCGACGGCGATCTCGGCGGCCGAGCCCGATGGGCAGCACGCCGGGGGCCGTTGGGGCCGTTCAGGCGGTTCCCGCGCCGCCACCGCAACCGCCCGGGTCCGCGCCGGCTCGCCTTCGTACCAGCACTTCCACGCCGTCCAGCAGGCAGTCGAGGCCGAAGGTGAACTCCGCGTCCGGGGCGTCAGGTTCGTCCAGGACGCCGGTGGTCAGCAGTTCGGCGACCGCCGGGTAGCGGGCCGGGTCGGCGAGCCTTCGTAGCGTACGGGCGTAGCCGGCCATCACCTCCTGGGCCGAGGCGCCGCTCGCCTCGATGGCCGCGTCCAGGTCCGCCATCAGCGTGGCCTCATTCCGTACGTAGCCGCTGACCAGCAGAATCACCGAGATCTTGGCGCCGTCGTCCAGCCCGGTGCCGGCCAGGGCCATCAGCCCGCGCTCCCACCACGCCACCGAGTTCGGGGTGGCGGGCGGGCCCGAGATCGGGATGCGCAGTGCCCACAGATTCCGGTGGAACACCACACGCTGCGCCCACGCCCACTGCGCCAGCGCCTCGCGCCAGCCGGTGCCGGGCTCCGGCGGGGCGGGAGGTTCGCCCATGGACTCCTCCTGCATCAGGATGTACAGCTCGTTCTTGGCCGCGACATACCGGTACAGCGACATCGTGGAGACACCCAGCTCCTTGGCGACCCGCCCCATGGAGACCGCGCCGAGGCCCTCGGCCGCCGCGATGCCGACCGCCGCGTCCACGATCCCCCGCAGGCTCAGTCCGGGCTTCGGCCCCTTCGCCGTGCGTTCGCGCAGCCCCCAGGCGGCCTCGATGCTGGCGGGCAGCCCCGTTCCGCCGCTGTTGTCCGTCATCGCCTCCGCCTTTCGCCCGCGCCCCACTTGACGCCCATCCTAGTAATGCGTAACCCTTACGCAATAACGCGTATGCCATACGCAGTAGCGGAGCGGCAGGGTCCGCGCATGACGACAAACGAAGGAGCGGCGGCCATGACCACACAACCGGCCATCGAGGCCACCGGCCTCGAAAAGTCCTACGGAAGCGGAAAAGCGCGGGTGAGAGTCCTGCGCGGGATCGATCTCCGCGTCGAACGCGGCAGCGTCTTCTCCCTCCTCGGCCCCAACGGCGCGGGGAAGACGACCACCGTACGGATCCTCGCCACGCTCACCACCGCGGACAGCGGCTCCGCCCGGGTCGCCGGGTACGACGTCGCCGCCGACCGGAGCCGGGTGCGGGGCGCCATCAGCCTGACCGGACAGTTCGCGGCCGTCGACGAGAAGCAGACCGGCGAGGAGAACCTCCGCATGATGGGCCGCCTCGGCGGACTGTCCAGGACCGGCGCCCACCGCCGCGCCGCCGAACTCCTTGACCGCTTCGACCTCGCCGCCGCGGGCCGCCGCCTGGCCGGCACCTACTCCGGTGGCATGCGGCGCCGCCTCGACCTCGCCGCGGGCCTGGTCGGGAACCCCGAGGTTGTCTTCCTCGACGAGCCGACGAGCGGCCTCGACCCGCGCAGCCGCCAAGAGCTCTGGCAGGTCGTACGGGACCTCTCCGCGCAGGGCGCCACGGTCTTCCTGACCACCCAATACCTGGAAGAGGCAGACCAGTTGGCCGACCGGATCGCGGTCGTCGATCACGGCCGGCTGGTCGCGGAGGGCACGGCGGACGAGCTGAAGAGGCAGGTCGCGGGCCACCGGCTCGATCTCGTACTCACGGACGCGGCGGCCTATCTGCGCCTCGCGTCCCGGGCCGTGCACCACTCCCCCGAGACCCTCACCCTCGGCCTGCCGACCGACGGAAGCGCCGCCCATGTACGCGCCCTGCTCGACGAGATCGACCCGGACGGTACGGACGTGACGCGCTTCGCCGTCCACAGCGCCACGCTCGACGACGTCTTCCTCGTGCTGACAGGCGAGCGCCGCGGGGACACCACGAAGGAGCCCACCCATGTCTGATGTCTCCGCCGTCCCTGCCCCCTCTGCCGTCTCCGGCGTCACAGGCGTATCCGGCGTGTCCGGCATGTCTCAGGCGCTCACGATGGCCGGCCGCAGCATCCGCCTCAGCCGGCGCAACACCGACGCCGTCATCACCTCGATGATGCTGCCGATCATGCTGATGCTGATCTTCGTCTACTTCTTCGGCGGGGCCATCGACACCGGTACGGAGTACGTGACCTACGTCGTCCCCGGCGTCCTGCTCCTCTGCGCCGGCTTCGGCTCCTCCACCACCGCGGTGAGCGTCAGCGAGGACATGAAGGGCGGCATCATCGACCGCTTCCGCTCGGTGGACATCGGCAGCGGTCCCATCCTCGCCGGACACGTCACCGCGAGCGCCGCCCGCAATCTCGTCTCCACGGCGCTCGTCCTCGGCGTCGCCTTCCTGATCGGCTTCCGCCCCTCGACGACCCCGGCCGCCGCACTCGCGGCGGCGGGCATCCTGTTCGCCTTCATCGTCGCGATCTCCTGGCTCTCGGCGGTGGCCGGACTGCTCGCGAAGTCCCCCGAGGCGGCGGGCGGGTTCACCTTCTTCATGATGTTCCTGCCCTACCCGAGCAGCGCCTTCGTCCCCATCGACACCATGCCCGGCTGGCTCCACGGCTTCGCCGACCACCAGCCGGTCACTCCGGTGATCGAGTCCCTCCGCGGCCTGCTCCTGGGCATGCCGGTGGGCTCCACACCCTGGGTCGCACTCGCCTGGTGCGCCGGGATCCTGGCCGTGGCGCTGGGAATGTCCGGCGTGCTGTTCCGGATCCGGACGGCGTGAGCGCACGGCGGACGGCGGACGGCGGACGGCGGACGGCGGACGGCGGACGGCGGACGGCGGACGGCGTGAACGGCGACCGGACCGCGTGAGCGCTCAGAAGGTGTCCGGGCACCAAGGGCGGCGCGGCGTACGGAAGAGCGCGTCCGCGACCGCCGCGGCGCCCGGCCGCTCCTCCGTCACGGTGCCCAGCGCCACCAGCCGTGCCACCGATTCGTCGCCCAGGTACAGCGTGCCCAATTCCCTTACGTCCAGGGCGAGACCGGGCGCGTCCGTGGTCGGGGTGCAGGTGGCACCCGCCGGCGAGGCGTCGAGGCGGAAGCGGCCGCCCGCCAGGCCGGCGCCGTCGTGGATCTCCAGGACCATGGCGCCGGGGACGGCGTACGTACGGGCCTCCAGGGCCCGTACGGTGTCGAGGATCCGCACCCACAGGAAGTCGGCCTGCGTCACGATCCGCGCCGCGCGGGGGTCGGGAAGCAACTGGGGCAGCAGATCGTCCGGGGCACGGTATCCCGACCTGACCGTCGTGATCCAGTCGATCGAGCAGACGAAGTGCCACAGGGCGCGCTCCGCGGCCGGGGTCACCGCGGTCAGCCATCGCACGGACGCGGTGTTCATCGGCTGCTTGCCGTCGCCCCACACGCTGTCGGCGGTGTAGGAGACCAGCCCCTCGACCTCGCCCGCCGCCGAACGGTACGCGGCGTGGAAGGGCTCGGTCCGGGAGAGGTCGGTGGGCGCCCGGCCGGTGCTCCGCTGCCACCAGCGCTCGTCGCGGTTGATCGCACCGGGCTGGAGCACCCGGAACCGGTCATGGAACTCGGCGCCGAGTTCGGGTACGTCCGCGATGTCGACCAGGTCGATCCGGCCGCCGCGGTCCGGGCCCGCCCAGCGCGGGTCGAGGCCCGCCCGCGTCACATCGACCGTCCACTCGGTGGTCCAGGTAGCGGGGCCGAAGCCGTACCTCCCGTAGATCGGGTACTCCGCCGAGATCAGCGTGGCGACGGCGTCACCGCGCTCCTTCGCGACCGCCAGATCCGCGGCCATCAGCCGGCTGAGCAGCCCGCGCCTGCGGTGCGTGGGCGACACGGTCACATTGGAGATCCCGTCCGCGCTCAGCACAGCGCCGCCCGGCACCGTGAGCTCCTGGGCGAGGGACCGGAAGGTCGCGACACAGCGGCCGTGGTCGAACGCCCCCCACGTACGGTTCAGATCGGTGGAGGCGAGCCGGTACGCCAGCACCTGGTCCGAGGTGACGGGCGGGCGCAGAAAACCGGTGTCCAGCGCGCGGGTCCAGTCGGGAAACTCGGATGCGGTGATGGTACGGACCTCAAGGCTCCTGGTCATGGTCATCACGCTATGCCGTGCCCGGGCCCGGCCGCACGCGCGTTTTCCACCCGCGCCACCTGCCCCACTGGATCGCCGAACGCCGCGCCCCGAGCCCCCACCACAGTGCCAACCCCACCACTCTCAGAACGCCGCGCGAACCCCGCCGACCTCCACGCCGCCGCCCAGCAGCGGCGCCCGCCCGATCCGGAACAGCGCCTCGGCCTCGACACCCAGCAGTTGGAGCGCACGCGCCAGCACCGGGCCCAGCGCCCGCACCCCGCCGTCGTCGATCTTGAACGCCAGCGCACGGCCGTCCGCCAGGGCCACCGCCTGGACGCCCTCCGCGCCCATCTTGGAGAGCGTGCCCGGCACCTCGCTCATCAGCCAGGTGTCGATACGGCGCGTGCCCGCCACGTACTCGGGGTGCTCGCGCATCGCGTCCGCCACCCGCCGCTCCGCCGTACCCGGCGCGGCGAGCACGAAGTGGCGGAAGGAACGGGCGAGTCCGGTGAGGGTGAGCGCCATCAGCGGGGCGCCGCAGCCGTCCGTACCGATCGCGGAAACCCGCTCCCCCGCCGCCTCCTCGACCACCATGCGGACGAGCTTCTGCAGCGGATGGGCCGGGTCCAGATAGCTGTCCTTGGGCCAGCCGTTCAAGGCGCAGGCCGCCAGCATCGCCGTGTGCTTGCCCGAGCAGTTCATGACGACCCGGTCGCGCACCCCGCCACCCGCGAGATACGACTCCGCCTCGACCCGGTCCAGCGGAAGATCCGGCGGTGTTCTGAGGTCGTCGGCCGTCAGCCCGTGCTCGGCGAGCATCTCGCGTACGAGAGCGAGGTGGAAGCCCTCGCCCGAGTGGCTCGCGGCCGCCAGCGCCAGCCGCTCCCCCGACAGACCCAGACCGGCCCGCAGCACGGCTGCCGCCTGCATCGGCTTGTTGCTGGAGCGGGGGAAGACGGGGACCTCGGGATCGCCGAGCTCCAGTTCCACACTGCCGTCGGCCGCGAGGAGCACCAGCGTCCCGCGGTGCAGGCCCTCGACGAATCCGGACCGTACGACCTCCGCGAGAACCGGAGACACGGCGGCGCTACCTGAGGTCATCATCAGCCTTCCGGGGCGGGACGACCCGCTCCGGAAGGCATCAGCGGCATAGGGCGTGTCCGGCCGTTACGTGAGCAGGTCGTCTACTTGTGCTTCACCTTCACGGTACCTGCGGGTGATCTCGGCGCTGCAATCGTCGACGGTCCGTTGCAGCTGGTGACGGCGGCGCGAGATCTGCTGCTCATTGCCGACCAGCCGTGCCATCGCCGAGCCCAGCTCCTCGTCCGTACGGGCCTCCAGGTCCGACAGCTCCACCTCGGCGAGCGTCTCCGCGGCCAGCTGCCGGTACTCCTCGCCGCGCGGCGTGGAGAGCGTGACATGGCGGGCGGAGGAGCGGTGCCGCGAAGGGGCGTCGGTGAGAATCTCGGAGAGCCGGTGGACCACCGGCGTCTCGGGGGCGGTACGGCGGGCCAGCTCGGCCCGCAGGATGTCGATACGCCCCTGGAGCAGCCGGCGCAGATAGCTGAGATCGGCCTCGTCGCGCTGCGAGTCACGGCGCAGCGTGCGCAGCTCGGGCAGTTCCAGCACCCCGAAGTCGTACGGCCTGGGCGCGGGCAGCGACCCCTCGGCGCCGAGTCGCTGGACGGGTGGCCGCTTCCCCGCGGGGCCCGCCGCGGCGCCGCTGCCGGTTCCGCTGGTCGTACGGGTCGTCGGTACGGGTCCGGGCGGTTGCCCGGCGCCAGATGTGGTCATCGCGTGTACTTCCCCTCACTCCGCTGGGGAGACCCCGTCCCTCGCTCCGCTGGGAACCCCCATCCCTCGACCGGTGCGCGAACGCACCGCCTCCGTGCATGGTGCCACTCCCGCACCCGCGCAGGGGGGCACTCTGCACCCGTTCGGCCCCCGATAGGTTGGTCTGTATGCGTGCAGTGGTGCAGAGGGTCGACGGCGCGAGCGTCGTCGCCGTGACGGAGTCCGGGACCGAAACCGTCGGGGAGATCATCGGGGAGGGGCTGTGTGTACTGGTGGGAGTCACCCACGAGGACACGAAGGAACAGGCCGAGCGGCTCGCCCGCAAGCTCTGGTCGATACGGATGCTGGCGGACGAGAAGTCCTGTTCAGAGGTGAACGCCCCGCTCCTGGTGATTTCGCAGTTCACTCTCTACGGGGACGCCCGCAAGGGACGCCGCCCCACCTGGAACGCGGCCGCGCCGGGCCCGGTGGCCGAGCCGCTGGTCGACGAGGTGGTGGCGCGGCTGCGCGCGCTGGGGGCGCATGTGGAGACGGGCCGGTTCGGAGCGGACATGCGCGTCTCGCTCACGAATCACGGCCCGTTCACGGTGCTGCTGGACATGTGACGCGCGCGTCCCGGGCCAGTCGCGTTCTGGGTCGGTCGCTCCCGGGCCAGTCGCGTCCTGTGCCGGTCGCTCCCGGGCCGGTCGCGTCCTGTGCCGGTCGCTCCCGGGCCGGTCGCGTCCTGTGCCGGTCGCGTCCAGGCTCGTCGGGTTCCGGCCGGTCGCGTCCCGCCCGGGCCTGGTCTCTCAGGCCTCCACGACCACTTCCTGCGCCGCCGCCGTGTCCCCCGCCAGCAGTTCCGCGTCCAGCGGCACATTGCGCTTGACCAGAGCCAGCGCGATCGGCCCCAGCTCGTGGTGGCGGGCCGAGGTGGTGATGAAGCCCAGCTGGCGCCCCTCGGCGCCGTCCGCCGCGAGACGGACCGGGGTGCCGTGGCCCGGCAGATGGACGTCGCTGCCGTCCAGATGCAGGAAGACCAGCCGGCGCGGCGGCTTCCCCAGATTGTGGACGCGCGCCACCGTCTCCTGGCCGCGGTAGCAGCCCTTCTCCAGATGGACCGCCGTGCCGATCCAGCCCAGCTCGTGCGGGATGGTGCGGTGGTCGGTCTCGAAGCCGAGGCGCGGCCGGTGGCCCTCGATGCGCAGGGCCTCGTACGCGAGGATCCCGGCGAGCGGGCCGTGCGCCGTGGCGTACGACTCCAGGTCGGCGCGGGGCAGGAAGACGTCCCGGCCGTACGGGGTCTCCCGTACGACGACGCCCTCGGGCGCCTCGGTGATGGAGCCGGCCGGCAGATGGACGACCGCGAAATCGTCCGTACGGTCCGCGACCTCGACCTGGTAGAAGAACTTCATCGACTCCAGATAGCCGATGAGCGCCTCCTGCGTCCCCGGCTCGACATGCGCCCAGACCGTCTCGCCGTCGTCCACGAGATACAGGGCGTGTTCGATGTGGCCGTGCGCGGAGAGGACCAGTGCCTCGGTGGCCTGTCCGGCGGGCAGCTCGCTGACATGCTGCGTGAGCAGCAGATGCAGCCAGCTCAGCCGGTCGGGGCCGGTGACGGTGATGACCGCGCGGTGCGAGAGGTCGACGAGACCGGCGCCCTCGGCGAGGGCGCGCTGTTCACGGAACAGGTCGCCGTAGTGCGCGGCGACACCTTCGTCCTGGCCTTCGGCGGCGACGGCTCCGGGCTGGGAAAGCAGAGGGCTGATCGTTGAATGTCGCTGCATACCGATCAGCCTACGACTCGCCGTTCACCGCGCGGGCGGTGCAGCTCCCGCAGCGGCCGAAGATGGCGAAGTGCTTCATGTCCGTCGTGAAGTCGAAGGTCTCGCGCAGCTTGGCGGTGAACTCCGCGGCGATCTCGATATCGGCCTCGATGACATTCGTACAGTCCCGGCAGACCAGGTGGATGTGGTGGTGGCGGTCGGCCAGGTGGTACGTCGGGGCGCCGTGCCCGAGATGGGCGTGGGAGACCAGCCCCAGCTCCTCCAGCAGCTCCAGCGTCCGGTAGACGGTGGAGATGTTCACCCCGGAGGCGGTCCTGCGCACCTCGCCGAGGATGTCGTCCGGAGTCCCGTGTTCCAGGGAGTCGACGGCTTCGAGGACAAGCTGGCGCTGCGGGGTCAGCCGGTAGCCGCGCTGCCGCAGATCGCTCTTCCAGTCGGTGCTCACCACGCCCCCAGTGTAGGCAGGCGGCCTACTTGAAGAAGGCGATTCCGTCGTCCGGGAGGTCACCGAGGTCCTTGGCCCATGCCGCGACCTGATCCGGGGAGACGACCTTCTTCAGATGCGCCGACATGTACGGCCGCAGCGGGACCTCCGGGGTGGACTTCTCGCCCACCCACATCAGGTCGCTCTTCACATAGCCGTAGAGCCGCTTGCCACCGCTGTACGGACCGGAGGCCGCGGTACGTGCCACCGCGTCGGTCACCAGGTCGATCTGCGGCTTCTGGGCGGCCAGCTCGCCGTACCAGACCTCCACGACGCCCTGGTCGCGGACCATCACGACCTCGACCTTGCGGTCCTTGTCGATCCGCCAGTAGCCGGCCTCGGACTCGATCGGCCTGATCTTCTTGCCGTCGGCGTCGAGCACCCAGGTGTGCGAGACGTACTCGATGAAGTCCCTGCCGTCATGGCTGAAGGTGACTTCCTGGCCGAAGTTGGCCTTCTCGTCACCGGGGAAGTCGAAGACGCCGACGCCCTCCCACTTGCCGAGGAGAAAAAAGAGGGGGACAAGGTCCGGGTGCAGGTCGGACGGAATCTCGATCATGAGAGCAGCTCAGGCGATCTGTAGGGGTTGAGGTGACCGGCGTGACGGACTGGCGCTGGCCCTGGTACTAGCGCTGGCCCTGGTACAGCTTCTTCACGGTCAGACCGGCGAAGGCGAGCGTGCCGACACAGACGAGGACCAGCAGGGAAGTGAAGAAAGCCTCAAGCACGGGGTGCTCCTCGGATGAGCGGGATGAGCGGTAAGGGCCGGGCCCCAGCCTAATGGGTGGGAGCCCGGCCCTCTCGGTGAGGTGCTCGCGGGCGCTTGCCGCCCCTCCGCGGGCCCTCTCCGTCGCTTCCGGCCGCTTCCGGCCGCTTCCCGCTCAGCCGAGCAGCTGGTTCTGCAGGGTCAGCGTCTGATGGAAGGCGACACGGGACGCGCCGCCCTTCTTCTCGTGCACGACCAGCGCGAGGGTGTCACCGGCCAGGACGTACGCCTGACGGACCTGCGTCGCGCCGTACGGCTTGGGCTCCGTGAAGACATACGTCGAGGTCTCCGGTACGCCCCCGGAAGAGGACGCCGGCCAGCTCTCGTCCAGCTCGGTCGTGGGAGCGCCGGCCAGCGGGGCGCCCGCGGTCAGCCCGGCGAGGATCCCCCTGTCCTTGAAATCCTCCGCCAACGCGACCGACTGGAAACGCAGCAGGTAGACGCGTGAGGTCGTGCCGTCCGGCATGGTCCAGCCGCGGGCCGCGATATGGCGTACGGCCTCGTCGCGCAGGCCCTGCCGCAGATCGGAACGCCTGTCCTCGGCGTACTCGGACAGATACTGGTCGGTGCTCACCCAGCCACCGGTCAGCTTCTTGTCGGCGGTCGCTCCTGCGGGGGCGGGCAGCAGCAGCTCGCGCAGGTCGGCGTGGTGGATCTCCGCCGCGTTGCCCTCGGTGAAGGGGCGCGGTGAGCCGGCCGGCAGGGCGGGCAGGGAGAGCCGCGGATACTCCCAGCGGCCGTCGCTCTGGGTGGCGAGCCCGGGTACGTCGGTGCGCTCCATCGCGCTGATGCCGTAGGCCGTGCCGGTGCCGAGGCCGCCGCAGACGAGCACGGCGACGGTCCAGCGGGCGACCGCGCGCAGCACCCGGCGGGGCGGCCGGGGCTGCTGGGGCATCAGCGGCGGCTGGAGGGGTGCGTGGGGAAGACCGGCGGGCGGTGCCTGCCACGGGTTGTCCGACGGCGGCATGGCGGACGGCACGGCGGGCGGCTGCTCGGGCGGCGGCGGCACGGCAGATGCCGCGGGTGCGGGCGCGGGCGTGGGCTCCGGCGCAGGCGTGGGCGTGGGCGTGGGCTCCGCCGGAGGGGTGGTCTGCTCGGTCATACGTACTTCCCCGGGGATGCGATGTGGCCGAGCTGATCCTTCATCAGTTCGGCTACGGCGGACGAGTCGAACGGCTTCGAGCCGTGCGCGATGACGTTGACGGTCAGCTCACCGTCGTACGCCACGCACTCCATCGCTTCGAGATCGACCTTGCTGTCCTTGGGCGCCAGGAAGCACTTGGCCTTCTTGTGGCCCTCGACGGCCGGTCCCTTGCGGGCGCCGGGACGCTGCGACTGCGTCTTGTACCAGTTGTGGACGGCCTCGCGGTCCGTCATCCGTACGAGATAGACCTCGACGACGAGATCGTTCGCGTCGGCGGTGTACGAGCGCGCGGCGAGGCCCTTGATGCCGAGCTTGTCGATCTCCTTGTTCAGCGCGCGGCGCAGCTTGCCCGAGAGGCCTTCGCCGACGGACTTCATGAGCGCCGTCGCCTGCTTGGAGGTCAGCTCACCGTCGTTGCCGAACTCGGCCGTGTCGGGGCCGAGGCGGTAGCCCTCGGGCACCGGCAGCAGCTTCCGGCTGAGATCGGTGTTCGTACGGCCCTTGCCGATGTCCCCGGCCGGATCCTTGCCCGGCTTGGCGTCCGTCTTCTTCCACACGGTGGTGGGAGCGGTCTTGTCGGCCGCGTCGACGGTGGTCTTGGTGTACGCGATCCCGCCACCGATGGCCCCGAGGACGAGGACGGCGGGCAGTACGGTGCCGAGGAGCCGGCGCGCGAGAGTGCCGCGCGGGGCGGCCGGGGCCACGGGCGTGGGCTCTCCTGCGGGCGTGGGCTCTTCCGCAGGTGTGGGCTCTTCCGCGGGCGGCTGTTCCGTCGTCAGCTCCTGCGCCTGACCGGCCGTCGGCTCCTGCGGCGTCGGGGTGTTCGGGTCGTCGTTCACAGGCGCTCCAGCTGCCGCTCGGCCAGCGTCCGGATGTCCTTCTTGCTGATCGGCTTGACGTCGAAAATGTTGATGTCGACCATGACGTCGCCCCGCTGGGCGATGGCACGGGCCCGGTAGAGCGGCATGTAGCCCGCCTCCCGCTTGACCTTGTACAAGTAGTAATGGCCGTTGCCGCTGCCCTTGATCGGCTCGCCGTTGTTACCGGCGCCGTCCTCCGCGTCCGGCATGTAGGAGTGCTGGCTGTCCGCGTGATCGAAGGCGCCCAGGCCCGAGTTGGCCCGGAACTGGACGAGCGAGATGTTCGTGTCGCGGTACTGGCCCTGTGTCCAGGCCACGGCCGCGACCCGGCGCAGATCGGTCCCCGCCAGCTCCTCGAACATGTAGTCCTCGCTCTCGAAGTCGAGGGCATAGGAGTTGAGCGAGACCCATCCGTCATTGATCCAGGGCGTCTCGGTCTTCCGTGCGCCGGAGGGCTTGGCGACCAGCAGCTTGCGCAGATCACCGTCCGTCTTGACCCGGCCGTCCTCCTTGGCGGAGAGCGGCTCCACGCCCTTCCCCTTGGGCAGGGACTTGGCGGGATACGCCAGGCCCGGCTGGGACAGGGCCGCCAGCGGCGTCGGCGGGCGATCGGCCTGGATCGTATAGCCGGTGGCGATCCCACCGACGATCCCGAGCACCGCGGCCGCGGCGATGATCAGCGTCGTACGGCCACGTCTGCGCGGCGGCCGGGCCGCGGCCGGCTGAGGCTCCGGAAAGCCCACCGGCTCCGGAGATGGCTGAGTTTCCAAAAAAGTCCCCCCACGAGACCTGAGGCGCAGATTCCGTTACCTGCGCACACACCTGACCCATGAGAGGAGGGGGTGGTTGTACCGCGGCGGATTACAGTTCGGCATATGCAATCGGCGAAGAAGCTCGTGATCAAAGTGACCGCCGGGGCCGACGCTCCCGAGCGGTGCTCCCAGGCCTTCACGGTGGCGGCGGTCGCCGTGGCCAGCGGGGTGGAGGTCTCGCTGTGGCTGACGGGTGAGTCGGCGTGGTTCGCGCTGCCGGGCCGCGCGGCGGAATTCGACCTGCCGCATTCGGCTCCGCTGCCGGATCTCATCGAGTCGATCCAGGCCGGGGGCCGGATCACGCTGTGCACGCAGTGCGCCGCCCGCCGCGACATCGCCGAGAAGGACGTGCTCGACGGGGTGCGTATCGCCGGCGCGCAGGTCTTCGTCAGCGAGATCATGGCGGACGGCGTCCAGGCACTCGTCTACTGATCCCGCCACGGATCCGGACTCGCGCCACGGATCCCGGCTACAGACCCCGGCTACAGATCCCGGTGGCGGTGTTCATCGGTGGGCGGCTGAGGCGGCCGGGGCGGCGGCTGGGGGCGCTTCTTGCCGTCCAGCTCGTCCCACCACTCGTCGGACTTGGGGTCTCCCGACGGATCGTCCCACCAGCGGTCGTCCTTGCCGCGCGCATTGCCTACCATGGCCGCGATCGGCGGAATGACCATGGCCACCACGCACAGCGCCACCGCGGCCGGGACCGACCAGAGCCGCACGTATGCCCACGCGGAGATGAAGAGGAAGAGGCATCCGCTCATCAGCACGAAATAACGGCGACGGCGTCGCGTGTACATGCCTCCAGCGTACGACTTTCCCGGCCCCCGGCACCCGCCCCCGGACGGCGCGAAGGGCCGCACCCCTTCCAGTGAGCGTCCAACCCCCTGGGGTGCGGCCCTTCGGCCGGTGAGAAACGGACTCAGACCGCGATGGCGACCTCGGAGAGGCCTCCGGTCTGGGCGACGACCGTGCGGTCCGCCGTGCCGCCGGGGACGAGCGCGCGGAGCGTCCAGGTGCCCTCGGCCGCGTAGAAGCGGAACTGTCCGGTCGCCGAGGTCGGGACCTCCGCGGTGAACTCGCCGGTCGAGTCCAGCAGGCGTACGTAACCGGTGACGGGCTCGCCGTCACGGGTCACGGAACCCTG
Organism: Streptomyces sp. NPDC042201; assembly: GCF_055582185.1. Lineage (NCBI taxonomy): Bacteria > Bacillati > Actinomycetota > Actinomycetes > Kitasatosporales > Streptomycetaceae > Streptomyces > Streptomyces sp. NPDC042201. The sequence goes on along the minus strand of NZ_JBVJDS010000018.1, from coordinate 50,690 downwards.
GATGGTGGTCTCACCGGGCTTGATCGTCGAAGCGTCGGGGCCACCGGCCTGTGCTCCACACATACTGTTCAGTCCTCCAGGTCGGGGCGTGATTACTTGTTGGCGCCGAGCTCGATCGGCACACCGACGAGCGAGCCGTACTCGGTCCACGAGCCGTCGTAGTTCTTGACGTTGTCGACACCGAGCAGCTCGTGCAGCACGAACCAGGTCAGCGCGGAGCGCTCACCGATGCGGCAGTACGCGATGGTGTCCTTCGCCAGGTCGACCTGCTCGTCGGCGTAGAGCTCCTTGAGCTCGTCGTCCGACTTGAAGGTGCCGTCGTCGTTGGCGTTCTTGGACCACGGGATGTTGCGGGCGGACGGGATGTGGCCCGGACGCTGCGACTGCTCCTGCGGGAGGTGCGCCGGAGCGAGCAGCTTGCCGCTGAACTCGTCGGGCGAGCGCACGTCGACCAGGTTCTGCGTGCCGATCGCGGCGACCGCGTCGTCACGGTAGGCGCGGATCGAGGTGTCCTGGGCCTTGGCCTGGTACGAGGTGGCGGCGCGCTCCGGGACGGCCTCGACCAGGTCGCGGGAGTCGAGCTCCCACTTCTTGCGGCCGCCGTCGAGCAGCTTGACGGAGTCGTGCCCGTACAGCTTGAAGTACCAGTAGGCGTAGGACGCGAACCAGTTGTTGTTGCCGCCGTAGAGGACGACGGTGTCGTCGTTGGCGATGCCCTTGGCCGACAGGAGCTTCTCGAAGCCCTCCTGGTCGACGAAGTCACGGCGGACGGGGTCCTGGAGGTCGGACTTCCAGTCGATCCTGACGGCGTTCTTGATGTGGTTCTTGTCGTAGGCCGAGGTGTCCTCGTCGACCTCGACGATGACAACCTTCGGGTCGTCGATGTGGGCCTCGACCCAGTCGGCGTCTACCAGGACGTCACTGCGGCTCATTCTGTTCTCCTCCGGGGCAGTATGCGGCGGGATGATGCGGGGGCGGCTTCCTGGCACGGCAGGAGGCCTGCGTACGTCGCGGGGTGGCCCTGAGATACTCGAAGGGCCGGGAAAAACGGGACGCGAAAGTCCCGCTCAGACAGTGCGACAGAGCATGGCGGCGACGCGGCACAGGTCTACTGCCCGCCGCTTCGTGAGGTCCGCCTGTCGCTTCATACGTCCGATCGTAGGGACGTCCCGGCGAACATGTCACCGGTGTGTCGCATGGTGAGACGCGATCATCCACGAGGTGAGACGAAAGTATGGTCGGCCCGGTATTCACCGGCCGTACGCGTGTCCCCGCCCCGCATTCCAGCTGCGGAACGGACGCCGCCGTCTCACCATCCGGCCGTACGGCGTCCCGAGCTACGGAATCGCCCCGTTTCCGCGCGACTTTCCCCGCCTCTTTCCGCCGCCCGGAACCGTCCGTGGCGCGGTGGGTCGCCTCAGCCCGCGAGCGAGACGTCCGTCCCCGTGCCGGAGAAGCGGAGACCGTCCTTGCCCGCGACGACCTTGTCGAGCTTGATGCTCGACGGCAGCCCGTCGATCTTGAGGTCGTAGTTGATCAGGTCCCGCACCTGGTCGTTCAGACCCGGCACCGGCAGCTCGGGAAGCGACTCGGCCCGCAGCCGGACCGTGTCCGCGCCGTCCAGCGTCACCGAGCTGTACGCGGTGACGTTCCGGCCCTCCAGCAGGACCTTGACGGTGGCGGGCACCTCGATGCCCGCGCCCTCCAGCACGTCCGCCAGCGGGCCGGAGACCTTGACCTGCCCCTTGGCGGCCCGGTCAGGTCCCGCGTAGCCGACGGTCGCGCCCTTAGGCGCGGACTGGGCCAGATCCGCGTACGAGATGTGTGCCGAGCCGCTCGCCCGCGCGGCGGTCGCGGACGAGAAACTGCTGTTGATCTTGACGTCCCTGAGCTCGGCCTTGACCTCGCTCACCCGGACCGCGTGGCCGTCCGCGCTGGCGCTGACACCGTCGAGGCTGATGTCGACCTCGTCCAGCGAGGATGCCAGCACCTGGGTCAGGAACGGAAAGCCCTTGATGGAGACCTCGGGCGGGGAGCTCAGCCCCTGGCTCGACCTGACCTTCTCGGCGACCTGCCCCTCGGCGAAGTACACCGCCGCCCGGTCGGCGGCGACGAACAGCCCGCCGAGGACCACGACGAGTATCAGCAGTATTCGCAGTGCGCGCATTGCTCGGTGTCCCCACCCTGGTCGTTCCGGCCCCCTGACGACCGTGAGCGTAACGCCAGTGGGGATGCCGCGTGGCGGAGTGATCGACGTTCGGCGGAGGCGTACGGTTCCCGGCCCCCGCCGTGCTCCCGGTCACCACGCGGGTCGCGGCGCCGGTCTAAGCGCCGTTCGGAGCGCCGACCGAAGCCCCGATCGGAGCGCCGGTCAGGACAGCACGCGGCCCAGCAGACAGACGGCGGGCGCGGCGGCCGTGAGCGGCAGCGCCACCCCGGCCGTCATGTGCACGAAGCGGGACGGATAGTCGTAGCTCGCCGCCCGCAGCCCGATCAGCGCGCAGACGCCCGCGCCCAACCCCAGCAGCGCGCCCTGGGCACCGAGGTCCGTCAGCCCGCCGGCCACGAACCCGGCGCCCGCGCCGGCCAGCAGGGCGACGACGAAGGACACGATCCCCGGCAGCGGCAGCGCACGTGCCACCGTCGTCGCCGCGACCGCCAGCGCGCCGACGACCACCGCGTCCGGCACGGCCGCCAGATGTCCGGTGGCGAGGATGGCGAGCGCCGCGGAGGCGACGGTGGCCATCAGGCCCTGCATCCGCTCGTCGGCGCCGGCGCGGCTGCGCAGTTGCAGGACGACGGTGAGCAGCACCCACACGCCGAGTGTGCCGATGATCGCGGCGGGGCCGTTCTCCTCGCCGACGGCGAGCAGGGCGATATCGGCGGCGATCCCGCCGAGGAAGGCGAGCGCGATGCCCTGCCTGGCCGGCCACATCCCGTTCAGCCGGAACCAGCCGGCCGCGGTGACGGCCTGGAGCAGGACGAGCGGGACGAGCAGCGCGTAAGGACCGATGGCCGCGCCCCCGGCCAGCAGCAGGCCCAGCACGGCGGTCAGCCCGGCCGGCTGCATGCCCGGCGGGATGATCGGCGACCGGCCCTCGGCGCGGGCGCGCTGGGCGTCGGTGATGCGGGCGTTGCCCATGGTGGTGGGCGCGTTGTACCCGTCGACGGGGGCGGCGGCCTGCGCGGCGGCCGGCGCCGGGGCTTCGTACGGAGGCTCGTGCGACGCGGTCACGGGGGCCGGTACCTCCGGGGGCAGCGGATAGGCGCCCTGCGGCGGCAGATACGCGGCGGGGGCGGCGGCGGACCGCTGCCCGTGCTGGGCCGGGGCCTGGCCCTGGGGCTGGGACGGCTGCTGCTGGTACGGCACCTGCTGCGGCTGCTGCTGGTACGGCACCTGCTGCCCCGGCTGGAACTGCACCTGGGGCTGGTACTGGGTGTCCCAGGTCTGGCCCTCCCAGGTCTGCGCACCGGCGTCCTGGTGACCCTGTCCCGAGTGCGCGGGCTCGGACCAGCCCTGGGACGCGCCCGCGTCCTGGTACGCGTCGTAGGGCGACGGCTGCTGCGGCCGCCCGTACTGGTCGTACCGGCCCTGCTGCTCGCCCTGCTGACTCTGCCGGCCCTGCTGACCGTGGTCCCCGTGCTGACCGTACGGATACTGCTGATCGTTGCTCATGCTGTGCGGTTCACCCTCCTGCGAACGGCGGGAGCACCTCGACCGTGCCGCCCTCGGCAAGCCGTACGGTCTCATGGCCACGGGTTCCCACAGGGTCACCGTCGACGAGGAACGAACACCTCTGGAGTACGCGGACCAGCTCGCCCGGGTGCCTCACCCGCGCGGCGTCCAGCGCGCCGGCCAGATTCTCCGCGTCGTACGGCTCCTCCGCGATCCCCGCCGCGGCCTTGGCCGCGGCCCAGTAGCGGATCGTGCCCGCTGCCATAGCCGCACTCCTTTCGTCGGCTCCCATGATGGCCGACGCCCCGCGCGGCCCGGAGACCCCCCGGGTCCTCTGTGCCCTCCGTGCCCTCCGTGCCCTCTGAGCCGTATCAGGCCCTCTGTGCCGCGTCAGGCCGTCCGTGGAGCGTCGGGGGCCGCCGGACGCGGCCGCGCCGCCGCGTCCACCAGCCAGTCCGCGAGACGGGCCAGCAGCGGCTCGTCCGCGGCGTTCTCCGCATGGCCCATGCCCGGCTCCAGCCACAGCTCCGCCGCTCCGGCCGCGGCCAGCATGCGCGGATGGTCCAGCGGGAAGTACGGGTCGCGCTCGCCGTGCACGACGAGCAGCGGCGTCGGCGCTATCAGCGGGACCGACTCGACCGGCGAGAGCGGCACCGGATCCCAGTCCCGGTCATGGATGCGGGTACGGAATCCGTACCGCCCGACGAACCGTCCGGTGGGGCGGGTCACGACCCAGTGCAGGCGCCGCATCGGAGCCGTACCCCGGTAGTACCAGCGCGCGGGGGCGCTCACGGACGCCACCGCGTCGGTTCGCGCCTCTGTGCGCCCCCTGTGCAACGCCGCGTGACGCAGCGCCACCGAGCCGCCCATGGAGAACCCCACCGTCGCCACACCCGGATGGCCCAGGGAGCGCGCCCATTCCACCGCCGCCGCCGGATCGAGGACCTCACGGTCCCCGACCGTGGAGCGGCCACCCGAGCGGCCGTGCCCGCGGAACGAGAACGTGACGACGGCCGCACGCTGCGCGAAGACCCTCGCGGCCCGTCGTACGGCGGGCCGGTCCACCGATCCGGTGAAGCCGTGGGCGACCGCGATCGCGGTGCCGCCGGCCGCCGGGGAATTCCCCGCGAAACCCGCCGTACACGGCTCGTACACCGCCTCGACAAGGACGCCGTCCGCGGTCCTCAGCACCCGGCGCAGGGCGCCCGGTGAGAAAGTGGAAATGGGTGATCTGCGGGATTGACCCTCTGACGCGGAGCACATGTGGGTTATTCTGCTGCGAAGAGGATCCGGGCACCGTAGCCCCCGGGTCCTTTTGTGTTTCCCGTCCGTTGTTACAGACAGATGACACAGACGGAAGACACAGACAGAAGGAACAGAAGGTAAACGCGGACCCCTGGGACGGGGCCCCGTAAGCATCACCGCAGTACAGCAGTGCAAGCAGTGCCGCATACGTCCTCGCAGGGACCGAGGAGGAACCGACGTAATGGGCAAGCGAACCGTGTACGACCACAGCCCCACCCAGGCAGGTGAGCGGCGATGAGTTCTCTGCTGCTCCTGACCAATGCCCTCCAGCCCTCGACGGAGGTGCTTCCCGCGCTCGGGCTGTTGCTCCACAACGTGCGGGTGGCCCCCGCCGAAGGGCCCGCTCTCGTCGACACCCCTGGTGCCGACGTCATTCTGATCGACGGCCGGCGCGACCTCCCCCAGGTGCGGTCGCTCTGCCAGCTGCTGCGGTCCACCGGACCCGGCTGCCCACTGCTCCTCGTCGTCACGGAGGGCGGCCTCGCGGCCGTCACCGCGGACTGGGGCATCGACGACGTGCTGCTCGACACGGCGGGTCCTGCCGAGGTCGAGGCACGGCTGCGGCTCGCGATGGGCCGCCAGCAGATCTCGACCGACGACTCCCCGATGGAGATCCGTAACGGCGATCTGTCGGTCGACGAGGCAACGTACAGCGCGAAGCTCAAGGGACGGGTCCTCGACCTGACCTTCAAGGAATTCGAGCTGCTCAAGTACCTCGCCCAGCACCCGGGACGGGTCTTCACCCGGGCCCAGCTGCTCCAGGAGGTCTGGGGCTACGACTATTTCGGCGGTACGCGGACGGTCGACGTCCACGTACGGCGGCTGCGCGCCAAGCTCGGCCCCGAGCACGAGTCTCTGATCGGGACCGTACGGAACGTCGGCTACCGCTTCGTCACCCCGGAGAAGCCCGACCGGGGCGCCGAGGAGGCCAAGGCGAAGGCCGTCTCCGGGCCGCACCGTACGGACCCCCGGCAGGACGCCCGGCCGGAGAATGCCGAGCAGCCGGAGGACGACCGGACGGCCGCCGGACTGGACGCGGCACACGAAGCCGCCGGGCGGCCTACCAAGCGGTAGATCACCACGCGTAGACTGCCGCGCGTGGCCAAGGTGACGCGGGACGATGTCGCACGACTGGCGGGTACGTCGACCGCTGTTGTCAGCTATGTCATCAACAATGGACCCCGGCCGGTCGCACCGGCCACGCGCGAGCGGGTGGTCGCCGCGATCACGGAGCTGGGCTACCGGCCCGACCGGGTCGCTCAGGCGATGGCTTCGCGGCGGACCGACCTCATAGGGATGGTTGTGCCCGACGCCAGGCAGCCGTTCTTCGCGGAGATGGCGCACGCGGTCGAACAGGCCGCGGCCGAGCGCGGGAAAATGGTCCTCGTCGGCAACTCGGACTACCGCGACGAGCGCGAGGTCCATTACCTGCGGGCCTTCCTCGGCATGCGGGTCTCGGGGCTGATCCTGGTCAGCCAGGGTCCGAGCGAGCGCGCGGCCGCCGAGATCGAGGCCTGGGACGCCCGGGTCGTGCTGCTGCACGAGCGGCCCGAGGCGATCGACGACGTCGCTGTCGTCACGGACGACATCGGCGGCGCCCAGCTCGCCACCCGCCATCTGCTGGAGCACGGCCATCCGTACGTCGCCTGCCTCGGCGGAGTCGAGTCCACGCCGTCGGTGGGCGACCCGGTGTCCGACCACGTCGAGGGCTGGCGGCGCGGAATGCTGGAGTCCGGGCGGTCGGTGGAGGGCCGCCTCTTCCAGGCCCCGTACAACCGCTACGACGCCTATCTCGTCGCGCTGGAACTGCTCGCGGGCCCCGACAGGCCCCCGGCGATCTTCTGCTCCACCGACGACCAGGCGATCGGCGTACTGCGGGCCGCGCGCGAACTGCGGCTCGATGTCCCGGGCGAGCTGGCGGTGGCCGGCTTCGACAACGTCAAGGAAGCCGGCCTCACGGACCCCCCGCTGACCACGGTCTCCTCCGACCGGCCGGCGATGGCCCGGGCGGCGGTGGACCTGGTGCTGGACGAAGGCCTGCGAGTGGCGGGCTCACGCCGGGAACGGGTGAAGCAGTTCCCGTCCGCACTGATCGTGCGCAGGTCGTGCGGCTGCGAATAGGTCCTGTCCGGCCGGTCTTCGTGGGCCGGGGCACGATCGTCATCCGATCCTCATCTCGTAGCGCAGCCGCTGCCGGTGTGCGGGCATGGTCATCTTGTCGAGCTGGATGGGCCGGTCCTCCAGGTCGAGAGTGACGCGGGTCAGGCGAAGCACCGGCTCGCCGGGCTCGATGCGCAGGGCTTCGCGCTCTTCCTCGCCGGGCGTCCGGGCGGACACCTCCTCCCGGACGCGTACACCGACGTACCCCAGCTCGGCGAGGAGCGTGACGGCTCCGCCGGGGATCTTCGCCGTCCCGGCGAGACGCGTGCCGCGCGCGATGGACGTGGGGTAGTACGTGTCCGTCAGCTCACAGGGCAGGTCCTCCAGGAACATCACCCGCCTCCGCACCACGACCGCCTCGCCCGGGGCGAGCTCCAACAGTGCCGCCACCTCGTCCGACGCCGCCATCTCGCCCGCGCCGACGATTCGCTGCCCGCCCCGCCGCCCTCGATCGGCCAGCTCCTGTCCCCACGCGTCGGGTTGGCCCTCACCGCGCGGTGTCAGATACGGCATCGAAGTGCTGACCCATTCGCCGGCGCTCATGACGTCCTCCTGTGCTGCTGGTCTGGTCTTTATCTGGTCTGGTCTCGTCTTTATATGGGGCATACGCGGTTTTGTTGCCCTTCTCAGGGCGTCCTCAGGCTGTTCTCATGCGCGGCGCCGACAGTCGTTTCCATGACCGACTACTACCGCGGCAGCGGCGACGCAGACAGCACGCAGCAGCACCCCACCCAGGGGTTCCAGGGCTCGGCGTACCCGCCGCCGCCCCCGTACGGTCCCAGCATTCCCGCGGCGCCGGCCACCTCGCACCGTCGCGCCAAGCGGCCGGTGGCGCTGCTGGCCGCCGTGGCCCTCGCCGCCGCGGTCATCGGTGGCGGGTCGGCCGTGCTGGTCGGGCAGTACGCCGACAACGGTACGAGCAGTGGTGGCGCCGTCGTCAGCGGGACGACCGTCTCGCAGAGCAGCAAGGGCACCGTCGCCGGTGTCGCCGCGGCCCTCTCCCCCGCCATCGTGGAGATCAACGCGACCGCCAACGCCGGCGAGTCCACCGGCTCCGGCGTGATCATCACTTCCGACGGCGAGATCGTCACCAACAACCATGTGATCGCCGGGGCCTCGTCGATAAAGGTCCAGCTCAGCACCGGCAAGACCTACACCGCGCAGGTTGTTGGCACCGACGCGGACAAGGACCTCGCGCTGATCAAGCTGGAGGGCGCGAGCGGCCTCAAGACGGCCACGCTCGGCAACTCCGACCAGGTGAGGGTCGGCGACCAGGTCGTGGCGATCGGCTCGCCCGAGGGCCTGACCGGCACTGTCACCAGCGGCATCATCTCGGCCCTCGACCGGGATGTCACCGTGGCCAAGGACCAGGACCAGGGACAGCAGCAGCAACAGCAGCAGGGCCAGGGTGGCTGGCCGTTCGAGTTCGGCGGGCAGCAGTTCAACGGCGACACCGGGTCCTCGAAGACCACGTACAAGGCGCTCCAGACCGACGCCTCGCTCAACCCGGGCAACTCCGGTGGCGCGCTGATCAATATGAACGGTGAGATCATCGGCATCAACTCCGCGATGTACGCGCCGAGTTCGGCGGCCGCCGGCGCCGGATCCAGCGCGGGCAGCGTCGGTCTGGGCTTCGCCATCCCGGTCAACACCGTCAAGGCGGACCTCTCCGCTCTCCGCTCCGGCGGCAACAACAGCGCCGGCAACAGCGGCAGCAACAGCTGATCCGACGCGTGCCGCGCGCCGCCGCACCGGGGCCGTGCGACGCTGATAGCACCGGAGCACCACTGGCGCACCGGCTCACCCGTTCCGCCGAGCTGACGAGGTAGAAGCGACATGAGTCCCGCCGAAGGCGATCCCCAGCGGATCCTGATCGTCGACGACGAGCCCGCCGTGCGCGAGGCCCTCCAGCGGAGTCTCGCCTTCGACGGATACGGGACAGAGGTCGCCGTCGACGGTCTCGACGCCCTCACCAAGGCCGCGGCCTACGACCCGGATCTGATCGTCCTCGACATCCAGATGCCGCGGATGGACGGCCTGACCGCGGCCCGCCGGCTCCGGGCCGGCGGATCGAAGGTACCGATCCTGATGCTGACCGCCCGCGACACGGTCGGCGACCGGGTCACCGGACTGGACGCGGGCGCCGACGACTACCTGGTCAAGCCCTTCGAGCTGGACGAACTCTTCGCCCGGATCCGCGCGCTGCTGCGCCGCAGTTCCTACGCGACGGCGACCGGTCACCCGCCCGAGGACGACGTCCTCGCCTTCGCCGATCTGCGGATGGACCTCACGACCCGCGAAGTCACCCGCGGCAACCGGCGGGTGGAGCTGACCCGTACCGAATTCACTCTGCTCGAAATGTTCCTGGCGCACCCCCGGCAGGTGCTGACCCGGGAGCAGATCCTCAAGGCCGTCTGGGGCTTCGACTTCGAGCCGAGCTCCAACTCCCTCGATGTGTACGTGATGTATCTGCGCCGGAAGACGGAGAGCGGCGGCGAAGCACGGCTGGTGCACACGGTGCGGGGCGTGGGGTACGCGCTGCGCTCCGACGCGGGAACCGGCGGGACCGGCGGGACGGGCGGCAGCGGCGGCAGCGGCGTCGGGGCGGGCGGAAGCGGAGGCCCGGAGTGACCGGTCCGGTCAGCCGCTTCCGTACGCTGCCGCTCCGGTCCCGGCTCGCGCTGCTGGTCGCCACGGCGGTCGCGGTCGCCGTCGCCGCGGCGGCCGTCACCTGCTGGCTGCTGACCCGTGCCCAGCTCCGGAGCGAGCTGGACAACTCACTTCAGAACACGTCCGTCCTGGGCGCCGAGGTGCAGGCGGCGCTGCGCAACTGCGCCACGGGCAGCAACCCCGAGACGACGACCACCACCGCGTACCTCTTCATCCAGGTGGTCGACACCAACGGCAACCGCTGCGTCTTCCCCTACTCGGAGCCCGTGAAGGTCCAGGCACAGGACATCTCGGTCGCCCGGCACGTCATCGACGAGTCCCTGCACAACAGCACCACCGAGAAAGGTGCCGCGGTCCGCGTCCACACCGAACGTGTTTTCGTCGGTCCCGGCGCCCAGGCCGCCGTCTCCGTATCGCGTCCGCTCGCCGAGATCGACGCCTCCCTGAACCGGCTCGCCCTGCTGCTCACCGCCGTCGCGGGCCTCGGCGTCGTCGGGGCGGGCGCGGCCGGGCTCTGGGTCGCCAGGGCGGGGCTGCGGCCCGTCGACGGACTGACCCTCGCGGTCGAGCATGTCGCACGGACCGAGGACCTCACCGTCCGTATCCCCGTCGAGGGCGAGGACGAGATCGCCCGGCTGTCCCGCTCCTTCAACTCCATGACCGCCGCGCTCGCCTCCTCCCGGGACCGGCAGTCGCAGCTGATCGCCGACGCCGGGCACGAGCTGCGGACCCCGCTCACCTCGCTCCGTACGAACGTCGAACTGCTCGCGCGCAGCGAGGAGACGGGCCGGGCCATCCCGCCCGACGACCGCAGGGCGCTCATGGCCTCCGTCAAGGCGCAGATGACCGAACTGGCCTCGCTCATCGGGGACCTCCAGGAACTGTCCCGCCCGGACGCCACCGACCCGGGGCCCCTCCAGGTCGTCGCGCTCCACGCCATCGTGGACAGCGCGCTGGAGCGGGCCAGACTGCGCGGCCCCGATCTCGGCATCACGGCGGCGCTGCGCCCCTGGTACGTACGGGCCGAGCCGGCCGCCCTCGAACGCGCGCTGGTCAACGTCCTCGACAACGCCGTGAAGTTCAGCCCGCCCGGCGGGTCCGTGGAGGTCGCGCTGAGCGAGCACGGCGAGCTGACCGTACGCGACCACGGCCCGGGTATCCCGGCCGAGGATCTGCCGCATGTCTTCGAACGGTTCTGGCGCTCGCCGTCGGCCCGCGCGCTGCCGGGCTCCGGTCTCGGTCTTTCGATCGTGGCCCGCACCGTCCAGCAGACGGGCGGCGAGATCGCGCTGCGCCCGGCCGCCGGCGGGGGCACGGTGGCGGCGATCCGTATCCCGGGGGCACCGACCCCGCCGCCGGAGGCTCCCTGAGCTAGGCGAGTCATTCCGAAGTCCCGTGGTCCGGAGCGCAGGGGCGACGGGGGGTGTCCCTTCCGCCGCCCCTGCCCCCGTCAGCCGTTGTGGCGGATCAGCGACTCGACCAGTCCGGCCCGGGTGGCGGGGAAGTCCAGCGGTACGATCCCCAGCCCGCGCCAGCCGCTCGCCTCCGGCCCGTCGAGGAAGGTGTGCACCTTCGGGTTGAGCTGGTCGGAGTTCCAGCGGGGCGGCAGCAGCGCGGCCGTACTGACGTAGTTGATGTACATCTTGCCGGGCTGCTGGGCGGCCTTGCGGAAGTGGGCTTCGATCTTGGGGTACTTGGCGCCGGGCTCCGCCTGGTAGTCGTCCTGGATGTCGAACAGCCCCGCGTCCCCGTACCGCACCCCGGGCAGTCCCCCGTTGTCCGCGAGCAGCACGACCCGCCCGCGCGCCTCTCCGAGGGTGGGCAGGCCGGCGTCGAGCCGGAAGAGGGAGCGCCAGCCCTTGCCGTCGAGGTAGGTATCGAAGATCCGCCGGAACTCGGCGTCGTTCTCCTCGGAGTACTCCTGCTTGACCCGCATCAGCACGGTCTCGGAGGGGTGCGCCTGGAGGAAGTCCCGGCAGGGGCGCAGCACATCGTCGAAGTTGAGGTTCTGGTAGTACGCGGCGTGGTGGATGGTGAACGCGTTCTCGAACGCCCGGCAGCGGACGTCCAGGAAGCGGATGCCGCTGTTCAACTGGTCGGCGATGCTGGTCTCCTGGCAAGCCACCCAGAGCCCGCCGACCCGCGCGCCGGAGTTGTGCGTACCGGGGATGGTCAGCCGCTGCACGGGCGTGGTGTCGGCGAAGCCGCCCATCCAGTCCTGCGGGGCGAGCGCACGGCGGGGCGCGGCGGAGGCGGGCGGCGCCGCGCCGATGAGCGCGGCGCCGGAGAGTGCGAGGGCGCCGGCGAGAAAGCCGCGGCGCGTTGCGGAGTGTGTGCCGGGATGTGTGCCGGAGTGCGTGCCGGGGTGCGGACTCATGTGGGGGGTGCCTCCGTGGCCGTGGGGGGTCAACTGGATCAGCCCCAGGATTATGACCCGTACACATCACACGCGGAAGGCTGCCCAGGGGCGCCGGGCAGCGGGCAGCGAGGGGGCAGCGGGCATGCGAAAGGGCGGTGGGCTCGACGCCCACCGCCCTCCTTCGCCTGACCGGCCGGGCCTTACGGCCCACCCGCCCTACTTGATGATCGTGATCCGGTTCGCGGCCGGCGGGGCCAGCGGAGCCTGCGCCGTGGAGTTCGCCGCCAGGTACGCGTTGAACAGGTCCAGGTCGGACGGGCCCACGAGCTTGTTCTTGCCCTGGCCGAGCACCGCGAAGCCGTCGCCGCCGCCGCCGAGGAACTCGTTCATCGCGACCCGGTACGTCTTCGCCGGGTCGAGCGCCTCACCGTTCAGCCGCACCGAGTCCGTGACCACCCGGGCCGCGCCCGTCTTGGTCATGTCCAGGGTGTAGGTGAAGCCCTTCGAGACCTGAAGGATCTTCGGGGAGGCCTCGTTGGATCCGCTGACCTGCTGCTGCAGCGCCGTGACGATCTGAGCACCCGTCAGGTCGAGCACGTTCATCATGTTGGTGAACGGCTGGACCGTGAAGGCCTCGCCGTAGGTCACCACACCGGCGCCCTCACTGCCGGACGCCGCGTAGACCAGGTCGGACCTGATGCCGCCCGGGTTCATGAAGGCGAGCTGCGCGCCGCCCTTGTCGGCCGCCGTGGTGCCCGCGAGCTGGGCGTCGGCGATCAGATCGCCGAGCGGGGACTCCGGGGTCGTCGCGCCCCGGCCGTTGATGTCCGCGGAGATGAAGCCCTGCGGGGTGTTGGCGATCGGCGCGGCCATCTTGTTCCAGCGCGCGATCAGGTCGGTCATGTCCTGCGCCTTGGGCTGGTCACGTCGGACGACGTGGTTCGCCGACTTGACGCTCGTCCGCACGATGTCGTTGGTACGGCGGTCGTAGGTGAGCGTGGTGTCCGTGTACAGCTTGCCGAACGACGACGCCGACGTGACCAGACGCGGGTTGCCGGCCGGGTCCGCGATCGTGCAGGCGTACGCGTTGTGCGTGTGGCCCGTGACCAGCGCGTCGACCTTCGGCGAGATGCCCTTGGCGATGTCGACGATCGGACCGGAGATGCCGCCGCCGGGCGCCGGGCTGTCACAGTCGTAGTTGTACGAGGAGGAGGCCGGCAGCCCGCCCTCGTGGATCAGCGCGACGATCGACTTGACGCCCTGCCGGTCCAGTTCCTTGGCGTACTTGTTGACCGTCTCGATCTCGTCGTGGAACTTGAGTCCCTTGACGCCCTCGGCGGTCACGATGTTCGGGGTGCCCTCCAGGGTCACGCCGATGAAGCCGACCTTGACGCCGTTCTTCTTCCAGATCGTGTACGGCTTGAGTATCGGCTTGCCGGTCTTCTCCGACGTCACGTTGGCGGCGAGGTAGGGGAAGTCCGCGCCCTTGAACTTCTTCCCCTTCTCGAAGCAGCCCGCCGTCGGGTGGCAGCCACCGTTCTGGAGACGGGCCAGCTCGACCGCGCCCTCGTCGAACTCGTGGTTGCCGACGGCTGTCACATCGAGGTCGATCTTGTTGAGCGCCTCGATGGTGGGCTCGTCGTGGAAGAGGCCGGACAGCAGCGGGCTCGCGCCCACCATGTCACCGCCGGCCGCCGTGATGGAGTACGGGTTGCCCTTGCGCGCGGTGCGCAGCGAGGTCGCCAGGTACTCGACACCACCGGCGGGAATCGCCTTGACCGTACCGTCGGCCTGCGTCTCGTTGACGTTCCCGGCCGAACCGGCCGGCGGCTCCAGGTTTCCGTGCAGGTCGTTGAAGGAAAGCAGCTGTACGTCCACGGTGCTCGGCTTGTGCTGGCCGTGACCGCGGTCCTTGCCGTGTCCATAGCCGGAGCCATGGGCAGCGGCCGGCATCGCGGCGACAAGCGCGCCCACGGTGGCCAGACCGGCGGCGGTGGCGAGCACCCGCCGTGCCGCGCGGTTCTTCTGTGGTGTCGCTGACATCGGTCCCCTTGTGAATGGTGCGTGCGCATGCGCGCGGAGGGTTTGAGAGTCCTGAAAACTCCGGAGCCTGATGAAGGCTGCGAGCGGCAGCCTAGAGTCAACGCGCGTAGCGCACCAGTGGCTGCCGGGTTAACAATGCTTTGCATGAGAACTCGTGACCTTCGGCCGTGAAATGAAGCGCGGCGACGCATTGGGGCGAGGACCACGAAGAGCAAAAAACTCCCGCGCGTGATGAAATGGTAACCGATTGTAATACAGTCGCGCTGTGCAGCTTCGCCCGTAAGAGGGCGTATGAGTCAGGGCTGCCGTATGTGACATCGAGTGAGCTGTCCAAGCTGCACATCACGCAGGCAAAACGCACCGGGGAACGTTCATGGCTCGCCGAGGTATCGGCGGTGGCGCTCCAGCAGTCCCTTCGCGATCTTGATTCCGCCTACAAGAACTTCTTCGACTCGGCCAGAGGCAAGCGCAAATTCCTACGTCGCGCCGAGAAGAAGCTCAAGAGGCTCCAGCGCGACTTTTGCCGGAAGGCCAAGGGATCGAAGAACCGGGCCAAGGCCGGCATCAAGGTCGCGCGGCAGCACGCGCGCGTGGCAGACCGCCGTCGGGACTGGCATCACAAGGCATCCACACAGATCATCCGCGACAACCAAGCGGTGTACGTGGAAGACCTCGCGGCGTCCGGCCTCGCACGCACCTGGCTCGCCAAATCCGTTTATGCCGCCGGATGGTCAACGTTCGTCGCCATGAAGCAGGAAGCCACCGAGACGGTCGGACGACCGTGGCAGGAAACCCCGGCCCTCCGGCCGAGGTAGCACGTCAAAACCTGGTTGCCGTTGGGGGTGGCCTGGCTGTCGTCACGCCGTCCGTATCCCGCTCTCGCCGCGCCTCCGCCGTACCCTCGACGCATGACTGACGCAGCAGCCCGCGAGACCGGCCGGCAGATCCTGACCCTCGACGCGCTCACCCCTGAGCAGGCCGGGGCCGTCCTCGGGCTGCTCGCGGACGCCCATGCCTCGGACGGGGTGCAGGCCGTCTCCGAGCAGGGCCGGCTCCAGTTGCGCGGTGGGCATCGCGAGGGCGTGCGGCACTTTCTGCTCAGCGTCGACGGTGAACTCGTCGGGTACGGGCAGCTGGAGGACACCGACCCCGTCGAGGCGCCGGCCGCCGAGCTGGTCATCGATCCCGCGCGCCGGGGCCGTGGTCACGGCCGGGCGCTGGGGACCGCGCTGCTGGGGGCGTCCGGGAAGCGGCTGCGGGTGTGGGCGCACGGGGGCAAGTCGGCCGCCCGCCATCTGGCCCAGGTGCTCGGGCTGACGCTCTTCCGTGAACTGCGCCAGCTGCGCCGTCCGTTGAAGGCGGCCGCCATCGCCGAGCCGGTCCTGCCGGCCGGGGTCACCGTCCGTACCTTCGTACCGGGTCAGGACGACTCCGCCTGGCTCGCCGTCAACGCCGCCGCCTTCGCCCACCACCCCGAGCAGGGCACGCTGACGCAGCGGGACCTCGACGACCGCAAGGCCGAGCCGTGGTTCGACCCCAAGGGGTTCTTCCTGGCCGAGCGCGCCGGTGAGCTGATCGGCTTCCACTGGACCAAGGTGCACGCCGAGGAGCAGCTCGGTGAGGTGTACGTCGTCGGCATCAGCCCCGACGCGCAGGGCGGCGGTCTCGGCAAGGCGCTCACCGCGATCGGGCTGCGCCATCTGGCATCCCAGGGGCTGCCGACCGCGATGCTCTATGTCGACGCCGACAACACGGCCGCGGTGACGGTGTACGAACGGCTGGGCTTCAGCACGCACGAGGTGGACCTCATGTACCGCACGGAGTCCTGAACCGGCCTGCACGTCGGTAGACCGGCCGACACGTCCGTCGACCGGTCGGCAAGTCCGTAGATACGTGACGTAAGGGGCGGCGATCTTGACGTCGCCCCTTCCTTGCAGCATCCTTTCACTACTTCCTTAGTGAAAGGGTGGTTGCGGGTGATCGAGTACCGCATCGACCGGCGCAGCGGGGTGGCCACCTACCTCCAGATCGTCCAGCAGACCAAACAGGCCCTGCGCCTGGGCCTGCTGGAACCTGGCGACCGGCTGCCCACGGCCCGCGAGGTGGTGGAGGCCACCGCCATCAATCCCAACACCGTGCTCAAGGCCTACCGGGAGCTCGAGCGCGAAGGACTGGCGGAGGGGCGGCGCGGGCTCGGCACCTTTGTCCGGGGCACCCTCGGCCGCGGCTCCGCCGACAGCGCGCTGCGGGCGGAGCTGGCCGCCTGGGCCGACCGCGCCCGCGCCGAGGGCCTGGACAAGGACGACGTGGCCGCGCTTTTCACATCCGTGGTCGAAGAACGCTTCGAAGAAAGCTTCAAGGGGGACGACGCATGACAGCGGCGGCGATCGAGGCGACCGGCCTCGGCAAACGGTACGGAAGATGGGGAGACGGAAAGCGCTGGGCGCTGCGCGACTGTTCGTTCCGGATACCCGCGGGGCGCGTGTGCGCCCTCGTCGGCCCCAATGGCGCCGGCAAGTCCACGCTGCTCGCCCACGCGGCCGGGCTGCTGGTGCCCACAGAAGGTTCCGTACGTGTCCTCGGCACCGACGACCCGGCGGCGGCCCGTACACGCCTCGCGTACGTCGCGCAGGACAAGCCCCTGCACCCGCAGCTGACGGTCGGTGAGACGCTGCGGATGGGCCGCGAGCTGAACCCCGGGCGCTGGGACGCGGAGACGGCCGAGCGTGTGATCGAGGGCGGCGCGCTCGACCACGGCCTCCGGGTCCGTACGCTCTCCGGCGGGCAGCGCACCCGCGTCGCCCTCGCACTCGCCCTGGGCAAGCGCCCGGACCTGCTGCTGCTCGACGAGCCGATGGCCGACCTCGACCCGCTGGCACGCCATCAGCTGATGGGCACGCTGCTGGCGGACGCGGCGGTGAACGGCACCACTGTGGTGATCTCCTCGCACATCCTCACCGAGCTGGAGGACGCCTGCGACTATCTGCTGCTCGTGGACGGCGGACAGGTCAGGCTCGGCGGTGAGATCGAGGACATCCTCACCGCGCACACCCTGGTGACCGGGCCCGTACGCGACCTGGCACCGCACACCGTCGTCGAGTCGCGGGCGACGGGCCGCGGGCTCACCGCGCTGATCCGGCCCGACGGACCGCTGGACGACGCCTGGCAGGCGGCCGATCCCTCACTGGAGGAACTGTTGCTGGCGCATCTGCGCTCCCCCGGCGCGCCGGTCCTGTTCACCCCGAGCGCGGAGCTGCCGGGCCGTGACCGTACGGAGGTGACGGTATGAGCGCGCTGACCTTGCGCGGCCCGGCGTGGGTGGCGGTACGCCAGCACCGGCGCGCGCTGTGGGCGGGGCTGGCGCTCCTGGTGCTCACGATCGGCGTCCAGGCCGCGGCTCGGGTCTGGGTGAATTCGACGGAGGTCACCGGCACCTGCGGCAGCGTGTGGCGCGAGGCGTGCACCGCCTATTCGAACGCGGCCGGCTGGTTCGGCTGGGCGGAGACCTATGGCGGAGGGACCGTCGTCCTGCTGCCGCTGCTCGTCGCGGCGTTCGTCGCGGGCCCGCTGATCGCGCGGGAGCTGGAATCCGGGACGTACAAACTGGCCTGGACCCAGTCGGTGCCGCCCGCCCGCTGGCTCGCCTCGAAGCTCGCCGTGTCCGCCGCTGTCACCGTGGTGGCCACGGCCGTCCTCGTCATCACGTTCCGCTGGACCAGGTCGTATGTCCGGCCCGACTGGATCTTCCCGCGGGGCTGGCACGACGGTGGCTACCCCGCCCTCGGCCTGACCGCCGTCGCCCATGTCCTGCTGGCGGTCGCCGTCGGCGCGCTCGCCGGCCTGCTGGTGCGCCGTACCGTCGTGGCGATGGCCGTCGGCCTGCTCGCCACGGGTGCGGTCGTGGCCGTGTCCGCCTTGGTGCGGCCCTTCCTGTGGCCGACCGTCACGGCCTCGGGCGGGGTGCGGTTCCCGCATGATGCCTTCTTGGTGCAGCAGGGTGTCATCCTCGCCGACGGCAGCCGGATGACCCGCGGGGAATGCTGGGACATCGGACTCTCGAAGTCTCCGTGCGCGAACCCCCCGCGAGACGCGTTCTTCTACGACTACCACCCCGCCTCCCATTTCTGGCCCCTCCAGCTCATGGAGACCGGCATCGTCCTGGCCCTGGCCGCGATCGTCACCGTCGCCGCGTTCCAGGTCCTGCGCCGCCGCCACGCCTGACCCACCCGTCCCGAATCCGGCTCCCCGGGGGTGTCGTACCGCCCCCGGGGAGCCCCGCCCCGCTTTCCTCCACGTCATGTCTCCGTTACCGGCCATTCAGACGACCTTGCGACCCTCTCTGAATGCAGCCCGCTGTGCCCCCCACCCCGAACGGCAGGACCCACGGCAGGATCATCCTCGCCCCTGCTCTCTCCGACGCGCCTGTCGACCCTTCGGCGCGGAAGAATGGGGACATGAGCAAGCAGCCCGCCGAGGTCCCGGTCCAGCAGTCCCAGCCGTCCGTCGGTTTCATAGCCGCCCACCGGCCGCACACGGTCGCCACGGGCGGGTCCGACCTTGAGCCCGATCTCGACGCCGACCTCGACGCGTACGAGGAGGACGCCGGCCCGGACGGCGCGGAACTGCCCCTGGGGCGGTTCCTCGACCGTGAGCGCAGCTGGCTCGCGTTCAACGAACGGGTCCTGGAGCTCGCCGAGGATCCCGCGACCCCGCTCCTCGAACGGGCCAACTTCCTTGCCATCTTCGCGTCCAACCTGGACGAGTTCTTCATGGTCAGGGTGGCCGGCCTCAAACGGCGTATCGCGACCGGGGTCGCCACCCGCTCCGCGTCCGGCCTCCAGCCGCGCGAGGTCCTCGACCTGATCTGGACCCGCTCGCGCGAGATCATGGCCCGGCACGCCGCCTGCTACCAGCAGGATGTCGCCCCGGCGCTGGCCGACGAGGGCATCCACATCATCCGCTGGCCCGAGCTGACCGAGAAGGAGCAGGCCCGCCTCTTCACGCTCTTCCGCCAGCAGATCTTCCCGGTCCTCACGCCGCTCGCCGTGGACCCGGCGCACCCCTTCCCGTACATCTCCGGCCTCTCCCTGAACCTCGCGGTCGTCGTCCGCAACCCGGTCAGCGGCCACCGCCACTTCGCGCGGGTCAAGGTGCCGCCGCTGCTCTCCCGCTTCCTGGAGGCATCGCCGCAGCGGTACGTGCCGCTGGAGGACGTCATCGCCGCCCACCTGGAGGAGCTGTTCCCCGGGATGGAGGTGCTGGCGCACCACATGTTCCGGGTCACCCGCAACGAGGACCTGGAGGTGGAGGAGGACGACGCGGAGAATCTCCTCAAGGCGCTGGAGAAGGAGCTGATGCGGCGCCGCTTCGGGCCGCCGGTCCGGCTGGAGGTCGAGGAGTCCATCGACCCGTACGTCCTCGATCTGCTGGTCCGCGAGCTGAAGGTGTCCGACGCGGAGGTCTATCCGCTGCCGGGGCCGCTGGATCTGACGGCGCTCTTCGGGATCTCGGCGCTGGACCGGCCCGAGCTGAAGTTCCCCAAGTTCATCGCGGGCACGCACCGCGATCTCGCCGAGGTGGAGTCCGCGTCCGCGCCCGACATCTTCGCCGCGCTGCGCGAGCGTGACGTGCTGCTGCACCACCCGTACGACTCGTTCTCGACGTCCGTGCAGGCCTTCCTGGAGCAGGCCGCGGCCGACCCGGACGTGCTGGCCATCAAGCAGACGCTGTACCGCACGTCCGGCGACTCCCCGATAGTGGACGCGCTGATCGACGCCGCCGAGTCGGGCAAGCAGGTCCTCGTGCTGGTCGAGATCAAGGCCCGCTTCGACGAGCAGGCCAACATCAAATGGGCGCGCAAGCTCGAAGAGGCCGGCTGCCATGTGGTGTACGGCCTGGTCGGGCTGAAGACGCACTGCAAGCTCTCCCTGGTGGTCCGGCAGGAGGGCGAGAACCTGCGCCGCTACAGCCATGTCGGCACCGGCAACTACCACCCGAAGACGGCGCGGCTGTACGAGGACCTCGGTCTGCTCACCGCGGACCCGCAGGTCGGCGCGGACCTCTCGGACCTCTTCAACCGGCTGTCCGGCTACTCGCGCCGGGAGACCTACCGCCGGCTGCTGGTCGCGCCGAAGTCCCTGCGCGACGGGCTCGTCTCCCGTATCAACAAGGAAGCCGCGCACCACCGCGCCGGGCGTCCCGCCTATGTCCGTATCAAGGTCAACTCGATGGTCGACGAAGCGATCATCGACGCCTGCTACCGGGCCGCCCAGGCCGGTGTGCCGGTGGACATCTGGGTGCGCGGCATCTGTGCCGTACGCCCCGGGGTCGCCGGCCTCTCCGAGAACATCCGGGTGCGCTCCATCCTGGGGCGCTTCCTGGAACACTCCCGGGTCTTCGCCTTCGGCAACGGCGGCGAGCCCGAGGTCTGGCTCGGCAGTGCCGACATGATGCACCGCAATCTCGACCGCCGTATCGAAGCGCTGGTACGGCTCACCGACCCGGCTCACCGCGCGGCCATCACCCGGCTGCTCGAGGTCGGGATGTCCGACAAAACGTCCTCCTGGCACCTGGGCGCGGACGGCAACTGGACCCGGCACGCCACGGATGCGGAGGGCCAGCCGCTGCGGCATGTACAGGAAATGCTCATAGACGCCCGGAGGCGCCGGCGTGCAGCACCATGAAGTGGACACCGAAAGGCTTATGGCAGGCGAGGTCCTGGCCGGGTATCTGCACTCCCGCGCCGGTGATTTCCTGCGCGGCCTGCGGCTGTACGGCGAGAGCGGCTCGGACACCGCGGCGGCCGAGGCGGCGGCCCGTTCGCTGCGCGGCGCGGCCCGCAGGATCGGCGGCGGCCTGCATACGTTCCGGCCGCTGCTCGACCCGGTCTGGGCCGATCAGCTCCGTACGGAACTGGGCTGGCTCTCCGGCACCCTGGCCCAGGAGCAGGCCTGTACGGCCCGGCTGCACCGGCTCGTCGGGGCGCTGGCGCGGCTCTCCGGGCCGCCCCCCGGCTCCGTCTCGGCGCGCGCGGAAGCGGGGTCCGGCGGTCAGCCGCCCGGCACGCTCACCGTCGGGGCGTCCCGCGCCGGCGCCCTGCTGGAGCGGCAGCTGACGCTCGCCAGGACCCGCGCGCACTCCGCCGCGCTCCAGGCGCTCGGCTCGTCCCGCTTCCACGCGGTGGCGGACGCCGTGGCCGTATTGGCGTCCGAAGTGCCCCTGGCGCCGGTCGCGGCCGCCCCCGCCATCGAGGTGCTGGCCGGTCCCGGCGACAGCACCGAGCGGCAGCTGCTGGACGCGGTGGCCGGGCTGCCGCTGGCGCGCGCCGCGCATCCGTACAACGCGGAGGCGCTGGTCCACGGGCTGGCCACCGCGTCGGACGGCGAGGCGCAGGACGCCCCCTGGCACCACGTGCGCCAGCTGCTGCGGCTGCACCGGTACGCGCAAGAGGTGTGGTGCGCGGGCGGCGCCCCCGATCCGGTGCTGATGGCCGCGGGCCAGGCCCTGGACCGGCACCGCGACGCGGCCGAGGCGGCCGCGGCCGCGGCGAACGCGGCCCGTACACCGCGGATCGCGCCGACGACGGCGTACGCGCTGGGGGTGCTGCACGCCGACCAGCGTCATGAGGTGGAGGCGGCGCGCTTCGCCTTCCAGCAGGTGTGGCAGCGGGCGGCGGCGACCGCGCCGTGACGGGGAACGGGAGCCGGTCCATGCGCGGGGGCGGCCGGACGGACGTGGTGCTCGCGGCGGGCTGTGTGCTCTGGCGCCGCTCGGCGTCCGGCGACGGGATCGAACTGGCCCTGGTCCACCGTCCCAAGTACGACGACTGGTCCCACCCGAAGGGCAAGCTCAAGCGCGCGGAGGACGCGTTGGCGGGGGCCCTGCGCGAGGTGCTGGAGGAGACGGGGCACCACTGCGCGCCCGGGGCCCGGCTCGGCACGGTCCGCTATCTGGCCCAGGGCCGCCCCAAAGAGGTCAGCTACTGGGCGGCCGAGGCGACGGACGGCGCCTTCACCCCGAACGACGAGGTCGACCGCATAGCGTGGCTCGCCCCGCCGGCGGCCCGCGACCGCCTCACGCAGCCCCGCGACCGCCTCCTGGTGGACGCCCTGCTCAACGCGCTGCACGCGACGTAGCGGCCCCGGCGACAACCCGGGCACCGCACGCGACGTAGCGGCCCGGCGACAGCCCGACACCGCACGCGACGTAGCGGCCCGACGCCGCACGCAACGAAGCGCACGCAACGTAGCGTCCTGGCGACAGCCCGTACTGATCAGCCGCCCGCACCCCCGTCCCGCACGCCCCTTTCACCACCCGCACCCCGCCGGAGGCGCCCCCGCACCCAGCTGTCCGGCGAGGTTCACCTTCCGTTCACCCCCCTCCGTCGGCGGCTTCACCTGATCTGCCTAATTTCGGCCTTACACGGTGACCGGCACAGTGCCGCACCAGCCACCCCGACGCACGCCGCCGTAAGACTTCTCGGACCGGCGGCTCTTGGAAGGAAACACCCGAAGTGAAGCTTCAGCGCAAGAACGGGCTGCGCGCCACAGCGCTCGGTGCCCTCGCCGTCTCCGGCGCCCTGGTTCTCACGGCGTGCGGTTCGGACAACAACGCCGGCGACTCCGGCGACACGGGTACGAAGGCCACCGCCGCCTCCAGCGCGGTGTGCAAGGACGCCAAGGGCCAGCTGCTCGCGTCCGGCTCCAGCGCGCAGAAGAACGCCATGGACCTCTGGGTCAAGAACTACATGGCCTCCTGTACTGGCGTCGAGGTCAACTACAACAGCTCCTCCTCCGGTGAGGGCATCGCCAACTTCAACCAGGGCACCGTCGGCTTCGCCGGCTCCGACTCGGCGCTCAAGCCCGAAGAGGTCGCCGAGTCGAAGAAGATCTGCTCGGGCGGCCAGGGCATCAACCTGCCGATGGTCGGCGGACCGATCGCGATCGGTTACCACCTGGAGGGTGTGGACAGCCTCGTCCTGGACGCCCCCACGCTCGCCAAGATCTTCGACAGCAAGATCAAGAGCTGGGACGACGCGGCCATCGCGAAGCTGAACCCCGACGCCAAGCTCCCGAAGAAGCCCATCCAGGCCTTCCACCGCTCCGAGGACTCCGGCACCACGCAGAACCTCGGCAAGTACCTCGCCGCCACCGCCGCTTCCGACTGGAAGTACGAGGCCGAGAAGAAGTGGCCCGCCCCCGGCGGCCAGTCGGCGTCCGGCTCCTCCGGTGTCGCCACGCAGGTGAAGCAGGTCGACGGCGCGATCGGTTACTTCGAGCTGTCCTACGCCACCTCGCAGCAGATCTCGACGGTCTCCGTCGACACGGGCGCCAGCGCCCCGGTCGAGGCGTCGTCCGAGAACGCCTCCAAGGCCATCGCCGCCGCCAAGATCAAGGGCACCGGCAGCGACCTGGCCCTCGACCTGGACTACGCCACCAAGGCCGACGGCGCCTACCCGATCGTCCTCGTGACGTACGAGATCGCCTGCGACAAGGGCAACAAGCCCGAGACGCTGGCCACGGTCAAGTCCTTCCTGACCTACACCGCCAGCGACGAGGGCCAGAAGCTGCTCTCCGACGCCGGTTACGCGCCGATCCCGGCCGAGATCAACGCCAAGGTCCGCGAGACGGTCGCCTCCCTCTCGTAGTCCCTCAGCTCAGCAGGTGACGGCAGGCCGGCCCGGTGCACCCCTCCGGGCCGGCGGGCCGTCCACCCATCCGGTGCACCGCCGCCAGGGGAGCCCTCACTCCCCCACACAGACCGGAAAGACCATGGCTTCCACCACACCCACAGACACACCGCCCGCCCCGTCGCTCAGCCCCAGGTCGGGAACCTCCACGGGCCGCGCGGGCGACACGATCTTCTCGGGCCTCTCGCGGGGCTCGGGCATTCTGCTGCTCGTCGTCATGGCGTCGATCGCGGGGTTCCTCACCTACCGCGCCGCCATCGCCATCTCCAAGGACGAGGGCAACTTCCTCACCACCTTCGACTGGGACGCCTCCGCCACCCCGCCGGTTTTCGGCATCGCGGTCCTGCTCGTCGGTACGATCGTCAGCTCGATCGTCGCGATGGTCATCGCCGTCCCGATCGCCGTCGGCATCGCGCTCTTCATCTCGCACTACGCGCCGCGCCGCCTGGCCGCGCCCCTCGCGTACGTCGTGGATCTGCTGGCCGCCGTGCCGAGCATCATCTACGGCATCTGGGGCGCCATCGTGCTCGTGCCGTACCTCGCGGGCCTCAATCTCTGGCTCGACCAGTACTTCGCGTGGACATACCTCTTCGACCAGACCCAGCCCGGCGTCGCCCGCAACATGCTGACCGTCGGGATCCTGCTGGCGATCATGATCCTGCCGATCGTGACCAGCGTCAGCCGGGAGGTCTTCCTCCAGGTTCCGCGGATGAACGAAGAGGCGGCCCTCGCCCTGGGCGCCACGCGCTGGGAGGTCATCCGGCTCTCCGTCCTGCCGTTCGGACGCTCCGGTGTCATCTCGGCCTCGATGCTGGGACTCGGCCGGGCGCTCGGCGAGACGATGGCCGTCGCCACGGTTCTGTCTCCCAGCTATCTGATGTCGCTCCATCTGCTCGACCCGGGCGGCGGCACGTTCGCCCAGAACATCGCGGCGAAGTTCGGCGAGGCCAATCCGCTCGGGCGTGACGCCCTGATCGCCTCCGGCCTGGTGCTCTTCGTCCTGACTCTGCTGGTGAACGGTGCGGCCCGGCTGATCATCGCGCGCCGCAAGGAGTACTCGGGGGCCAACGCATGAGCCACACAGCCGTACAGCACACGCAGGCCCCGCTGCCGCCCGTGGGCGAACAGAAGAGCCTCAGCCACCGCGGTCTCCCTCGCTGGGCGCCGGCCGGCTTCGCCCTCGTCGGCATCCTGCTCGGCGTGGGCATCGGAGCCGCCGCCGGCCTCGACAGCAAGGTCCAGTGGGGCCTGATCGCCGTCCTCGCCTTCCTCGCCGTCTCGTACGTCACCACCTCGGTGGTCGAGAACAAGCGCCAGGCCAAGGACCGCCTCGCCACCAGCATCGTCTGGGTGTGCTTCGTCCTCGCCGTGATCCCGCTGTTCTCGCTGCTCTGGACCACCATCAGCCGCGGTGTGAAGGCGCTCGACCCGTACTTCCTGACCCACTCCATGGCCGGTATCCCCAGCGCGGAGCAGGGCGGCGGTGTCTACCACGCGCTGATCGGCACGCTGGAGCAGGTCGGCATCGCCACCGTGATCTCCACGCCGATCGGTCTGCTGACGGCCGTCTACCTCGTCGAGTACGGCAAGGGCGCGCTGGCCAAGGCGGTGACGTTCTTCGTGGACGTCATGACCGGCATCCCGTCCATCGTCGCAGGTCTGTTCATCCTGTCGATCGTGCTGATGTTCAAGATCGAGCCGTCCGGCCTGCTGGGCTCGCTCGCCCTCACGATCCTGATGATGCCGGTCGTGGTCCGCTCCACCGAGGAGATGCTCAAGCTCGTCCCGAACGAGCTGCGTGAGGCGGCGCTCGCCCTCGGCGTGCCGAAGTGGCGGATGATTCTGAAGGTGGTCCTGCCGACCGCGATCGGCGGTATCACCACCGGTGTGATGCTCGCCATCGCGCGTATCGCCGGTGAGACCGCGCCGATCATCCTGCTCGTCTTCGGCAGCCAGCTGATCAACACCAACCCCTTCGAGGGTGCGCAGTCCTCGCTCCCCTTCTACATCTACGAGCAGTACAAGGCCGGCGAGGTCGCTTCCATCGACCGTGCCTGGGCCGCGGCCCTGGTGCTGATCGCGTTCGTCATGATCCTCAATCTGGTGGCGCGCGGCATCGCCCGCTGGAAGGCCCCGAAGACCGGCCGCTGAGGCCTCGATATCCGGCTCCGCCGCGCGGGGCCACGAAAGAAGCAGTGATTGACATGGCCAAGCGAATCGACGTCAGCGGACTCTCCGCCTACTACGGCTCCCACCGGGCGATCGACGACATCTCGATGACCGTGGAGCCCCGCTCCGTGACGGCCTTCATCGGCCCGTCCGGCTGCGGCAAGTCCACCTTCCTGCGCACGCTGAACCGGATGCACGAGGTCACCCCCGGCGGCCGGGTCGAGGGCAAGGTGCTCCTGGACGACGAGAATCTGTACGGCGCGCATGTCGACCCGGTCGCCGTGCGCCGTACGGTCGGCATGGTCTTCCAGCGCCCGAACCCGTTCCCGACGATGTCGATCTTCGACAATGTCGCGGCGGGTCTGCGGCTCAACGGCAAGGTCCGCAAGAGCGAGCTGTCCGAGGTCGTGGAGAAGTCCCTCAAGGGCGCCAACCTCTGGAACGAGGTCAAGGACCGCCTGAACAAGCCCGGTTCCGGTCTCTCCGGCGGCCAGCAGCAGCGTCTGTGCATCGCCCGCGCCATCGCGGTCGAGCCGGAGGTGCTGCTGATGGACGAGCCGTGCTCCGCCCTCGACCCGATCTCCACCCTCGCCATCGAGGACCTGATCGGGGAGCTGAAGGAGCGCTTCACGATCGTGATCGTGACGCACAACATGCAGCAGGCGGCGCGTGTCTCGGACCGTACGGCCTTCTTCAACCTCTCCGCCGTCGGTCAGCCCGGGAAGCTCGTCGAAATAGACGAGACCGAGCGGATCTTCTCCAACCCGTCCGTGCAGGCGACCGAGGACTACATCTCGGGCCGCTTCGGATAGGGCGAAAGCCGTCCTGCGGTGCTGCATGGCGGTGCCACCGCAAGGCGAAGGGCCCGCCCCCTCTCTCAGGGGGGCGGGCCCCATTGCGTTTCCCGGCCGGTCAAAAGGTCACGCGGTCGTGGTCGCAGTCACGCGTCGTGGTCGTGGGCGCGGTCAGCCGAAGGCCAGGTTGACGATCCAGAAGCTCACCGCGGCCACCAGCGCGGCGGCCGGCATCGTGATGAACCAGCCGAGAATGATGTTCTTCGCCACGCCCCACCGCACCGCGTTGACCCGCTTCGTCGCCCCGGCGCCCATGATCGCCGAGGTGATGACATGCGTCGTCGAGATCGGCGCGTGGAACAGGAACGCCGAGCCGAACATGATCGACGCGCCGGTCGTCTCCGCCGCGAATCCCTGCGGCGGGTCCAGCTCGATGATCTTCCGTCCCAGCGTCCGCATGATGCGCCAGCCGCCCGCGTACGTACCGAGGGACAGCATCAGCGCGCAGACGATCTTCACCCAGACCGGGATCGCGTCGCCGGAGTCCTCCACATCGGCGATGACGAGGGCCATCACCACGATGCCCATCGTCTTCTGCGCGTCCTGCAGACCGTGCCCGAGGGCCATGCCCGCCGCCGAGACGGTCTGGGCTATCCGGAAGCCGCGCTTGGCCTTGTGCGGGTTGGCCTTACGGAACATCCACATGATCGCGACCATCACCAGATAGCCGACCAGCAGGCCGACGAGCGGCGAGATGAACATCGGGATGACGACCTTGTCCAGCACTCCGGACCAGATCACCTCGGTGCCGCCGGCCAGCGCCGCGCCCACCATGCCGCCGAACAGCGCGTGGGAGGACGAGGACGGAAGTCCGAAGTACCAGGTGACCAGATTCCAGACGATCGCGCCGACCAGCGCGGCGAAGAGGATGCCCATCCCCCTCGCCCCGTGCGGGGTGGCGATCAGACCCTCACTGACGGTCTTGGCGACCCCCTGGCCGAGGAACGCGCCCGCGAGGTTCATCACCGCCGCCATGGCGAGGGCGGCGCGGGGGGTCAGTGCCCGCGTGGACACCGAGGTCGCGATGGCGTTCGCGGAGTCGTGAAAGCCGTTGGTATACGTGAAGCCGAGCGCGACACCGATGGTCACGATCAGTGCGAAGGTGTCCACGAGGTTCAGGACTCCTTGACCGCGATGGTCTCCACCGTATTCGCGACGTGCTCGAACGCGTCGGCGGCCTCTTCAAGCACATCCACGATCTGCTTGAGCTTGAGCACCTCCATCGCGTCGTACTTGCCGTTGAAGAGATGGGCCAGCAGCTTGCGGTGGATCTGGTCGGCCTGGTTCTCGAGCCGGTTGACCTCGATCCAGTACTCGGTGAGGTTGTTCATCGTCCGCAGGTGCGGCATGGCCTCGGCGGTCAGCTCGGCCGCCCTGGCCAGGACCTCGATCTGCTGCTCGACTCCCTTGGGCAGCTCCTCGACGTTGTACAGAACGACAAGGTCGACGGCCTCCTCCATGAAGTCCATGATGTCGTCGAGCTGGGACGCGAGGTTGTAGATGTCCTCGCGGTCGAACGGCGTGATGAAGGAGGAGTTGAGCTGGTGGAAGATCGCGTGGGTGGCGTCGTCGCCCGCGTGCTCGGCTGCCCGCATCCGCTCCGCGATCTCGGCCCTGGCGGAGGAATCCGCCCCGAGGAGTTCCATGAGGAGCTTGGAGCCCGTGACGATGTTGTCCGCGGACGCGGCGAACATGTCGTAGAAGCTCGTCTCCCTGGGGGTCAGACGAAATCGCACGTGGGTTCCTCGGGTTACATGGGATTCGGTCAGGCTGATGCTAGGCGCATCATCCGGCCACGACTAACCGGCAAGTTCCCAGTGTCGCCCATGCGACATGGTGATATGCACAGGGCCCTGCCCCAAGGCTCACAGACAGGTATCATATACCCATGAGGGGTATATAGCCCTCTTTCGGACAGCACAACGGGAGGACGCGATGACGACCACCGAGGCGGCCGGCGCGGCGACGAGCGACGCGCCCTCCGTCACCACCGATCACGACCGCGGGGTGCACGGCTACCACAAGCAGAAGGACGAGCACCTCAAGAGGCTGCGCCGGATCGAGGGCCAGATCCGGGGCCTGCAGCGGCTGGTCGACGAGGACGTCTACTGCATCGACATACTCACGCAGGTCTCCGCCTCGACGAAGGCCCTGCAGTCCTTCGCACTCCAGCTCCTGGAGGAGCACCTGCGGCACTGCGTGGCCGACGCCGCGGTGAAGGGCGGGGAGGAAATCGACGCGAAGGTGGAGGAAGCGACCAAGGCGATTGCCCGTCTGCTCCGCACCTGACGGCCCCGGGAAAGCGGGTGCCGCGCCGACGGACGGCCGGGGCGCGGCGGGACCGCGCCCCTCAGGCCCTGTCCGGCGGACACTCGCGGCGGCACTCGGTCTGACGGGGAGGCCGGGGCGGGACGGGACGCTCGACCGTGACGTTCAGCACCTCGTCGATACGGGCCGGACTGAGCCGTTCCCCGTCCGCGGCCGACGCCGCGATCATCAACTCGCCGCACCACTCGATCTCGGCGAGGGCCACGTGGTCCTGAACGGTCGGCGTACGCAACGGAGCCACGTGCTATCACCTCTTCCTGCCGGTGTCGACTTCCTAGGGTAGGGAGCGTGATAGACCCCGCGCATGGCACGTCCGGACCATTTCCGCCTTGGTCCTCCATGGTTACGGCTTGATTTGATCTTGTTTTGATCCGGCGGGCTCACGCTTTGATCTTCCCGGTGAAGATATCGCCCCGGGGAGGCAGCGTGACGGTGACCCGGACACCGAACGCGTACAGCAGCGTCGTCGATGCGACAGCGACCGTACGCCCCTGGTTGAGATAGCTGAACTGGTGCCGGACTTTGCGCAATCGGCCCGATTCGTCCAGATACGCGTCGAACGGTACGGCGTCCTCGCTGAACCCTTCGGCCGCGGCGGCCAACGCCCCGCGCGCGTACGGCAGCGCCGCCTTCGCGGCCTGCCGGATGTCCGTGACCCCGCGGTAGTGCCACACCCTGGTCCCGGCCAGATCCTGTTCCGCGACAAACATCACATTCCGCGCGGTACGCAGCAGTTCGGCCGCGGCCAGCGGATCGGTCACCCCGCCCGTGACCAGATTCCCGTCCTCCAGGGCGGTCGAGTCCACCCTGACCCACTTGTCGGCCGGCACCCCGGCCCCGCGGTTCTTCATGTACAGCGCACCGGGCGACAGCAGTTCGGTGATGGGCCGGTGCTCGCTCGCGCCCGCGGGGTCCTTGGGCAGGACGACCTTGAGCTGCCCCATCCGCTTGCCGAAGTCGTACGTGCCCTCGCCCCGGATGGTCACGCGCGTCCCGCCGGCCGCCATCTCCATGGACGTACGGGCCTTCGAACTGCCGGACGCGAGCAGCACGTCGGCCGCCTTCCGCACCGCTCCCGGGTCACGGCCGGGCCGGTCGTCGGCCGCGGCGCCACTGCCCGCGGCGCATCCGCCGCTCGTGGCCACGAGCCCCGTCATGGCCATGGCGGCGAACGCCACGCTCCTGCGTCTGTGCTGCTGCACCACCATCGCCTGCCAACCCCCAACACCCGACCGCCGCTTGTCCGAAGCCCCACCCGTCCCGGATAACGACGCCCCGCGTTCCCCGTCACGCCGGGCCTGGTTACGGGGCGGCGACACCCCGGTACCGTGGAGGTGTGTGCGAGCAAGACACCTCCGGTCCCCCCACCGCCGCCTCACCCCGCACGGCGGCTCCCCACACCACCTCCACTGTCGAACGCGGCTCGTTCTGCCTGGCCCGCTGCACCTGCGGCTGGACGGGCGCGGCCCGCAGATCACGCGACCGCGCCCGTACCGACGCGGACTCCCACGCCGCGTCGCGCTGACGCGGACCGCCCCACCGCAGACAGTCCCACCGCGGCGCGGGCCGCCCTCAGGAGGTCGTCATATGGAACGGCGCAGACTGCTCACCGCCGCGGCCGCCGCCGTCACGGCCGCCACCGCGGCCGCCTGTTCCGGTGACGGTACGGGAAAGCCGGCGGACGGAGCGCCTCCCCACGACGGCACCACACCGCCCCGCCGCACCCCGCCGGCGAGCGGCTCCCCCGGAGCGAGCGGCTGGAGCGCGCTCGCAAAGGGGCTGGACGGAGAGCTCGTACGGCCGGACGACGCCGCGTACGCGACAGCCAGGCAGCTCTACAACACCCGGTTCGACACCCTGAAGCCCGCGGCCGTCGCCTATGTCGGCGGCGAGGACGACATAAAGGAGTGCCTCGACTTCGCCCGTACCCACCGCACCCCCGTCTCCATCCGGGGCGGCGGCCACTCCTACGCGGGCTGGTCCAGCGGCAACGGCCGTCTCGTCATCGACATATCGAAGCTCGACTCGCTCGAGGACGCCGCCTCGGACGGCACCATCGGCGCCGGCGCCAAGCTCGCCGACGTCTACCGCACCCTCGCGGATCATGGGCGTACGATCCCGGCCGGATCCTGCCCCACCGTCGGCGTCGCCGGCCTCACCCTCGGCGGCGGACACGGCGTCGCGGCCCGCGCGTACGGCCTGACCTGCGACAGCCTCACCTCAGCCACCCTCATCACGGCCGACGGCAAGCGACTGACCGCCGACGCCACGCAGAACCAGGACCTCTTCTGGGCGCTGCGCGGCGCGGGGAACGGCAACTTCGGCGTCGTCACCGAGCTCCGCTTCCGTACGCATCCCGCGCCCACCGGCATCACCGCCTTCCTCAGCTGGCCCTGGCCGAAGGCGGCGGCCCTGCTCGACGCCTGGCAGAAGTGGGGCCCCGACCAGCCCGACGAGATCTGGTCCTCGCTCCATCTCTCCGCGGGGCCCGGCGGCGTCGCCCCGACCGCCACCCTCTCCGTCTTCTCCCTCGGTGACGAGGCGGATCTCCATAACGCCGTCGACCGCCTCGCGGACGGCGTGGGCGGCCCCGGCCCCGCGCGCTCCGTCTCGCTGCGCCGCCGCGGCTACGAGGACGCGATGCTGGTGTACGCGGGCTGCTCCGGATTCACCGAGGAGCAGTGCCGGCTGCCCGGTACGACTCCCGGCCGCAGCGCCGGGGGCGCGCTCCGGCGTGAGACGTACGCGGCCGCCTCGGACTTCTTCGACCGGTCCCTCTCCCCGGCCGGCCTGCGCGTCCTGGTGTCGGCCGCCGAGGAGTTCACCCGGATCCCGGCGGCCCGGGGCGGCGGCGGCTCGCTCGTCCTGACCGCGCTCGGCGGCGCGGTCAACCGCGTGGATCCGCTCGCCACGTCCTTCGTCCACCGGCGTTCGCGGATGCTGGCGCAGTACATCGCCGCCTGGGAGCCCGGGACCTCGGGACCGGAACAGCGGGCGTGGCTTCAGCGCACCCACGCGTCGATGCGCCGCTACGCGTCGGGCGCGGCGTACCAGAACTACATCGACCCGGCGCTGACCGGCTGGCGTACGGCCTACTACGGCGCCGCCGCCGACCGGCTGACCCGGCTGAAGAAGCAGTACGACCCCGACCGGCTGTTCGATTTCCCGCAGGCGCTGTGAAGGTCGTTTCCCCGCAGGCGCCGTGACGGTCCTTGTCGCCCGTACGGCCCACAGAAGTGGCCGTACGGGCCGCCTGACGATGCTCTGTACATAGCGAAAACAGAACGGGGGGCAGAACCGACTCGCAAGGGCGGACACATGGACCGAACCGGACCCCGAATAGCCGCGCTCGCCACGGCCACCGTTCTCCTTCTCACCCTCGCCACCGGCCGCGCCACGGCGGTGGACAAGCCGACCGAGCCCGGTGAGCTGACGCTCATCACCACCGACGCGGGCAAGGTACTGGCCGACAAGAAGGGCAACCCGCTCTACCTGCGGGACGCCGACAAGCGGGATGTATCGGACTGCGCGGCCTCATGCGCCACCAGCTGGCCCGCCGCGATCGGCTATCCGACCAAGGCGCAGGGCGTCACCGGCGAGACCTCACAGACCGTGCTGAACGCGGTGAACAGTGACCATCCGCAGGTGATCTACAACGCGCACCCGCTGTACTACTACCGCAACGACCGGCCCAACCAGCCCAAGGGACACCGGATGCCGGGCTTCAGCCTGGTCGCCCCCGACGGCACGGCCATGCCGGACACGGGGTCGACGCCGACCGCGGCCTCGACGAAGACGGCGGCGCCGAGCCCGGCGAAGTCGGCGCCGGCATCCGCGAAGGCTTCGGCCAAGGCGACGGCCACCGCCACGGCGAAGGCGCCCGCCCAGACGGCGGACGCGAACAAGATCCCCGCGCCGCCGGCAGTGGCGACGAACAGTGCGGCGGCCACGGCCGGGACCGGCGCTGTCTCCCCGTCGGTCGGCGTTCTGCAGATCACCCCGTCCGGTGCGGCGAAGGGAGGCGCCGATCACCTGACCGCCGCCGACTCCTCAGGCCCGTCGGTCATGGCCGGACTCGCCCTCACCCTCGGGGCCACCGCCGCGGCCGCCGTCGGCACGATCCTCGTGGTGCGTCGCCACCAGCGCCGCGCCACGGGTGGCCGGCACTGACCGGGAAGGCGGGTCGCTCGCACGGGGCGGGCAGGTGGCTCACGGTGGATACGGCGGTCAGGAGCCTCTCCGCCTTCGCGGCGCTGTGCATTCTGATCGCCGTGGCGCTCAACCTGTTCCCGCAGCGGCCCGCGTCCTCGTCGGCCAACGCCGAACCCCGCGTCGTGCGTGTCACGGACGCGCCCACCGCTCCCGTACGGCTGCACGTCCCGGCGCTGGGACTGGCCGCGGACGTCCTGCCGCTCGCGCTCGACGCCCAAGGCGCCCTGGACGCGCCCGCCTTCCGGGACGCGATGAAGGTCGGCTGGTACGCCCTGGGCCCGCGCCCCGGCGAGCGCGGCCCGGCCGTGCTGGTCGGCCACCGGGACGCCCCCGCCGACTCCGGCAGCACCGTGGTGCGGACCGGCCGCGACACCATCCGCAACGCGGTCTTCGCCAAGCTGGGCCGGCTGCGCCTCGGCGATGTGGTCGAGACGGAGCTGGGGGACGGGCGCCGGGTGCCGTTCCGGGTGACGGCGGTCGATACGTACCCGACGAAGGACTTCCCCACGGCGCGGGTCTACGGTCCGGTGCCAGGCCCGGAGCTACGGCTGATCACCTGCGGCGGGGTGATCGACGCGAACGGCCACTGGGACTCGAATGTGGTGGTCAGCGCGGTAGCGGTGACCTGATCGAGAGCCTCAGGCGGCCAGGTTGTTGTCGTCGGGGCGCGGCTCGGGGATACCGAGCGGCCGCGTCCCGCCGACGGCGCCGGAGCCCGCCGTACCGTCCGTCTCACGCGCGGCCCGCGACCGTACGAGCCACCCCACCCGCGCCGAGCGGGAGATCGCCGACACCAGCGGCGTCAGCAGGGCGAGCGCGAGGGGCGTGAGCAGCAGGGCGACCGCCGTGCCGAGCGCGAAGCCGCCGATCACATCGGTCGGGTAGTGGACGCCCATGTAGACCCGGCAGAAGCCTTCGAGCAGCGCGAGCCCGAGGGCGACGAAACCGAACTTCCGGTTGGCGACGAAGACGCCGACGCCGATGGCCATCGCCATCGTGGCGTGGTCGCTGACGAACGAGAAGTCCGTCTTCCCCGCCACGAGGACCTCAAGGCCCTTGTGATCCATGAACGGCCTCGGCCGTTCGACGAACCCCCTGATCGGGATATTGATGAGCAGCGCCACCCCCGCGGCGAGCGGCGCCCAGACGAGCCCAGCGACGGCCGTGACCGAGTCCTCCGCCGACCCGCGCTTGCGCACGCTCCACCAGCACCAGAGGACGACGAGCACCATCGCGAGCATGATCCCGAACTCACCGACGAACTCCATGCCGCGGTCGAACCACGACGGAGCGTCCTTGGCCAGTCCGTTGATGTCATAGAGCAGGCTGACGTCGGGGTTCGACCCATCCAGTACGAGTCCAGCCATCTGCTGCGGCCCCTTGCCTTGTGTCCTGCCGCGCCACATCACCGTGGGCGCCGCCTCTACCAACCCCCGTGGTCAGTACGGCACATGCTGCGCGATCAATACGCAGCTGTCGTCCAGGGAACGGCCTACTCGCCGCGTACGTTCCACTCTCCACCGAACGATCACCATGACGTTATCGAAGAGTGACACATCGTCGCAGCTCAGGGCCTCGGCCCGACGGACAGTTCCGGCCACTCGACGGCTTTCGGCAGGTCCGTTTTCAGACGGCCGGCCGACTCCTCAGACGGTCGGCCGGCTCCCCGGGAGGTTCGTCGGCAGCGATTTGGCGCCGTCCTCGGTGACCCGGGTGGCTCCGAAGTAGTCGGGTGTATCGATCTTGTCGAACCGGATCACGGCCCCGGTGTACGGCGCGTTGATCATGTACCCGCCGCCCACGTACAACCCCACATGCCGGATCGCCCGCGAATTGGTCAGATCGTCCGAGAAGAAGACAAGGTCACCGGGGAGCAGCTCATCCCGCGAGGGATGCTCGCCGGCGTTGTACTGATCATTGGCGACCCGCGGCAGCTCGATCCCCACGGTCCGGTACGCGGCCTGCGTCAGCCCGGAACAGTCGAACCGCCCGTCCTGCTCCGGCGTCCCGTTCCCGCCCCACAGGTACTTCGTACCGAGCTGCTGCTGCGCGAAGTAGATCGCCCCGGCGGCCTGCCGCGACGGCTCGACCCGCCCGATGGGCCGGGCGAAGCTCTTCTCCAGGGTCCGGATGATCTTGACGTAATTCTGCGTCTCCCGGTACGGCGGCACGCCCGCGTACTTGATGACGGCGTACGCCCCCGCGTTGTACGAGGCCAGCATGTTGTTGGTGGCGTCCCCGGGCACGTCCTTGACGTATTCAGCCAATTCACAGTCGTACGAGGCGGCCGACGGAATCGCGTCAGCCGGATCCCAGATGTCCCGGTCCCCGTCCTTGTCCCCGTCGATCCCGTGCGCGGCCCATGTCCCGGGGATGAACTGCCCGATCCCCTTGGCGTCGGCGGGACTCTGGGCGGAGGGGTTCCAGCCGCTCTCCTGGTACAACTGCGCGGCGAGCAAGGCGGGGTTGATGGCGGGACAGAGATTGCCCCACTTCTGCACGAGCGGCTGATACGCCGCCGGCACGGCCCCCTTGGCCAGCCCCACCCGCCCGCCCCCACCGGCTCCCCCGATGAGCCCGGCGGCGGCGGAGTAGGTCCCGACGACAAGCAGAGCGACGAAGCTCATACACAGCCCACCGACAGCGGCCGCGACCAGCCATGCCTTACGCACCGTCAAACACCCCTCATGTCAGGGCCACCGTCTGCGCCAGTGTAGGCGCGGAGGGCCCTGATCAGGGGGCAGATGCCGAGGACGCCGAAAGAGGCGCCCCAGATGACCAGAAGTCGTCGTGCACGTCCGGGCGCTGGGGATAGTCGCCCTCGCGCTGCGGGGTGTTCGGCTCGGTCGCCGGGTCGGACACGGCGGATTCGGTGAAACACGGGGTGGTGATGGAGAAGAAGAACTGACCTCCCCCTCCAACGGCCACCCTTATACGGAAGTCGTCCGGCGTCGAAGCGTAGACGGCAGGCAGTTCGCGACTCGCTCGCACGCTGGTGATCCGATATCCCCGAGCGTTCCAGTCGCGCTCCACGACTCCGAGCAAACTTCCACGCCGCTCTTTGGAGACAACAGTCATGACGGAAATTCTGCGTTTCACTGAACCGGTCCCCAGGGAGTCATTCTTGGAGTCGGTGCAGATGCTGTCGTTCGAAGGCCCGTGATTCCATCGAAGCTCCGGCTTAATGGCCGACAGCGTCCGCTGCATGATCGCGTCGGCCTTCGCAGCGGCCTGCTGCATATCCATGTCAGATGTTTTCCCTTCTGGGGGAGCAGCATCGGATAGAGCGCCGCATCCAGTCGCCATCACAAGCAGGAGCGCAGTGAGGACGAGACGTGGATTGGTCATCGGTGCTCCTGAGTACTGATCTCACGACCTCGTCCGGCAACAATCAAGGCAATATTATCGGCAGATTCTTCGTCTTCCGCAGGATTGAAGTAGTTGGAGTGCGCCGCAAAGCCTCCGCCGTCTCCGATCGGACGTGGCCCGTCCCCCACTCGGAAACGCTGGGCACCGAACGCCTCGTGCGCCGGATCCGTCCCGTACCAGATCTCTCTGTCGTCTGCCTGCGCGTCTTGTGCGAAGTACGCGGCCGCGCCCGCCCCGACACTTCCGACCGCCGCGCCGACCGGACCACCCATCGCCATCCCCACCGCCGCCCCGCTGCCCGCGCCCATCGCCATGCCACGTGCCTCGATCTTGGCGGGCATCGCCGTCACCGGGTCGTTCTCCGCGGCGCCGACGAACACATGTTTCCTGCCCACGCCCAAATCGTCCGCAGAATCTGCTCCAGTACCGGGGCTGCCGAGCAGAACAATGTCGTCGGCGCCCGGAACACCGCCCGGCCGCTGTGCGGCTTGACCGACGGTGAGCGAGCCATAGGAATGCCCGATGGCGGTGACGTGCGGATCCTCGTTCTGATTCGTCGCCGAGATGCCGGACATGAATTCGTTGTATGCGGTGGCCCCGACCTGCGCCTGATCAGCGGACATCACATCCGCGTTTCCCGTGATGTCATCAGCGGAAAGCTGCGGAGCGTCGTATCCGAGCCACACGATCGCCGCGCTGGAGGGATCGTACTCCCGCGCACCGACGGCCGTGTCCCGCGCGCGCTTCAGATCGTTCTTTGCGAAATCCTCATCCAGCGCCGTCCCCAGCCCCGGCACATACGCCGAAACATTCCTCGCCGTATCCGGATTCCCGTACGCGACAATCGCCCGCCCATTCCCCTCGTCCCCAATACCCAGCAGATACATCGGCGGATTCCCCCCTGCCCGCAACTGCTCGTCGATCGATCTCAGCCCCGCCAGCCGCGTCTGTGACTTCTCGTCCCCTCGTCCCTCCAGCTTCCCCATCAGCAGCTGCAGGTTGTCCCTGTTGGCCGCGTCCCTCACCTCCGCCGGGATCCCGTCCATGTTCCCGATCCGGTCCGGGTAGACCGCCAGGTACTCCTCCCGTTCCTCCTGTGTCAGGCCGTCCCACCACGCCTTGCGCTCCGCGGGGGTCTTGGCCCCAGGGATGGCGTCCGCCAGGTAGTCCGACGCCAGGTCCCGCACCGCCGTCGCGTCCCCGCTCGCGTCCGTCCACATCGCGTCGGTGACCTTGAGGCCGTCCTGCGCCGTCAGCTTGCGCAGCGTCCCGGTGTACTGGAGGTCGACCGCCCTCGCCTCGCTGACCGCCCGCGCGATGCGGTCGGCGATGTCCTGGGCCTTCGCCGCGTTCGGGTTGGGGCTCGGGCCCGTGAACGCCGGCGGCGGGGCCAGCAGGGGTGGCACCGCGCTGCCGGCGGCCTTGCCGCCCGGCAGCTCCTCCCGCGTGAGCGCGTTCTCGCCCCCGGCGGGGAAGCTCACCGAACCGTCCTCGTGGACCGTGAACTTCAGGACCTCCGCGTCATCCAGCGCGTCCACCAGCTTGCGCTGCGTTCCCCGCAGCTCGAACGCGAAACTGTTCAGCGTCGTACGGACCAGCCCGCACTCGGTGTAGACGTACTGGAAATTACGGCTCAGCTCCCGCAGCCGCGTCACCGCGGCCTCCGCCGCCTCGCCCTCCTGCGAGGCCGCGAGACCCGCCAGCAGCTGCTTGTCGATCCGGTCCCGCGCGGCATCCGCCCGGTTGCTCGCCCTGCCCCAGCCGTCGGCCGCGTCCTCCAGCTCGGAGCACTTCACCTCACGTAACTGAGCCCACGTCAGCACCCCGCTCACCACCCACCACCGGCGCCGACGCCGGACCCGGCGCCAGGCCCGACCCCCGTCCTCGCGGAGGACCCTGCGGAGAGCTCCGCGGAGGACCCCGTGAGGGACGACCTGAAGGACGACCTGATCGCCGCCTCGACCTCGCCCTGGTCCTTCGCGACCGCCCGCAGCTTCCCCGCCAGGCTCCCGCACTCCCTCGCCGCGGTCTCGATGCGCCGCTCCCACGACGTACGCACCGTCCGCAGCACCGCCCCGGCCCGCAGGCCCGCCGTGCCGGACGCCAGCCCCTCGTGCGCGGCCCCGAAGTCGCCCTTCACCTGGCCCATGTCCGTACGCAGCGCCTCGGCCGCTCCCGCCGCCCGGGTCCACGGACCTCCGTTGTGCTTCAGGCGTCCGCCGTGCGGAGCTGGAACTCCGCCGCCGGCCATATCAATCAACTGCTGCCAGCTGTCCGAATACCCGGTCATCCCCGTCATGCCGCACGCCCCTGTTCCTCAACCCTCTCAACCGCACTGTCCCAAAGACGGATACGCGGCATTTCCACCCCCCAGCGGGGCGCGAGAGGGGGCGCATACGGCGAAGACGCCCGCAGGCAAAGGCATGCGGCCGGCGGACCGACCGCACGACGGGGGCGCCAAGTTCACCCGTACGAAAGAGGCCGGCGCAGGCACAACCACCAGCAGCAGTCGGCTTGTTCGACGATCAGAACGGCGGTCGGCTAGGTTCCCGGAAGCATTTTGTTGGCTCGCTACGGGGGACAGGCGCATGGCGCTCAACGAGAAATGGGCGGAGCTGTTCGGCCACGACAGCCCCGGCACCGGAATGAACCTGGCCTCGGCCGCAACGCCGGTCGACGGCGGCGGAAGAGGCGGAAACAGCGGAAGCGGCGGAAGCGGCGAACCGGACCTCAAGGTCGGCCAGGGCCCCTGGACCACCGCCTCCGCCATCGCCAACGGCCTGCACACCTCCTCCGCCACCGCCCTGACCGACATGAACACCGCCTCCGAAGGCGTCACCGGCGCCACGGAAGGCTTCACCAGCACCGCCGCGCTGAACGAGATACGCACCTCCTGGAAGGAACGCCTCACCGCCGTACGCGACGAATGCGCACGGCTCGAAGGCGCCCTCAAGATCGCGGGCAAGGAGTTCGGCGAGCAGGAAGCCAGGACCAAGCAGCGCTTCGAGGGCGAGAGCCCGAAGTGACCACCTGGCAGCAGCTGCGCGATGTGAGGCGTTCGGAGTACGAGGACGCGGCGGACGGCTGGGGCAAGGTCTCCGGCCGGGCCAACGCCGCCAAGCACCGCGTCGACAACGAGATGCTCGGCACGCTCCGCGAGACCCAGAAGGGCGAGACCGCCACCAAGGCCCTCGGCGACCTGTCCCAGTTAAGCCGTAACTACCAGTACATCCACACCGAGTGCGGACTGATCCGTACCGCGCTGAACGGACTGGCCGCCGAGCTGGCCGCGCCGCAGAGGAAGCTGAAGCAGGCACTGGAGGACGCCGAGAGCCTCAAGTTCACGGTGAAGCCCGACGGCTCGGTCGAGTACCCCGTCTCGCCCATCGCCCCGCTCGCACCCGGCAGCGGCACGGCCACCCCCGGCGCCCCCATCCCCCTCCTGCCCGGCAGGGCGGAGGGCGGCGCCGACGTCAACAAGGGCAAGGCCGAGGACATCGCGGAGCGGATCTCCGCCGCGGTCCGCGACGCCGCGGAGATCGACGGCCGGTACGCGAGCGCCCTGCGCCGCCTCAAAACGACCGGCGGGCTCACGGTCACGGACGCGATGCTCGCCGACGCCGCCCAGGACACCCGGGCGCTGCAGAAGGCGGCAGGGAAGTACGCTGACGACTCGAAGATCCCCCAGGGCAAGTCCCCGGCCGACAACGCCGCCTGGTGGAACGGCCTCACACAGGAGCAGCGCGACGAGTACGCCACGCTCTATCCGGCCTCGGTCGGCGCCCTCGACGGCATCCCCAGCACCGTCCGGGACGATGCCAACCGCATGGTCCTCGCCGAGACCCGCGCCCAGGCCCAACTGGATCTGGACAAGCTGGGCCCCGAGCCCCCCAGGATGATCCAGGACCCGAACGGAGGCCCTTACGGGGTCTCCATGAAGAACCCGGCCTGGGAGAAGTGGGACGAGAGCCGCAGCCGCCTCCAGGCCCAGATCAAGGGCATGGACGCGATCCAGGAGAGATTCGACCGAACGGGCCAGGTCAGCCGCGCCGGCGAGCGCCCGCTGCCCGAGGCGTTTCTGCTCGGCTTCGACACGAAGGGCATCGGCCACGCGATCGTCGCCAACGGCAACCCCGATACGGCCACCCACACCGCGGTGCATGTGCCGGGCACGACGTCGAACCTGGAAGGCATCGGCGGTGAGATCAAGCGGATGGAGGCACTGTGGCGCTCCAGCGACAACCTGGCCCAGGGACAGAGCGTCTCCACCATCACCTGGCTCGGCTACGACGCTCCGCAGAGTCTGGTCTTCGATTCGCCCAAGAGTGGCTATGCCAACGACGGCGGACCCAAACTGAACGACTTCCTCGGCGGGCTGCGCTCCTCGCACGAGGGCGACGCGGGGCATCTGACCGCCATGGGCCACAGCTACGGCAGTACGGTGGTCGGCGCCGCGGCCCGCCAGGGCACTCTTCCGGTCGACGACGTCTTCGTGGCGGGAAGCCCCGGCATGCAGGTCGGCAGCGCCAAGGAACTCGACGTTCCCGCCGGCCATGTCTTCGCCGCCGAGGCCGACAGCGATCCGTATCTCAAGGGCAGCCATATCCCGTACATCGGCGACGACACGTACGGCGGCGTCAACATCCCCTTCGTCACCAGCGACCCCGTCCCGGAAATCGGCGGCTGGAAGCACGCTCCGGTCAAGCTGGACATCGACCTGCTCCCGTCGTTCCTCGACGGGGACGGCACCAGCGTCGCGAAGCCCCTCACTCCCACCAACCCGGACTTCGGGGCGACGATCGTCTCGACGGACGGTTCGCGCGGGCACAGCGGCTACTGGGACGAGGGCACGGAGAGCCTCAACAATCAGGCCCGGGTCGTCACAGGCCGGTACGACGACGTAACGACAAGGTGAGCCAGATGAGTCCCACGGCAACAGGGGAGAAGAGCGCCGGCCGGTCAGCCGTACGGCTCATGGCTCTCGCGACCTCCACTCTCTTCCTCTCGACAGGATGCTCCACCATGAACAACGGCGGTCTGGACTACGAACCGCAGCGCATGTCCGTCTCCGACGCGAAGGATCTGGTACGCGAGCGGTCCAGCGCGCTCTTCGCTGTGTCGGGCCTGCCGGAGGCGAGCAACGGCGCCCCTGACGCGTCGCCCTGCGCGGGCGTGGACCACGGGTTCCTGGTGCGTCACTTCTGGTCCATGTACAGCCCGTCCAGCGACGATCTGAAGCAGGCCATGGACAGGCTTCACACGGAGCTGCCCGCGAAGGGCTGGAAGGTCGTGCGTTTCGAGCCGGCCAAGTCCCGGGCCAAGCAGCTCCAGCTCGACGTCGAGCACGAGAAGGACCACCACACGGCGACGATCGAGCTGCTGCTCCCCTCGACGTCCAAGAACCCCTCCAAGTGGGAGAAGGAGTACCGCGACAGCCTGTCCGTCTCGCTGACCTCGCCCTGTTATGTCGATCCGGAGTACAAGGTCGGCGACTGACCACCGAGGACAGCCCGACGAGTCGTCATATCGCCAGCCCCCGCACGGTCTTCCGCAGAGGTGTAACAACGACAGTCATTGCCCGGAGTCACGCTCCGTGATACACAGAGTAACCAAATGCGTACGCGCACACCCCGGTCCGCGCCTGGTCAGGGCGCCGGATCGGTCATATGTGCGGGGATCGGGTAAAGAGACCCGCCAAGCGGCGCACGAGGGCGGTTCCATCAGCGAAGATAGAGCGTGACCCGTGCCATGGGGGCATGGGCGTGAACGACCCAACAGGGGCGGTGAGTTACATGTACCTGGCGGCCGAAAAGGGCGACATCACCACCATCATCGGTGGCATCGCCCCGAACTGGGGGCCCTTCGGAACACTGGGGAGCGAGGCCCGGGTGATGATCGAGGTCGTGATGGCCGTGGCCATCCTTCTCTGCCTCGGCATCGCGATCTGGGGCGCGGCCAAACAGCGGATCGGGGCGACAGCGCTCAGGGACACGTTCAGCGCGGAGCAGGGCAAGGGTCTGATCGTCGCCGGGCTGACCGGTGTCTTCATCATCGGCTCGCTGGGCACGCTTTTCACCATCGTGTACGGGATGGCCGTCTAGCCCCGCCGCCCCGTCTGTCCGCACCGGGGCGTGCCCCGGACCACTCCAACACCACCTGTCCGTCGCACCCACCGGCTGAGGTTGCGTCTCCCTGATGTCGAGTCACCACACCGCGCCCGCGCGGGAACCAGCACGGCTACCGTCGTACTACGCGTACTCCGCGGAACTGCAAACGGCTGAGGGGGCCCACGCGGCATGAGCTTCGGTGACGAGCACGGCTACGGCGGCGACTCGGGCCGTACGGACGAGAGCTTCGGCGGTACGGGCCAGACCCGTACCCGCCTGCCCGACGGCAGAAGCGGCGACATGTACGGCGGCCCCCGCCGCCCGGCACGCGGCTCGCGCTCGCTCATCACCGTGGTGGGCGTGGTGGTCCTCCTCATCGCGGCTATCGCGTTCGCGAACCGCGGCGGCGGGGACGACGAGGCCTCGGGCGGCGGCGGCAAGGGCGCGTCGTCGGGCCCGGGAGCGGACCCGACGACGGCGACGGGCGTAAAGCCGGTAACGGGCAAGAACGGCGCGATTCCCTCGGGCTTCGCCCAAACCGAACAGGGAGCGGCAAGCGCAGCGGCAAACTACGCGGTGGTCCTCGTCTCCGCCGACATCCTGAAGGCCGACCGTCGGCGGGAGATCATGCGCCGACTGTTCGTCACGGAGACTGCCCAGGAACTGGGGACCAAGTTCGATGCGGCCTACAACAAAGAGTTCCTGGCCAAGATCGGGCTTGATGAAAACGGTAACGCGGCCGAAGGGCTGACGTACGTCTCGCGTACCGCCCCCGTCGGCACCAAGCTCACGCAGTACACAAACAGCTCCACCACCGTGGAAGTCTGGTGCACAGGCGTGTTCGGGACCGCCGGCGTCAGCTCGACGAATCCGGTGACCAACGACTGGTTCACCATGACTCTCGAGCTCCAGTGGGTGAACCAGGACTGGAAGGTCAAGAGCTTTGCCCAGAAGGATGGCCCGGCGCCGGTGAACGCCGACCGTACGGCCTCCAGTGCTGATGAGATCGCCAAGGCAGTCGAGGAGTACGGAGGGTTCACGTATGCCCGGTAGGCCACATCTCGCGCTCAAACTCGGCACCGTCCTCGCCACCGTACAAGCCGCGGCCGTGCTGCTGGCCACCCGTGCCGTGGCAGCTCCGACGCCCTCGCCGTCGGCAACGGGCGACTGCGGCCTCATCGTCGGCCCCGCCCGCGACTACTGCGACGGCGACGCCGGGTCCGCACGGTCCGGGCCTTCTTCCGACCCCGCCGACGCCCTCGATCCCCTCTCCTCCCTCGCCCGCGGCTGCGCCGACGCCGCCGCCTGGATCGTCGGCAAGCTCAGCGACGCCGTGAAGGACACCGCCAACGTCGACTTCACCAACGCCGCCTTCCTCCGCCAGTACGCCGTCGTCTTCGCCGCCTCCACCGTCCTCACCCTCGTCCTGTGGCTCCTCGCCGTCGCCAAGCGCGCCATCCGCGGCGTGCCCCTCGCCACCGCGCTGTCCGAGGCCATCGGCTTCCTCTGGCTGACCGTCCTCGCCTCCGCCTTCACGCCGCTCATCCTCTATACGATCGTCTCCGCCACCGACGGCGTCACCGAAG
The DNA here is from genome assembly GCF_055582185.1 of Streptomyces sp. NPDC042201. Lineage (NCBI taxonomy): Bacteria > Bacillati > Actinomycetota > Actinomycetes > Kitasatosporales > Streptomycetaceae > Streptomyces > Streptomyces sp. NPDC042201. The sequence continues at coordinate 6,164 of NZ_JBVJDS010000018.1, read as the reverse complement.
TCATCTCGACCTCCACCGGCGGACAGACCGACGTCTTCTTCGGCGGCTTCTCCGAAGCCCTGAAGAAGGGCGACAACATCGGCGGCGGCCCGATCATGCTGATCGTCGTCGCCCTCGTGTCGATCCTCGCCGCCGGCGTGCTCTGGCTGGAGCTGGTCATAAGGGCCGCGCTCCTCTACGTCGGCGCGCTGCTCGGCACCGCCGTCTACGCCGGGCTCGTCGACAAGAACATGTGGGGACACGTCCGCCGCTGGGCCGGCATCATGATCGCGGTCATCATGGTCAAACCCGTGATAGTGATCGTGCTCGGCCTCGCCGGCGCGCTCTCCGCCGACGAAGGCCCCGACGCCTTCTCCGCCGTGGTGTCCGGCCTCGCCATCATCCTGCTCGCGATCTTCGCCTCCGCGATGATCTACCGCTTCGTGCCCGGCTTCGGCGACGAGATCGCCTCCTCCCGCAGCAACCGCAAGCAGGCCACGGACGGCTCCCAGGCCGCCGCCGTCATCAGCTCCCCCGCCGCCCTCGTCTCCCAGGGCATCAAGACCCACAGCAGCCGCAACCACCAGCAAGGCGGCGGAGGCGGCGGCGCCAGGCCCGCCAACCCCATCGCCGGGGGCGTCGCCGCGCACAGCTCCCGCGGCTCCACCTCCGGCGGCGGAGCAGGCGGCGGACATATCCCCGCCGCCCCGCCCCCGCCCCGTAACAGCGGCCCGACCAGCGGCCCGCACAGCTCACGCGGCAACAGCACCGGCAACAACAGCACAGGAGGTGGCGGGCGTTGACGACCCACTCCCAACCGATGGCGCCCCGCCGTACGTATCTCGTCGGCCGCGCCCGGCCCAACGCGATCGTCGGCAAGAACCGCGAGACCGGCGAGATCGCGCTGATCATCGCCGGCGCGTTCATCGGCATGATGTGCGGCCTGCTGGTGCCCGTACTGTCCCTGCGGATCGTGACGCTGACCGGGTTCCCGCTCATCGCGCTGGCCGCGGTGTACGTGCCGTACAAGCACCGCACGTTCTACAAGTGGTACGAGATCAACCGCAGCTTCAAGCGCACCCTGCGCGGCGGCGCCGTCTACCGCTCCGGCGCCATGGAGTCCGGTACGCACTTCGACGGCCGCGAGGTCGAGATCGGCCCGCCCCCCGCCATCGGCCGCATCAACTGGCTGGCCGCGCCCTTCGGTCCGGACGAGATCGCCGTCCTGCTCCACGCCGACCGCCGCACCGTCACCGCCGCCATCGAGATCGAGGGCCCCGGCGTCGGCCTGCGCGACAGCGAGGACCAGGAAGCCCTCGTCGACCGCTTCGGCACGCTCCTCAAGCATGTCGCCAACGGCGACGGCTTCGTCACCCGGCTCCAGATGCTCGCCCGTACGCTGCCCGCCGACCCCGACGCGCACGCCAAGGACGTGGCGCAGCGCGGCGACGGCTCGTCCCCCGGCTGGCTCCAGGAGTCGTACGACCAGCTCCAGTCGATGGTCTCCACCTCCAGCGAGCAGCACCGCGCGTATCTCGTCGCCTGCATGCACTACACCCGTGAACTGGCCGCCGAGGGCCAGGCCATGGCCCGCGCCGCCCGCCAGGCCGCCGGTACGAAGAAGCTCGACCGGGACGCCGGCCTCGCCGTCGTCATGGCCCGCGAGCTCACCGACATCTGCGCCCGCCTCGCCGAGGCGGACATCCGCGTACGGCAGCCGCTCGGGCAGAGCCGGCTCGCCTCCCTCGTGCACTCGATGTACGACCCGGACCACCCCATCGACCACATCCAGGCCATGACGAAACGAAACGCCTGGCCGGCCGAGCTGGACGCGATGGAACCGACGTATCTGCAGGCCAAGACCCGGGAGTCGTCAACCCGGGCGCCCTGGTGCCACTCCACCGCCTGGGTCAAGGAATGGCCGATGACCCCCGTCGGCGTGAACTTTCTCGCGCCGCTACTCGTCCACACCCCCGACGTGATCCGCACGGTAGCGGTCACCATGGATCTCGAACCCACCGAGATCGCCATCGAGCGGATGCTGACGGAGAAGACGAACGACGACGCGGAGGCGAGCCGCGCCGCCAAGATGAACCGCACCGTCGACCCGCGCGACATCGCCGCGCACGGCCGGCTGGACCAGCGGGGTGAAGATCTCGCCAGTGGGGCAGCGGGGGTCAACCTCGTCGGGTACATCACAGTGTCGTCCAGGTCGCCCGAGGCGCTGGCCAGGGACAAGCGGACGATCAGGGCCTCGGCCGGCAAGTCGTATCTGAAGCTGGAGTGGTGCGACCGCGAGCACCACCGTGCCTTTGTGAACACCCTGCCGTTCGCGACCGGCATACGCCGATAGCCGAGGACAGCGCCGAGGGCGGACCGACAGCCGCCACGTGGAGCGAGGTGCGGCCAGATGCGGCCGTCGACAGTCCCGCCGCCAGCCATCGATAGCCGCCGAGCCGAAAGGGGCCAGTGATGCGAGATCCACTGTCCGTCCTCACGGATGCCTTCACCAGCTTCCTCTTCGGGAAGGTGGAGACGACCCGGCTGCCCGTCCGTACGTCGACGGGCCAGGCCCAGGCCGTCTATCTCCCCACCGCGGCCCCCGGCCTCGGTGACTCGGGTGTGATCATCGGCCGCGAGGTCTACAGCGGCAAGGGCTATATCTACGACCCCTTCCAGCTGTACGGGCAGCAGCTCCCGGCTCCGCACTGGCTGGTCCTCGGCGAGTCCGGCAACGGTAAGTCGGCGCTGGAGAAGACCTACGTCCTGCGCCAACTGCGCTTCCGTGACCGCCAGGTCGTCGTCCTCGACGCCCAGGGCGAGGACGGCCACGGCGAGTGGAACCTCATCGCCCAGGAGCTGGGTATAACCCCTATCCGGCTGGACCCGATGGCCGCGCTCGACGGCGGTATCCGCCTCAACCCCCTCGACCCGGCGATCACCACGACCGGGCAGCTCGCCCTGCTCCGTACGATCATCGAAGTCGCCATGGGACACGGCCTCGACGAGCGCTCCGGCTTCGCGCTGAAGGTCGCGCACGCCTATGTCAACGAGACGATCACCCAACGCCAGCCCGTGCTGATGGACATCGTCGAGCAGCTGCGCCATCCGAAGCCCGAATCGGCCCAGGCCATGAACGTCGACCTGGACGACGTACGGGCCTGGGGCCTGGACGTGGCGCTGGTCCTGGACCGGCTGGTCGACGGTGACCTGCGGGGCATGTTCGACGGACCGACAACCGTCGGGATCGACCTGGACGCCCCGCTGATCGTCTTCGACCTCTCGCACATCGACCGCAACTCGATCGCGATGCCGATCCTGATGGCGATCGTGGGCGTCTGGCTGGAGCACACCTGGATCCGCCCCGACCGCAGGAAGCGCATCTTCCTGGTCGAGGAGGCCTGGCACATCATCAACTCGCCCTTCGTCGCCCAGCTCTTCCAGCGGCTGCTGAAGTTCGGCCGGCGGCTCGGCCTGTCGTTCGTGGCGGTGGTCCACCACCTGTCGGACGTGGTCGACGGGGCGGCCGCGCGGGAAGCCGCGGCCATCCTCAAGATGGCCTCGACCCGGACGATCTACGCCCAGAAGGCGGACGAGGCGAGAGCGACCGGCCTGGTCCTCGGCCTGCCCCGATGGGCGGTGGAGATCATCCCGACGCTCACGCCGGGCATCGCGGTCTGGGACGTCAACGGCAATGTCCAGGTCGTCAAACACCTGGTGACGGAGGCGGAACGGCCCCTGGTCTTCACGGACCGGGCGATGACGGAGAACTCCGAGGCGTCGGACGCCGCCGACGCCCTGGAAGCCGGCCTGCTGCCCGAGGACCTGCGGGCCGCGGAGTGGGAGGCGGAGCAACGGGCCGTCCTCCTGGAGCGACAACGGCGGTTGAACGAGTCATCCGAGTCGACGGTGGCGTGACATGGCGCGTCACCACGAGGGTCAGGAGCAGCGGGGCGTCCCGGACGGGCTGCTGCTGGGCCTGCTGGCCTTCCTGCTCGGGCTGAGCCTGCTGGTCTGGACGGCCACGGGGTTGTCGGGACTGTTCGCGCACGGCGCCTGGCCGCAGGCCGTGACCTACGCCCGTACGCCGCTGGCCATACGGCAACTGGCGTCGACGCCGCACGACCTGGCGGCGGCCTGGCCCGACACCCCGCCGGGGCAGCTGTCCGGATACGGTCTGTTCTGGGGCCTGTTGATAAGCCAGCTGATGATACTGACCGTGCTCACGGTGTTCGCGCTGGGTGTGACGGCCCGCTATCGGGCGGTACGAGCCCGACGGCGGGAGCAGCTTCTTCAGGAGCGGTACGAACGGGATGCCGCGGCCGCGGCCCCGTCCGGCGTCGTGGCCACGGCCGCGCCTGTCCCCGCACCGGCTCTCCCACAGCAGTCACGGCAGTCGCAGCAGTCCGTGGTCGAGTCCGCACCCGTACCCGTGGCCGCCGTTGCCGGCCCCACGGTCCACGCGGTCCCCGCCGTCCGTAACGCGCCGCGCGTGCGGTACGGCGACCCCCTCAGCCGCCGCCCAGCCGCCGTTCAGGCCATCCTGGAGGCCGAAGGACCCGCCCTTGTCGTCACGTCCGACCCCACCGTCTGGGCCGAGACCAAGGACGCGCGGGCCAAGCTCGGCCCCGTCCTCGTGTACGACCCCGGGCACCTCTGCGACACCCCGGACCGCCTCCACTGGTCCCCCGCCGCCGGCTGCGAGGACGCCGGCACCGCCGCCGCCCGTGCGGCCGCGCTGCTCGCCCCCGTACGCCCGCACGCCCTCCTGGACGTCGCCATGGCCGACACCGCGGAAACGCTCCTGCGGTGCTGGCTGCACGCCGCTGCCGTGGACGCGCGGCCGTTCAAGCAGGTGCACCGCTGGACGCAGGGCGGGGGCGCCCAGGAGGCCGTACGGATCCTCCGTACCCACCCCAAGGCCGCCTCCGGCCTCGCCGGGCTGCTGGAGTCCGCGCTCACCGCACACCCCGAACGCCGCGAGGTCGCCCAGCAGTTGACGGCCCGTGCGCTGTCGGCTCTCTCCTCGGTCCATATCCGGGAAGCCTGCACACCGAACAGAACGGATTCCCTCACTCTGGATTCTTTTGGGAACGAGGGGGGCACGCTCTATGTGGTGGGCGAGCCTATCGAGGACCCTCGCTCCCGCCCGGGTGCGATGCCGCTGCTCACCGCACTCGCCTCAAGCGTGGTCGAGCACGGCCGCCGCATGGCCGCACGGTCATCTGACGGTCGGCTCGACCCACCAATGTCCCTTGTCCTCGACGACGTCGCCGCGGTGGCACCGCTCCCCCTTCTTCCGGAGCTGCTGGCCACCGGCCAGGACCAGGGACTGCCGGCCCTGGTCCTGCTCCGCTCGCGGGAACAGGGCCGGGACCGCTGGCCGGACCACGAACTGCCCGCCTCCTAGCCCCTTAAGACCTTTGGGCCGTGTCCGGTTAGGCCTCGTCCGGGCGCTCGACGGCCAGCTCCAGTTCCTTGAAGGCGGGGTCGAGTTCGAAGGGGACGACCTTCCCGGTCGGTACGAACCCGATCTTGCGGTACGCGGCCTGCGCCCGGCCGTTCCCCTCGTGGACATAGAGCCGTACCCGCTCGAGGCGGGGCTCCTCCACCGACCACGCCCAGTCGAGGGCCGCGGCGATCAGAGCGCCGATCAGTCCGCTGCCGCGCTGCTCGGGACGTACGTAGACACCGACCAGATGCCCCTGGGCCTGCTCGACCGAGGTCCCGAGAAAGTCATCACCGCCCGGCTTCTCGATCAGCAGGGCCACCGAGCCCGACCAGCTGCCGTCCGGCGCCTCGGCGATGAACTGACCGGCCCTGGTCCCGTGCCGCGGCGAGGAGCCGGCGGCGCGCTCCTGCCAGTACGCGTCGCTGTACTGCCGGGCTTGCTCGTACGTATCCAGGAAGGCCAGCGGCGCTGCCGGATCCTGGAGCGACTCCAGCCGGATCTGCTTGACCTTGGCCCATTCGTCGGGCCGTACGGCGCGTATCACGTGGTTCATGAACCGATCCTCCGCGCGCCGCGCCCCCAGCCGCAAGGCGATTTAACCCAGCTGCCTCGCCCCGAACGGGTCTGAGAAAACAGGCCGTGAACGCAGAAATGCCCCGCACCATACGGTGCGGGGCATTCCCACAAAGGTTGTTCGGCGGCGTCCTACTCTCCCACAGGGTCCCCCCTGCAG
>NZ_JBVJDS010000017.1:0-124889 GCF_055582185.1 Streptomyces sp. NPDC042201 | reverse complement strand
ACTGCAGGGGGGACCCTGTGGGAGAGTAGGACGCCGCCGAACAACCTTTGTGGGAATGCCCCGCACCGTATGGTGCGGGGCATTTCTGCGTTCACCACCCATTTCCCCGGACCCGTTTAGGGTCGAGGCATGCGCTACGAACTGATCATCTTCGACAATGACGGTGTGCTCGTCGACAGCGAGCCTCTCTCCAACACCATCTTGGCCGGCTATCTCACCGAGCTGGGTCATCCCACCTCCTACGAGGATTCCCTGCGCGACTACATGGGCGCCGCCGTGCATCGCGTCCACGATCTGGTGAAGGAGCGCACCGGCCGTCTCCTCCCCGCGGACTTCGACGACACACTGCACGCGCGTGTCTTCGCCGCCTTCGAGCGGGAGTTGGAGCCGGTCGACGGGGTTGTCGAGCTGCTGGGGAAGCTGGCCGCCGAGGGAGTGCCGTACTGCGTCGCCTCGTCCGGGAGCCATGAGCGCATCCGGGTCGGGCATCGCAAGACCGGGCTGGACCGGTGGTTCGACGACAGCATCATCTTCAGCGCGCAGGACGTGGGGCGCGGTAAGCCGGCGCCGGATCTCTTCCTCCATGCCGCCGAACGGATGGGGGTGGCTCCCGAGCGCTGTGCCGTGGTGGAGGACAGTCCCCTCGGGGTCGCGGCCGCCAGGGCCGCGGGCATGGATGTGTACGCGTTCACGGCGATGACGTCCGCCGGGAAACTGACCGGTGCCAACGGGTACTTCGCCAGGATGGCCGAGCTGCCGGGACTGCTTGGCCGATCTGTTGCCTGATCAGTCTACCCACGGGTAGCGGAGCGTCCTACTCTGTCCGCCATGACAGATGCACAGTTGCGGCACGGTCGGGTCTCTCTCGCGTGGAGCTTCCTCGTCCAGGGGTTGACCTTCGCGCTGCTCGTGACGCGTATTCCGGCCATCCAGGACCAGTACGGGATATCCGACGGGCTCCTCCCCGCCTTCCTCGCCGCCGTGCCGATCCTCGCGGGTGTCGGCAGTGTCGCCTCCGAGAGGCTGATCAAACGGGTCCGGCCGAGCACGGTGGTGCGCTGGGCTCAGCCCGTCGTCCTGCTGGCGCTTCTCGGGGTCGGATCCGGTGACGAGCTGTGGCAGGTAGCCGTCGCGTTGGGAGTGCTCGGGCTTGCCGTGGGTGCGCTGGAAGCGTCGATGAACATGCTCGGCGTGAGCCTTCAACGGGCGTACGGGCGGAGCATCATGCTCGGCTTTCACGCTTCGGTCAGCCTTGGCGGGATCGTCGGGGCGTCGCTGGCGTGGGCGGGTGCGCACTGGGATCTGTCGCTGTTCGTGTCGTATCTGCCGGTGGTGGTGCTGCTGCTGCCCGCCGCGTTGATCGGGAGCCGTTGGTACGTGGACGCCGCGGATGGTGATGACGACGGCGGTTCTGGTGGCATCGGCGGTTCTGGTGGCAAGGGGCGGGCACCTGTGTCGTTCTCGCTTCTGCTGCCTTTCTTCCTCGTCATGGCCTTCTCTTACGTCGGTGACTCAACCGTGTCGAACTGGAGCGCCAAGTACCTTCAGGATGTGCTTGGTAGCTCTGAGGAGTTGGCGACCGTTCCGTACAACGCCTATATGGTCACCACGCTGTTGGGGCGGGCCGTCGGGGATCTGGCCGTACGCCGGTTCGGGCCCGTGGCCGTGGTGCGGGGCGGGGCTGTGCTGGCCGGCCTGGGGTTCGCGGTGGTCGCGGTGGCTCCGGGGGCCTGGACGGGGATCCTGGGGTTCACGCTGCTTGGGCTCGGGTTGTGTGTGATCGTGCCGCAGACGTTCGCGGCGGCCGGACGGCGCGCTTTCGAGCGTCACGGGCGGGCCGCCGGTGACGCGGCGGTGGCCCGGCTCAATGTCTGCAACTACGTGGGCTTTCTTGTGGGATCGCCGTTGGTGGGGGTGGTCGGGGAGGTGTGGAGCTATCGGGGCGCGATGCTCGTACCGATGGCGATGGTCCTGGTGACACTGGTGTACGCCCGCTCGTTCGGGGCGGAGCAGGACCGATACGGTGGCACGCATGAGCGGCCGCGCACGGTTGATGTGGGATGACGCAGTAACGGGATACAACTTCGGGCCCGAGCATCCGATGGACCCGGTACGGCTGGCGCTGACCATGGGGTTGGTGCGGGCGTACGGACTCGACAGAGCGGTCGATGTGGTGGCCGCGCCGCCCGCCGGGGATTCGACGCTGCGGCTCGTCCACCACCAGGACTATGTGGACGCGGTACGGCGGGTCTCGCTGGACCCCCGCTCCGCCGACGGGTCGTACGGCCTCGGCACGATGGACGATCCGGCCTTCGCGGGGATGCATGAGGCGTCGGCGCTGATCGCCGGGCAGTCGGTGGGCGCGGCCGAGGCGGTGTGGCGCGGCGAGGCCGCGCATGCCGTCAACTTCGCGGGCGGACTGCACCACGCGATGCCGGGGTCCGCCTCCGGGTTCTGCGTCTACAACGACGCGGCCCTGGCGGTCGCGCGGCTGCTGGAGCTGGGGGCGGAGCGCGTCGCGTACATCGACGTGGATGTGCATCACGGGGACGGCGTCCAGGCCGCGTTCTGGGAGGATCCGCGGGTGCTGACGGTCTCGCTGCACGAGCATCCGCGGACGCTGTTCCCGCAGACCGGCTGGCCGGAGGAGACGGGCGCCGGTGCGGGTGAGGGCAGCGCGGTGAATGTGGCGCTGCCGGCCGGTACGGGCGACGAGGGCTGGCTGCGCGCGTTCCACGCGGTGGTGCCCGAGCTGCTGGCGGACTTCCGGCCGCAGGCGCTGGTGACGCAGCACGGCGCGGATACGCATTTCGAGGATCCGCTGGCGCATCTCGCGGTGTCGCTCGACGCGCAGCGCGCGGTGCAGGCGTCCTGTCACGATCTGGCGCACGAGTACGTCGACGGCGGGCGGTGGGTCGCGCTCGGCGGGGGCGGTTACGCGGTGGTGGATGTGGTGCCGCGGTCCTGGACCCATCTGGTGGGGATCGCGGCGCACGCGCCGGTCGACCCCGAGTCCGCGGTGCCGGCGTCCTGGCGGGACGAGGTGTACGCGCGGACGCGGCAGTTGGGGCCGGGGCGCATGACGGACGGGCGGACGCCGGGCTGGCAGCCGTGGGAGGCCGGTTACGATCCGGCGGACCGGTTGGACCAGGCGATCCTGGCGACACGCAGAGCTGCGTTCCCGCTGCGGGGGCTGCTGGCCTAGATCCTGCCCCCCGTGACGAGCTCGCCGCACCCGTCGTCCGTTACGCCAACTGTGCGGTGTATCCCGGGTTCCGGCCCGGACCGGTGGCGGAGGCGGCAGCATCAGCAGGATGTTGAGCACCGGAGCCCTGCGGGCGCATCTGCTGGCGGCCAGGCTGGCCGGTCCCGTGGCCACGTCGCGGGAGGAGAGTCTGCGCAGCTATCGTCTTTTCGCCGCGCGCGATCCCCGCGTGACGCTCGGACTCGATCCGGAATGGGCATGGGGTGAGCAGGACTTGCTCAGGCTCATGGCCGACAAGTGCGGGGTTTCCGGGGATCCCGGTCATGTGACGGGCCCTGATGTGATCGATCCGGAGCGGACGCTGTGCGCGCTGGACGCTTTCGCCGACCGGCTGGGCGAGGCCGCGGGGCGCGGGGCCACGGTGCTGTTCGGTACGGGGCATCCGCATCGGCTGCTCGGGTTCTACGCGGCGCTGGCAGACGCTTTGTCGGCGGCGGGCTGTCTCGTCCTCACCCCGGCGCAGGGGCGATGTATCGACATAACGACCCGGTTCGGGGTACGTACGTACCATCTCGACTACGTACGGGGAGTCGCGCTCGTACGGGAGCCCGGGGAGCGGAGTACCCGGCGTGAGACCGGGGCGCACACCCATTCGCCGCTGCCGGTTCGGGTCGCGCTGGACGGTGTCGTGGAGGCCGGCGGGCCGCTGCCCGAGCTGGTCGTGGGGGACCACGGCTGGGTCTGCGGGGCAGGTCAGCTCGGCATTGAGGCGATCGGCCTGGCCGATACGGACGATCCCGCGCTGTTCGTGGGGGAAGCCGAGGGGCGAGTCTCCGTGGCCGTTCCGCTTGATGACGCCGTGCGGTCCGATTACTACTGGCCGATTACTCGCTATGTACTCAATCAAGCGTGTCTGTCACAGTAGGCCGCCGTAGGCTACTCCTCTTCCCCACTCGTATCACCCGCCCCTAGTCTGGGGTGTGAGCGCACAGCGACGAAGAGTTACCGGAGGGGAAGCCGGTGGCCGTCGTGTGCGGAAGGTACAGGTGGGTCATGGCTGCTGGCAGCGAGAGGCCTCTCAATGAGGTCAAGTTCCTTACCGTGGCGGAAGTCGCCTCGGTGATGCGAGTGTCGAAGATGACCGTGTACCGCTTGGTGCACAGTGGTCATCTGCCGGCGATCCGGGTGGGCAGGTCCTTCCGGGTTCCGGAGCAAGCGGTTCACGAGTATCTCCGCGAGTCCTTTGTGGGGGTGGAGTCGGCCTAGGGGTTGCCTCCGGATTACGTCCCTCACTCGGCGACGGGTAGGCTAGGCCGACGTAGGTCGTGTGGGCCCAGACGCCCCGCACCGAGTGAAGAGAAGTGAGCGAGGGTAGTCGTGGGCTCTGTTATCAAGAAGCGGCGCAAGCGGATGGCCAAGAAGAAGCACCGCAAGCTGCTCAAGCGCACCCGCGTTCAGCGTCGCAACAAGAAGTAAGCGGCAGCTGTTCGTGCATTCGCGGCCCCTCCACCGACACGGTGGAGGGGCCGCGGTGTTTGTCCGGATCACGAGTTCGGCCAAAGAGCGGTCAAGCGCGTCGCGTGGTCATCGCGGTGCAATACCGACCCGCTACGGTGACGCGTGGGCAGACCCGCGGGTGGAACCCGTGGGTGAGACCCACCGGATCTAGGGAAGGCGCTGATCGTGGGCAAGGTCGTGCTCGTGACCGGAGCGGCCCGGCAGCTCGGAGGACGTTTCGTACGGCGCGTGCAACGCGACTCCGAGGTGGACCGGGTGATCGCCGTGGACGCGGTCCCTCCCGGGCACCATCTGGGCGGCGCCGAATTCGTCCAGGCCGACATCCGCCAGCCCGCCATAGCGAGAGTCCTGGCCGAGCACGGCGTCGACACCGTCGTCCATATGGATGTGACGGGTACTCCGCTGGGTGCCGGCAACCGTGCCTCGGTCAAGGAGACCAACGTCATCGGCACGATGCAGCTGCTCGGCGCGTGCCAGAAGTCGCCGACGGTCAAGCGGCTGGTGGTCAAGTCCACCACGAGCGTGTACGGCTCCGCGCCCCGCGATCCGGCGGTCTTCACCGAGACGACGCCACCCAAGTCGCTGCCGAGCGGTGGTTACGCCAAGGACGCGGTGGAGGTCGAGGGGTACGTACGCGGCTTCGCGCGCCGCAGGCCGGATGTGGCGGTCTGCGTGCTGCGCTTCGCGAACATCCTGGGGCACGGGGCGGATTCCCCACTCGCCGAATATCTTTCGCTGCCCGTTCTGCCGACGGTTTTCGGCTATGACCCGCGGCTGCAGTTCGTGCATGAGGACGATGTCATCGATGTGCTGCTGATCGCCTCGGACGAGCCGCGGCGCGGGACGCTCAACAGCGGGACCTTCAATATCGCCGGTGACGGTGTGCTGCTGCTCTCGCAGTGCTCACGGCGGCTGGGGCGGCCCACGGTGCCTGTCCCGCTGCCGGCCGTGACCTGGGTCGGGTCGGCGCTGCGGACGGTCGGGATGTCGGACTTCTCGCCGGAGCAGATCAGGCTGCTCACCCACGGCCGGGTCGTCAGTACGGACCAGATGCGCGAGACACTGGGATTCGTGCCCACGTACACGACCGCGGAGGCCTTCGCGGACTTCGCGCGCGGCCGGGGCACCGGGCTGCTGCCGCCCGAGGCTGTGGCCCGTACGGTCGAACGGCTGTCCACCTTCGTCAGCAAGGAGCGCATCTGACATGGCCGATGCCAAGGTCATCCCCTTCGGTGATGAACCGAGGTCGAGGCGTGGTTCCGCCGCCGGCCGGCCCAAGCAGGCCAAGGACGGTGCCGCGAAGCGTGCCCACGGGCGGGCGCAGGGCCCGGCGCAGCCTCCCGGGCAGGGGCGCAAGCAGGGTTCGCTGACGCCCGTACCGGATTCTGTGCCGGATTCCGTAGCGGATTCCGTACCGCCGGGGCCGGCGGAGAGCCTGTCGGCGGAGGGCCGGGCGATGGACCACCTGGCCGAGGAGCCGGCCGCCGAGGAGCGGGAGCCGGGTGCCGGGGCGGAGGCCGCCGCCGAGGACGGCGAGGCGGTCCATGAGCAGGGCGGCGGCGTGAGCGGCTGGGAGCGGCGGCTCGCGGGCGGGCTCGCGTTCCTGCGCCGGCGGGTCACCGGTGAGTACGAGGTCGACGAGTTCGGGTACGACAAGGAACTCACCGACCAGGTCCTGATGTCGCTGATCCGGCCGCTCTACGAGAAGTACTTCCGGGTCGAGGTGAAGGGCATCGAGAACATCCCGTCGGACGGCGGGGCGCTCGTGGTGGCCAATCACTCCGGCACGCTGCCGCTGGACGGGCTGATGATGCAGGTCGCCGTCCACGACAATCACCCGGCGGACCGGCATCTGCGGCTGCTGGCCGCCGATCTGGTCTTCCATCTGCCCGTGGTCAACGAGCTGGCACGGAAGGCCGGGCACACCCTGGCGTGCGCGGAGGACGCGGAACGGCTGTTGCAGCGCGGTGAGGTCGTCGGGGTGATGCCGGAGGGCTTCAAGGGCATCGGCAAGCCGTTCGGCGACCGCTACAAGCTTCAGCGCTTCGGGCGGGGCGGGTTCGTCTCGACGGCTCTGCGGGCCGGGGTGCCGATCGTGCCGTGCTCGATCGTGGGGGCGGAGGAGATCTACCCGATGATCGGCAACGCGCGGACGCTGGCGCGGCTGCTGGGCATTCCGTACTTCCCGATCACGCCGACGTTCCCCTGGCTGGGGCCGTTGGGGGCGCTGCCGCTGCCGACGAAGTGGACGATCCAGTTCGGTGAGCCGATTCCGACGGACGGCTATCCGCCGGAGGCGGCGGAGGACCCGATGCTGATGTTCAATCTGACGGATCAGGTGCGGGAGCAGATCCAGCACACGTTGTACAAGCTGCTGGTGGACCGGCGGTCCGTGTTCTTCTGAGGCCACGGGCTTCAGGCATGCGGTTTCCGGCATACGTGAGGCGCGGTACTCCCCTCGGGGAGCGCCGCGCCTCACGCGCGTACAGGCGTGCCTAGCAGCCTGCTAGTTCGCGTCGTCGGCGTCGATGCCGAGGCCCGGCAGCAGATCCGGCAGCAGCGGCGGGATCGTGACGTCAGGACCCGGGCGGTCGGAGCCGTCCCTGTGCTCGGACGGCGAGGGTGTGGCGCTGTTGCGCGGCGGGTCGAGCAGTCCGCCGCTGTTCCCGCCGAGCAGACCGTCCTGGAACGAGCCGTCCGAGTCCTGGCCCGACGGGTGCGGATGGTCGCCGCTGTGCGATCCGCCGGCGCTCCCGCTCGGTGAGGAGGAGGGACCGCCCGGATGGCCGGTTCCGTCGGAGTCCTGGGTCGAGCCGGGGTGGCGGGGATCCCGCCGGGTCTCCGGGGCACGCGGCAGCAGCGACTGCAGCGGAGCGACCTCTTCGTCTATGGCGTCGAACACCGAGCTGACCTCGTCGCCGACGTCCGTCAGCTGGACGGGCAGCCGCTCGCGGAGCCCGTTCCACGCCTGGCGGTGCGAAGCGGAGAACGACGACAGCGTGGCGATCGGGCCCAGCGAGCCGTCCCGTTCGTATGCCTGGTGGAGCAGACGGTGGCCTTCGGTGGCGTCGTGTTTCATTCCGCCCAGAGTGCGCCGGATCTCGGCCATGGATTCATGGTCGAGCTGCCCGGAACGGTCGCGCTCCATCAGCCGGCGGGCTTCGCCGAGGCGGGTCGAGGCGTGGTCGAGGTACAGCTCGCCGCGGTCGGACTCGTCGTCCGCCAGGTCGAGCTTGATGTCCTCCATGCCACGCTTCAGCCCGTACAGCGAATCACCCGGCAGCGCGTCGGAACTGGCAGCCGCCACTCCGCCGAATGCGCCGGCAGCCACCCCGACCGTGAGCCCGCCGGCCGCGAGACCTTTGGACCAGCGGGATCTGGGGCGGAATTTCCGGAGCCGGGATGCCCGGTGGGCTCCCCGGCCGGACGTCCGCTGCTCGGGCACCGTAAGGCCCGAGGACGCACCTCCGGACGCTGTGCCCTCCAGCAGCATGGCCTCCATGGCTGCCACGAGCTGTGCTCGTTGCACCACTTTGACCTCGGGGTCCAGCGTGGGTTTCGGTAGCTCACCGAGACCACTCGCCAGGGTCAACAGCCGCCCCTGTTCGGCCGGTTGTCCGGCCGAATCGGCGGGCTGTTCGGCCGCCGCGCCCCGGACCGTCTGGTCTTCCAGGGCCTGGGCGAAGGCGTTCGCCCGCCGGTGTGCCGAAACGTTCGCGATCACTGGCGGCACCTCCTCTCGTCATGACGATCGACTCCCCTGGGGGTCCGGAAGGTTGCACGCCTTGAGCGCATCCACACGATTGAGTGAGTGGCTGCGGGCATGGCGTGACCGCAGGGAGCCTGCATCACGCACAACGAGCGTCGCGGCACTTGGGTTACGCGCGAAAGATGATCGGACCAGTGCGTCATCGAGGCGTCACCGACTGTGAGTTGAGTCCGGGGTGGGGGCGGGCGGAATGGGGGGCGGAGGCGGGCGGCAGCAGGGGGAGACGGTCGTGGTCAGCGGGCGTCTTCCGGGAGCAGCCGGGCCAGCGTGCGTACGGCTCGGTACTGCAAGGTCTTGATCGCTCCTTCGTTCTTGCTCATGACCCGGGCCGTCTCCGCGACCGAGAGGCCCTGCAGGAAGCGCAGTGTGACGCACTCCTGCTGCTGGGGATTGAGCTTCCGTACGGCTTCCAGCAGTGCCGCGTTCGAAAGGGACTCCAGGACGGAGTCCTCCGGGCTGCGCTCGACCTCGTTGGCGTCGAGCATTTCGCCTGTGGTCACTTCCAGGCGGAAACGGCTCGACTTGAAGTGGTCCGCGACCAGATTTCGGGCGATGGTGACCAGCCAGGCGCCGAAGTCGCGCCCTTGCCAGGTGAAGGTGGAGATCCGGCGCAGGGCGCGCAGGAACGTCTCGCTGGTGAGGTCCTCCGCGGTCGCCTTTCCGCCCACGCGGTAGTAGATGTAGCGGTAGACGGTGTCGCTGTACTGGTCGTACAGCCGGCCGAAGGCCTCGGCCTCACCGGCCTGGGCACGCTCGACGAGTTCCATCATGCGGGCGCTGTCGCTGTCGGCGGTGGGCCGGCGAGCGGTGGTCGAGGCGGCGCTGCTGCTTCGGCTTCCCCGTCTGCCGACCGCCGCACCGCCTGTCGCCAGGGCATAACAAGGTCCGATAGGGCCGCTCACGGCAGGGGCCGGTGCGGCGAAGGCAGGGATGGCGTACGCGGTGGGGACGAAGCCGCGCAAGCGGTCGAGGACCGTTGCGCGCAGCGTAGCCAGGCCCGAGGCGTCAACCCCGACGTGTGGGTACACGGGACTCCCAGAGGCAGAGCTTCCATCACGTGCAGTGCGGGACCGTTCACTCGTCGTGGCGACGTGTGGGGTCCGGTATGCGTCTGAGGAGAATAACGCTTCGTACAGGCAGTGCTACACCCAGTTGCTCAAATCATCGATTAGGTCGCTTCTGTGACGCCTTGGGGGCACATCAAGCAGCACATCGTGACCGCTTATTGATCGGATCCCGTCAAGATCTGCTTGCTCACGTGATGGGTTGTGCCTGAGTGACGGGGAGCGGGAACGCGTACGGCCCCGCGCGGGCTGTGCCGCGGGGGGCCGTGATCGGGCGGTGCTACGGGGTCGTGCGACGCGCCTATCGGCGGCGGCGGTGCAGGGCGACCGCGGCCGCCGTGCCACCCGCGATGGCGCCCACTCCGGCCGCCGCCGGGATGCCGACCTTGGCCGCCTTGCGGCCGGTCCGGTAGTCGCGCAGCCGCCAGTCCAGCCGGCGCGCGTGCTTGCGGAGCTTGGCGTCCGGATTGATGGCGTACGGATGTCCGACCAGCGAGAGCATCGGGATGTCGTTGTGCGAGTCGCTGTACGCCGCGCAGCGGTCCAGGTCGAAGTCCTCGGCCGCGGCCAGGGCCCGGACGGCCTCGGCCTTCGCGGGGCCGTGCAGCGGCTCGCCGACGAGCTTGCCGGTGTAGACGCCGTCGACGGACTCGGCGACGGTGCCGAGAGCGCCGGTCAGGCCGAGCCGGCGGGCGATGATCGTCGCGGTCTCGACGGGCGCGGCGGTGACCAGCCAGACCTGCTGGCCGGCGTCCAGGTGGGCCTGGGCGAGGGCGCGGGTGCCCGGCCAGATGCGGTCGGCCATGTACTCGTCGTAGATCTCCTCGCCGATGGACATCAGCTCGGAGACGCGGTGGCCCTTGACGATGGACAGGGCGCTGTCGCGGGCGTCCTGCATGTGCTCGGGGTCCTCGACCCCGGCCAGCCGGAACCAGGTCTGCTGCCAGGCGAACCGGGCGAGCTCGCGGCGCTGGAAGAACTTCCGCTTGTACAGGCCGCGGCCGAAGTGGAAGATCGCGGCGCCCTGCATCACGGTGTTGTCGAGATCGAAGAAGGCGGCGGCGCGGACGTCCCCGAAGACGGGGAAGTCGGGCACCTCGGCGGCTTTGCCCGCGGCGGCAGCGGTCTGCTGCGACTCCTGCGTGGACTTCAGTCCTGCCTCGGCTGCGGCCTCGCCCGCGAGCACGCTCCGGGCGGTAGCGGAGCGCTTGCGGGGGGTGAGCCATCCCAGTGCGGCCATATCGTGAGCATAGCCAGTCCGTTCGGTACTTCCTTACGGGCCGGGGAGCCGCGGGGTGAACTCTCCGCGACCGGTCTGTTAATCCCTTCATCCCTCGATCACGGTGCGCCTGTGGACGACCGGCCGCTCCGGGAGCCGTCCGGGCGGAGAATGGGATCCATGAGTCCTTTGTTGCGGCGTACGACGAAGAAGAAGGCCGGCGAGCGGATGGTGACGCTCGTCTCGAAGCCGGGGTGTCATCTCTGTGACGACGCCCGCACGGTGGTCGAGGCGGTGTGCGCGGAGACCGGTGCGTCCTGGGAGGAAAAGGACATCACTCAGGACGAAGCGCTGCACCGCGCGTACTGGGAGCAGATTCCGGTGGTGCTGGTCGACGGCGAGCAGCACACCTTCTGGCGGGTGGACGCGGATCGGCTCCGTCGTGAACTGGGGTTCTGACCGGAAAGGCGGTTACCATCGTGGGCGCTTCGCCGGGTCTCTCCGAGGGGCGCCGTCCGGATCGCGACGCGGTGCGCGAACGGCCGCCGCCGCAGGTCCGGGGACCGGTCCCGGAGGGTCCGCGGGGAGCGGTCTCGGGGGCGTATTCGTGAGGAGTGTGTTCCGTTTTGCCCCCTTCGTGTGTGCAACGGGCTGATCGGGTCGCTGGTTCCGGAGTCATGAGATCCGGACGCGTGACCCCGGTCACTTTGCGCGGACAAAACGGACACAATCTTTGTGCACGCGTTCACAAAGACATAGCCTGCATTCGACGGGGCGGTCCTGGTACATACGGCCGCCTGCAGCCCCGCTCATCCCGCAGGAGCACCGTGGCAACTGGCCGAACTCACCGACCGGCGACCCGTAGCCGAGGAATCCCCGAGGCCACCGTCGCCAGGCTCCCGCTGTATCTGCGGGCGCTGACCGCTCTCTCCGAGCGCTCCGTACCCACCGTCTCGTCCGAAGAACTCGCGACCGCGGCCGGGGTCAATTCCGCGAAGCTGCGGAAAGACTTCTCCTACCTCGGTTCCTACGGGACCAGGGGTGTGGGCTACGACGTCGAGTACCTCGTCTACCAGATCTCCCGCGAGCTGGGGCTGACCCAGGACTGGCCGGTCGTGATCGTCGGTATCGGTAACCTCGGCGCCGCACTCGCCAACTACGGCGGCTTCGCGTCCCGTGGCTTCCGGGTCGCCGCGCTGATAGACGCCGATCCCGCGATGGCCGGCAAGCCGGTCGCCGGGATGCCGGTGCAGCACGCGGACGAGCTGGAGAAGATCATCAGTGACAACGGTGTCTCGATCGGGGTCATCGCGACCCCCGCAGGCGCCGCCCAGCAGGTCTGCGAGCGGCTGGTCGCCGCCGGCGTGACCTCGATCCTCAACTTCGCGCCGACCGTGCTCTCCGTGCCTGACGGTGTGGACGTACGCAAGGTCGACCTCTCCATCGAGCTGCAGATCCTCGCCTTCCACGAGCAGCGCAAGGCCGGCGAGGGAGCCGCCGCGGAGGCGGCCCTGTCGGCCGCCGAGCGCGACAGGACCGTGGAGAGCGCGGCGGACGGTGCCGCCGCCGCGAGCCGGAAGGGACCTGACGGGGACGTCCCCGCGGTGATGCCGGCATGAGTCTTCTGGTCGTCGGACTGAGCCACCGCAGCGCGCCGGTGAGCGTGCTGGAGCGTGCGTCGCTGCCCACCGACGCGCAGGTCAAGCTGTTGCAGGACGCGCTCGCCGCGGAGCCCGCGACCGAGGCTGCCGTCCTCGCCACCTGCAACCGCATCGAGCTGTACGCCGACGTCGACAAGTTCCACGCCGGTGTCGCCGAGCTGTCCACGCTGCTCGCCCAGCACAGCGGGGTCGGCCTGGAAGAGCTCACTCCCTATCTCTATGTGCACTACGAGGACCGGGCCGTTCACCACCTCTTCTCGGTGGCCTGCGGACTGGACTCGATGGTCGTCGGCGAGGGCCAGATCCTCGGGCAGATCAAGGACGCGCTGGCGCTGGGGCAGGAGCTGCACACCGCGGGCCGGCTGCTCAACGATCTGTTCCAGCAGGCGCTGCGGGTCGGCAAGCGGGCCCACAGCGAGACCGGTATCGACCGGGCCGGGCAGTCGCTCGTCACCTTCGGCCTGGAGCAGCTCGCCGCCGGTGACGCCGTGGAGGCCTGGGCCAAGGGCAAGCGCGCCCTGGTGATCGGCGCGGGCTCGATGTCCTCGCTGGCCGCCGCGACGCTCGCGCGGGCCGGGGTCGACGAAATCGTGATCGCCAACCGCACGGCCGCGCGCGCCGACCGGCTCGTACAGATCCTCGACGAGTCCGGAACCACCGGCGTGAGCGCGCGCGCCGTGGACATGGGCTCCATAGGCGACGAGCTGACACGTGCCGATGTGGTCGTCTCCTGTACGGGCGCGACCGGTCTGGTGCTGACCGCCGACGCCGTCGAGGCCGCGCTGTACGGCCGAACGGGTCAGCAGGCGCTGCTGGACCTCGCCATGCCCCGTGACATCGACGTCGCCGTGCACCGCCTCGGCGGGGTCAGGTTCGTGGACATCGAGTCGCTGGCCGAGGCCTCCGCCGACGCGCCGATGGCCGCTGACGTCGACCAGGTGCGCACCCTCGTCTGCGACGAGGTGGCCGCCTTCGGCGCCGCCCAGCGCGCCGCGCACATCACGCCGACCGTGGTCGCGCTGCGCGCCATGGCCGCCGACGTGGTGAGCAGCGAGGTCGCGCGGCTCGAAGGCCGGCTCCCCGACCTGGACGACAAGCAGCGCGCCGAGGTCACCAGGACCGTGCGCCGCGTCGTCGACAAGCTCCTGCACGCGCCCACCGTGCGGGTCAAGCAGCTCGCCAGCGAGCCCGGCGGCGCCGGATACGCGGACGCGCTGCGAGAACTCTTCGACCTCGACCCGCAGACGGTCGCCGCCGTCAGCCGGGCCGACCTGAATGACACCGATGGTGTAGGCAGAGGGCGAGTATGACCGAGAAGGCACTGAGGCTCGGAACCAGACGCAGCAAACTCGCCATGGCCCAGTCCGGGCAGGTGGCGCAGGCGGTGCGCGAGCTGACCGGGCGGCCGGTGGAGCTCGTGGAGATCACCACGTACGGCGACACCTCCCGCGAGCACCTCGCGAAGATCGGCGGCACGGGCGTCTTCGTCACCGCGCTGCGTGACGCGCTGCTGGCCGGTGAGGTCGACTTCGCCGTGCACTCGCTGAAGGACCTGCCGACGACCCAGCCCGACGATCTGACGATGGCCGCCGTGCCGCGCCGCGAGGACCCGCGCGACGTCGTGATCGCGCGCGACGGGCTGACCTTCGAGCGGCTGCCCAGGGGCGCCCGCGTCGGTACGGGGTCGCCGCGCCGGATGGCGCAGCTGAACGCGTACGCCCGCAGCCACGGCCTCACCATTGAGACCGTCCCGATCCGGGGGAACATCGACACCCGGATCGGTTATGTCCGCAG
The DNA here is from genome assembly GCF_055582185.1 of Streptomyces sp. NPDC042201. NCBI lineage: Bacteria > Bacillati > Actinomycetota > Actinomycetes > Kitasatosporales > Streptomycetaceae > Streptomyces > Streptomyces sp. NPDC042201. The sequence continues at coordinate 110,659 of NZ_JBVJDS010000017.1, read as the reverse complement.
CGGGGAGCTCGACGCCGTCGTGCTCGCCGCCGCCGGCCTTCACCGCATCGGCATGATCGGTGAGGTGACCGACTTCCTGTCGGTCGACATGGTTCTGCCCGCCCCCGGCCAGGGGGCTCTCGCAGTCGAGTGCGCCGCGGTCAACGTGGACCTCGCCGCAGTGCTCGCCGAGCTCGACGACCCGGACACCCGGGCCGCCGTGACCGCCGAGCGATCCCTGCTCGCCGCCCTGGAGGCCGGCTGTAGCGCACCTGTGGGTGCGCTGGCCGACCTGCTGGCCGACGGACAGGTTGTCAACGAAATGCGCCTGCGCGGCGTCGTCGGCACGACCGACGGCTCGACGCTGGTGCAGCTGTCCACCACCGGTCCCGTACCCACGTCGCTCGGCGACGCCATCGCGCTCGGTCGCGAACTCGCGTCCGAGATGCTCGCCAAGGGTGCGGCCGGTCTTATGGGGGAGCGAGCACTTTGAGCCCCACCACCTCTGACCGTCCGGCCTACTCCGCATCGGGGCACGTCACCTTCCTCGGTGCCGGACCCGGAGATCCGGGTCTGCTGACACTCCGCGCCGTCGAGGCGCTCGCGGGAGCGGATGTACTGATTGCCGAGCCGGATGTGCTCGATGTTGTACGCAGCCATGCCAGGGCGGGTGTGAGCACGCCTGCACTGACGGTTGTTGACGATGCGTCAACAGCCGCCGGAATCCCAGCGATCAGGGATGCGGCCAATCTTGTCATGGAGGCCGCGCGGGGCGGCAAGCGGGTGGTCCGTGCGGTCTCGGGAGACCCCGGGCTCGACGGCGACGCGGGCACCGAGATGCTCGCCTGCGCCACCGCCGGCATCCCCTTCGAGGTCGTCCCCGGCATCGCCGCCGCGGTCGGTGTCCCGGCGTACGCCGGGGTGCCGCTGCGCGACGCGCAGGGCACGGACGTACGTCTCGTGGACGCCAGGACCGCCAGCGAGCGCTGCTGGTCCGAGGTCGGCGCGAGCGACGGCACGGTGGTCGTCTCCGCCACCCTGGAGTCGGTCGCCGGCGCCGCGGGTGAGCTGGTCGCGGCCGGCCGCAAGCCGGACACCCCGATGATCGTCACCGTCGCCGGTACGACGACGCGTCAGCGCACCTGGACCGCCACCCTCGGCACCATCGCGCAGACGCTCAAGCAGGCCAAGGTGCTGCCCTCCCCGGAGGGACACCAGCCCGTCATAGCCGTGGTCGGTGAGCGCAGCGCGTCCGCCCGGCGCGACCAGCTGTCGTGGTTCGAGTCCAAGCCGATGTTCGGCTGGAAGGTCCTCGTCCCGCGCACCAAGGAGCAGTCCGCTTCGCTCTCCGACCAGCTCAGGTCGTACGGCGCGGTCCCGCACGAGGTCCCGACCATCGCGGTCGAGCCGCCCCGCACGCCCCAGCAGATGGAGCGCGCGGTCAAGGGCCTGGTGACCGGCCGCTACGAGTGGATCGCCTTCACCTCGGTCAACGCGGTGAAGGCGGTGCGGGAGAAGTTCGAGGAGTACGGGCTCGACGCCCGTGCCTTCGCCGGGATCAAGGTCGCCGCGGTGGGCGAGCAGACGGCCGCGGCCCTGGTCGACTTCGGTGTGAAGCCCGACCTGGTGCCGTCCGGTGAGCAGTCCGCGGCCGGGCTGCTGGAGGACTGGCCGCCGTACGACCCGGTGTTCGACCCGATCGACCGGGTGTTCCTGCCACGAGCCGACATCGCCACGGAGACGCTGGTGGCGGGTCTGATCGAGCTGGGCTGGGAGGTCGACGACGTCACGGCGTACCGCACCGTGCGCGCGTCGCCGCCACCGGCCGAAACCCGCGAAGCCATCAAGGGCGGCGGCTTCGACGCCGTACTCTTCACTTCGTCGTCGACCGTGCGGAACCTGGTCGGTATCGCGGGCAAGCCGCACAACGTGACGGTGATCGCGTGTATCGGCCCCGCGACGGCGAAGACCGCCGAGGAGCATGGTCTGCGCGTCGACGTCCTCTCGCCCGAGCCGTCGGTCCACAAGCTGGCCGAGGCGCTCGCCGCGTTCGGCGCCGCGCGCCGGGCCGCGGCCGTCGAGGCGGGTGAACACGTCACCAGGCCGAGCGAGCGCCGGCCCGGATCGCGCAGGAGGCGTACGTGAGTTCGCACGGTTCTTTCCCTGGTTCGCGGCCCCGGCGGCTGCGGGTCAATCCGGTGATGCGGCGGATGGTCGCCGAGACCCGGCTGCACCCGGCGGATCTGATCCTCCCGGCCTTCGTACGGGAGGGGATCAGCCGGCCCGCCCCGATCTCCACCATGCCCGGGGTCGTCCAGCACACGCTGGACACCCTGCGCAAAGCGGCGGCGGAGGCGGTCGCTGCCGGTGTCTCCGGGATCATGCTCTTCGGTGTCCCCGAGGCGGCCAAGAAGGACGCGACGGGGACGGCGGGCACGGACCCGGACGGGATTCTGCAGACCGCGATCCGCGCGGTGAAGGCGGAGGTCGGTGACGAACTGCTCGTCATGTCCGACCTCTGCCTGGACGAGTTCACCGACCACGGCCACTGCGGTGTGCTGGACGCCGACGGCCGGGTGGACAACGACGCCACGCTGGAGCGGTACGCCGAGATGGCCCAGGTCCAGGCCGACGCGGGCGTCCATGTGGTGGGCCCGAGCGGCATGATGGACGGCCAGGTCGCGGTCGTCCGCGACGCGCTGGACACGATCGGCAAAGAGGACGTGTCGATCCTCGCGTACACGGCGAAGTACTCGTCGGCGTTCTACGGTCCCTTCCGGGAGGCCGTGGGCTCCTCGCTGAAGGGCGACCGCAAGACCTACCAGCAGGACCCTGCCAATGTGCGGGAGTCCCTCCGGGAGCTGGCGCTCGACCTCGAAGAAGGCGCCGACCTGGTGATGGTCAAGCCGGCGCTGCCGTACCTGGACATCCTCGCGCGTATCGCGGACGAGGTGGACGTGCCGGTCGCGGCGTACCAGATCTCCGGCGAGTACGCGATGGTCGAGGCCGCGGCGGAGAAGGGCTGGATCGACCGCGACGCGGCGATCCTGGAGACCCTGACGGGCATCAAGCGCGCGGGCGCGAGCGTGATCCTCACGTACTGGGCGACGGAGGTCGCGGAGAAGCTCTGATCAGCTCCGATCTGATCAGCTCTGATCTGTTCGGACGGCGCGGCTCGGCTGGAAGGATTCAGCCGAGCCGCGCCGCTGTGCCGGGTCACCAGGTGAGCGCGTCGTTCATCTCGTACTGCCAGTAGCTGACGGCCGCGTCGTCGTCCGTGTACGTACCCGCCGGGAGCTTGATGTGGGTGCCGGAGCCGACCGATCCCTGGCCGTCGCGGCTGTCGAAGAAGACGGTCAGGTTCGTGGCGGTGTAGCCGTGGGCGCCGTCGCCCTCGCCGGACAGCATGATCGAGGCGTAGGCGGACTCACCGGGCGCGAGGGTGACCACGGCCTGCGGCCGGCTGGCGTCGATGACCTGGGTGGCGGCCTGCGCCTCGTCGAAACGGAGGAGGGGCGCCGAGTAGGCGTCACAGTTCCTGTTGCCGGTGTTGGTGGCGGTCAGCAGCAGGTGGTTGATGGGCCGGCTCACCTTCGTGACGGTGACCTTCGTGGTGTCCCCGGTGCAGGGGATCCACTGCGTGCTGCCGCCCTTCCCGCCAGTCCCGCCCTTGCCGCCCTTGCCGTCCTTGTCGGTCCCGGTGTTGCTCGTGTCCGGCTTCCGGCTCTGGCTCTGGCTCTGCTCCTGGGTCTGCTTGCTGCTCGACTGCTGGGCGGGGGCCTGCTGCTCGGGGGGCGTGACCGAGGCCGCGGGGGCGGTCGCTGAATCCGCGTCCTTCGTAACGCCGCCGCCGGAGCAGGCGGTGAGGGCGAGGGTGGCCACGAGGGCGGTGGCGGCGGCTGCGGCGGCACGGTTACGGATGATGCGCATGAGGGTGTCTCCCCGTTTCGATGTGCGGTGCGGTCTGTGCTGCACTCACTGTGTGGGGCGGTCGGAAGAGGCCGCAATCAGCAGGGGACAATGAGGGAAGCTGGAACGCCTGCGCACACTCTGACCTGCGGGGATGCCGTGTGCCTGGAACGCGTTCCTGGGACGTACGAGGAGGGGGACAGCGGGTGGCGACGACCGAGGCCGAGGCTTTCGCGGCAGTGCTCAGGGAGCTGAAGGACCGCTCGGGACGGAGCTACGGCGTTCTCGCGGGGAAGCTTCATGTGAGTACGTCCACGCTGCACCGTTACTGCAACGGGGATGCCGTACCGGCTGAGTTCGCACCCGTCGAGCGGCTCGGGCGGCTGTGCGGGGCGACGGCCGAGGAGCTTGTCGCGCTGCACCGGCGGTGGATCCTGGCGGATGAGGCGAGAAGGCGAGGGAGGTCGGCGGAGCCCGCCGAGCCGGAGCCGGTGCCCGCCGTGGAGGTGCCCGCTGTTGAGGAGCCTGCCGTCGAGGTGCCCGCCGTGGAGCCTGCGGTTGGGGTGCCCGCTGTTGAGGAGCCTGCCGTCGCGGAGCCCGCCGCCCCGCGTGCCAAACGCCTGCGTCTTGTCCTCGCCGCCGTGGCGGTCGTCGCCGTCGCCGTCCCCGCCATCGCCATCGGCAGCCGGGCCGCCCTCTCCGCCAAGGACGACTCCGTCGCCGCGGTGGTGTCCAACCCTCCGGGCAAGGACGCCGGGGAGAGCACACCGCCCTCCGGCGCGCGGGGCAAGGAATCACCGTCCGCCTCGCCCTCCGTGTCCCCCTCAGACAGCGTCAGCCCGCCGGCCTCCAGCGGCGCGAGCCGGGCGCCCTCCTCCGGCCACACCTCGGGCGGGGGCGCGGCGGGCGACGCGGTACCGGTGGTGGTGTCCACCCGGCCGTACGCCTGGGAAGACCCGTGCAGTCAGCACTACCTCATCAACCGCCCCGCGACGCAGGTCCCCCCGCCGCCCACCGAGCAGGACGCGTCCAGCTGGGTCGGCGCGCTCGGCGGGGTGGCGAGCGGTGGCCAGTTCATCGAACTCACCGCGCAGGGCACCGGCAGCGACACGGTCGTCCTGCAGGCCCTGCGCGTACGCATCGTCAGGAGCGGTGCCCCGCTCGCCTGGACCGACTACGCCATGGGCGTCGGCTGCGGCGGCAACGTCTCCACCAAGTCCTTCGACGTCGATCTGGACGCGGGGCGGCCCAGTTCCGTACCGCGGTCCGGGCAGCGGGACTTCCCGTACAAGGTGAGCGAGCAGGACCCGGAGGTCCTGTACATCCACGCGCGCTCCATGGCGCGCGACGTCAGCTGGTATCTGGAGCTGGAGTGGTCCAGTGGCGACCGGTCCGGCACGCTCCGCGTGGACGACCGGGGCAAGCCCTTCCGTACGAGCGGATCCCGGGGCCGCCCCGCGTACGACTATCCGCCGGGCGGCACCGAGTGGCAGACGGCCGCCACCGGCTGACTGTCCGGTGAAGCCGAGCCGTCGAGCCGGAGAGGCCGGCGAGCCGGAGAGGCCGGCGGGTCGGAGACCGGCCGGTCAGAGACGCTCGGGGGCCCGGATACCGAGCAGCGCCAGGCCCTGCTGGAGCGTGCGGGCCGTGATGTCGCACAGGAAGAGACGGTTCTCGACCTGCGCGGGCGTCTCGGCCTTCAGCACCGGGCACTGTTCGAAGAAGGTCGCGTAGAGCGACGCCAGCTGGTAGAGGTACGCCGCCAGCTTGTGCGGCTCGTACGAGGACGCGACCTCCCCGAGCACCTCGCCGAACTGGTCCACGTGCAGACCGAGCGCCCGCTCGGCCGGGGCCAGTTCCAGCTCCGGGTGCGCGACGGGCGTGGCGTCCCCCGCCTTGCGCAGGATGGACCGGTTACGGGCGTACGCGTACTGGAGGTAGACCGACGTGTCACCGGTCAGCGAGACCATCTGGTCCAGGTCGAACTTGTAGTCCCGTACCGCCGACGTCGACAGGTCCGCGTACTTCACGGCGCCGATACCGACGTACTGCCCGTTCTCGATGATCTCCTGCTCGCCCAGCCCCGCCTTCTCGGCCTTTTCCCGTACGACCGCCGTCGCCCGCTCGACCGCCTCGTCCAGCAGGTCCACCAGCCGTACGGTCTCGCCCTCACGGGTCTTGAACGGCTTGCCGTCCTTGCCGAGCACCGTGCCGAACGCCAACTGGACGGCCTTCACCTCGTCGTTCAGCCAGCCGGCCCTGCGGGCGGTCTCGAAGACCATCTTGAAGTGCAGCGACTGGCGGGCGTCGACCACGTACAGCAGGGTCGTCGCGTCGAGGTTCCGCACCCGGTCCCGGATCGCGGAGAGGTCCGTGGCCGCGTAGCCGTAGCCGCCGTTGGTCTTCTTGACGATCAGCGGTACGGGGTTGCCGTCGGGGCCCTTCACGTCGTCGAAGAAGACACAGAGCGCGCCCTCGGAGCGGACGGCGACGCCCGTCTCCTCCAGGATGCGGCAGGTCTCCTCGAGCATGTCGTTGTAGCCGGACTCGCCGACGATGTCGGGGTCGTGGATCTCCATGTCCAGCTTGTCGAAGACCGAGTAGAAGTAGATCTTCGACTCGTCGACGAACCGCTGCCACAGGGCAAGGGTCTGTTCGTCGCCGGCCTGGAGGGCCACCACCCGGTCGCGGGAGCGCGTCTTGAACTCCTCGTCGGAGTCGAAGACCGCGCGCGACGCCTTGTAGAGGCGGTTGAGGTTCGACATGGCCTCCTCGCCGGAGACCTCCGCCGCGCCCTCGCCCTCGCCCGTGTGGTCCAGCTCGTGCGGATGCTCGATCAGATACTGGATGAGCATGCCGAACTGGGTGCCCCAGTCGCCGATGTGATGGCGCCGGATCACCTTCTCGCCCATGAACTCCAGGATCTCGACCATCGCGGCGCCGATCACGGCGGACCGCAGATGCCCGACGTGCATCTCCTTGGCCACGTTCGGCTGCGCGTAGTCGATGACGGTCGTGCCCGTCCGCTCCGCGTGCGGAACACCGAGCCGGCCGTCCGCCGCGCGGGCCGCGAGGGTCTCGATGATCGCCCGGTCCGTGACGGTGATGTTGAGGAAGCCGGGTCCTGAGACCTCGATGTCCTTGATCACATCATGGGCGGGCAGGGACGAGACGACCCGCGTCGCCAGCTCGCGCGGGTTGCCCTTGAGCTTCTTCGCGAGCGCCAGGATGCCGTTGGCCTGGAAATCGGCCCGGTCGCTACGTCGCAGCAGCGGGTCCGCGGAGCCGGCCTCCGGCAGGGCTGCCGAGAGGGCGTCCGCGATGCGCTGATCGACGGTCGAAGCGAGGGAAGTGACCGAGGCCATGGGCTGGTGCCGTTCCTGTCGGGTGCGGGGATTCCTCCCCAGTATCCCATGGGGTTTCAATCCGTTTTCGCTCTGTCGGAGGGACCTGGGAGAATGGCTGTCGCCGGTCCTCGCCCATCGTGTCCGGCGCACTTGTCCGGCGCAGCTGTCCGGCGTACGAGAAAGAAGGACGTGCCGATCGTGGCTCAGAGCACCGAGACCGACTGGGTCTCCCGTTTCGCGGACGATGTCATCGCCGAGTCGGAGCGACGTGCGTCTGGCACGAAACACGCGGCCGCCGGTCCCCCTGTGGTCGTTGTCGCGTCGGGGCTTTCCCCCTCCGGACCGATCCACCTGGGGAATCTGCGCGAGGTCATGACCCCGCACCTGGTCGCGGACGAGATCCGCAGGCGTGGGTACGAAGTCCGGCATCTGATCTCCTGGGACGACTACGACCGGTACCGCAAGGTGCCGGCGGGCGTCCCTGGTACGGACACCTCCTGGGCCGAGCACATCGGCAAGCCGCTCACCTCGGTGCCCGCCCCGGCCGGATCGGCGTATCCGAACTGGGCCGAGCACTTCAAGGCCGCGATGACCGAGTCGCTGGCCGAGCTGGGTGTCGAGTACGACGGCATCAGCCAGACCGAGCAGTACACCTCGGGGGTGTACCGCGAGCAGATCCTGCACGCGATGAAGCACCGCGCGGACATCGACGCGATCCTCGACCGCTACCGGACGAAGGACAAGGACAAGTCCGCAGCGGGCGGGACGGGCGCGACGGGCGCGGGGCAGAAGCAGGGCCAGAAGAAGGTCGAGGAAGCCGAGCTGGAGGCCGCGGAGGGCTCGGGCGCGGCCGCCGAGGACGACGGCGGCGGCTCTGCGGGCTACTTCCCCTACAAGCCCTACTGCGGCGGCTGCGGCAAGGACCTGACCACCGTCACCGCGTACGACGACGAGACGACCGAGCTGACGTACGCCTGCGCGGAGTGCGGCTTCACCGAGACGGTGCTGCTGAGCGAGTTCAACCGCGGCAAGCTGGTCTGGAAGGTCGACTGGCCGATGCGCTGGGCGTACGAAGGCGTGATCTTCGAGCCCTCGGGCGTCGACCACTCCTCGCCCGGGTCGTCGTTCGTCGTCGGCGGGCAGATCGTGCGCGAGGTCTTCGACGGCGTACAGCCGATCGGCCCGATGTACGCCTTCGTGGGGATCTCCGGGATGGCGAAGATGTCGTCGAGCAAGGGCGGGGTGCCCACCCCGGCCGACGCTCTGAAGATCATGGAGGCGCCGCTGCTGCGCTGGCTGTACGCGCGGCGCAGGCCCAACCAGTCGTTCAAGATCGCCTTCGACCAGGAGATCCAGCGGCTGTACGACGAGTGGGACGCGCTGGAGCGCAAGGTCGCCGACGGCACCGTACTGCCGGCCGACGCCGCCGCGTACGCCCGCGCCACGGGCACGGCGGCCGGTGAGCTGCCGCGTACGGCGCGCCCGCTGCCGTACCGCACGCTGGCCTCGGTCGTGGACATCACGGCCGGTGCCGAGGAGCAGACGCTGCGGATCCTGAGCGAGCTGGACCCGGACCGTCCGCTGACCTCGCTGGACGAGGTGCGGCCGCGGCTCGACCGGGCGGAGAACTGGATCACCAGCCAGGTGCCGGCGGAGGCCCGCACGATCGTGCGCGCCGAGCCGGACCACGAGCTGCTGGACTCGCTGGACGAGCAGGGGCGGGAGTCGCTCCGGCTGCTGCTGGCGGGTCTGGACAGCCACTGGTCGCTGGACGGGCTGACGACGCTCGTCTACGGCGTGCCGAAGATGATGGCGGGCCTGGCGCCGGACGCCAAGCCGACCCCCGAGCTGAAGATCGCGCAGCGGTCCTTCTTCGCGGTGCTCTACCAGCTGCTGGTCGGCCGGGACACCGGACCGCGGCTGCCCACGCTGCTGCTGGCGGTGGGGGCGGACCGGGTGAGGAAGCTGCTCGGCGCCTGATCCGCGGGTATGGGGAGGGCCCTCATCCGTTCAGCCGGGTGGGGGCCCTTCGCCGTACGTGTGACTGGGGTCGGGCGAGGTGATCGGGCGAAGTGCCCGATGGGGTTACGCGATGTGCTCGGCGTCCAGATCCGACTGGTAGCGGTAGCGGAAGTCCTTCAGATAGGGCCGGAGCGAACTCTCGGTCAGCGGACCGCCGGTGCGCCCCGTGACGCCGTACAGGTCCATCAAGTACAGCCCGAACTGGCGGCTATTGGGGAAGTCGCCGCGCTCACTGACGTACTTCCGGAAGGCGTTGAGGTACGCCTCCTCGCGGGTGACGCCGTCGGGCAGGCCGGGGACGGGCAGTTCCTCGGGCTGATCGTCGGCGGGCAGGTCGTCGAGGTCGGCCTCCGGCGGCAGCTGGCCGTCGGGGCCGGGGCCCGCGTACTGCTGCTGCGGTGCCTGCTCCATGCCCGGGTACGGCCCCTCCGCACGCTGACCGGGCACACCACCCAGGGGGCGGCTGCGGCCGGGGCCCGAGGGGATCATCACCGGCGTGGGCTCCAGGCCCTCGATGTACGTCGGGTTGTACGCGCCCTCGTACGCCCCCTCCGCCACCGGCGGGGCCGCGAACCACGGGCTCGACTGCGGCGCGGGAGCCGCCTGCTGCCACTCGTCCTGCCCCTGCCCGGCGGCCTGTCCTGGGTACTGTCCAGGGCCCTGTCCGGAGGGAGCGGCCTGGGCCGGGTGGGCGGCCTGGGTCTGTTCGCCGGCGCGCTGGGCCGGTATCTGCGCGTGGAGCGGGGCCTGGGCCGGAGCCGGTGCCTGGAGGTGGGCCTGGGCCGGAGCCTGGACCGGGGCTTCGGGCCGGGTCTCTGCCTGGGTCTCGGACCGAGCCTCGGCCTGGACCGGGGCCCGGTCCGGGAGCTGCGGCTGTGCCTGCGCCGGTATCTCGCCCTGGCCCTTGGGCAGTTCGGCCGGCGCCGGCGCGGGCGGCAGCAGTGCCGGGTCGATACCGGCGGCGGCCAGACCCGCGGGAGCGGTGTTCGCGAGCGGTACGCCGTACTTCGCGAGCCGCAGCGGCATCAGCGACTCGACGGGCGCCTTACGGCGCCAGTTGCGGCCGAACCGGGCCTGGAGGCGCGACTGGTAGATGAGCCGGTCCTGTTCGAGCTTGATGACCTGCTCGTAGGAACGCAGCTCCCACAGCTTCATCCGGCGCCACAGCTTGAACGTGGGGATCGGCGACAGCAGCCAGCGGGTGAGCCGTACGCCTTCCATGTGCTTGTCGGCGGTGATGTCCGCGATCCGGCCGACCGCGTGGCGCGCGGCCTCGACGGAGACGATGAAGAGGAGCGGGATCACCGCGTGCATCCCGACGCCCAGCGGGTCGGGCCAGGCGGCCGCGCCGTTGAAGGCGATGGTGGCGGTCGTCAGAATCCATGCCGACTGGCGCAGCAGCGGGAAGGGGATACGGATCCAGGTCAGCAGGAGGTCGAGCGCGAGCAGGACGCAGATGCCCGCGTCGATACCGATCGGGAAGACCAGCGAGAACTTCCCGAAGCCCTTCTCCTCCGCGAGTTCGCGGACGGCGGCGTACGACCCCGCGAAACCGATCGCGGCGATGACCACCGCTCCGGCGACCACGACCCCGATGAGTATCCGGTGCGTGCGTGTGAGCTGCATCGCGGCCACCCGCGACCCCTCCCGTATTCGACCCGTATCCGAACCGTGTTCGACCCCGTATTCGACGTCAGGTACGTGACAACCGGTACGCGACGACCCGACATCTGGCGGGCACAGCCTGGCACATGTGTGCGCGGGGCGTGGCGCGGGGAGCCGGGCCCGGCCCAGCGGGAAGGGCCCGGCCCCACGGAAAAGCGGAGAAAACGGCCTCCGACTGGGCCCGCGATTACGCCCCCGCCTACGCCCGCGATTACGCCCCCGCCTACGCCCGCGCCTGCGCCCGCGGCTACGAAGCCTTTGAGCTCTCCTTGGCGGCCGGCGCCTTCCCGGAGCCGCCGGCGACCGCCGCCACTGCCTCCTTGGCCGCCGTCGCCGCGTCCTTCGTCATATCGGCGATGCTCGGGGACTTCGCGCCCGCGTAACCCGCGCCGTTGTAGGTGAGCGTGACCACCGCGTTCTCCGTACGGGCCACGACCGTGGCGTACGAGAACTCCTCGTCCGTCTTCTTCAGGCTGTACGTCACCGTCGTCGCCTGGTCACCGATACCGCTCGACGGAGCCGACTTCACGTCCTTCGCGCCCTCCGTGGCCTGCGCGTCGGCCACCTGCTTCGCGTAGAACGTGCCGGCGCGCTTCGCGCCGCTGCCGAGGCTCACATCGGAGTCGTACCGCACGAGCGAGACCACGAGCCAGCGGTACTGCGAGCCCTTGACGCCCTTGTCGTCAAGGCCGTTCCAGGAGCAACTACCGCGACTGGCGACATCACTGGACTTACCGGACGTACCACCCTTGACCTTCGCCTTCGGGACGAGCGAGTCGATCGTCTTGCGGCCGATCGTCTTGCACGCGTCGGGAAGCTCGCTGTACTTGGCGGGCGCGACGGAGGCGGACGGCTTGGCGCTCGGCGAGGCGGAGCCGTCCGCGTCACTGTCGGAATCGGACGAGCAGCCGGCGGCGACGAGCATCACCGGAACGGCTGCGCAGGCGAGTATGCGGGTGAGTCGCGAGGCTGATCGGCGCATGGTTCCTTCAGTCATTGGTCGTACGGTCCGATCGGCCACGGTAACCGCCGAGCCGGGTCCGCGGGCCCGGGGACCGGACTCCGTCCTCCGTCGGCGGAGGATCCGCGGCGCGATCGGAGACGGCTATTCGTTGAGCTGCTCGACGAGCTTCCGGGCCAGCCCCCGTGCCCTGTCCTGCAGTTCTTGGCTGTCGGGGATCTCGGCGGGATGGGCGGCCTGCTCGGTGTACCGGACGGTCACGATCACATTCGATGTGCGGAACACCACGCTCACGGTGCGGTGCTGAGCGGCGGACCCGGACCGGGCGAGGACGTCGTCCAGGAAGGCGGCGTCACCGAGGCCGTCCAGCCGGCGGGGCTCAAGTCCCTCGGCCGGCACGGTGTCGGACGGGGACGTGGAGGGGGTGGTCGACTCGCCGGCGGCATCGGAATCGGGACCGGAGTCGGAACCAGGGCCGTTCTGCGTCGTTTTGCCCGAGTCCGTCTCTGTATCCGCCTCCGTCGACGCGGGGGGCGAGCCGCTCGGCTGCTGTGACGCCTTCTCGTCGCGGGGGTCGTCGGGCGACGGCAGCGCCGCGACGCTCTCCTTCTTCGCGTACACATCCTGCGCCCGGTCGTCGTCGCTCACGGCCGGGTCGTACGACACCACGCGTTCGAGGTCGATCACCAGCTGGTGCGAGGCGGCGGCGGAATCGGCCTTCCAGCTGCAGCCGACACGGCGGTCGGTGTCGTAGGTGACCGAGGCCGTGCCCCCGTACACCTTCTCCTGCTGGTCCTCGGGGAGCGAGGCGGCCCCGGGCAGCAGCTCCTTGAGCGTCGCGCGCGGCACGGAGCCGCAGGGCTCGTTGAGCGTGCGGTACTTGCCGGGCGGCGCCGCGGACGGGGTGGGGCTGCCGGGCTTGGCGTCGGTGGCGGAGCTGTCGCCGTCGCTGCCGGCCGAGCAGCCGGCGACAACCGCCACGAGGAGCGCCGCCAGGCCGGGTACGTAAGCCCTTCGCGCCTTTGGCTGCACGGTCCCGGGCTCCCTTCTGTACGGGGTTCCGCGCGGGGTGCCACGCGAAAACCGTTTGCCGCCCGATGGCGGTCGATGGACACAATGTCTATCGCACGCAACGCCGTCGACGCTGGTCGGCTGTCTCCTTTGACCGCCCTGGCTCCGGTTTTTGCGTTATCAGACTTTTCGGGGGAATTGAGGAACCATGTCGTATGTAGAGCTGCCCGGGGCGAAGGTCCCGATCCGTATGTGGGCGGACCCCGCGTCGGTCGACGACGGTGCGATGCAGCAGTTGCGCAATGTCGCCACCCTGCCCTGGATCAAGGGCCTCGCCGTGATGCCGGACGTGCACTACGGCAAGGGCGCGACGGTCGGCTCGGTGATCGCGATGCACGGCGCGGTCTGTCCGGCGGCGGTGGGGGTGGACATCGGCTGCGGAATGTCCGCGGTGAAGACCTCCCTGACGGCGAACCATCTGCCGGGCGACCTGTCCCGCCTGCGCTCCAAGATCGAACAGGCCATCCCGGTGGGCCGCGGAATGCACGACGACCCGGTGGACCCGGGCCGGCTGCACGGCTTCCCGACGGCGGGGTGGGACGACTTCTGGGGGCGGTTCGACGGAGTGGCCGATTCGGTCAAATTCCGTCAGGGGCGTGCCACGAAGCAGATGGGAACGCTCGGATCCGGAAATCACCACATTGAAGTGAGTCTCGATTCCCAGGGATCGGTATGGCTCACGCTCCACTCCGGCTCCCGGAACATCGGCAAGGAACTGGCCGAGCACCACATCGGTGTGGCACAGAAGCTGTCGCACAACCAGGGGCTGGTCGACCGTGACCTGGCCGTCTTCGTCTCGGACACGCCGCAGATGGCGGCCTACCGCAATGACCTCTTCTGGGCGCAGGAATACGCGAAGCACAACCGCGCGATCATGATGGGGCTGCTCAAGGATGTGATCCGGAAGGAGTTCAAGAAGGCCCGGGTCACTTTTGAGGAGGAAATCAGCTGCCATCACAACTATGTCGCCGAGGAACGGTACGACGGCATGGACCTGCTGGTCACGCGTAAGGGCGCGATCCGTGCGGGCTCCGGTGACTACGGGATCATCCCCGGCTCGATGGCCACCGGCACATACATCGTCAAGGGTCTCGGAAACACCGCCGCCTTCAACTCGGCCTCGCACGGCGCCGGCCGTCGCCTGAGCCGCAGCGCGGCGAAGCGGCAGTTCTCGACGAGGGACCTGGAGGAGCAGACGCGGGGTGTGGAGTGCCGTAAGGACTCCGGCGTCGTGGACGAGATCCCGGCCGCGTACAAGCCGATCGAGCAGGTCATCGACCAGCAGCGGGACCTGGTCGAGGTGGTGGAGAAGCTGAAGCAGGCCATCTGCGTAAAGGGCTGAGGAGTACGGGGGCAGCGCGCCTCGATGCAACGGGGGCCGGCCGGCCCCAGGCTTTCCGCCTGGGGCCGGCCTTTCGGCGCGCGTCACTGTGCGAGTGGCTCCGGTGGAGGCATCGGAATCCGGCCGCTTCGCAGGCGCCAGAGACGAAGGGCGCAGCTCGCCACGGTCCGGCCGAGCAGCTGGGCGGCTTCCGTGGCATCTCCGGACTCCAGCAGGACGCGGTCCTCCCCGTCCTTCCAACGCTGACGCGGTGGTGCGACCCTCATCCCGGCCGGGCGCGTCCACGAGTCGAGCGACGCCGCGGCGGTCCGCTTGCGCTCCAGGGCCAGGCAGCCCGGGTAGTAGAGATCTTCGGCCAGTCGCACGGCCGCTTCCTTGGTGTAGACGACGTTGTAGATCGCGTCCCGGGAATTGCGCTTGATGATGCGCTCGGCGCCGGTCAATTGCCGCGCGTAGCGGCAGAGGTAGGCGCCGACGGCTGTACTGGCCGTTGTCAGGGAGATGAACGGATAGCCCTGCCCGGTGTAGCCGACAGAGCCGTCCGCATCGATGGTGCCCCGCAGGTAGTCGCGGCGGGAGAACGGGACACGAGGCGGAGTGATCTTCTTGGACTTCCGGCCGTAGGGCAGGCCGAGCCGATTGAGCGTGGTCCTGGCTTCGAGGGAACACAGGGTCCACGTCGCCGAATGATGGGTCTCGGCGAAATTCGTGGATCGTGTGCGTTCCCTGATGGAGCTGTTGTACGGCGTCAGCTGCTGGAACTCACCGAGGATCTCGACGTCGCGGACATTGATCTCGACGGTGAGCCGGCCTTTCCGGCCTGCCTCTTGAGCCAAGTGCCCATCGGCCTGCAAGAAGCCGAACATATAGGCGTAGCTGGGTTCCTCAAGGTCCATGAACCTTGTGGTGTCGACGTTGAGAACGTCATCAAGGGTGCATTGGTGCGCGCTAGGCTCGCGTCCAGCCATGGGGAAGTCTCGCTTCCTGGATGGTCAGGCTCTTGGCTGGGAGGGCAATCCCGGCCAGGGGCCGTTCTGTGTGCGGTGACGCAGTCGAACGTAGGCTCAACAGCCCCTTCGTGCAGGCCAATGCGGCTCGACCACTCGAACGAGTGGCCTAGACGGATGCGCGGACGAGTCCGGTGTGGGCGCGGTCCGGGCGGTGGGTGTCGCGTCGCTCGGGCCCGGCGCGTCACAGGTCTCGGTGGACCTTGGAGTTGGAGGCCTGGGCGCGGGGGCGGATTACCAGGAGGTCGATGTTGACGTGGCTGGGGCGGGTGACCGCCCAGGTGATGGTGTCGGCCACGTCGTCGGCGGTGAGGGGCTCGGCCACGCCCGCGTAGACCTTCGCGGCCTTCTCGGTGTCGCCGTTGAAGCGGGTGGTCGCGAACTCCTCCGTCTTGACCATGCCGGGGGCGACCTCGATCACCCGGACCGGGGTGCCGACGATTTCCAGGCGGAGGGTCTCGGCGAGGACGTGGGCGCCGTGCTTGGCGGCGACGTAGCCCGCGCCGCCCTCGTAGGTGGCGAGGCCGGCGGTGGAGGAGATGATGACGACCGTGCCGTCGCCGCTCGCGGTGAGGGCGGGAAGCAGGGCCTGGGTGAGGTTGAGCGTGCCGAGGACGTTCGTCTCGTACATCTGACGCCAGTCGGCGGGGTCGCCGGTCGCGACCGGGTCGGCGCCCAGGGCGCCGCCGGCGTTGTTGACCAGGACGTCCACGGAGGGGAAGCCGCCGAGCTCGGTGGCGAAGGCGTCGACGGCCGGGCGGTCGGTGACATCGAGGGCGTAGGCGGTGGCGCGGTGGCCGGCGGCGGTGAGCTCCGCGGCGAGCGCCTCGATACGGTCCTTGCGGCGGGCGGTGACGACGACGTGGTAGCCGGCGGCGGCGAGCTGTCGGGCGGTGGCGGCGCCGATGCCGCTGCTCGCTCCGGTGATGACGGCGATGGGGTTCCCCGCGGCGGTCATGACGTACTCCTCGCGCGTGTGATCGATGTCAGGCCAGGATAGGTGTTCGGATCACGGCCCCGGCGGGTCAGTGGCCGCGCGGTGCGTACATGATCAGCGCCATACCGGCCAGGCAGACCAGCGCTCCTGTGACGTCCCAGCGGTCCGGGCGGTAGCCGTCGGCGACCATGCCCCAGACGATCGAGCCGGCGACGAAGACCCCGCCGTACGCGGCGAGGATGCGGCCGAACTCGCCGTCCGGCTGGAGCGTGGCGACAAAGCCGTAGGCGCCGAGGGCGATGACTCCGGCGCCGATCCAGATCCAGCCACGTCCGCCGCCGGTGCCGTCGCCGCGTACCCCTTGCCAGACCAGCCAGGCGCCGCCGATCTCGAAGAGCGCGGCGACGAGGAAGAGGGCGGCGGAGCGGAGCACGAGCATGGGGACAGCCTGCCATGTGGGTGATCGGAGGCGCGTCGGGCCGACGGGTGGCCGGGATTGCGGTGTGATGATCGGTACCTTCCCGCTATGGGTGTGATGAGCAAAGCGCTGCTGGTGGGGGTGTCCGCCACCACGGCGGTGGTGATGAGCGCGGGTGCCGGAGCCGCCGGCGCCGAGGGTGGAGATGGCGTCACGGGTGCGGACAGGGCCGTCGCGCCGGAGGCCGATGTGGCGCACCACGGGCACGCGTCGCTGTGGAGCGGGCAGCTGGCGGTCCGGCTCCGGCCCGAGAATCACGGCCCGTCCGGGCTGACGGACGCGACCGTACGGCTGGACTTCTCGGCCCCTCTGGCGGCCGGCCAGCCGCTGCCCGCCGACTGCCTCTGGGGCGGCGACCGGACCGTGCTGTGCCGTACGGGGCAGCTCCGGGCGGACGGGCGGGGCCGTGAGATCGCTCTCGACCTCAGGACGGCCGGCAGCCCCGCCGAAGTGGTCGTACGGATCGACACCGCGTGGAACGGCGGCGCGAGCGACCGCAATCCCGAGAACCATCAGCACCGGGTACTGACGCCCGACACGGGGGATCCGTACGCCTTCTGAGCCGGCTGTGGCTCTCGTTGGCTGTGGCCCGCGTCGGCCAACGCCCGCGTCGGCGGTGGCTACGCCGCGGCGGCGCCGAATTCGCGTACGGCGTCCTCGACGATCGCCGCCAGCCGGGCGTGGTGCGCGCCCCGCCAGTACACCCGCCCGCACGCCGTGCACTGCGCGAAGACGTCGTACGAACGCTGCGTGCCGTCCTTCAGCTGCTCCTGGACGGACTCCTTGTCGGCCGGGCCCAGCTCGCCGTTGCAGGCGGTGCAGCGGGTCCATGGCGCGAGGGCGGGCGCGAAGCGTTCCAGTACGTCCCGGAGCTGGTCGTCGGGGCGGTCGCTGTAGATGTACGCCCCCGCCCAGATCTCGCGCCGCCGCAGCAGCCCCCGGTCGCGAGACAGCATCACCCGGCGCTCCGCAGCGGAGAGGGTGGCCAGCGCGGGATCTCCGAGGTCCTCGTTCTCGTACGCCGCGTCGATGCCCAGTAGCCGCAGTCGCCGCGCGAGCGTGCCGAGGTGTACGTCCAGCAGAAAGCGCAGGGGCGCTCCCGGCACCCGCTGCGGCCGCTCCACGGCCCGCACCTCCACGGATTCGCCCGCGGCGGGGATGTGGGAGACGGGTACGTCGCGGCCGTCGACCAGCAGCGGACCGACTTCGGTGAGCGGGACGCCGAGGGATTCGACGGCATGGCCGAGCGTGGACGAGCCGTCGGTGAGGAGGGCCGTACGTCCCTGGCGCCGCTCGGCCGCGACGAAGAGGCGCAGCTCAGGGGCGAAATCGATCTGGATCTCGGGTCCGTTCACCTCGTCAGGATGTCATTGGAGGTGGCGAAGGAGCCAGGGCTTTCCGGGCGTGGTGGCGTCGGCCGCGACCCGGAGGGTCACGCGGATATTGCGATGCGGGCCGATCGGGGCGGGCATAGGGTCGATGCCCGTGGAACCACTCACCGAGAAACAGATCCGCTCATCCTTCGTGAATTGCACGAAGGGCGAGGCGGCGCGGCTGCGGCTGCCGCTCGACTTCGCCGAACTGCCCTGGGGGGACCTGGACTTCTTGGGGTGGGTGGATCCGGGGGCGCCGCTGCGGGCACATCTCGTGCTGTCCGGGGCGCAGGGTCCGCTGGGGATATCCCTGCGGGTGCCCTCCGTGGGCCGCACCAGTGCGATGAAGTCGAGTCTGTGCCAGATCTGTCTGACGGGTCACGCTTCCTCCGGGGTCACCTTGCTGGCCGCTCCGTTGGCGGGCGCCCGGGGCCGCGAGGGCAACACGGTCGGTATCTATGTCTGCGCGGACCTCGCCTGCCCCCTGTATGTGCGGGGCAAGCGGCAGCCGAAGCTGCGTTCCGGGCGGTACGAGGAGTCCCTGACCCTGGACGAGCGCCTCGCGCGGATGTCGGGCAATCTGGATGCCTTCGTGGCCAGGATCACCGAGGCGTGAGCCCCGTGCGGGCGGAAAATGCAGGTGCGGATCGGGGATCCCCTTGGCAGGCTGCGATCATGAGCCTCCCGCCCGGCGACGCCCCTGACAACGTCTCTGACGATGCCCCCGGCGACGTCCCTGACGATGCCCCCGACGACCGCACGCCGGCCGGCGCGAGCGGGTGGATCACCACCCCCGTCGAAGCCCGCTTGCTGCGCGGGGCTCTGGAGGTGGAACGCACCGCGCGGGGCGTGCTGCCGCACCGGCTGCCCGCCCGGGCCCGCGGTCAATTCCCCGACGCCTACCTGGCGAGGGTCGAGACCCAGCCCTCCGGAGTACGGCTGGCCTTCCGCACCCGGGCCCGTGTCGTCGAGCTGGACGTGCTCCCCACCAAGACCGTCTACCCGGGCGCCCCGCCCCGGCCGGACGGGCTGTACGACCTGCTCGTCGACGGTCGCCGGGCCGGCCGCACCAGCGTGGCCGGCGGCAACGTTCTCACCGTCGACCTGGCCACCCAGTCTGCCGAGATCAGCCCCGGCCCGCCCGGCACCGCCCGGTTCGCCGGCCTGGCCGCCGGTGAGAAGGACATCGAGATCTGGCTGCCGCACACGGAGATCACCGAGCTGATAGCCCTGCGCACCGACGCCCCGGTCGAGGCGGCGCCGGAGAGCGGCCGCAGGGTGTGGCTGCACCACGGCAGTTCGATCAGCCACGGCTCCAACGCCGACGGCCCCACCGAGATCTGGCCCGCGCTGGTCGCCGCCCTCGGCGGTGTGGAGCTGACCAACCTGGGCCTGGGCGGCAACGCCCTGCTCGACCCGTTCACCGCGCGCGCCCTGCGGGACGCCCCCGCGGACCTGATCAGCGTCAAGATCGGCATCAACCTGGTCAACGCCGACCTGATGCGGCTGCGCGCCTTCGGCCCGGCGGTCCACGGCTTCCTCGACACCATCCGTGAGGGGCACCCTGATACGCCGCTGCTGGTCGTCTCCCCGATCCTGTGCCCCTTCCAGGAGGACACCCCGGGCCCGATCGCACCCGAGTTCGACGGCGGAAGGCTGCGGTTCCGGGCGCTGGGCGATCCGTCGGAGCCCGGGCGGCTGACGCTGAACGTCATCCGGGACGAGCTCGCCCGCATCACCGCCCAGCGGGCTGCCGACGATCCGAACCTGCACTACCTCGACGGCCGTGCGCTGTACGGCGAGGTGGACTACGCCGAGCTGCCGCTGCCCGACGGCCTCCACCCGGACACGGCCGGCCACCGCCGCATCGGCGAACGCTTCGCCGAGGCGGTCTTCGGCGCCGGAGGCCCGTTCGCCGCCCCCGTCGACTGAGCCCCGTTCGCCGCCACCGTCGGCTGAGGGCGCCGACCGTCAGATGAGCTCCAGTCGCCAGTCGTTGCAGTGCATCACGTGGCCCGGCGGGTACTCGACCTCGCATTCGTCCTGGAGCGAGAACCCCGCCCTGCGGCAGAGCGCGTTCGACGGGGGATTGGAGACGGACGGGAAGGCATGCAGATAGCGGTGCTTCTTCTCGGCCCGCGCCTGCTCCACGACGGCCGCGGTCGCGGCCGCCGCGATGCCCCGCCCCTGGAACGCGGCGAGCACCGCCCAGCCCGTCTCGTACACCTGCTGCCCCTGCCAGGTCTGCTCCCAGAACCCGATCGTGCCGACGGCCTCGTCGTCCGGCAGCAGCACGACCCGGAACATCCTGCCCTTGCCCGTCCGGTCGGCGCTCAGGTCCACGTACCGTCTGTGCCGCTTGAGCAGCTGTTCTTCGGTCTCGGGGCCGCCGAGATGGTTCATCAGCTCCGGCGCGTTCGCCGCGCGCAGCAGATCGAGATCGCTCTCCGACCATGGTTCGAGTCCTACCCGCGGTGCGTTGATCTCCATGTCACGCACTGTAGGACGGGGGTCTGACATCCGGCCCGGACCGGTGCTACGGGCGACCGTCCGTGACCCGTACAGGACCTAGGAGCCAGGGCGGGCGTACGCCGTCGGGGGTACCCCTACCGTCGCCGTGAAGGCCCGTACGAGATGTGCCTGATCGCTGTAGCCGAGATCGGCGGCTAGCTGCGCCCAGTCGACCTCCGCGCCGGGCTCCGCCGAGCCCTCGGAGCCCCCCTCCGCGCGCTCCAGCGCCTCATGAATGCGGTAGCGCAGGATGACCCACTTCGGCCCCACCCCCACATACGTGGCGAACAGCCGTTGCAGCGAGCGCGCCGAGACCCCTTCCGCCTCGGCGAGCCGCGTCACGCGCCGGATCGTCCGGTCCGTCCTGATCCGGTCGGCCAGGGCCATGGCGTGCTCCGCCCGCGGATCCGGCCGCGGGCCGGCGCGCAGCAGATACGCGTCGAGCGCGGCCACCCGCGCGTCCTCCTCGGCCTCGGCGGGGCCGAGCACCGCCGAGAGGTCCGCGTCCGTCGTCGGCATGACCTCGCCGAGCGGCACCCGCCGCCCCGTCCACCGCGATACGGGCCACCGCGGCGCGAACGGCCGGAAGCCGCCCGGCCTGAACTGCACCCCGCACACCCGGCCGCGCCCCTCCAGCTTCTGTGTGAAGAGGTCGAGACCGATGCCCGCGACCTCCGCGAAGGGCGCGCTGCCCGGACCGTCGCCGAACCGCTGGAAGACCACGTTCACCCAGGGATGCGGCACTACATGGGAGGCGTACGGCTGCGCCAGATCCCAGTCGATCAGCCAGTAGTGCTCCAGATACGGCCGCAGGTCCGGGGCCGGCTCGCGGCGGCGGAAGCGTACCCGCGCGAAAAGCTCGGGGGCGTCGACGATGCCCCGGGTGTCACGCCGTGGACCTGCCATGCCCCGGATCCTATGTCGCGTTTGTTCAAGACGCGCCGTGCCGTCGGTTCATACGGTCAGAACATGAGCGACAAGATCAGCACACTGTTGGAGGTGGCGGCCGACCGTGCCGTCACTGTCATCCGCGCCCTCACCGACGACCAGCTCACCGCGCCGACCCCGTGCAGTGAGTACGACGTACACGCCCTGGCCGACCATCTCTTCCAGGTGGTCGTGAACTTCCAGGCGCTGGCCGCCAAGAAGGACGCCGACTTCGGCGCCGCCCCCGAGCATCTGACGGGAGAGTGGCGTGACCGGTTCGCCGACGAGACCCTACGGCTCATCAAGGCCTGGGACGCGCCGGGCGCCGAGGAAGGCACCTCGGGGAGCATGGGGCTGCCGGCCAGGACCGTGGGCGCCATGGTCCTCGGCGACCTGACCGTGCACGGGTGGGATCTGGCGCGTGCGACGGGGCAGCCGTACGAGCCGGACGCGGCGCTCGTCGCGATGCTCGGGGAGGAGTTCGCGGCGCTGGCGCCGACGGCGCGCTCGATGGGGGTGTTCGGGGAGCCCGTACCGGTGGCGGAGGACGCGAGCCCGTTCGACGTGCTGCTGGCCGCGACGGGCCGCGATCCGCACTGGACCCGTCCGTAGCGCACGCCCCGGGCGGGGGGCCGGGGCGTGCGCTGGTGGGGGCAGCGTGGCCGGGAGCGGCCCCGACGGCCTCAGGGCAGCGGCTGCTCGGCCCAGATGACCTTGCCGTCGGGGGTGTAGCGGGTGCCCCAGCGTTCGGTGAACTGGGCGACGAGGAACAGACCGCGGCCGCCCTCGTCCGTCGCCGCCGCGTACCGGAGGTGGGGCGACGTGCTGCTGGAGTCCGAGACCTCGCAGATCAGGGTGCGGTCATGGAGCAGCCGCACCCGGATCGGCCCGGTGGCGTAGCGCATGGCGTTCGTGATCAGTTCGCTGAGGATGAGCTCCGTGGTGAACGCCGCCTCGGCGAGACCCCACTCCTCCAGCCGCTGGACCACGGAAGCGCGCACATGGGCGACCTCCGAGGGGTGGGCGGGCACCTCCCACTCCGCGATCTGGTCGGGACGCAGCACGCGGGTACGGGCGACGATCAGCGCGATGTCGTCGCTCTGGCTGGTCTGCAGCAGCGCGTCGAGCACCGCCGTACAGATCTGCTCCGGGGTCCGGTTCTGATGGGCCAGCGCACCCCGCAGTAGCTCGAGTCCCTCGTCGATCTCCCGGCTGCGGTCCTCGATGAGCCCGTCGGTGTACAGCACGAGGTCGCTGCCCTCCGGCAGCCACACCTCGGCTGTCTCGTACGGCAGCCCGCCCAGCCCCAGCGGCGTCCCGGCCGGCAGATCGAGGAACTCGACACTCCCGTCGGGCCGGACCAGCGCGGGCGGCGGATGGCCGGCACGCGCCATGGAGCAGCGCCGGGTCACCGGGTCGTAGATCGCGTACAGGCAGGTGGCTCCCGTGACCAGCGAACCGTTGCCCCCGGCGTTCCCGATGGTCTCGTCCTGGTCGATGCTCGCGACCAGTTCGTCCAGATGCGAGAGGATCTCGTCGGGCGGCAGGTCCAGCGTGGAGAAGTTGTGGACCGCCGTACGCAGCCGCCCCATCGTCGCGGCCGCGTGCAGACCGTGACCGACGACATCCCCCACGACCAGCGCCACCCGGGCGCCGGGCAGCGGGATGATGTCGAACCAGTCGCCGCCGACCCCCGACTCCGCCGGCAGATACCGGTAGGCGACATCGAGGGCGTCCTGCTCGGGCAGCACCCGGGGCAGCAGGCTGCGCTGCAGCGTCACCGCCATGCTGTGCTCGCGCGTGTAGCGCCGGGCGTTGTCGATGCACACCGCCGCGTGGGAGGCCAGCTCCTCGGCGAGGGAGACGTCGTCCTCCTCGAAGGGCTCCGGCTTCTCGGAACGCCAGAAGTTGACCATGCCCAGGGGGACGCCCCGTGCGCGCAGCGGCGCGGTGACGAGCGAGTGGATGCCGTAGTCGACGACCTTGCTCGTCCAGTTCGGGGCCTGGGACTGCCATCCGGTCGCCCGGCTGAGGTCGGGTTCGACGACTCCCTGCCCGTTCTCCAGGCTCCACGCCTGCGGCGAGGACGAGATGAACGAGAACAGCCTGCCCACCGGATAGAAGGGGTGATCGTCGCGGATGCCGAGCACAGCCGCACGGCGCATCTCGGAGCCGCTCAGCCGCGACGGCTCCTCGCCGCGCAGGACGGGCTCCGCGAGATCCACCGTGACGAAGTCGGCGAAGCGCGGGACCGCCACCCGGGCCAGCTCCTCGGCGGTCCTGTCCACGTCGAGGGTGGTGCCGATCTCCACGCCGGCGTCGTACAGCAGCTTCAGGCGTTCCTGCGCCGCTTCCGCGCTGCCGGTGAGCGCGCGGAGCTCGGTGGAGTCGCGGAGCGTGGCGACGCTGCCGGGCGGTCCGCCATTACGGTCCGTGAGCCGGTTGTTCACCGCGAGGAGCCGCTTTCCTGTCACCATCACCTCGTCGGTGGCGACGCGCCCCGAAGCCAGCAGTTCGGCCACATGAGGGTCCAGGCCGAGGTCGGTGATGGGCCGGCCCTCCGGATGCGGGGGCAGGTCGAGAAGACGGCGTGCCTCGTCGTTGGCGAGCATCAGCCGGCCGTCGCCGCCGACGATGATCACGCCTTCCCGTACGGAGTGCAGGACCGCGTCGTGATGCTCGTACATGCGCGTCATCTCGATGGGGTCCAGACCGTGGGTCTGGCGGCGCAGCCGTCTGCTCACCAGCCCCGTTCCGCCCATGGCCAGGGCCAGCGAGGCGGCCGCGGCGCCGATGGGGATCGGCAGCTCGTCGTTGGCGAGGCCGCTGACCTTCTTGACCGTGATCCCGGCGGAGACCAGACCGACGACCTTCCCCTGCGAGTCGTTGATGGGGGTTACCGCCCGTATCGAAGGGCCGAGCGTCCCCGGGTAGGTCTCGGTGACGCTGTGCCCCTCCAGCGCCGGACCGATGGTGCCGACGAAGTGCTGCCCGATGCGGTCGGGGTTGGGGTGGGTGAGGCGGATGCCCTTCGTGGTCAGGACGACGACGAAGTCCATCCCGGAGCTCTGGCGGACCGCCTCGGCCCGTGGCTGGAGCACGGTGGTCGGGTTGGGGGCGTGCAGCGCCTCCACGATGCCCGGCGAGTTCGCGAAGGTCGTGGCGACGGCGAGTGAGCGGTTGCGCGCCTCCGTCGTGGTGTCGTGCCGGGACAGCAGGAGGAGCGAGGTGAGCGAGGCGGCGACGAGCAGCACCACGATCACCAGCTGCAGGATGAATACCTGCCCGGCGACGCTGTGCACGTTCAACCAGGAGCGGCGGCGCCACTCCGACGACGGCTTCCGCAGGGCTTCGCGGTCGAACCGTCCGCGCCACCTGTGTGCCGTACGTGGGTGCTCACGCCGCCGACTCGGTGGACGCCGACCGGAGAACACGCGAGCGGAACGCACCCGAGCCCAGGATCGGCCCATATGTCGGGCCATACACCCACATCTACACTGCCTGCCTCCGGAAGGCGAGTGCTGTTCGGCACTTATTTCCCATGACGTTCGATGACGCTCCGTAGCGCTCCCGCCGCCACAGCCGTCACGTTTCGTTACGTGGAGTGATGTACGGGATCTTCAGGGCGCGACGCTGTACAGCGGGCGGCCGCTGAGCAGATTCCAGCGGCCGTCGCGCCCGCTGAGTTCGGTGACGGTCAGCGGGCGTACGTCGATCCTCCAGAACGCCTGCGGGGTCGCGCCGAGGGAGTGGACCACGGCGGCGCGGATGATGTCAGGCTCGGCCACGGCGATGACGCGGCTCCGGGAGTCGTCCGGGGCCTTCCCGTCCGCCCTGTCCGCGCCTTCCGGGCCCTCCGCGGTCAGGGTGTCGAGCCAGTGGCCGACGCGGGTGTGCAGGGCGAGCAGGGACTCTCCGCCGTGCGGGGAGGACGCCGGGTCCGACAGCCAGACGGCCACCCCCTGCGGCTCCGCCGCGGCCACCTCGTCGAGGGTCCTGCCCTGCCAGCGGCCCATCGCGCACGGCGCGAGGCCGGGCAGCGGTTCCGCGTCCAGGCCGAGCACCTCCGCGGTCCGCACGCAGCGCCGCGAGGGAGAGACGTACAGCGCGGCGGCGCGGGGGAAGGTCTCGCGTACGGCCTCGGCCTGCCGCAGCCCGACGGCGTCCAACTCGTCCTGATCGCCCGCGCCTTCGCCGAAGCGCGCTGCGCGCAGGGCGGTGCTGATGGCCGGTGAGATGAACATCACCCGGGTGGTCATACGGTTCTCCTCGGCTGTCCTCGCTCCCGGCCGGCCCGCCCGACGCGGGGCCAACTCCCGGAGCCCGTACGGCGCTCGGCGCTCCGCGGCAGCCGCCGTCCGCCGGTGACCGGCGGGGGAGAGGGCCTCTTGGCCCGCCTGTCGGTTCGCGGTACCTTCACGTCGATATCACGACGGCGGGACGGAAGTCCGGTGAGAGTCCGGCACGGTCGCGCCACTGTATGCCGGGTGCCGGCTGCGTACAGCGCAGCAGGGGCCCGGTGAGTCAGACCCGATGGCCGTCGTGCGAGCTCCACCGAATGGGACGCGAGTTCCCCAAGGAGGTTGTGCCATGGCTCAGTCCATTGCGCCCCCGGTCGTTTCGCCCACCACCGCCCCGGTGACCCCCCTTCCTCTGCGCGCGGTTCTGCCGTGGGCCGTGTTCGTGGGCACCCTGATGCTCGTGCTGTTGTACTTCGTCGGCGCCGAGCAGGGCGCGACGTCGGTCTTCTCCGGTGCGGGGGTGCACGAGTGGGTGCACGACGGCCGTCATCTGCTCGGCTTCCCCTGCCACTGACCACTGACGGAGATCACGCACATGCATGCCTCCACCGTCAGAACTCTCCTGGTCCGCGGCATGATCGCGGGCGTCGTCGCCGGACTCTTCGCCTTCGCGCTGGCCTATGTGGTGGGTGAGCCCTCCGTACGGGACTCCATCGCGCTGGAGGAGACCCAGTCCGCGCCGGCGCACGAGCACGGCGCAGCGGCGCCGGCCGGTTCATCGGCCGGTTCTTCGGCCGGCGAAGCAGCGGCCGCGGACGAGGAAGAGGAACTGGTCAGCAGGCCGGTCCAGTCGACGTTCGGACTGGCCACCGGTGTCCTGGTGTACGGAGTGGCCCTGGGCGGAATCGCCTCGCTGGTCTTCTCCGTCTCCCTGGGCCGGATCGGCCGGTTCGGCCCGAGGGCAACGGCGGCCCTGATCGCCGGAGCCGCCTTCATCACCGTCTATCTGGTGCCGTTCCTGAAGTATCCGGCGACCCCGCCCGCGGTGGGCAACCCGGACACCATCGGCCGACGCACCACGCTGTTCTTCCTGATGATCCTGCTCAGCGTGTTGCTGGCGGTCATCGCCGTCATCACGGGGAGACGGCTGGCCCCGCGGCTGGGCAACTGGAACGCGTCGGCCGTCGCCGGCGCCGGTTACGTCGTCGTCGTGGCAGTGGCCTGTCTCGTCCTGCCCGCCAACACCGATGCCGTTCGGGAAACCTTCCCGGCGGCTCTGCTCTGGGAGTTCCGTCTCGCGTCGCTCGGCGTACAGGCGCTGCTGTGGACGGCCTTCGGGCTGATCTTCGGGGCGCTGGCGGAGCGGGTGCTCCATCCGCGCAGCGCCACAGCGGCGGCCGCCGGGGGCGCCTCCTCGCCGGTCGGGACAACCGGCTGACACCGGGGCCCCGACCGGCCGGCCATCGGTGACACCAGGTGGGCGCCCGGCGTTCCTGACGCCGGGCGTCCTGGCTCACCTCTCCGTACGACGCCGGTCACCCGCGCACAGCGCCCAGATGATGAAGACGTCGATGGCGAGGAGCGTGAGGGCCCAGAGCGGATAGCGCGGAATCCACAGGAAATTCGAGAGCGCGCCGAGACCCGCCAGGATGACACCGACGACGCGCGCCCAGACCGCTCCTTTGAACAGGGCGCAGCCCGCGAGGAAAATGATGAGGCCCAGGATCAGATGGACCCATCCCCAGCCGACGAGATCGAACGAGAAGATATAGCTCCGCGTCGTGAGGAAGATATCGTCCTTGGCGATGGCGGAAGTGCCCGCGAGGATGGTCATGGCGCCGCCGAAAATCATCAGGACCGCGGCGAATACCGTCCATCCGGTGGCGAGCCTCTGCTTGGCCATGGGTCGCTCCCTGGGTGAGAAACCTGGCCGTCGACCACGTATTCGTCGGCCCCGGTCCTTGCGTTCCATTCAAGGTTCCATAGGTGTGGATCACCCGCATCTCCTGCCCCGTCGGGGCCGCGGCCGAAGTGGCCCGTACAGTTTCGAAGTCGGTCTTCTCCCAGCCCAGAGGAATACGGCAGTGAGCTTTCCGTCTCCCGCGTTTCCCCCGCCCCCCGCGCCGCCGGTGACCGTTGCCGGGATCGGCGCGGACGGGTGGGCGGGGCTTTCCGAAGGCGCGCGGCAGGCCTTCCGCGATGCCGAGGTGCTCATCGGCGGGCCCCGGCAGTTGGATCTTCTCCCGGAGGACGAGTGCGCGGGGGAGCGCGTGGCGTGGCCGTCGCCGCTGCGGCCCGCCGTTCCCGGGCTGCTCGCGGCTCACGCCGGGCGCCGGGTCTGTGTGGTGGCCAGTGGGGATCCGATGTTCTACGGGATCGGGCGGGCCCTCGCGGAGGTGGTGGGGGCCGGGGCGTTGCGGGTGCTGCCGCATCCGTCGTCGGTGTCGTATGCCTGCGCGCGGCTCGGCTGGCCGGTGGAGGACACGGAGGTCGTCACGCTCGTCGGCCGTCCTGCCGAACGGCTGGCCGCCGCCCTGCACGACGGCCGCCGGGTCCTGGTACTCAGCGCGGGCGCGGCGACGCCCGCAGAGGTGGCGGCGTTGCTGTGCGAGCGGGGGTACGGGCCGAGCCGCATGCACGTCCTTGAACAACTCGGCCGGGAACACGTCGGCCTTGAGCAGCTCGGCCGGGAACAACTCGGCCTGGAACACCTCCGCGCGGGCGGGGAACGGCATATCGAAGCCCTGGCCCAGGACTGGTCCGAGCCCGCGGGCGATCCGCTGAACGTCGTGGCGGTGGAGTGCCGTCGCGCGCCGGACGCGTTGCGCATCGGAGCCGTACCAGGTCTGCCGGACGCCGCGTACGAACACGACGGCCAGCTCACCAAGCGCCATGTGCGCGCCGCCACGCTGGGCGCGCTGGCGCCGGCGCCGGGGGAACTGCTCTGGGATGTCGGAGGCGGGTCGGGTTCGATCGCCGTCGAGTGGATGCGTACGCACCGGTCCTGCCGGGCGGTGTCGGTCGAGCGCGATCCGGCGCGCGCCGAGCGCATCGGCCGCAACGCGCGGGCGCTCGGTGTCCCGGGGCTGCGCGTCGTCACGGGCGGAGCCCCCGACGTGCTGGCGGGACTGCCGGTGCCCGACGCGGTGTTCATCGGCGGCGGGCTGACCGCCCCCGGGCTGCTGGCGGCCTGCTGGGACGCGCTGCCGGCGGGCGGCCGGCTGGTCGCGAACACGGTGACGCTGGAGTCCGAGGCGCTGTTGGCCGACTGGTACCGCCGCCTCGGCGGAGAACTGGTGCGGCTGGCCGTCGCGCACGCCGTACCGGTGGGCGGATTCACCGGCTGGCGGCAGGCCATGCCGGTCACCCAATGGGCCGTCACGAAAGCCCCTTGAGCCCCTTTGCACGACCTCCCGGCGCAACCCTCAGGAGAAGAAGAACGATGACGGTGTACTTCATCGGCGCCGGACCCGGCGCCGCCGATCTGATCACGGTGCGGGGCGCGCGCCGGCTGGCCGCGTGTCAGGTCTGCCTGTACGCGGGCAGCCTGGTGCCGCGCGAGCTGCTGGCCGAATGCCCGCCGGACGCGCGCCTGATCGACACCGCGCAGATGGACCTGGACGGGATTACGGCGGAAGTCGTCCGGGCCCACGAGGAGGGCCACGACGTGGCCCGGCTGCACTCCGGCGATCCGTCGGTCTTCAGCGCGGTCGCGGAGCAGATGCGGCGGCTGGACGCGGCGGGTGTGCCGTACGAAGTGGTGCCGGGGGTACCGGCGTTCGCGGCGGCGGCCGCGGCGCTGAAGCGTGAGCTGACGGTGCCGACGGTGGGCCAGACCGTCATCCTGACCCGGATCGCCCAGCGGGCCACGCCGATGCCGGAGGGCGAGGACCTGGCGACTCTCGGGCGCAGCGGCGCGCTGCTGGTGCTGCACCTGGCCGCGCGGTATGTGGACCGGGTGGTGGACGAACTGCTGCCGCACTACGGGGCGGACTGCCCGGCCGCGGTGGTCGCGATGGCCAGCCGCCCGGACGAACTGGTGCTGCGCGGCACGCTCGACGACATCGCCGGACAGATGAAGGCGGCGGGTGTGGTGCGGACGGCGGTCATCATGGTCGGCCGGACGCTGGGCGCGGAGCAGTTCCGCGACAGCCACCTGTACTCGGCCGAAAGGGAACGCCCGCACAGCTGCTGACGGGCGTGCCCTGCCGCGCCCTTCGCGGTCCCGCACCTCACACCCCGCCCCTGCTGCTTCGCTTGTTCCGTTCCGCAACCTCCGCGCTGAGCTTCTCGGAGGGTGAGCCGGCGGGTTCGTAGTCGGGGCACTTCGGGTGCCCGCACTCGCACGGGGGCCACTTCAGCGCGGAGCCCGGAGCGAGGTCCGCTCCTTCCCCCGCCTCGGTCTTGTGGACGATGAGGACACCGTCCACGCCGAACGCCTCCGACAGCCGGGACAGGAACCTCCGCGCTTCACTTCTCGTCATTGCGTTCTGCCTTTCGCCTTTTTGCGTGCTCTCTGTGACTAGTTGCTCACATGGTGCCGCCGTCCGGCGTACGCTCGGAAGCCGTTTCGGTCCCGACCGCAAATCTGGGAGAAATGGGGTGCCCGCATGGCACGGCCCGCACGCGAACTCACACCCGACAGGTCCGCCCGAGATCTGTTCGGCGCCAAGATGCGGAATTTCCGTGAGAGGGCGGGCTTAACCCTTGAGGGCCTGGCAGGCGTGGTGCTCGTCAGCAAGAGCCATCTGTCCCGGATCGAGACCGCGGAGTACATGCCGCCCCGGGAACTGCCGGCCCAACTGGACGCGGCGTTCGGCACGGACGGCATTTTCGAAGAGCTGTACGGTCTCGCGCGCAAGGAGATCCACCCGGACAAGTACCGGCGGCGCATGGAGCTGGAGGCGAAGGCCCGGATCATCGATGAGTTCGCGGGGCAGATCGTGACGGGGCTCCTGCAAACGGAGGAGTACGCCCGCGCGCTCTTCCGTGTCAGCAATCCGAGGGCTACGCCGGACGAGATCGAGGAGAAGGTGACGGCTCGCCTGAGTCGGCAGGCGCTGCTGACAGGCGCCTCCTCGCCGGACCTCTCGGTGATCCTCGACGAGGCGGTCATACGGCGATCCGTCGGCGGTCCTGCCGTCATGCGGGACCAACTCGCCCGGCTTCACGAGCTGACAGACACCCCCAGGACCACGATTCAGTTGCTGCCCTTCGAACATGGGGAGCACGCTCTGCTGGGAGGTGGCACGTTGACTCTGATGACGCTGGACCACGGGTCCTCCGTGGCCTACGAAGAGGCCCTTACAACGGGCACCCTGCTGGAAGACCCGGAGAGTGTCAGGACCCGGCGGCGGGATTACGATCTGATGCGGGCCTACGCCCTGTCGCCGCGCGATACGGCGGCATTCATCCGATCCACGATGGAGGCGCTTCCCTGATGAGCACCACCCTGGACCTCTCCCTCGCGCAGTGGGTCAAGTCCTCGTACAGCAACGGCGATGGCGGCGGCTGCGTGGAGTGGGCGCCGAAGGTTGCGGCCGCTTCCGGGATCGTCCCTGTACGGGACAGCAAGGACCCGAGCGGCCCGTCCCTCATGTTCGCGACCGCTGGCTGGTCCACGTTCGTCACCGCCGTACGCAGCAGCGGGTTTCTCACTTCCTGAGTCACACCGACGAGACGGAGGACCCTTCTTGATGAGCACCACACGGTGGGTCAAGTCCACGTACAGCAACGCGGACGGCGGCAGTTGCGTGGAGTGGGCGCCGAAGGTCGCGGCCGCTTCCGGGATCGTCCCTGTACGGGACAGCAAGGATCCGAGCGGTCCGTCCCTCATGTTCGCGACCGCGGACTGGTCCACGTTCGTCACCGCCGTCAACGACGGTGGTTTTCCCGCCGCCTGAAGCACAACGCGCCACCGGAGCCCCGTCACCCTCTCCCGTCGGAGTGACGGGGCTCTTCGCTGCTGTCGAGGAGGACACCGTGACCGCCCAACCCGGATACAAAGGCCCGGATCCGAGGGTCCGCCCAATCCCCCAGACCATCGACGCCGTCTCCAACGCACTCGGTGCCACCAAGCGCGCGGCTTTCTGTGCGGAAATCGGTCAAGCCGAAGATGGCGACCACATCAGCGCCGTCCTACGGAAGTGGTGGATGGAGGCGATGTTCGACAGCCGTCCCGGTCGCGAGCAGCGCCTTTCCGATGCCGAGGCCGGTCGAAGGCTCGCCCCGCTGCCTGGTCCGGTCGGCGGCGAGAAGTGAACGGTTACGAACCGATCTGATCTGGCTCAGCGACTGACCCACCGCCGAGCCCCGCTTCCTACAAGGGCTCGCTGCGGCCCACTACCGTGCCCGCTCTGTCGATGCAGATCACGTCCACCTCCACCGGCGCCCCGCGCAGTACCGTCAGCGCCTCGTCGCGTGCTCTCGTCGCGACCGCGTCGCCCAGTCGTATGCCCTGGGCCTGGCACAGCTGTAGTGCTGCCAGGCCGGTGTTGGCCTGGGTCACCTCCGTCGCCAACTCCGCGTTCGCGCCCGCCGCCACCGCCAGGTCCGCCAGGAAGACCTTGTCCACCTGGGAGCGGGCCGAGTGGAGGTCCAGGTGGCCCGCCGCCAGTTTGGAGAGCTTCGCGAAGCCGCCGCAGATCGTCAGGCGGTCGACCGGGTGGCGGCGGATGTACTTCAGTACCGCACCCGCGAAGTCGCCCATGTCCAGGAGGGCGTCCTCGGGGAGGTCGTACGTCGCGAGCACCGTCTTCTCGGACGTCGAGCCCGTGCAGCCCGCGACATGCGTACGGCCCGCCGCGCGGGCCACGTCCACGCCCCGTCTGATGGAGTCGATCCAGGCCGAGCAGGAGTAGGGGACGACGATGCCCGTCGTGCCGAGGATGGACAGGCCGCCCAGGATGCCCAGCCTCGGGTTCCAGGTGGAGCGGGCGATTTCCTCGCCGTGGTCGACTGAGACGGTTATCTCGACGTCGCCCGAGCCGCCGTGGCGGGCCGCGACCTCTGCCACATGGGACCGCATCAGCCGGCGCGGGACCGGGTTGATGGCCGGTTCGCCGACGTCCAGGGGGAGGCCGGGGCGGGTGACCGTACCCACGCCGGAGCCGGCTCGGAAGACCACTCCGGAGCCGGGCGGCAGCAGCCGTACCGTCGCGCGGACCAGGGCGCCGTGGGTGACGTCCGGGTCGTCGCCCGCGTCCTTGACGATTCCCGCCATGGCCAGGGACCGGGACAGTTCCTCCGCTGCCAGGGTGAACGCCGGCGTCTGCCCCCGGGGGAGCGTGATCGTCACCGGGTCGGGAAAATCGCCGGTCAGCAGTGCCGTGTACGCGGCCGTCGTCGCCGCCGTCGCGCACGCACCCGTCGTCCAGCCGGGCCGCAGGCCCGTGTGCTTGAGTTGGGCGCTGCGCCCGCCCGTCACGCCCTCAGACATGGAGAGACCCGCCGCCGATGAGTGAACCGTTCCATGTGCTCATCCTTGGCGGGACCACCGAGAGCCGTCGTCTCGCCGAGAATCTGCACGGCCCTCTCCGCTTCGTCCGACACATCCGCGTCACCACGTCCCTCGCCGGCCGCGTCGCCCGCCCGGTGCTGCCGCCCGGCGAGGTGCGGATCGGCGGGTTCGGCGGCGCGGAGGGGCTGGAGCGCTGGCTGCGCGAGCACCGCGTGGACGCGCTCATCGACGCCACTCATCCCTTCGCCGCGACGATCAGTCGGAATGCGGCCCGGGCGGCCGCCGACGCCCATGTTCCCCTGCTGGCGCTCCGCCGGCCCTCCTGGGTGCCCGCCGTGGGCGACGACTGGCGTTCGGTCGGCTCGCTGGAGGAGGCGGCCCGGGCGCTGCCCCCGCTCGGGAGCAGGGTCTTCCTCACCACCGGGCGGATGGGGCTCGCCACCTTCGCTCACCTCGATGACCTGTGGTTCCTCGTACGGTCCGTGGACGCTCCGGAGCCGCCGTACCCGGCCAGGACGGAAGTGCTGCTGGACCGGGGGCCGTTCACCCTCGACGGGGAGCGGGAGATCATCCACCGCCACCGCATCGACGTCGTGGTGACCAAGGACAGCGGCGGCGCGGCCACCGCGGCCAAGCTCACCGCCGCCCGCGAGGCCGGTCTTCCCGTGCTCGTCGTCCGCCGGCCTCCGGTGCCGGAGGGGGTGCCTGTGGCGGGCACCCCCGACGAGGCGGTGGACTGGCTGCGTCAGTTCGCCGCTTTCGGAGAGTTCTCCGGGGACGGGCTCTCCGCAAGCGGCTTCTCCGGGTAGCGGCGCGGCGTCCAGACGATCTGCCGCCCGTCCCCCCGCCGTACGGTCACCGTCTGCGAGGACCCGACCAGCAGGATCGTCCGCATGTCGACCTGCGCCGGATCGAGGTCGGCCAGCCGCACGATCCGTACGCTCTGCTCCGCCCCGCCCACATCGCGCCCGAGGACGACCGGAGTGTCCGGAGCGCGGTGTTCCAGCAGCAGTTCGCGGGCCTTGCCGACCTGCCACGTACGGCTGCGGGAACCGGGGTTGTAGAGCGCGAGCACCAGATCCGCCGCGGCTGCCGCGTGCAGGCGTTCGGCGATGACTTCCCAGGGTTTGAGCCGGTCGGACAGCGAGAGCACGGCGTAGTCGTGGCCGAGCGGGGCGCCGGCGAGGGCCGCCGCCGCGTTGGCGGCGGTCACGCCCGGCAGTACCCGTACGGGGACGTCCTCGTACGGCGCCCGCGACGCCACCTCCAGGACCGCCGTGGCCATCGCGAAGACGCCGGGGTCGCCGCCCGAGACCACGGCCACGCGCCGTCCCCGCCGCGCCAGGTCGAGGGCGAACTCGGCGCGCTCCGACTCCACCTTGTTGTCGGAGCCGTGCCGGAGCTGGCCGGGGCGGACCGGCACGCGGTCCAGATAGGTGGTGTAGCCGACGAGATCCTCGGCGGCGGCCAGTTCGCCGCGCGTCTCGGGCGTGAGCCACAGCGGTCCGGCCGGGCCGGTGCCGACGACCACCACCTGGCCGGTCTTGTTGGTCTCACCTGAGTTGCTCGGCGCACCCGCGTCCCCGGGCACCGGCACGGGCACCGCGCCGATCCGGCTCGGCAGGACAGCGACCGAGAAGTACGGCACGGAGTCCGGATCGACATCGGCCAGCGCGCCGGTGCGCTCGCCGCTCATCGTGGCGCGTTCGACGTACCGCGCGTCCGACAGCCGCCCCGCCCGCTCGATCGCCCGCCGTACGGTGGGGAAGGTCCGGCCGAGCTTCATGACGACGGCCGAGTCCGCCGAGGCCAGGCGGGCCGTCAGCTCCTCCTCCGGCAGGGTGCCCGGGAGGATCGTCAGCACCTCCTCGCCCTCGACGAGAGAGGTGCCGAGCCGGGCCGCGGCGGCGCTCACCGACGTGACGCCGGGGATGACCTCGGTCGGATAGCGGCCGGCCAGCCGCTTGTGCATGTGCATGTATGAGCCGTAGAACAGCGGGTCGCCCTCGGCGATCACGGCGACGGTGCGTCCGGCGTCCAGATGGACGGCGAGCCGGGCCGCCGACTCGGCGTAGAACTCCTCCATCGCGCCCTGGTACCCGCCGGGGTGGTCGGTGGTCCCGGTGGTGACCGGGTAGACCAGGGGTTCCTCGATATGGTCGGCACGCAGATGCTCCGCGGCGATGGAACGCGCGATGGACCGGCCGTGCCGGGCGCTGTGATACGCGATCACATCCGCCTCGGCGATGACCCGCACGGCCCGTACGGTCATCAAGGACGGGTCACCCGGGCCGAGTCCGACTCCGTACAGCCGGCCGGTCGAAGGCCCCGCCGTGGTGCTGTTCTCGCTCACTCTTCCTCGCTCGCTATGGCGTTGATGGCCGCCGCCGCGATGGCGCTGCCGCCCCGCCGTCCGCGTACGACCAGGTGCTCAAGCCCGGCGGGGTGGCCGGCGAGCGCGTCCTTGGACTCGGCGGCGCCGACGAAACCGACCGGCACACCGATGACGGCCGCCGGGCGCGGGGCGCCGTCCTCGATCATCTCCAGCAGCCGGAAGAGCGCGGTCGGGGCGTTGCCGACGGCCACCACCGCGCCCCCCATCCGGTCCCGCCACAGCTCCAGGGCGGCGGCGCTGCGCGTCGTCCCCATCTCGGCGGCGAGTGCGGGGACCGCGGGGTCGGACAGGGTGCATACGACGTCGTTGTCCGCCGGCAGCCGCTTACGGGTGACACCGCTGGCGACCATGGCGACATCGCACAGGATCGGTGCGCCCGCGCGCAGGGCCTCGCGGGCGCGGGCCACGACCGCGGGCGTGAAGGCGAGGTCACGCACCAGGTCGACCATGCCGCAGGCGTGGATCATCCGCACCGCGACCTGGGAGACGTCGGCGGGCAGCCCGGCGAGGTCCGCCTCGGCGCGGATCATGGCGAAGGACTGGCGGTATATCGCCGCGCCGTCCTTCTCGTAGTCGAACACTGTGGACACTGTGGTCTCGCTCATCTCGTCACTGGGGTGGTGCGTGCCGTCGTGGGTTTCCGAGCCGTCGCGACCGCTTCGGCGAGTTCTGGTCCTGTGGTGGCCCTGAGGAGATGTCCCCGCACCGAGATGTCGTAGCCGCCCTCGCCGGTCGCGACGACATCCACCCAGTTGCCCTGTGGATGGCCGCAGCGGCGGGCGCAGCCCGACCAGTAGACAGGCAGGTCACCGGGGTTGGTGGCGGGCAGGTCACCGGGGCGGGCTGCGGGCGGTCCACCGGGGCGGGTGGCCGTTACGGTTCCGGCCGCGTCCGCCCGTACATCCGTGAGTGCCTTCGCGCACCCGGGCCGACCGGTGCAGGCGCCGACGCCGTGCCAGGGGGAGTGGGGGTCCGTGATCAGCCCGGCGGTACGGAGGCGGTCCAGGAGGTCGTGGGCGGTGGCGGGGTCCAGGCCCGGCAGGATCACTCCGCGCCAGGGGGTCACCCGCAGGGTGCGGTCGTTCGTCCCGCGCTCGCCTGCCGACAGCAGCAGCCGCCACTGCGCGACGCTCAGCCGTCCCAGTGGGGCGTACACGGACAGCGCCACGGTCCCGTCGGGGGAGTGGACCAGCCCCGGGACGGGCGGCCCGGCTTCCGGCCGCGCCGCGTCCGCCTCGTACTCGGCGCCGTACTCGGCCTCGGGCTCCGCCCCGTACGCCGCCCCGGGCTCCGTCGTGTACCCCGCCCGGTACTCGGCCCCGTACCCCGCCCCGTACCCCGCTCCGTACTCGGCCACCGGCTCCGTCGCGATCCCGGCCGTCGCCAGCCCCGTGGTCACCGCCGCGTCCAGCCCATGGCCCGCGGGCAACTCCCGTACCCGCCAGGCGCCCGAGCCGCTTGCCGCCGCCACCGTGAGGAAGGTCTCCGCCGCCAGCAGAGCGGCGCGCGGGGCGTCGGCTGCGGAGACCCGCAGTCCTGACCCGTTCGCCCCGGTATGCAACACCGCTGATCCGTCCGGCTGTGCGAGCAACGTCACATCCGCGCCCAGGGCGGCCACATCACCGCGGCCGTCGTCCAGCGCGAACAGAAACCGCCCCGAGAGCGCCGTAGCGGCCTCGCTCGCGCACAGCAGCGCGTCCAGCTCCCGGGCCCACAACCGCACGTCCGCGCGGGGGATTCCGTCCAGTCCCGACAGGGGCGAAGCGACGACGTTCCGTACCCGCTCGTGCCGTTCCGAGGGCAGCAGGCCGGCCTCGTACAGCAGCTCCGCCAGCTCCCCGCCGCAGCTCTCCCCCAGCCCCCGCAGCTGGACGTTGCCCCGCGAGGTGATGTCCAGCCGGCCGTCGCCCAGCTGCTCGGCCGCCGTCGCCAGCGCCTCCGCCTGACGGTACGTCAGAAGCCCGGCGGGCAGCCGCAGTCGTGCCAGCCGGCCGTCGTCGGCGGCGTGCAGCCGGAGCGCTCCTGGGCAGGCGTCACCGCGCTCCCGGACGGGAGCTTCGTCCCGGTTCACGGGTGTTGGCGAGGTAGGCGGCATGGCGGCGAGCATACCCACGTACCCCCGCGCCCTCCCCGCCCGTTCCGGCCCCCGCCCGGCCGTCGGCTCCGGCCTCCGTTCAGCCTCCGTCCGGCCTCGGTCCCAGCTCCGGCCAGCTGTCGGCTCCAGCCTCCGTCCGCCGTTCTCCGGTTGTTCGCCCGGCCCCCGCCCGGTTGTTCACCCCGCCCCCGTCCGGCCGTTCGTCCAGGCGCCCTCCCCGCCGTGACCTGCAGCACTTACTATGCAGACGACGGGTCTTCAGGCCCGTCACCGCCATAGACGGCGTCAGGGGAGGAAGCCCGGTGAGAATCCGGCGCGGTCCCGCCACTGTGAGCCCGGCAGCAGCCGGGTGAGCCAGGAACTCCCGCCGTCTTCCTACCGCCCGGGGCGCGGACCCCGAGGAAGGCGAGACGCCGCATGATCCTGCTCCTGTCGACGTCCGACACCGATCTGCTCAGCGCCCGTGCGGCGGGCGGCCCGGTCCCGTACCGGTTCGCCAACCCCGCCCGGCTCGCGCTCGACGAGCTGCCCGCGCTGCTGGAGGGCGCCGACCTCGTCGTCGTACGACTCCTCGGCGGGCTGCGCGCCTGGCAGGACGGGATCGACCAGCTCCTCGCCGCCGACCGCCCCCTGGTGGTCCTCACCGGCGAACAGGCCCCTGACGCCCAGCTGATGGAAGCCTCCACGGTCCCCATCGGCATCGCCGCCGAGGCGCACGCCTATCTCGCCCACGGCGGTCCCGCCAACCTGGAACAGCTCGCGCGGTTCCTCTCCGACACCGTCCTGCTGACCGGCCACGGCTTCGAACCGCCCGCCGCCGCGCCCACCTGGGGACCGCTCCTACGCGCCCCCCGCCCGTTGGCGGGCGGCGGCCCGCTGATCGCGGTGCTCTATTACCGCGCCCATCACATGAGCGGCAACACCGCCTTCGTCGACGACCTGTGCTCCGCGATCGAGACGGCCGGCGGCCGGGCCCTGCCGCTGTACGTGGCCTCCCTGCGCGCCCCCGAGCCCGAGCTGCTCGACGCGCTGCGCGCCGCCGACGCCCTCGTGACCACCGTGCTCGCCGCGGGCGGCACGAAGCCTGCCGAGGCCTCGGCGGGCGGAGACGACGAGTCCTGGGACGCGGGCGCCCTCGCCGCCCTCGGCGTACCGATTCTCCAGGCCCTGTGCCTGACCGGATCGCGCAGCGCCTGGGAGGAGAGCGACGAAGGTCTGTCGCCGCTGGACGCCGCGGGGCAGGTCGCCGTGCCGGAGTTCGACGGCCGGCTCATCACCGTCCCGTTCTCCTTCAAGGAGATCGACGAGGACGGTCTTCCGGCGTACGTCGCCGACCCCGAGCGGGCCTCGCGCGTCGCCGGGATCGCCGTACGGCACGCCCGTCTGCGCCATATCCCGAACCCGGAGAAGCGCCTCGCGCTGGTGCTGTCCGCGTACCCGACCAAGCACTCCCGGATCGGCAACGCCGTCGGTCTGGACACCCCGGCCAGCGCCGTCGCCCTGCTGCGCCGGCTCCGTACCGAGGGCTACGACTTCGGTACGGAAGAGGTCCCTGGCCTGGCGTCCGGCGACGGCGACGAGCTGATCTACGCGCTGATCGAGGCCGGCGGCCATGACCAGGAGTGGCTGACCGAGGAGCAGCTGGCCCGCAATCCGGTCCGTATCCCCGCTGCCGACTACCGCCGGTGGTACGGGCAACTCCCCGCCGCGCTGCGGGAGTCGGTGGAGCGGCACTGGGGGCCGCCGCCCGGCGAGATGTTCGTGGACCGGAGCCGTAGTCCGGAAGGCGACATCGTCCTCGCGGCCCTGCGCCGCGGCAATCTGCTGATCCTGATCCAGCCGCCGCGCGGCTTCGGCGAGAACCCGATCGCGATCTACCACGATCCCGATCTGCCGCCCTCACACCACTACTTGGCCGCGTACCGCTGGATCCAGGCCGGCCGCGAGGACGGCGGCTTCGGCGCCGACGCCATGATCCACCTCGGCAAGCACGGCAATCTGGAGTGGCTGCCCGGCAAGAACGCGGGTCTTTCCGCCGCGTGCGCCCCCGACGCGGCGCTCGGCGATCTGCCGCTGGTCTATCCCTTCCTCGTCAACGACCCGGGCGAGGGCACGCAGGCCAAACGGCGCGTGCACGCCACGCTCGTGGACCATCTCGTACCGCCGATGGCGCGCGCCGAGTCGTACGGCGACATCGCGCGTCTCGAACAGCTGCTCGACGAGTACGCGGCGATCTCGTCCATGGACCCGGCGAAGCTGCCCGCGATCCGCGCCCAGATCTGGACGCTGATCCAGGCGGCGAAGCTCGACCACGACCTCGGTCTCGAAGACCGCCCGGACGACGACGGGTTCGACGACTTCCTGCTGCACGTCGACGGCTGGCTGTGCGAGGTCAAGGACGCGCAGATCCGCGACGGACTGCACATCCTCGGTGGTGCGCCGACCGGGGACGCGCGCGTCAACCTGGTCCTTGCCATTCTGCGCGCCCGCCAGATCTGGGGCGGTACGACCTCCCTCCCCGGCCTGCGCGAAGCCCTGGGGCTCGACGAGTCGGCTGCCACCCGTACCACCGCCGACGAGGCCGAGGAGCAGGCCCGGGCGCTGGTGCGGGCGATGGAGGACGCGGACTGGGATCCGGCCGCCGTGCCGGGTGTGGCGGCCGGCCATGCGCGGGCCGTCGCCGACATCCTCGGCTTCGCGGCCCGCGAGGTCGTCCCGCGCCTTGCCGCCACGACGGACGAGATCGACCACGCCGTCCTCGCCCTCAACGGCGGGTTCGTCCCGGCGGGCCCGTCGGGATCCCCGCTGCGCGGCCTGGTCAACGTCCTGCCGACCGGCCGTAACTTCTACTCCGTCGACCCCAAGGCCGTCCCGTCCCGGCTCGCCTGGGAGACCGGCCAGGCGCTCGCCGACTCCCTCCTGGAGCGCTACCGCACCGACAACGGCGACTGGCCGACCTCGGTCGGCCTCTCCCTGTGGGGTACGAGCGCGATGCGCACCTCGGGCGACGACATCGCCGAAGCCCTCGCCCTGCTGGGCATCCGGCCCGTCTGGGACGACGCCTCGCGCCGGGTCACCGGCCTGGAGCCCGTCGCGCTCGACGAGCTGGGCCGTCCCCGTATCGATGTCACCCTCCGCATCAGCGGTTTCTTCCGTGACGCCTTCCCGCACGCGATCGGCCTGCTGGACGACGCGGTCCGCCTCGCCGCCTCGCTGGACGAGCCAGCCGATGCCAACTTCGTCCGCGCGCACACGCAGGACGACCTGGCGGCGCACGGTGACGAACGCCGCGCCACCACCCGTATCTTCGGCTCCCGTCCGGGGACGTACGGCGCCGGAATCCTCCAGCTCATCGACAGCCGCGACTGGCGTACGGACGCCGACCTCGCCGAGGTGTACACGGTGTGGGGCGGCTACGCGTACGGCCGCGAACTCGACGGCCGGCCGGCCAGGGACGAGATGGAGACCGCGTACAAGCGCATCGCGGTGGCCGCCAAGAACACCGACACCCGCGAGCACGACATCGCGGACTCCGACGACTACTTCCAGTACCACGGCGGCATGGTCGCCACGGTCCGCGCCCTCAAGGGCACGGCTCCCGAGGCGTATATCGGCGACTCCACCCGCCCGGAGACGGTTCGCACGCGGACGCTGGTCGAGGAGACGTCCCGGGTCTTCCGCGCCCGCGTGGTCAACCCCCGCTGGATCGAGGCCATGCGCCGCCACGGCTACAAGGGTGCCTTCGAACTGGCCGCGACGGTCGACTACCTCTTCGGCTACGACGCGACGACGGGCGTGGTCGCCGACTGGATGTACGACAAACTCACGGAGACCTACGTCCTGGATCCGGAGAACCGCGAGTTCCTCCAGCAGGCCAACCCCTGGGCCCTGCACGGCATCGCGGAACGCCTCCTGGAGGCGG
Source organism: Streptomyces sp. NPDC042201 (assembly GCF_055582185.1). Taxonomy (NCBI): domain Bacteria; kingdom Bacillati; phylum Actinomycetota; class Actinomycetes; order Kitasatosporales; family Streptomycetaceae; genus Streptomyces; species Streptomyces sp. NPDC042201. The sequence continues at coordinate 69,018 of NZ_JBVJDS010000017.1, read as the reverse complement.
AGTCGCGCGGCATGTGGGCCAAGCCGGATCCGGCGGTGCTGGACGCGCTGCGCAAGGTGTTCCTGGAGACGGAAGGCGACCTGGAGGGCGAAGGCTGACGCCGGGGGCCGGGCCCGTAGGGATGTGCTGGACGCGGCCTAGAGCTGCCGAAGGTGGTCACGGAGTCCGCGGGCGACCTGCGACATGAGGGCGTCGGCGCCGGGCTGGGTACTGGCCGGAACGAGTGACTCGGTCAGGACGGCGATGGCGAATGCCTGACCGTCGGAGTGCTCGACGACACCGATTTCGTGGCGGAGGTTCAGGAGGGTGCCGGTCTTGGAGGACCAGGTGGTGGCGTCCGAGCTGAAGTCCGGGGCGAGTCGGTGCCGGAGCAGGTGGTGGGTCATGAGGCCGCGCACGCGCGCGGCCACTTCGGGATGGACCGTCGACGGTGTCCACAGGGCCTGGAGCAGCTCGACGTAGGAGCGCGCGCTGCCGGTGTTGGCGCGGGTGGTGTCGAGCTGAGGCACCCGATGTCCGCCGCCGCTGGTGCCGGCGTCGATGGCGAGGGCGTGGGCGAGATGGGCCTGGGCGGCGTCGAAGCGTTCCACGGGGGTGTCGGACAGCTCGCGCATGGCGTGCCGGACGGTGATGCCGCGGAGGCCGAGTTCGTGGAGGATGCCGGCGACCTGGGCGGGCGGGGTGAGGCCGAACAGCGCGTCGGCGGCCGTTCCGTCACTCACGCAGGTGCTCAGGTAGAGCAGGTCGTCGATGGCGAGCCGGGCGGGGTGGCGGAACCGGCTCAGTCCGGTGGGACCGGGCGTGGTGATCCGCCCGGGGCGCACGTCGAGCATGGCCGCTCCGTCGAGTTCGCCCCGTCGGATGCGCTCCGCTGTCGCCAGCGCGAGGGGGACCTTGACCAGGGAGGCGGCGGGCAGCTGGGTGTCCGGCTCGATCCCCAGTTCTTCTCCCGTGTGCAGATCGCGTACGAGCAGGCAGCCGTGCAGGCCGCCGTCGCGCAGCTGCCGGCGCATGTCGCGGAGCAGTGCCTCGGTGTTCACGCGGCCGCGCCTCCGGCGTTTTCGTTGGCTTTCGCTTGGGCGCCTGCTTGGGCGTCCGCTTGGGCGTCCGCTTGGGCGTCCGCTTGGGCGTCCGCGCCGAGGCAGCGGGCGATGGCGTCGCCCAGGCGCGCTTCGATGTGCTGTGGATTGCCGTCCGCGGAGGCGGCGAGGGCGAACCCCCGGCTGAGCGTGATCTCACCGATGGGCCGCCAGTTCAGGGCGAGTTCCTCGGCCTGTGCGGGGGAGCACAGCAGCAGGTCGCGGGTGCAGAGGACTTCCGCCGCGGCGGTCGTCAGGTCGGCCGCGGCGAGCTGCGCGGGCCGCAGGCCCACCGCGTCGCGCAGGCGCGTCAGCGGGTCGCGGATGTGCGGCACGTCATCTTCCGGCTGGATCCAGATACGGCGGGCCGGACCGGGGGAGGCTCGTCCGATCCGCAGCGTTTCGACGTGGACGCGCCTCATGCCGGGATCCTGGGCGCCGGCGAGCCCGAGCGGCACGGACCACGTCGCCTCGTTCGGCGGCGCCGCGAGCAACGCGGCACGCACCTGCTGCGCGTGGAGGAGCTCGGTGCGCCGCGCCGGCGCGGCGAGGCGGAGATCGAGGGTGACACCAAGCCCGCGTGCCTCGGCGACGAGCCGGGCGAGACCGGCCGTGGAGCAGATGGCGGGCACCGCGAGCCGCCACGGCTTGCGCTGGGCGACTTCCGCCTCGTGCAGCAGCACATCGGCCGCCTGTACGAGCTGTCTGGCCACCGGCAGCATGTCCCGGCCGAAGGGGGTGAGGACGACCCGCCGCGACGTGCGCTCGATCAACTGCTCGCCGAGGCGTTCCTCCAGGGCGGCGACGCGACGGCTGGCCACCGACTGCGACATCCGGGCAGCGGCCGCTCCGACGGTGAAACTGCCGTGCTCGCTGACGCTGACAAACGCGCGACACGCTCCCACCAGATCCACGGCCCGACTCTATGCCTCTATGCCGGATCGGCATGAAGCGGCGCATGAGCGCATTGGACCGCATCGTCGCCCGAGGGCGAGGGTGGTCCTCCCGGCACTCATGACCACGCACCGGGATGGGGCGGTGTCACCCCATCCCCTCATACGCCCTGCGTGCGGGGCGCCCCGGAGGTTTGGACCCATGCCGTACACCCGTGCCCGGCGCGCCGCTCTCGGCGGGCTTGCCACGCTCGCCCTCGTCCCACTCGCGGCCTGCGTCCAGGCCGGTTCCCCGGCCCCGGCCCCGTCGTCGTCTCCGTCCGCCGCGACGGCGAAGCCGTTCGCCCGTGAGTTCAAGGAACTTGAGCGCACGTTCGACGCGCGGCTGGGTGTCTACGCCATCGACACCGGCACCGGGCGCGAGGTGGCCTACAACGACGGCGAGCGATTCGCCTACGCCTCCACCTTCAAGGCATTTGCCGCCGGCGCGGTGCTGCGCAAATACTCCCTGAGCGGGATGGACCGAGTGATCAAGTACTCCAGGAACGATCTGATCGCCCACTCTCCCGTAACCGAAAAGCACGTAGAGACCGGAATGACCCTGAGCGAGCTGTGTGATGCCGCTGTCCGCTTCAGCGACAACACCGCGGCCAACCTGCTGTTCGACGCGCTCGGCGGCCCCAAGGGCCTCGACGCCGCACTCGAAGAGATCGGCGACGACACCACCCAAATGGAGCGCCGCGAGCCCGAACTGAGCCGATGGACCCCAGGCGACACCCGCGACACGAGCACGCCCCGCGCCCTGGCCAAGGACCTGCGCACGTTCGTCCTCGGAGACATCCTCGGCAAGGCCGAACGCGCACAGCTCACACAGTGGCTACGCACCAACACCACCGGAGCCGAACTCATCAGGGCCGGCACACCCAAGGACTGGCTGGTCGGCGACAAAACAGGAACCGGCAGCACCTACGGCGCCCGCAACGACATCGCCGTTGTCTGGCCCCCCGACACCGCCCCCATCGTGCTGGCGATCATGTCGAACCGCACCAAAGAGGACGCCGACTACGACAACAAACTGATCGCGGAAGCAGCATCCGTGGTAGCCAAGACCCTCTCCTAACAGCAGCCCCCCACCCCAGACGGAGCCCACCTGCCACGCCCGCCCACTCCCCCGCGACGAAGCAAGCCCCCCGCCTGCGCGGGGACCACATCGTCGACCGAACACACCTCTTCGTCGACAACGGACCACCCCCGCCTGCGCGGGGACCACACTTCGCGACCTGGGGTTTCCGGAGCCCTTTGCGATTCTTTGCCAGGCTCGGCACACCAGGAGTCTGTCAGGACCATGTACGGACACGACCGCCTGCACGTCGGCCGCCTCACCCTCAACGACCCGCTGCTGATGAGCCGGGCACGTGAGGTCATGCCAGCTCGGTCACGCTGGCGACGCGCTGACACCGCCGGTCGGCGTTCGTCGCACGGCGTAGGGATCGGATAGACGTGCCGCGAATCCCGCGACGCGACGACCCCGTTGCGGCACCGGCACCGGCACTGAGCGCCCCCCGGGCCGAGAGGTTGTGCCGGGCGGGGCGGGAAAGGCTGAGGCATGGACCTCGACGAACTCCAGCGCCGCGCCTTGCGCATTCATGACCTCTACGACGAACTGAACCTGCGGGAACGCGGCCGGGTATGGACCCGCGAGGAGTTCATGCTCGGCTTCGTCGGGGATGTCGGCGATCTGGCGAAGCTCGTCATGGCTCAGGAAGGCGCCCGTGAGATGGCGGGCGGGCGCGCCGCTCTGGAGCACGAACTCGCGGACTGCCTCTGGTCGGTCCTGATCCTGGCCCACCGGTACGACGTAGATCTGGACGCCGCGTTCCGTCGCACGATGGACGAGCTCGACCGGTCGATCACCGCACGAGAAAGGCCCGGCGCCGACCCGGCGTGACCGTGGCCAGAAGGCCACCCGCCCACGCGGTGAGCACCGCCCAAGGCGCTGCCGGTGTCCTCGCAGAGCCGAACCGCCCCCGTGATTACCACCCCTGCGACTGGGCATTAAGCCTTCCTTTGATGTAGGCAACCAGCTCATCCCGTGCGACCTCCAGTTCCACGGGAGCCGCTTCCGTCTCTCTGCGCATGCCTTCCGGGATCGGAGGCCCGTGCTCTATGCACGCTCGCACCAGATCGCTCGCGGCGATCAAGTGATGCCCTAGGGTTGTGGCGTCGACCCTGCCCGGAACGTTATGGCCGAGTGCGGTCAAGAGGGGGCTTCGCTCTATGAGGAAATTTGCTGCCCTTGCATGGGCGAACCAGATTCCATCCAGCAGGGCTTCGTCGAACGCTGAATTGAGTTCTGAATGTATGGCTTCAAAGTCGCTTTCGAAGACTTCAGGGCTGACTCGGTTTCCGCCTGAAATTTCCCGATAGCTCCTTGCCAGAAACCCCGGATAGTTTCGGGTCGACGCTCTTACATTGATTAGTCGTCGGGTTAGTGCTTCACGGTCCTCCCGCTCCTCAGTACGGCCGACCTCGTCTCGGTGCAGGCGGGCTTGTTGACGGTGCAGCAGCATCGGTCCGATCACGGCGGCGCCTGCACCCAGAGCAGCCCCGCCAACCGCTCCTATGAGCCCGAACAGGGCGGCGTTGTCTGCCATGGGATCAGCATGTCGTCGTAGCCCTCACGTGACCAGACCGGATCGCTCAGTGTGCCAGTTCCGCGGTCACGAGCCCGCTTAGCCGTGAATGCCCAAGTGATCAAGACCGGAGTAGATGAATGCGGTCTGGAATCTGCGGGCACCGAAGCACTCGGCCTCTCCCTTGTAGATCGCCACAAGCGAGTCTGTGCCTCGCCACCAGGAGTCCGCCAGCCCTGCGATCTCGGGCACCGGCTCGTGATGGTCGAGGTCCAAGGCGTCGACGTCATCGCCAGCGACCTTGGTGACCTCTTTGGCCCACATGGCTGCGTGGTGGGCCAGCGCGACCGACTCCACCCACCCTTCGACGCTCGCGTGCAGGGGCACCCATCGGTCACCGTGAAGCCCGAACTCACCGCTGGGGCCGATCATGAAGGCAAAGGGAACCGCCGTTCGCTGATCCCCTGCTTCGAAGAACCATCCTTCTGATGGCGAGCCCTGTGGCGTGTCAGGAGAGAGGATTCTGGGGCCTCCGTCATAGCGGGGAGCCGGGGGAAGGGCCAGCCCACCCCATCGATCCGCGTAGGCCGCCACCCTGTCGATCTCCGCCGTGGGGATCCCCAGCTCAAGCCAGCGCTTCCGGTACTGATCGACCTTCAGCGATTCGACCCGGAGGCCGTGCGCGTGGACAAAGGAGCGAGCCCTTCGGGTAAGCCCAGGTACATCGGCGAGGTAGCGATTCACTCAGCTGACGCTACGCCGCTCGGCGGGACCAAGTACCCGCCTCGAGCCGGTGCCGACGGCGACTCATATCGCTACCTGAACAGCACGTCGATCTGCGTGGCAGTCGCTGACCCGGCTGTCGGTGTGGCATGGCAGGCTCCGCCTATGAGTTACGACCTCGCTGTGTGGGAGGGCGAGCAGCCAGCGGATGACGCCGCTGCGGCCCGGTGTTTCACCGATCTATACGACCTGTATATCGACACGGAGGAGCCTTCGGTTCCCCCGGTGGAGCGAATAGCGGCCTTCGTCTCCGCGCTCTTGAAACGGTGGCCGGATCTCACCGAGGACGAGGACGACATCGCGCCTTGGTCGACTGGTCCGCTGATCAGGGAGGCCCGCGGCCCGCTGATCTACTTCCCCATGCGCTGGAGCATGGCGGTGGAGGCATCTGCCTACGCGGCAGGGGTTGCTTCGTCGATGGGCCTCAACTCTTCGACCCGCAGGCACGGCAACTCCGGCCCCGACGATGGCACGGGAGCGGTCAGACCTACCCTGGCCTGCGTCGACCAGATTGTTTGAGACGGGTTGTCGCCCTTTCGCGTGACGGTATCCGGCTCTCGGCCACGGTAGTCCGCAGGGTGCTCCACCCTCGCAGTGACGGGGACAATCCCGGCAGGGCGGAGGTGTTCGTGGACGGGTCCGCAGTGGTGGCCTCCGCCTGGGAGTACGCCTTGGGCGTCGAGGTCGGGTTCGTCGACACCAACGGCGTCGAGCGTTCCGGTCCGTTGGAGTGCTGGTGGGCAGAGCCCTTCGAACTGGCATTGCCCGTGCGGCCGTTCGCCTTGTTCAAGGAGCAGAAGAACTTCACCGGCGAGTACTGGGCGGCGACCTCGCGGACCCAACCGACACCGCCGCTGCCATCACGCCCCGGTAGCCGACCGGCTGAGGAAGATCTTCGCCGATCCGCTGCCCCTGCTTGCCGGGGCTGAGCAGGTCGGGGACCGACTGGCCGTGCTGCCGGTGCTCTACCACCTGCTCTGGCGGCACGAACTGACGGCGGACCTGGTGACGGCCCCGCTGGGCACCGACACCCTGGTGCACCTGGCGTCCCGGGGCCGGCCGTGAATTCCGCGCGGCCTGGTCGGCTGCGGCTCGGCGACCGGGTCAGGTTCCAGAAGCACACCTACACGGTGGTCGGCCTGACCGGGATGCGGGTCCGGCTGGCCGACACGCACGGCGCCGGCATGCTCGTCGACCAGGTTCACCTGAAGTCCGCCGAGGGATTTCGCGGTCCTCGGGGCCAGGGACCGCACCGCGCTGGGGTCGGCCGCGCTACTGGACCGTCTGCCCGGGCCGGTGGCCGAGCGCGCCTTGTGGTGGCCGCGGCATGTGGTCGAACTTCTCACCGGCCTGCCACCCGACGCCCCGGCCGGGGCCCGGGTCAAGTCCGAGTGCGACCCCGCCTGCCGCTCGCTGGCAGAACGCGAGCGGGCGAAGGCTGCCGAGTTGGCCGCACTGGGCGAGGAGGTCACGGCGCGGACGGTGAAGCGCAAGCGCCAGCAGTACGAGCCGCAGGTCACAGCCCCCACCCGCAGACCAGATCATTCGAGACGGGACAATCGTGCCGCGATATCCACCCATCGGGCACCCTCGGTCTCCGATCCCTCGCCGTGAGTACTGGATGATGAAAAATTTACCCAAATCCTATTGACTCTGCCCATATCTGATGCAGGCTGATTAATAGACCACAACACCGAAAGAGCCACAAAGTCGGTGAGGACGTCTAGTCGGTGGAGTGACTCGGACAGGATGTGGTTCAGGCCCCCGGCAAGCCGGCGCGATACCGAGGCAACAGTGACGACTGACGCTTCAGGACACGCGCAGCACTACCGGGGACTGTTTTACCGGGCCACCCCGCCTGCGCGGGGAGCGCCTCTCTACGACCTGCGGATTTCGCAGGGTTTTGCGATTGCCGCGATGGCCACGACCTGTGCCTGCGACGGTGCCAATACTTTTGGCGATCTGGCTCCGGACTCGCAGGTCCATGGATACCCCAGCCCCGCTGGCTGGATGAACTCGGATGGCCTCCGGCTGCCCGATGATCGTGCTGCTGCCCCATGGGAGTGCATGCGTCGGATGGGTTCGCGTTCCGTTGATTACTCCCGGGCGGGAGCGTCACTCGAACGGTCTGCGTTCGTCCTCCTCCCTGCCCGGCGCCTAGACCCGCGGTACGGCGAGTCCGGACCAGCGAGGGGTCGGACGATCAGGAGACTTCATCCGTACAACGGGCCGCCGTCTTGGCGGCTCTTGCCGTGCGGGGGTGTTCGTTGCGGCGGAGGATGGTCGCATCCGTACGTCTCCGGGCCTGTCCGCGACGAAAGGCGGGGTGTGCCATGACCCTTCATGCCGGCGAAGTACCGGGCGGCGCCCTCGGCGCCCTCGGCCAGTCCGCCTGGAAGGTCCTCCTCGCCGCCGGGATCGCCGCGATTGCGTTGGGTGTCTTCGTTCTCGCCTGGCCGGGGGAGACGCTGCTGGTGGTCGGCGTCCTGTTCGGTATCTACCTCTTGGCCAGCGGCATCCTGCAACTGGCCGCCGCCTTCGGCTCACACGTGCCGGGCGGTATGCGGGCGCTGCACTTCATCACCGGGGCGCTGAGCGTGTTGCTCGGGCTGATCTGCTTCCGCGGGGAGGCCGAGTCATTGCTGCTGCTGGCCCTGTGGATCGGATTCGGCTGGCTGTTGCGCGGGATCATGTTGGTGACCGTGGCGGTCTCGACCGAGGGGCTGCCTGCCCGCGGCTGGCAGCTCTTCTTCGGCGCCCTCACCATCGTGGCGGGCGTCGTGCTGATCGTGTCCCCGTTCGGTTCGCTCGCCGTCCTCACCCTGGTCTCCGGCGTGTGGCTGGTCGTCCTCGGTGCGGCCGAGCTGGTCCACGCCTTCCGCGTCAGATCCCTGGTGGGCCACCGACCCCCCGATGCGAGCAGCCTGACCACACACTGACGCCTGCGGTGGCGCGGTCGAGCAGCGGGATCTCGTGCCAGGAGCAGCAGGAGCAGGAGGAGCGAGAGCAGCAGGAGCAGCAGCTCGGTCAGGGCCAGACCAGGCAGTACGGCTGGTGGCCCGCGTCGTGCAGGCGGTGGCTGAAGTCCTGCCACTCGTGGAGCAGTTGGTAGACGTTGAACGCGTCGCGCGGGCCGCCGCGGTCCGGGACCGTGGACCATATGAAGGCCGCCGCGCCGACCGATTCCTCGCCCACGTCGCGCAGGGGGTCGACGACCGTCATGGGGAGTTTGACCACCGCGTAGTCGGGGTGGAGGACGACCAGTTCCAGCGGGGGGACCTTGTACAGGGGCATGCCCTGTATGCCCGTGAGGACCATCGCGGCTATCGTCTCGGGCTTGATCTTGGTGAACATGCCGCCCATGCCCAGCTCGTCGCCGCCCAGCTCCTCAGGGCGCATGGATATGGGGACGCGCGCGGCTGTGGCACCGTCGGGCGCGCCGAAGTATTTGTACGTCACCCCCACCCGGCCACCACTCCTGCTCCCCGTGGGCTGCTCCCGGGCCTCGTGTCTCCGGTGCTTCCCCCGCCGGGCAGGCTCGGGACCGAGGTCATCGGTCCCCTCGCCCAGTCCGCCACCGCGATGCATATCTCCACCCGACCACTCGCAGCCACGGCCGCGCAACCCGATCATCGTGACAGTGACCTCCCCCACGAACGTGCGGTGAAACACCTGTCCGCAAGAACGTCCGAGGCTCTGACACCATGGATTCCGTGAGCTTCCCCTATGACGCCCCAGTTTCGCAGACGCTTTTCGACCGCGCGGCCCTCGTGACGCCCGGCGGCGTGAACTCTCCTGTCCGTGCCTTCCACGCGGTGGGCGGTACGCCCCGGTTCATGGTGTCCGGTAACGGTCCATACCTCATCGATGCGGACGGTCGCGAATATGTCGACCTCGTATGTTCTTGGGGGCCGATGATTCTCGGTCATTCCCACCCGGATGTCATCGAAGCGGTCCAGGCGGCGGTCGCCCGCGGTACGTCCTTCGGTACGCCGGGTGAGGGCGAGGTCGCGCTCGCCGAGGAGATCGTGGCCAGGATCGCCCCCGTCGAGCAGGTACGGCTCGTGTCGTCCGGCACCGAGGCGACCATGTCCGCGATCCGGCTCGCCCGTGGATTCACCGGGCGCGCGAAGGTCGTGAAGTTCGCCGGCTGCTACCACGGTCATGTCGACGCCCTGCTCGCCGCGGCCGGCTCCGGCGTCGCGACCTTCGGGCTGCCGGACACCCCGGGCGTCACCGGCGCGCAGGCCGGCGACACGATCGTCCTGCCGTACAACGATCTGGACGCCGTACGGCAGGCCTTCGCCGCGCACCCCGGCGAGATCGCGTGTGTGATCACCGAGGCGTCGCCGGGCAACATGGGCGTCGTACCGCCGGGGGACGGCTTCAACGCCGGGCTCAAGGAGATCTGCGCCGCCGACGGCGCGCTGTTCATCTCCGACGAGGTGATGACCGGTTTCCGTACGTCGAAGGCCGGCTGGTACGGCATCGACGGCGTCGCGCCCGACCTGATGACCTTCGGCAAGGTCATGGGCGGCGGCTTCCCGGCCGCCGCGTTCGGCGGGCGTGCCGACATCATGGGCCGGCTCGCCCCGGCGGGGCCCGTCTACCAGGCCGGCACGCTCTCCGGGAACCCGGTCGCCACCGCCGCGGGCCTCGCGCAGCTGCGGCTGCTCGACGACGCCGCGTACGAGAAGATCGACGCCGTCTCGCGGCAGATCCAGGGGCTGGTGACCGAGGCGCTCAGCAAGGAGGGCGTCGCTCACCGCGTCCAGGCGGCGAGCAATATGTTCTCCGTCTTCTTCACGGCCGACGAGGTCCGCGACTACGCGGGCGCCAAGAAGCAGCAGTCCTTCCGCTTCACCGCGTTCTTCCACTCGATGCTCGCCGACGGGGTGTATCTGCCGCCGTCCTCCTTCGAGTCCTGGTTCGTCTCCACCGCCCACGACGAGCGCGCGATCGAGCGGATCGCCGCCGCACTGCCGGCGGCCGCCCGCGCCGCCGCCGAAGCCACGGACCCCGACACGGACCCCGACACGAGCCCGGACACGGAGAGCGCCGCATGAGCGACCAGAGCGAACTGACCGTCGTCCACCTCATGCGCCACGGCGAGGTCGACAACCCCGACGGTGTCCTCTACGGCCGCCGCCCCGGGTACCACCTCTCCGAGCTGGGCCGGCAGATGGCCGACCGCGTCGCCGAGCATCTCGCGGACCGTGACATCACTCACGTCGTCGCCTCTCCGCTGGAGCGCGCCCAGGAGACCGCGGCCCCTCTCGCCAAGACCCACGGTCTGACCCTCGACACCGACGACCGGCTGATCGAGGCCGCGAACATCTTCGAGGGCAAGAACTTCGGGGTCGGCGACGGCGCGCTGCGCAAGCCCGCCAACTGGAAGCACCTCACCAACCCCTTCCGGCCGTCCTGGGGTGAGCCGTACATCGACCAGGTCGTACGGATGATGGGCGCCCTGAGCGCCGCGCGCGACGCGGCCCGTGGTCATGAGGCGGTCTGCGTCAGCCATCAGCTGCCGATCTGGATCGTGCGGAGCTTCGTCGAACGGCGCAGGCTCTGGCACGACCCGCGCCGGCGGCAGTGCACGCTCGCGTCGCTGACCAGCTTCACCTATCAGGGCGACAAGATCGTCTCCGTCGGCTACTCCGAGCCGGCCCGCGATCTCGTCCCCGCTCATCTCCTCGCCGGTGCCAAGCCGGTGAAGGGCGGAGCCAAGGCATTCGGAGCCTGAACACCCCTGGCCTCAGGCCGCGTCGACGGGTTCTGTCACATCTGCCGTTACATAAGTAAAGATATGACAATTCCTGGAACCTGTGTGTTCGGTACGTCATCCCACCTGTTGCCGCTTGTAAGACTCGTATGAGCGGCAGGCGGACGAGCGAGCGCAGATGGGAACTGTATGCGGCACATCAGCCGAAGGGGTCTGCTCGGAGCCGGAATTGGGGCCGCGGGCGCGATGGGAATCGCGGGCTGCGGCACCACCGGACAGGGCGGGCCACACCGGTCGGAGGTCGGCAAGGGCGGAGGTAACGGCGGAGGCGCGACGGGCAGTGCCCGTCCCACAGGCAAAGAGGTCCGGCTCATCGGGGACGGTTCCACCTCCGACACAGGAAAACAGCCGCACCAGCCGCCCCCGCCCGTCCCGCTCGAACCCGGCCAGACCCCGCCGCAGTTCGTGATCTTCTCCTGGGACGGTGCGGGCGAGGTCGGCAACGGCCTCTTCCCGCGCTTCCTCGACGTCGCCAAGGACCATGGCGCGGCGATGACGTTCTTCCTCTCCGGCGTCTATCTGCTGCCCGAATCGAAGAAGACGCTCTACCGGCCGCCGAACAATCGCGTCGGTGCTTCCGACATCGGCTACCTCACCGACGACCACATCAAGGAAACCCTCAAGAACGTCCGTCAGGCATGGCTGGACGGCCATGAGATCGGTACGCACTTCAACGGGCACTTCTGCGGCGGCTCCGGCTCGGTGGACCACTGGACCCCGGAGCAGTGGCGCAGTGAGATCGACCAGGCTGTGTCCTTCGTCACCGAGTGGCGTACGAACAGCGGCTGGACCGACCTCGATCCGCTGCCCTTCGACTACCGAAAGGAACTGATCGGCGGCCGTACGCCCTGTCTGCTCGGCCAGGACCACCTGCTGCCGACCGCGAGGAAGCTCGGCTGGCGCTACGACGCCAGTTCCCCCGGCGGCACCCAGAAGTGGCCGGACAAGCTGCAGGGCATCTGGAATCTTCCTCTCCAGGGCATCCCCTTCCCCGGGCACACCTTCGAAGTCCTCTCCATGGACTACAACATCCTTGCCAATCAGTCACAGAATTCGACCAAGGGAATTCCCTCGCGCTATCCGGGCTGGCGTGAGCAGGCCACCGGCGCTTATCTCGCCGGTTTTCGCCGGGCTTACGAATCGAATCGCGCGCCGTTCTTCATCGGAAACCACTTCGAGCAGTGGAACGGTGGGATTTATATGGACGCCGTCGAGGAAGCCCTGAAGGGCATGGCGGGCAAGAAGGATGTGCGGCTGGTGTCGTTCCGCCAGTTCACCGACTGGCTCGACGTCCAGGACCCCGCCGTACTCGCCAAGCTCCGTACCCTGGAGGTCGGACAGTCCCCGGCCGGTGGTTGGAACGCTTTCTTTAAGGCGGCCTGACAAGGGGCTATCCGGGCATCGAGGGGGGTGCGCAAGATCCCCGAAACGCCCATGCGAAACTTTTCACATGAACTCAGGCCGCTCTCCCCGACGCCGCTCCGACCGTCGACTCCGCGCCGTTCTGCCGGTCATGGTCGTCGCGGCGGGGCTGGCGCTCTCGGCGTGCACCGGCGGTGGCACATCGGGCGGCGGTGGGGACACCAACTTCGTGACGAACACCGGTGGCATCTCCACCGTCGCGAAGGCCGACCGCAAGCCGGTGAACGAGATCGCGGGGCAGACCCTCGACGGCGAGAAGCTCGCGATCGGCGACCTCAAGGGCAAGATCGTCGTGCTGAACGTCTGGGGCTCATGGTGCGGGCCCTGCCGCGCCGAGGTGCCGCACCTGGTGAAGGTCGCCAAGGAGACCGAGTCCAAGGGCGTGGCGTTCGTCGGGATCAACACCCGGGACGGGAACAAGGGCAACGCGCTCGCGTTCGAGAAGGACTTCGCCGTCAGCTTCCCGAGTCTGTACGACCCGGTGGGCAAGCTCATCGTCAGCGGTTTCCCCAAGGGCACTCTCAATCCGCAGGCCGTCCCCTCCACGATCGTGCTCGACCGGGACGGGAAGATCGCGGCCCGCGCGCTGAAGGCGCTCGACGCGGAGGCCCTGCGCATGATGATCGACCCGCTGATCGCGGAGAAGTGATCCCGTGCAGGTTCTCGCCGCGACCCCCGGCATCGAGGAGACGGTCCGCAGCGGAGCGCTGCTGCTCGCGCTGCCGATCGCGCTGCTGGGCGGGCTGGTCTCCTTCTTCTCCCCCTGCGTACTGCCGCTCGTGCCCGGTTATCTCTCGTACGTGACCGGCGTCACCGGCACCGATCTCGCCGAGGCCAGACGGGGCCGGATGGCCGTCGGTGCCACGCTGTTCGTGATCGGCTTCACCGCGGTCTTCGTCTCGGGCGGGGCGCTCTTCGGCTACTTCGGCTCGACGCTGCAGGAGTACCGGGAGACCCTCTCCAAGGTGCTCGGCGTACTGATGATCCTCATGGGGGTGTTCTTCATGGGGAAGATGCCCTGGCTCACCCAGCGTGAGTTCCGCCTCCACAAGCGTCCGGTGACCGGCCTCGCGGGCGCCCCCGTCCTGGGCGCGCTCTTCGGAATCGGCTGGACGCCGTGTCTCGGTCCGACCATCTCCGCCGTGAACGGACTCGCGTTCGAACAGGCGAGCGCCGGCCGAGGGGCCATACTGACCGTCGCGTACTGCCTGGGCCTCGGCGTGCCGTTCGTGCTCACGGCGGTGGCCTTCCGCAAGACGCTGGGTGCCTTCGGCTGGGTCAAGCGCCATTACGTCTGGGTGATGCGGATCGGCGGCGGCATGATGATCGCGACCGGTCTGCTGCTGCTGACCGGCGCGTGGGACGGCATCGTGCAGGAGATGCAGTCGTGGTCCAACGGCTTCACGGTGGGGATCTAGTTCCATGAGCAAGGCGTCCATGAGCAGGGCTTCCACGAACGAGACAGAGACCGGCGGCACGGCGGAGGCAGCTGCGGCCGACGGAGCCGCCCCCGAGACCGGGGACGCCTCCGAGACGCGGGACGCCCGCGACGCCCGGGAGCTGGGCGATGCCGGGGCGCAGCTCTCCACCGCTCCCCGTGAGGAGACCGCCATCGGCGGCCCCACCCTCGGGATCGTCGGCTGGATCCGCTGGTTCTGGCGGCAGCTCACCTCCATGCGCATCGCGCTGATCCTCCTCTTCCTGCTCTCCCTCGGCTCCATCCCCGGTTCGCTGATCCCGCAGGCCGGCGTCGACGAGCTCAAGGTGCAGGACTTCAAGGGCCGGCATCAGACACTCGCGCCGATCTACGACACCTTCCAGCTCTTCCACGTCTACAGCTCGGTGTGGTTCTCCGCGATCTACATCCTGCTGTTCGTCTCCCTCATCGGCTGTATCGTCCCGCGCACCTGGCAGTTCGTCGGCCAGCTGCGCGGCCGCCCGCCGGGGGCGCCCAAGCGGCTCACCCGGCTGCCCGTGTACACCACCTGGCGCACCACGGCCGAGCCCGAGGCCGCCCGCGAGGCGGCGCTCGCGATGCTGAAGAAGCGCCGCTTCCGCGCCCATACCGTCGGCGACGCGGTCGCCGCCGAGAAGGGCTACCTCCGCGAGGCCGGCAACTTGCTCTTCCATATCGCGCTGATCGTGATGCTGGTGGCCTTCGCCACCGGACAGCTCTTCAAGTCCGAGGGCGGCAAGCTGATCGTCGAGGGCGACGGCTTCTCCAACACCCTCACGCAGTACGACGACTTCAAGTCCGGCTCCCTGTTCGACCTGGACAACCTCGCCCCCTTCAGCTTCACCCTCGACGAATTCGTCGGGACCTACGAGCGCAGCGGGCCGCAGCTGGGCACCCCCCGCACCTTCCGGGCCGACATCCGCTACACCGCGGACGCCGGCGGCAAGGAACGTAAGGCGGCCATCGAGGTCAACAAGCCCCTGAGCGTCAACGGCTCGAAGGTCTATCTGATCTCGCACGGGTATGCCCCTGTCGTCACCGTCAGGGACGGCCGCGGCCAGGAGGTCTTCAAGGGCGCGGTCCCGCTGCTGCCCATCGACAACAACGTCTCGTCCACGGGCGCCATCAAGGTGATGGACGGCTACCGCGACAAGAACGGCAAGCGGGACCAGCTGGGCTTCGCCGCGTTCTTCGTGCCGACCTACGGCGGGAAGGGCTCGGGGCAGATGTTCTCGCGGTTCCCCGCGCTGGACTTCCCGGTGCTCAATGTGGGCGCGTACCACGGCAGTCTGGGCGTCGACTCGGGGCTGCCGCAGAACGTGTACCAGCTGAACACCAACAAGATGAAGGCCTTCAAGGACGCCAAGGGCAATGTCCTGAAGAAGACCCTGCTGCCGGGCGACAAGCTCACGCTGCCGGACGGCGCAGGATCGATCACCTTCGAGAAGGGCGTCAAGGAGTGGGCGAGCTTCCAGATCTCGCAGCAGCCCGGCAACTCCTGGGCCCTCACCGGTGCGATCGTCGCCATCGCGGGCCTCGCCGGTTCGCTCTTCATCCAGCGGCGCCGGGTCTGGGTCCGGGCCGTGCGGGGCGCCGACGGCGTCACCGTCGTCGAGATGGCGGGACTCGGCCGCAGCGAGTCCGCCAAACTCCCTGAGGAACTGGCCGATCTGGCCATCACCCTCAATTCAGAGGCGCCCACCGCGCCTGATCCCGCAGAAGAGACTGTCGAAGGGGCTGAGAAGTGAATCTCGCCGCCGCAGCAACCAATGAGAGCCTGGCACAGACCAGCAATGTGCTGATCTATTCGTCCATGGCCGTCTACATGCTGGCCTTCTTCGCCCATATCGCCGAGTGGCTGTTCGGCAGCCGCAGCAAGGTCGCCAGGACCGCGGCGGCCCTCACCGGCGACGGCGAGGCGTCCACCGCTGGTTCGGTGAAGGTCCAGGTCGCCCAGAAGGACGGCGGCACGGCCGTCCTGGAGCGGCCGAAGATCATCACCCGCTCCGCGGCCGGCTCCCGCGACCTTCCGGACGGCCCCGGCGCGCACGGTGGTGACGCGCAGGGCGATCTGTACGGCCGGGTGGCTGTGTCCCTCACGGTCCTCGCCTTCGCCATCGAGGCGGCCGGTGTGGTCGCCCGCGCGATGTCCGTGCAGCGGGCGCCGTGGGGCAACATGTACGAATTCAGCATCACCTTCTCCACCGTGGCCGTCGGGGTGTATCTCACCCTGCTCGCGCTGAAGAAGAACGTCCGCTGGATGGGGCTGCCGCTCGTCACCACGGTCCTCCTCGATCTCGGGCTCGCTGTCACTGTCTTGTACACCGACAGTGACCAATTGGTTCCCGCCCTTCACTCGTACTGGTTGTGGATCCACGTCTCCACCGCGATCTTCTGCGGCGCGGTCTTCTACGTCGGCGCGGTCTCCACGCTCCTGTACCTCTTCCGTGAGCGGTACGAGTCCAACCTCACCGCCGGCCGCGAGCCCGGCTCCTTCGCCACCTCCGTCATGGAGCGGCTCCCCGCGTCCGCGACGCTCGACAAGTTCGCATACCGCGTCAACGCCGCTGTCTTCCCGCTCTGGACGTTCACGATCATCGCGGGCGCGATCTGGGCGGGCGACGCCTGGGGCCGCTACTGGGGCTGGGATCCTAAGGAGGTCTGGTCCTTCATCACCTGGGTGGCATACGCCTGCTACCTGCACGCCCGCGCCACCGCCGGCTGGAAGGGCCGCAAGGCCGCATATCTGGCGCTGATCGCCTTCGGCTGCTGGCTGTTCAACTACTACGGCGTGAACATCTTCGTCAACGGCAAGCACTCCTACGCGGGCGTGTGACGCGCGGCCGTACAGACCCGCCTCCGTCAGTCCTGGCCGATGTCCTCGTTCCACAGCTCCGGGCGGTCCGCGATGAAGGCCCGCATGAGGGCAGCGCACTCGGGGTCGTCGAGCAGCACGATCTCCACACCGTGCTCCGCCAGCCAGTCGTGACCGCCGTGGAAGGTCTCCGCCTCGCCGATCACCACCCGGGAGATCCCGAACTGCCTGACCAGGCCGCTGCAGTACCAGCACGGTGAGAGCGTCGTCACCATGGTCGTACCCCGGTACGAGCGCTGCCGCCCGGCCGCGCGGAAGGCGGACGTCTCGGCGTGCAGGGACGGATCACCGTCCTGGACACGGCGGTTGTGACCCCGGCCGAGCAGCGTCCCGTCCGCGCCGTACAGCGCCGCGCCGATCGGAATCCCGCCCTCGGCCAGCCCGGCCCGCGCCTCGGCGACGGCGGTCGCCAGCCATTCCCGTGCCCGTGCCGCGTCCAAGGGGAAGCGGTCCACGGGGAAGCGGTCCATGCGGCGGTCCCGGGGATTCAGGGCTTCGGCGGGGTGTCGTCCGCGGCGTCGCCGCCCTTCTCGCGGCGCTCGATCTCCTCTTCGCGCCGCCGCAGATCCGCTTCCCACTGCTCCAGATGAGAGGCCGCCTCCTGGTCGTCGCGCGGCGAGGCGGAGGGCGAGGAGGAAGGCGAGGCGGGCGGCGTGCCGGTGGGCGTGTCGCCCCGAACACCCTTGCCGTCGTCGCTCTTCCTGCCGGTTCCCTTGCTGTCCTTGTCCTCCTTGAGGGAGTTGAGGAAGTCCGGGTTGTCGTCGGGCGCGACCCATCCGCCGCGGCGCACCGCCGTCGTACGGTCCCGGCCCGCGATCAGCCAGGAGATGGAACCGACCAGCGGAAAGAGCAGCACCAGAATCGCCCAGATGGGCTTGGGGAGATAGCGGATCTCCTTCTCATCGGTGGTGATGCAGTCGATGAAGGCGTAGATGCTGAGAGCCAACGGCACCAGAATCATCAGCACCCGAAGCATGGAGGTCCCCCTGCATGTGGAGATCGAGGCCGGTTCAACGGCCCCCGTGACAAGTCCAGGGTAGCGAGTGGCCGATACTGGACCGCATGGCTTACGACGATCTCCGCTCACTCCTCCGGGCGCTGGAGCGCGAGGGTGACCTCAAGCGCATCAAGGCCGAAGTCGACCCGTATCTGGAGGTCGGGGAGATCGTCGACCGGGTCAACAAGGCCGGCGGGCCCGCGCTGCTCTTCGAGAATGTCAGGGGCTCCGCCATGCCGCTGGCCATGAATGTGTACGGCACCGACCGCCGGCTGCTCAAGGCGCTCGGCCTCACGTCGTACAGCGAGATCAGCGAGAAGATCGGCGGTCTGCTCAAGCCCGAGTTGCCACAGGGCTTCATGGGGATGCGCGAGGCCTTCGGGAAGCTCGGCGCGATGGCGCACGTACCGCCGAAGAAGATCAAGGACGCACCGGTCCAGGAGGTGGTCCTCACCGGGGACGACGTGGACCTCGACCAGCTGCCCGCGCTGTTCACCTGGCCGGAGGACGGCGGGTCCTTCTTCAACCTCGGTCTGACGCACACCAAGCACCCAGAGACTGGCGTCCGCAATCTCGGGCTCTACCGGCTCCAGCGCCATGACCGGCGCACCATCGGGATGCACTGGCAGATCCACAAGGACAGCCGCAACCACTACCAGGTGGCCGCGAAGCGCGGGGAACGGCTGCCGGTCGCCATCGCGTTCGGGTGTCCGCCGGCCGTGACGTACGCCTCCACCGCGCCGCTGCCCGGCGATATCGACGAGTACCTCTTCGCGGGCTTCGTACAGGGCCGGCGGATCGAGATGGTCGACTGCAAGACCGTGCCCCTTCAGGTGCCGGCCAACGCCGAGGTCGTCATCGAAGGGTGGCTGGAGCCGGGGAAGACGCTCCCCGAGGGCCCGTTCGGGGACCACACCGGCTTCTACACGCCGCAGGAGCCGTTCCCTGCGCTCACCATCGACTGCGTGACGATGCGGAAGCGGCCACTGCTCCAGTCGATCGTGGTCGGCAGGCCGCCGACGGAGGACGGACCGCTGGGACGGGCGACGGAACGGTTCTTCCTGCCGCTGCTGAAGATCATCGTGCCGGACATCGTGGACTACCACCTGCCGGAGTCGGGCGGCTTCCACAACTGTGCGATCGTCTCGATCGACAAGAAGTACCCGAAGCACGCGCAGAAGGTCATGCACGCCATCTGGGGCGCGCACATGATGTCGCTGACCAAGCTGATCGTGGTTGTCGACGCGGACTGCGATGTCCACGATCTGCACGAGGTGTCCTGGCGGGCGCTGGGCAACACCGACTACGCGCGTGACCTCACCGTCGTCGAGGGGCCGGTCGACCATCTCGACCACTCCTCCTACCAGCAGTTCTGGGGCGGCAAGGCGGGGATCGACGCGACGAGGAAGCTCCCCGAGGAGGGGTACACCCGGGACGGCGGCTGGCCGGAGATGGTCGAGTCCGACCCGGAGACGGCGGCGAAAGTCGACCGCCGGTGGAGGGAGTACGGGCTGTGACCAGCGCCGCCGCAGCAGTACCGCAGCCGGGC
Source organism: Streptomyces sp. NPDC042201 (assembly GCF_055582185.1). NCBI lineage: Bacteria > Bacillati > Actinomycetota > Actinomycetes > Kitasatosporales > Streptomycetaceae > Streptomyces > Streptomyces sp. NPDC042201. The sequence goes on along the minus strand of NZ_JBVJDS010000017.1, from coordinate 49,546 downwards.
CGCACCAAGGCCTTCCTGCGGCTCGTGATGATCGAGCACTCGGTCTTCGCGCTGCCCTTCGCCTATATCGCCGCGCTCACCGCGATGTTCCAGGACGACGGGAACATCCACTGGGTCCGGCTGCTGCTGGTCACGATCGCCATGGTCGGGCTGCGTACGTTCGCGATGGCCTGCAACCGCATCATCGACCGCGAGATCGACGCCCGTAATCCGCGCACCGCCGGACGCGAGTTGGTGACGGGCGCGGTGTCGGTACGGTCCGCCTGGACGGGCGCGCTGGTCGCCGTTGTCGTCTTCCTCGCGGCCGCCGCGGCACTCAACCCGCTCTGTCTCGCCCTCGCACCCATCGCGGTGATCCCGATGGTGGTCTATCCGTACGGGAAGCGGTTCACCAACTTCCCGCACGCCATCCTCGGCCTCGCCCAGGCCATAGGCCCGGTCGGTGCCTGGATCGCGGTCACGGGGCAGTGGTCCTGGGACGCGGTGATCCTGGGTTTCGCCGTCGGGATCTGGATCGGCGGCTTCGATCTGATCTTCGCCTGCCAGGACGTCAAGGCGGACCGCGCGCACGGGGTGCTGTCCGTGCCGGCCCGCTTCGGCATCCCGGCCGCACTGTACGGAGCGCGCGCGTCCCATGTCGTGACCACGATCCTGCTCGTCTGGTACGCGCTGGCCACCGGCGCCGGGGTGTTCTTCTGGGCCGGGCTGGTGATCGTCGTGGGGGCCTTCCTCTACGAGCACACGATCGTGAAGCCGCACGATCTGTCCCGCCTCAACCGGGCGTTCTTCAGCGTGAACGGCTTCATCGGGATCGCGCTGTTCGCCTGCGCGCTGCTCGACCTCCTGGTGCGTGGCCTGACGGTCTGACAGTCCGGCCGTGGGCGGGGACCATCGGCCGGGTCGCCGCGGTCAGGGTATGAGCGCGGCCGCGGGCCGCTTCCTGCGGAAGAGGAACGCCGCGAGCACCCCGCCGATCAGTCCGAACAGATGGCCCTGCCAGCTGATGGCCGGGTTGGTGGGCAGGACGCCCCAGAGGGCGGAGCCGTAGACCGCGAGGACCAGCAGGCCGACCACGATGTCCACCGCGCTGCGGTTCGCGAAACCGCGGACCAGCAGATAGCCCAGCAGGCCGAAGACGACGCCCGAGGCGCCCGCCGTTATCGAGTGGTCGGCGGCGGTGAGCCAGACGCCGAGACCGCCGACGACCATGATCGTGAGGACCATGGCCGCGAAGCGGCGGACGCCGCTCAGCGCGGCGAGGAATCCGAGGATCAGCAGCGGCACGGTGTTGGACGCGAGATGGTCGAAGCCGTGGTGCAGGAAAGCCATCGGGATGACATCGCGCAGCTCGCCGAACCGCCGTGGGCTCAGCCCGTAGGTGTCGAGCGCGCCGGTCGCGGTGTTGACCACTTCCAGCACCCAGAGCAGCGCGACCCAGCCGGTCATCACGGCCGCGGCCGTCTTCACCCGGCCGGTCCTGCTCTGCGCCGTCGGGTTGACGGTCGGATACGACATCGAAGCCCCCTGCGGTCCGTGGCAGCACCTGGATGGACGTGCCGGAGCGGTACGCGGCAGCCGTGGCCGTCCACATGCTCCCGTGCGGGGAACGTCCGGGGCACGGTCGCCGGTTCCTGCCCGGGGCCGCCGGATAGGCTCGGACGCGTGAAGCCCGGACAGTACGCAGACCAGCAGAGCCCGCGACAGCCGCGGCGGCCCTGGGTCGTCGGTGTTTCCGGCGCCTCCGGGACGCCGTACGCCGCGGCCGTGCTGCGGGGGCTGCTGGACGCCGGTGAGAGCGTCGATCTCGTGGTCAGCCGGGCGTCGCGGCTGACCCTGCTCGACGAGACGGGGATCGCCTTCCGTGACGCGTACTGGCGGGACGATCTGCGTACCTGGCTGGCGCGGGGCGCGGACGGCAAGCCGGACACCTTCACCCCGCACCTGCCGGCGGCGGCGGATACGGCGGAGGCGGAGGATACGGGGGAGGGGACGGCGGACGTACGGCACTGGGGCGCCGGCGATCTGGCCGCCGGGCCGTCCTCGGGGTCGTATCCGGTCAAGGGGATGCTGATCGTGCCCGCGTCCACGGCGTGCGTGGCGGGGGTCGCGCTCGGTCTGTCGAAGGATCTGCTGCAACGGGCGGCGAGCGTGACGCTCAAGGAGCGGCGCCCGCTGGTGGTCGCGGTGCGGGAGACGCCGCTGAACGGGCAGACGCTCAAGCATCTGGTGACGCTGGACGAGGCGGGCGCCGTGGTGCTGCCCGCCTCTCCGGCGTTCTACGCGGGGGCGACGCACATCCAGGATCTGGTGGACTTCGTCGCGGGGCGGGTGCTGGACGCGGCGGGGGTGCCGCACCGGCTGTACCGCCGTTGGGAGGGAGAGTTGGGGGGCTCTCGCGGTGATGAGAGGTGACAGGCCTGACGGATGGGTCGGAACCCGCGCCGTCCGACGCGTTGGTCAGCGCTTCTTGGCGCGGCGCGCGGGTCGGTTGGCCTGGTCGACGCGCTGTGCGGCGGCCGGCTGGTGGGCACGCGAGCGGTTGGCCAGCTCCTGCAGCGAGCGCATATGGGCGTAGGCCATCTCGATCGTGTACACGGTGAAGTCCACTCCTGACAGTCGATGAATCATCGTTGATCGTTTGAAAGATTCGCAGGGCTTCAGCCCTGCATGCCTTAGATTCTACACGTAAACTTGCGAGATCGCTGAATAATGGAAGGCTTCAGGACTATGGACGCCGTGGATAGGCAGCTCATCCAGGCCCTCAGAGAGAACGGCAGGGCCTCGTACGCCGAACTCGGCCGGCTCGTCGGGCTCTCGGGGCCCAGCGTCACCGACCGCATCAACCGTCTCGAAGCGGCCGGCGTCATCACCGGCTACCGCGCCACGGTCGACTCGGCCTCGCTCGGCCTCGGGGTCACGGCGCTGATCGGCATCTCGCTCTCCGACGCCGCCGACCACGAGGACGTGGCCCGCCGGATGCGCGATCTCGGGGAGATCGAGGACTGCTGGTTCATCGCGGGCGACGACTCGTACATGCTCAAGGTGCGGGCGAGCGATGTGGACGGTCTGGAGAAGACGATCGGCCGGCTGAGCGGCACGAAGGGCGTCTCCCGGACCCGTACGACCATCGTGCTCTCCACCAAGTGGGAGGACCGGGTCGGGGAGTTGCCCGAGGAGTGATCGCCCGAGGAGTGATCTGAGTACTGCCCGAGGAGTGACGGGACCGCTCCCCGGGCGGCGGACCGGCGGCCGGCGGACCGGAGGGCCGCGTCGGTTCCGTCCGCCGGGGGGCGTAGGCTCGACAGGCCCGATTGGTAGACGTAGGGGAGGCGGCCGGATATGGACGCGGGGCTCAAGCGCGAGCTGGAGGAAAAGGTCCGGGCCGGGGAGCGGCTGTCCCGCGAGGACGGCATCGCCCTCTACGCTTCGGACGACCTGGCCTGGCTCGGCGGTCTCGCCCACGAGGTGCGGACGCGCAAGAACGGCGACGTCGTGCACTTCAACGTCAACCGTCATCTCAATATGACGAACGTGTGCACCGCGTCCTGCGCCTACTGCTCCTTCCAACGCAAGCCGGGCGAGAAGGACGCGTACACGATGCGCATCGAGGAGGCCGTCCGCCTCGCCAAGGCGATGGAGGGCGAGAGCCTCACCGAGCTGCACATCGTCAACGGCCTCCACCCGACGCTGCCGTGGCGCTACTACCCGCGCTCGCTCAGCGCGCTGAAGGAGGCCCTCCCGCAGGTCTCCCTCAAGGCGTTCACCGCCACCGAGATCCACCACTTCGAGACGATCTCGGGGCTGTCGGCCTCCGAGATCCTCGACGAGCTGATCGAGGCCGGTCTGGAATCGCTGACCGGCGGCGGCGCCGAGATCTTCGACTGGGAGGTCCGGCAGCACATCGTCGACCACAACACCCACTGGGAAGACTGGTCGCGCATCCACCGGCTCGCGCACGCGAAGGGGCTCAAGACCCCGGCGACGATGCTGTACGGGCATATCGAGGAGCCCCGCCACCGCGTCGACCACGTACTGCGGCTGCGTGAACTGCAGGACGAGACCGGCGGGTTCCAGGTCTTCATCCCGCTGCGCTACCAGCACGACTTCGTGGACATGAAGGACGGCAAGATCCGTAACCGCCTTCAGGCCCGTACGACGATGGCCACGGGCGCGGAGGCGCTGAAGACCTTCGCGGTCTCCCGGCTGCTCTTCGACAACGTCCCGCACGTCAAGGTGTTCTGGGTGATGCACGGCGTCCAGACCGCCCAACTCGCGCTGCAGCACGGCGCGGACGACATGGACGGCTCGGTCGTCGAGTACAAGATCACGCACGACGCGGACAACTACGGCACGCCCAACAAGCTCGGCCGTGACGATCTGCTCGACCTCATCCGCGACGCGGGCTTCCGGCCCGTGGAGCGGAACACCCGTTACGAGATCATCCGCGAGTACCCGGGGCCGGACGCCGGCCGCCGCGAGTCCCCGCAGCCGATGCGGGTCTGAGGATCCGGCGTGGCGCTCATATTCGAACTGGATCCGGCGGTGGACCGCGCCCTGAGCGACGGCATCGTCGCCCTCTGGGTGGACGTCTCCAACGCCGACGGCGCCGTCGGATTCGTACCGCCGGTGACGGCCGACGACATCCGGCCCGAGGTGATCAAGCACCTCGCGGCCATGGCCGACGGCCACTGCCGGCTGCTGGTCGGGTACGACGAGGAGGGCGCCGTCGCCGCGACGGCGTTCCTCACGTTCAACACCCACCGGCTGATGCGGCACTGGCTCTGGCTCTACACCGTGATGGTCCACCCCGGCCATCAGGGCCAGGGGTACGGCCGCGACCTCATGGCGGCGGCCGCGGAGGCCGCCTGCGGCTTCGAGGGCATCGAGGCGATCCGGCTCACCTGCCGCGGCGGCACGGGCGTGGACAGGTTCTATGCCTCGTGCGGCTACAAGGAGGTCGGGCGCGTGCCCGACGCGATCCGCGTCGCCCCGGGTGACGACCGCGACGACATCACGATGCTGCTCCCCCTTAATCAGTACTGAACGGGGCGTGCTTCACTGTTCGGGCACGCCAGGACATCTGAACGCCAGGAAGAGAGAAGGCCCGCTGTGACCGCTGCGAAGACGAGCGCCACCATCCGCTACACCGCGATGCGCCTCGGCATCTTCGCCGGCTGCTTCCTGGTCGTCGCCGGCCTGGTCCAGGTCGGCGCGCTGCCCAAGGGGCTCGGCGACTCCAACTTCATCTGGGTGCTGCTGCTCGCCATCGTCATCTCGGCGCCGCTCAGCTTTGTACTGCTGCGCAAGCAGCGCGACGAGATGTCCGCGCAGATCGTCACCAAGGTCGACGGCGCCAAGGCCAAGCTGGACGCCAACCGGTCCCAGGAGGACGGCGCCCTCGGGTGAGCGAGTCCCTGCTCCGTGCGGTAAGCGCCACGTAAGCTTCCTCACACCCTTGCCTTCGGTACGACACCCCAGCTCCGGAACTGTCCTTCCGGCGCTGGGGTGTTGTGTTTCCCAGGGCTTTCGCGCCCCGCGCCGTCCCTTCCTCCCCAAAGCGATGCTTTGAGCCTGTCAAAGGCCGAGTGTTAACGTGATTGCCATGAAGACAGCAGTGCGTCCCCGCCACGATGCGGGCATCCCGCTCGTGGCACGCCTGCATGTCGATCTCTGCCGCTGTATGTCCGCGGTCTGTTGCCGCGTGGTCTGACCCGGCATCATGCAGCGGCGCCTCCTCTGAAGCACGAGCGCCGCACCCCTGTCCCCGTATGCCCCCGATACGTCACGTCTGGAGTGTGTTCGTGTCCGCGAACTCCGCGCCCGCCACGACCGAGAAGCCGGCCGGTTCCGGCTCTTCCGGTTCCCGTATACCCAAGGTCCCGTTCTGGGCCCAGATCGTCGCCGGTCTGGTCCTCGGCGTCCTGCTCGGCTGGCTCGCCCGCAGCCAGGACATCGGCTGGCTGTACACCACGCTCGACAAGGTCGGCAGCATCTTCGTCCAGCTGCTGAAGCTGGCCGTCGCGCCGCTGGTCTTCTTCGCGATCCTGGTGTCGATCACCAACCTGCGCAAGGTCAACAACGCGGCCCGGCTGGCGTCCCGTACCCTGCTCTGGTTCATGATCACGTCCCTGATCGCGGTCGCCATCGGCCTGGCGATCGGCCTGATCACCAACCCGGGCGCGGGCACCGGCCTCACCCCGAAGGACGGCAAGGCCCCCGAGGGTTCCGGCTCCTGGATCGACTTCCTGACCGGCATCGTGCCGACCGACGTCATCACGCCGTTCACCGAACTGAACGTCCTGCAGATCGTCTTCATGGCCGCCGTCGCCGGTATCGCCGCGCTGAAGCTCGGTGAGAGGGCCAAGCCGATCCTCACGCTGAGCGAGGCCGTGCTCGAACTGCTCCAGAAGGCCCTGTGGTGGGTCATCCGGCTCGCCCCGATCGGCACGATCGGCCTCATCGGCTTCGCCATCGCCGACTACGGCTGGGACCTCATCGGCAAGTACGCGACCTTCACCGCGGATGTCTACATCGGCTGCGCGCTCGTCCTCTTCGGCGTCTACCCGCTGCTGCTCGCGACGGTCGCCAAGGTCAACCCGCTCCAGTTCTACAAGGGCGCCTGGCCCGCGATCCAGCTGGCCTTCGTCTCCCGCTCCTCCGTCGGCACGATGCCGGTCACCCAGCGGGTCACCGAACGCCTCGGCGTCCCGAAGGAGTACACCTCCTTCGCTGTGCCGTTCGGCGCGACGACCAAGATGGACGGCTGCGCCGCGATCTACCCGGCGCTGGCGGCGATCTTCATCGCGCAGATCTTCGACGTCCAGCTGGGCATCCAGGACTACCTGCTGATCGCCTTCGTCTCGGTCGTCGGCTCCGCGGCCACCGCCGGCCTCACCGGCGCGACGGTCATGCTGACCCTGACCCTCTCCACGCTGGGCCTCCCGCTGGAGGGCGTGGGCCTGCTGATGGCGATCGACCCGATCCTGGACATGATGCGTACGGCCACGAACGTCGCCGGCCAGGCGCTGGTGCCGGTCATCGTCGCGGCGCGGGAGAAGATCCTCGACCACGACAAGTACAACTCCGCCTCGGCTTCACCGGTGGACGACTTCGACAGCCGCGAGGCCGAGCCCAGGGCGAACGTGCCCGTCGCCGCCTGATCGTTCAGCCGCCTCGCACCGCAGCGCCCCCCGGTCTCACGACGGGGGGCGCCGGTCTCCGTCGGTCCGCAGGTCAGATGGTCACGGTCAGCGGGTGCTGTGCCGGTGACGTGCAGATAGCGGTCCGGCCACTGTCCTGATTCGCCGCACGGTCATAGCTTTTACCCTGTGTCCGCTGCCATGTCCGTCGATGCCCCGTCCGCCGACGCCTCGTCCGCCGATGTCCCCTCCGCCGATGTCCCGGCCCCGTCCCTCGTGCTGGTCGAGCCCGAGAAGGTATGGGTGGACGGGACGGTCCGGGAGGTCTCGGTACCGCCGCTCGTCCCGCCCGTCCGGCGCGGTTCACTCGCCGAGATCCCCTTCGACAACGCCCGCGAGGCCCCGGACGAGGCCGTCATCAGCCGCAAGGGGGCCGAGGGGCAGTGGCAGGACATCACGGCCGCCGCGTTCGCCGACGACGTCCGGGCCGTCGCCAAAGGGCTGATCGCGGAGGGGCTGCTCCCCGGCGACCGGCTCGCGATCATGGCCAATACGACCTACGAGTGGACCCTCCTCGACTTCGCGGCCTGGGCCGCGGGCCTGATCACCGTTCCCATCTACCCGACCTCCTCCGCCTTCCAGGCCCGCTGGATCCTCCAGGACTCGGGTGCGGTGGCGTGCGCCGTGGAGGATCTGCCACAGACGCGGCTCATCAGCGAGGAACGCAAGCAGCTGCCCGGTCTCACCCATCTGTGGACGTTCGACACGGGCGCCGTCGACATCCTGCGCCGCGCGGGCGCCCACCTCCCGGACGAGGCCGTCACCACGCGCCGCGCCGGCCTTACCCCGGAGTCCGCCGCCACTCTCATCTACACCTCGGGGACCACCGGACGCCCCAAGGGCTGCGTCCTCACCCACGCGAACTTCTTCGCGGAGGTGGACAACGCCATCGAGCTGCTCCACCCCGTCTTCAAGTCGGTGAGCAAGGAGCCCGCCTCCACGCTGCTGTTCCTGCCGCTCTCGCATGTCTTCGGGCGGATGGTCGCGATCGGCTGTCTGCGCGCGCGGGTACGGCTCGGACACGCGCCCTCGATCAAGACCAAGGACCTGATCCGGGACCTGGGGGCCTTTCGGCCGACGTTCCTGCTGGCCATCCCGTACGTCCTGGAAAAGGTCTACAACACCGGCCGCGCCACCGCCGAGAAGATGGGCCGCGCCTCGTCCTTCGACCGCGCGTCGAAGATCGCGAAGCTGTACGGGCAGGCCGTGGAGGCGGCGGAACACGGCACAGGACCTGGACCCTCCCTCGGGCTGCGGGCGGCTCGCGCGCTGTACGACCCGCTGGTCTACCGGCGTATCCGCGCCGCCCTCGGCGGCAAGGTGAAGTACGCGGTCTGCGGCGGCTCCCCGCTGGGGCGCCGGCTCGCCGCGTTCTACGCGGGGGCGGGCATCGAGATCTTCGAGGGGTACGGCATGACGGAGACGACGGCGTCGTCGACCGTCACCCCGCCGCTCAAGCCCCGGCTGGGCACGGTGGGCTGGCCGCTGCCGGGCACGGCGGTACGGATCGCCGACGACGGGGAGGTGCTGGTGCGCGGGGGCCAGCTGTTCGCGGGCTACTGGGACGCGCAGCGCGGCGAGGCGGTACGGGAGGCGGGGGCCGAGGACGGCTGGTTCGCGACGGGGGACCTGGGCGCGCTGGACGACGACGGCTATCTCACGATCACCGGCCGCAAGAAGGACATCATCATCACCTCGGGCGGCAAGAACGTCATCCCGTCCCCCTTGGAGGACTGGCTGCGCGCGCATCCGCTGATCAGCCAGTGCATGGTGCTGGGCGACAACCGTCCGTACATCACGGCCCTGATCACTCTCGAACAGGACGGCCTGGCCCACTGGCGGCAGATGAGGAACAAGCAGGACGTCCCGCTGGACGCGCTGGTCGAGGACGAGGATCTGCGCGGACCGCTCCAGCGCGCGATAGACGAGGCCAACCGGCTGGTCTCCCGCGCCGAGTCCATCCGCCGGTTCCGCGTCCTGACGGTGGACTTCACCGAGGCGGCCGGCCATCTGACGCCGTCCCTGAAGCTGAAGCGGGCGTCGATCGCGGAGGACTTCGCCGCGGAGATCGAGAGCTTGTACCCGAAGTGAGGCAGGAGCCCTGTTTTCCCCACCCGAGTGGGGGAAACAGGGCTCCTTGGGTACTGCTACTCACGTTGTTCGCGATCACCTGACCGGGCAACTAGGCCGGGGTGACGTTCTCCGCCTGGGGGCCCTTCGGACCCTGGGTGACGTCGAAGTTCACGACCTGGTTCTCCTCGAGGGAGCGGAAGCCGGTCGCGTTGATCGCGGAGTAGTGGACGAAGACATCCGGGCCGCCGCCGTCCTGGGCGATGAAGCCGAAGCCCTTTTCAGCGTTGAACCACTTGACGGTTCCGGTAGCCATAAGCCCTCCTTGGGCCAAAGGGTTGCCCTGCTCCAGAACCTGCAAAGAAGTCTGAAAACTACAAAAGCCTGCGGGTTACATGCTCCGCAGGCTCTGTACTGCAAGGGAAACCAAACTGCAACTTGCGGCGAGCCTAGCACGCAGCGTGTGCACAGCGATAGAGGGAAAGATCACTTCACCCGGACGTTTGACAGGGGTCCTGACGTGCTGACGAACCGTGCCCCGGGGCTGCCCACCGCACGCCGCGGGTCTAGCCTCGCGATGTGGACAGTCCAGTAGAAAACGCAGCGGCAGAAGCAGTAGAAGCGGGCGCGGCCAAGGCCGCCGGAGCCGGCGCACCGGCCGGAGCCGCCGGCGCCGATGGACCCGCCGGAGCCGGACAGAGCCGTAGCCGGCCCCGCGTCGGCCATATCCAGTTCCTGAACTGCCTTCCCCTTTATTGGGGGCTCGCCAGGACCGGAACCCTTCTCGATCTCGAACTGACGAAGGACACGCCGGAGAAGCTGAGTGAACAGCTGGTGCGGGGCGATCTGGATATCGCCCCCATCACCCTGGTCGAATTCCTCCGCAACGCCGATGAGCTTGTCGCATTCCCCGATCTCGCGGTCGGCTGCGACGGACCCGTCATGTCCTGCGTGATCGTTTCGCAGGTGCCGCTGGACCAGCTGGACGGTGCCCGGGTGGCCCTCGGCTCCACGTCCCGTACCTCGGTACGGCTGGCGCAGTTGCTGCTGAACGAGCAGTTCGCGGTCCGGCCGGACTACTACACCTGCCCGCCCGACCTCGGCCTGATGATGCAGGAGGCGGAGGCGGCCGTCCTGATCGGCGACGCCGCGCTGCGTGCCTCGCTGCACGACGCGCCCCGGCTCGGCCTCCAGGTGCATGACCTCGGGCTGATGTGGAAAAAGTGGACCGGGCTGCCGTTCGTCTTCGCGGTGTGGGCGGCGCGCAAGGACTATCTGGCGCGTGAGCCGGAGGTCGTACGGAAGGTGCACGAGGCGTTCCTCGCGTCCCGCGATCTCTCCCTGGAGGAGGTCACGCAGGTGGCGAAGCAGGCGGCGCGCTGGGAGTCCTTCGACGCGGAGCTGCTGGAGCGCTACTTCACGACGCTCGACTTCCGCTTCGGTCCCGACCAGCTGGCCGGCGTACGGGAGTTCGCGCTCAGGACCGGGCCGACGACAGGGTTCCCGGCCGATGTGAATGTCGAACTGCTCACGCCCTGACCCCCCCTGAGCCAACCGCCGCCCCTAGTCTGCTGGGTACAGGTCCACGGGACTTTTGAGGGGGACGGGGCATGCAGCCGCTGGGGGCGGGCGAGCCGACGGTCATAGGTCCTTACCGGCTGCTCGGACGTCTGGGGTCGGGCGGGATGGGCAGGGTCTATCTCGCCCGTTCGGAGGGCGGTCGTACGGTCGCGGTCAAGGTCGTCCATCCGCACTTCGCGACGGACGAGGAGTTCCGGGCCCGCTTCCGGCGCGAGGTGGACGCCGCGCGGCGGGTCGGCACGGGCGCGGCCGGGCACCGCTGGTCGGCGGCGGTGCTGGACGCCGATCCGGAGGCAGCCGTTCCGTGGGTGGCCACCGCTTATGTGTCGGGCCCCTCGCTGACCCAGGCGGTCGCGGCGCACGGGCCGCTGCCCGAGCATTCCGTACGGGCGCTGGGCGCCGGACTCGCGGAGGCCCTGGAGGCGGTTCATGGTCTCGGGCTCGTCCACCGGGACGTCAAACCGTCGAACGTACTGCTGGCCCTCGACGGGCCGCGGCTGATCGACTTCGGGATAGCCCGGGCCACGGACGGCACCGCCTCACTCACCTCGACCGGTGTCTCGGTCGGCTCGCCCGGCTATATGTCGCCCGAGCAGATCCTCGGCAAGAGCGTCACCGGCGCGGCCGATGTCTTCTCGCTGGGCGCGGTGCTCGCGTACGCCGTGTCGGGCGAGAGCCCCTTCCCGGGCGACTCCTCGGCCGCGCTGCTCTACAAGGTGGTGCACGAGGAGCCCGAACTGGGCGCCGTGCGGGGCGATCTGCGGGAACTGGTCGCGCACTGCCTCGCCAAGGATCCGTCCGCGCGCCCCGCTCCGCGGGAGGTCGCGCGCCGGCTCGCCCCCGACGGGGCCGGCCGGCTGGTGGCGGCGGGCTGGCTGCCGGGACCGCTGGTCGAGGAGGTCAGCAGGGCGGCGGTCCGGCTGCTGGACCTGGAGGCGGTGGCGCCCGTACGGACGGAGCCTGTGCCGTTCGATTCGCCCCCTGATCCGCGTACGTCCGGCAGGTCCGATGCGTCCGACCGCCGGATCGCCGTTTCGTTCACCGCAGACACCGGAACGGGCGACGCGGGCGACGCGGAAGGCACGGGCGGTACCGGCGCGGGCCGCCGTGGCCGCAAGGTGAGCTGCACGGTGGCCCTGGCGGTGACCGGCGCGCTGGCCGCGGTGATGGTGGGCAGCGTGTACCTCCTCGGCCTTGTGCCGGACGGCTCCAACGACTCCGCCAGCCAGGGGCCGCCCCGCCCCGCGTCCTCGGAGCCGGCGTCCGACGCGGGCTCGGCCGTCGACGTGCCGAAGGAGTTCATCGGCAGCTGGAAGGGGCCGACCAGCGAACGCAGCGGCGTCACGCACGGCGAATACACCGCCGTGTTCAGCGAGGGTGCGAAGGGCGAGGACGTGGTCCGTACGACGAGTTCCCTCTCCGTCCTCGGAGTCGAGGCGGAGTGCCACGGCGTGGGCACGCTCGTCTCGGGCACCTCGCGTCAGCTGCTTGTCGAAGAGCGGGTCGATCCGGACAAGCCCGGTACCGCCGGCGTATGTACGGGGGGTCGGGCCCAACTGACCTTCACGCTCACCGGTGACGACACCCTGCGCTTCGAGTCCGGCGAAGAGGCCGCCGGGACGCCGACGGGCACGCTCACCCGGCAGTGAACCAGGCGTGAACCGGACGGCGAACCAGGCGGTGAGCCCCGGCCTTGGACATGGCGCCCGCAGTGCGCCGCGATCCCTGGCGTACGCTGGATCGGTCGTTATAGCCCCCTTGGGAAGGACCCGCCCCGGTGACCGAGAAGGCCGACCTTACGTCCGTAGATGTCACTGGTGTCCTTGATCGTGCCGCCGCAGGTGAGCGCATCACCCCCGAGGAGGCGCTCGACCTGTACCGCTGGGCGCCGCTGCACGCGCTGGGCGCGGCCGCCGATACCGTACGCCGCCGCCGGTACGCCGGCACCGAGCACATCGCGACGTACATCATCGAGCGGAACATCAACTACACCAACGTCTGCGTGACGGCCTGCAAGTTCTGCGCCTTCTACGCCGCGCCCAAGGACACCGCCAAGGGCTGGAGCCGCGACCTCGACGACATCCTGCGCCGCTGCGCGGAGACCGTCGAGCTCGGCGGTACGCAGATCATGTTCCAGGGTGGCCACCACCCGGACTACGGCGTCGAGTACTACGAGCAGCACTTCGCGGCGATCAAGAAGGACTTCCCGCAGCTGGTCATCCACTCCCTCGGCGCCTCCGAGGTCGAGCACATGGCCCGGATCTCCAAGGTCTCCGTCGAGGAGGCGATCCAGCGCATCCACGCGGCCGGTCTCGACTCCTTCGCGGGCGCCGGCGCCGAGCTGCTGCCCGCGCGGCCGCGCAAGGCCATCGCGCCGCTCAAGGAGTCCGGCGAGCGCTGGCTGGAGATCATGGAGACGGCGCACGGACTGGGTGTCGAGTCCACGTCCACGATGCTCATGGGCACCGGCGAGACCAACGCCGAGCGCATCGAGCACCTGCGGATGATCCGCGACGTACAGGACCGGACGGGCGGCTTCCGCGCGTTCATCCCGTACACCTACCAGCCCGAGAACAACCATCTGAAGGGCCAGACGCAGGCCACGCTCTTCGAGTACCTGCGCCTGATCGCGCTCGCGCGTCTCTTCCTCGACAACGTCGCGCACATCCAGGGCTCCTGGCTGACCACGGGCAAGGAGGTCGGCCAGCTGTCGCTGCACTACGGCGCCGACGACCTCGGCTCGATCATGCTGGAGGAGAACGTGGTGTCCTCGGCCGGCGCCAAGCACCGCTCCAACCGCCTGGAGATCATCGACCTGATCCGCAAGGCGGGCCGTGTCCCGGCGCAGCGCGCCACGACGTACGAGCACCTCGTCGTGCACGACGACCCGGCGAACGACCCGGTCGACGACCGCGTGGTCTCGCACATCTCGTCGACGGCGATCGAGGGCGGTACGGCCCACCCGGAGCTGAAGCTGCTCAGCGCCAACTGACGCCGCCGTGCTGACGATCCACCGGCCGCTCGGGGTCCGGGTCACCGAGGACGCCGACCCGGACCTCGGGCACGCGGTGGTCGTCGAGGGAAGAAGTCTCGCCGCCGTCGGCCCGTACGAGGAGCTGTTCGCCGCGTACGGCGAGCGCGCCCGGGTCCGGGAGTGGGACGGCGTCCTGACCCCCGGGCGGTACGAACGCGACGGCGCGGCCCTGCTGGAGGCCGCCTACTGGCCCGACCCGCGCGAGGCCGACGCACTCGGCACCGAGCCGCTGACCGGTGACGCCCTCGCCGCCCTGGACATGACCGACACCCGCTGGGGCGCGAGCGCCCGGCGCGGGGTGCAGCGGCTGCTCGCACGGGGCACGGTGCTGATCGCGGGCCCCTTCGACCGGGCCCCGGTCCGCGCGGCCGTCGAACGGTCCGGCATCCGCTGGTATCCGGCGCCGCCGCCCGCCGTACCCACCCGGGCCCTGATCCGCGCCCGGCCCGCGGACTTCGCGGTCTTCGCGGCGGACGGCCGGTGCCTGGCCACGGCGCTCGACGGACGGCTCGTACACCGGCGGGCGTAGGGACATCGGAGCCGTACTGCTTGAATGGACGGGTGACCCGAGCATCCCTGGACAAGCAGCCGCACGAAGTCGCCTCGATGTTCGACGACGTGGCGGCGAACTACGACCTCACCAACGATGTGCTCTCGCTGGGCCAGGCCAGGCTGTGGCGCAAGGAGGTCGCCAAGGCCGTGAACGCGCGCCCGGCGGAGAAGGTCCTCGACCTGGCCGCGGGCACCGCGACCTCCTCGCTGCCGTTCGCCGCGACCGGCGCGTACGTCGTGCCGTGCGACTTCTCCCAGGGCATGCTGCGGGAGGGCAAGAAGCGGCACCCGTGGATGCCGTTCACGACGGGGGACGCGACGAGGCTGCCGTTCGCCGACGAGGTCTTCGACGCGGTGACGATCTCCTTCGGCCTGCGCAATGTGCACGACACGGATCTCGCGCTGCGCGAGCTGTACCGCGTGACGAAGCCGGGCGGCCGGGTCGTGATCTGCGAGTTCTCGCATCCGACATGGGCGCCGTTCAGGACCGTCTACACGGAGTATCTGATGCGGGCGCTGCCGCCGACCGCGCGTGCCGTGTCCTCCAACCCCGACGCGTACGTCTATCTCGCCGAGTCGATCCGCGCCTGGCCGGACCAGCCCGCCCTCGCGGCGCGGCTGCAAGGGGCGGGCTGGTCCAAGGTGGCATGGCGGAATCTGACGGGCGGGGTCGTGGCGCTGCACCGGGGCGTACGGGACTGAACCGGAAGACCCGGCCGAGGGATTGAGCCGACGGGTTGATCCGGCGGGTTGAGCCGACGGGTTGATCCGGCGGCTTCAGCGGCGTCGGCTCACAGCTCCAGCCGGAAGCAGTACGCCTCCTGCTTGGACACCGGCGTCGTGTACGTCTCCACCAGCTCCATCCCCAGCCGCCGCGTCACCGCGACCGAGCGCGTGTTGCGGGAGTTGACCATGGCCACGACCCGGCCGACGCCCGCCGCGCGTACCCGCTCCAGGGTGGCCCGCGCGGCGGCCGTGGCGTAACCACGTCCCCAGTGCGCCCGGCCCAGCCGCCAGCCGATCTCGATCTCGCCGACCGGACCGAACGACTCGTGCGGCCAGGGCTGGGCGCCGGTGAAGCCGATGACCTCGTCGTTCTCGTCGAGCATCGTCCAGAAGCAGAACCCGCGCTCCGCGTCGTGTCTACGCTGACGGGCGGTCAGCTCCTCGTACACCGACAGTTCCGCCGACTCCCCGCCGTGGAACTCCATCACGTCGGGGTCGTCGAAGGCCCGGTGCCAGGCGAGTGCGTCCTCATCCGTGGGGACGCGGAGCTGGACCACGGGGAGCGGCTCGGTCATGTTCTTCACGAAGGTGGCCCTTCACTGGAGGTGTCAGTACGCACCCATAGACTGCACATGCCCAGTGCCGTTCGGTACGCAATTTCGAGTCTTCGGGAGAACCCGCTGTGACCGAGCCCCTCTCCGAAAACAGCGCAGATGTGATCGTCGTCGGTGCGGGCCCGGCCGGCTCGACGACCGCGTACTACCTCGCCAAGGCGGGCCTGGACGTCCTGTTGCTGGAGAAGACGGCGTTCCCGCGCGAGAAGGTCTGCGGCGACGGTCTCACGCCGCGTGCCACCAAGCAGCTGGTGTCGATGGGCATCGACATCTCCGAAGAGGCCGGCTGGCTGCGCAACAAGGGCCTGCGGATCATCGGCGGCGGCGTCCGGCTCCAGCTGGACTGGCCGGATCTCGCCAGCTATCCGGACTACGGACTGGTGCGCAAGCGCGACGACTTCGACGAACAACTCGCGAGGCAGGCGCAGAAGGCCGGAGCCCGGCTGCACGAGCGGTGCAACGTCGGCGCCCCGATCACCGACGAGCGCACCGGCCGGATCACCGGCGTGCACGCCAAGCTGGGCGAGGAGAAGACCCCGGTCACCTTCCACGCGCCGCTCGTCGTCGCCGCCGACGGCAACTCGACGCGGCTGTCGCTCGCCATGGGGCTGCACCGGCGCGAGGACCGGCCGATGGGTGTGGCGGTCCGTACGTACTTCACCTCGCCCCGCCACGACGACGACTATCTGGAGTCCTGGCTGGAGCTGTGGGACCGGCGCGGCCCCGGCGAGGACCGGCTGCTGCCCGGCTACGGCTGGATCTTCGGCATGGGCGACGGCACGTCCAACGTCGGCCTGGGCATCCTCAACTCCTCCTCCGCCTACAAGGAGCTGGACTGGCGCGAGGTGCTCAAGGCCTGGTGCGCCTCGATGCCGGAGGACTGGGGCTACACCCCGGAGAACATGACGATGCCGATCCGCGGCGCGGCGCTGCCGATGGCGTTCAACCGCCAGCCGCACTACACCAAGGGCCTGCTGCTGGTCGGTGACGCGGGCGGCCTGGTCAACCCGTTCAACGGCGAGGGCATCGCGTACGCGATGGAGTCGGGCCAGATCGCCGCGGATGTCATCGTCCAGGCGCACGCCCGCGCCACCCCGGCGCAGCGCGAACTGGCCCTGCACCACTACCCGAAGATCCTCAAGGACACCTACGGCGGTTATTACACGCTGGGCCGCGCGTTCGTGAAGCTCATCGGCAACCCGAAGGTCATGAAGATCGCGACGCAGCGCGGTCTGACGCATCCGCTGCTCATGAAGTTCACGCTGAAGATGCTGGCGAACCTGACGGACCCGACCGGCGGCGACGCGATGGACCGCATCATCAACGGCCTGTCGAAGGTGGCCCCGAAGGCCTGAGCGACCGTCGGGGCAAGCAGGACACCCCTCAGCCGACGCGGGCCCACTTCCGCAGTGCGGCGCGGTCGGCGAACGCGCCGAGGTTCGTGTCGACGGGAGTGTCGGTGTACTGGTGGAACGTCCACGTGGCCTTGATCCGGGGCTTTCCCGCGGTCACGTAGTCCGCGATCCACAGGGCGTCGCCCGCGTCGCTGGTGGTGTCGCGGTTCAGCCAGAAGTACTGACCGCAGTACAGCCCCACCCGGTGGGTGGCGCCGCGCAGGCGCTTCACCTGCGCCAAGAAGTTGTCCTTCTCGGCGCAGGAGACCCCGGTGTCCTCCCAGTCGGCGAACAGGGGGTCGCCCTCGATGCTGGCGCACTCCTCGACGAAGTACGCGGCCTGCGCCTTCATGTCACCGGGGCGGAGAAAGTGGTAGAAACCGACCACCAGCCCGGCGGCGCGGGCGTGCTGGGCCTGCGCGGTCATGCGCGGGTTGATGTAGGACGTCCCTTCGGTGGCCTTGACGAATACGAAGTCGAGGCCGGCCGTGCCGTAGGTAGAGCTCTGGTATGACGAGACGTCGATGCCTTTGATGCTCATGGGTGGTGCCTCCTGGGCTCGAAGAACGCCCCTGGTGCGATGTACTTCAAGTCATTACTACCCACTGGCGGTTGGCTCCGCCCGTCATCCGGTGTCCGGGTACGGCGAAGGCCCGCATCCCCCCGAGCGGGGTGCGGGCCTTCGCCGTATTCGTACGGTGCTACAGCTACAGGTACTACATCTACGGCTACTTCAGCGGGACGCCGACGTGTCAGAGGACGCGGACCGCGCCGCTCGGCGGATCCCAGTCCAGGGACTTCTGCACCACGCCGGTGCTGGGGTTCTGCGCACCGATGAACTGGCCGCCACCCACGTAGATACCCGTGTGGTACGCGCTGCCCGCGCCGCCCCAGTAGAGGATGTCGCCCGGCTGGAGGTTCGACAGGGAGACCTGGGTGCCGGCCGTGGACTGGTCGCCCGAGACGCGGGGGAGGTCGACGCCGATCTGGCGGTACGCCGCCTGGACGAGCCCGGAGCAGTCCCAGGCGTTGGGGCCGGTGGAGCCCATCACGTACGCGTCGCCGAGCTGGGCCTGGACGAACGCCAGGACGGCGGCAGCGGAGCCGGTGGCCTGCGAGGCGGACGCGGAGGCGGAGCTCGACCCCGAGTCGGAGCCCGAGCTCGTGGAGGCCGCGGCGAGCGTCGTGCGCGCGGCGGAGCGGGACGCGCGCTCGGTGGCGGCTGCCTCGGCGCGTGCGGCCTCCTCGGCCTTCTTCTTGGCCTCGGCCTTGCGCTGCGCCTCGGCCTTGGCCTTCTTGGCGATCTCGGCGGCCTTGGTGGCGGCGGCGTCTTCCTGGGCGCGCAGCTCCAGGGTGAACGCGACCTGCTGGGTGGCGTCCGCGGACTGCGCGATGCTGCCGGCGAGCCCAGAGGTGAGCGTCGGCATTTCGATGGTCTCGGTCACCGGTTCGGCGTTGGCCGGTCCGGCGGCACCGGCCACCGCGATGGTGCTGAGGACGCCACCGGCAACTCCGGCGCGAAGGGCGACTCTCGACGCGCTGCGGCGGGGCTTCCGGTGGCTGGGTATGTGAGCGGTGTGGGACATAAGAACTACGGCTATCAGGCGGGACCTGGTTCCCGTCAAGCAACGTGTGTTGCGCCACAGTTACGTTCGGAACCTGTTAATCCGCTTACGGTCGGGCTTTATTGACGCCGTAACGGGCGAAACGGACATGGGTGATCACGGCTGTGATCACAGGGTTTCCGAGAAAGGTCCGGATTGCCCGCCACTTACCACCCCTTCACACTCATGGCCAAGCCCGCTTGTCGCGGAGGTTGAGTGGAGTGGTACAGGTCACAGTGTGATCACTGATCGGCGGTCCGGACGATCAAGGAGGCGCCTCCGGAGGGGCGATTGCGGAGTGCGCACGGCCGATTACGAGCAGTCCTCCGGCGCCGGCGGCGTCGACACCCGGTCGCTCGTGAACGCGTGCCGGTTGCTCGTGAACGCGTGCACGTGTCCACCCCATTTCCCGCGCCCCCTCGCGCGGGTGAGGCCCGGTGCCTTATCACTCGAAAGCAGTTACTCGCCAATTTGCCTGTATGGTGCAACGCTTGATAGCGAAGCAAGCCTCCGACCAGCGGCGATGGACATGGATGTCACATATGGTGATCGGTCAACGGCTTTGCGTGTGAAGATCACCGCTCATCCGACTTCATGATCCTTCGCCCGGTGGTGGAGATCACAAAGGTGTTGTCGTACCCCGTGTCGCAGATCACAGACCGACAGGCATAGGATGCGGGGCAGTCGGGCTTGTGAACTGCCTCACATGTAGACGATCTTCGGTAAAGACCGGCGATCCTCGGTGGGGCGGTGAAGTGAATCGCCCGGTGCGGATCAACGGTCAAGGACGACTGGAAGGAGCTGAGGGGCGTGAATGCCTACGCACCCATCCTCGTGCTCGGCGCCCTCGGGGCTGGGTTTGCGATCTTCTCCGTGGTCATGGCCACGCTTATCGGTCCAAAGCGGTACAACCGGGCGAAACTTGAAGCGTACGAGTGCGGCATCGAGCCCACTCCCACGCCGGCCGGAGGCGGCCGTTTCCCCATCAAGTACTACCTGACGGCGATGCTCTTCATCGTCTTCGATATCGAGATCGTCTTCCTTTACCCCTGGGCCGTCACTTTCGACGCTCTGGGGATTTTCGGGCTCGTGGAGATGCTGCTCTTCGTGCTCACCGTCTTCGTCGCCTACGCGTATGTGTGGCGGCGCGGCGGTCTGGAATGGGACTAAAGGGGCTGAGGGGCCACCAATGGGACTCGAAGAGAAGCTGCCGAGCGGTTTCCTGCTGACCACCGTCGAACAGGCCTCGGGCTGGGTGCGGAAGTCGTCCGTCTTCCCCGCCACCTTCGGCCTCGCCTGCTGCGCCATCGAGATGATGACGACCGGCGCCGGGCGGTACGACCTGGCGCGGTTCGGCATGGAGGTCTTCCGCGGCTCGCCGCGCCAGGCCGATCTGATGATCGTGGCCGGGCGGGTGAGCCAGAAGATGGCGCCCGTGCTGAGGCAGGTCTATGACCAGATGCCGAACCCGAAGTGGGTGATCTCCATGGGGGTTTGCGCATCATCGGGCGGTATGTTCAACAATTACGCGATTGTGCAGGGTGTTGATCATATTGTCCCTGTTGACATCTATTTGCCCGGCTGCCCGCCGCGCCCCGAGATGCTGATGGACGCCATCCTCAAGCTCCACCAGAAGATCCAGAGCTCCAAGCTCGGGGTCAACGCGGAGGAAGCGGCCCGTGAGGCGGAGGAGGCGGCCCTCAAGGCGCTCCCCATGATCGAGATGAAGGGGCTGCTGCAGTGAGTGACGAGCAGCGATCCGGACCTGGCGAACAGGAGTCCGGAAATAACGTTCCCTCCCCGCGTGACGACACCGGGGAGGTCATCGGCGTGCGGAAGGGCATGTTCGGCGCCAACAACGGCGGCGACACCTCCGGCTACGGCGGTCTCGTAAGGACCGTGACGCTGCCGGGCGCCTCCGCCCGGCCGTACGGCGGCCCCGACGGGGTCTTCGACGAGATCGCCGACGAGCTGGAAGGCGCTCTGGAGGAGCAGGGACTCGTCCCGGAGAACGCCATCGAGAAGACGGTCGTCGACCGCGGCGAGATCACCTTCCACATCGCCCGCGAGCATCTCGTCCAGGTCGCGCGCACCCTGCGTGACGACCCGGCGCTGCGCTTCGAACTCTGTACCGGTGTGTCGGGCGTCCACTTCCTGGGCGACACGGGCCGTGAGCTGCACGCGGTGTACCACCTGCGCTCGCTCACCCACGGCCGGCTGATCCGGCTGGAGGTGTCCGCCCCGGACGCCGACCCGCATGTGCCGTCCCTGGTCGCGATCTACCCGACCAACGACTGGCACGAGCGCGAGACGTACGACTTCTTCGGCCTGATCTTCGACGGCCACCCCGCCCTGACCCGGATCATGATGCCGGACGACTGGCAGGGCTTCCCGCAGCGCAAGGACTATCCGCTCGGCGGCATCGCCGTCGAGTACAAGGGCGCCCAGATCCCGGCTCCGGACCAGCGGAGGTCGTACTCCTGATGTCTGCTCCCCACGCAACGCCCCGCGCGACGACCGAGGGCACCGTATACACCGTCACCGGCGGCGACTGGGACGAGGTCGTCCAGTCCGCGGCCAAGGCCGACGACGAGCGCATCGTCGTCAACATGGGTCCTCAGCACCCCTCCACCCATGGAGTGCTGCGGCTGATCCTGGAGATCGAGGGCGAGACCGTCACCGAGGCCCGCTGCGGCATCGGCTATCTGCACACCGGTATCGAGAAGAACCTCGAATTCCGCAACTGGACGCAGGGCACCACCTTCGTCACGCGCATGGACTACCTGACGTCGTTCTTCAACGAGACGGCGTACTGCCTGGGCGTGGAGAAGCTGCTCGGCATCGAGGACACCATCCCGGACCGGGCCACCATCATCCGCGTCCTGCTGATGGAGCTGAACCGGCTCTCCTCGCACCTGGTCTGTATCGCCACCGGCGGTATGGAGCTCGGCGCGACGACGATCATGATCTACGGCTTCCGTGATCGTGAACTGATTCTCGATGCCTATGAGCTGATCACCGGCCTGCGCATGAACCACGCGTTCATCCGGCCCGGCGGACTCGCCCAGGACCTCCCCCCGGGCGCCGTCGACCACATCCGCGAGCTGCTGAAGACGCTGCGGAAGAACCTGCCGGAGTACGACAAGCTCGCCACCGGCAACCCCATCTTCAAGGCGCGCATGGAGGACGTCGGCTATCTCGATCTGGCCGGCTGTATGGCGCTGGGCGCCACCGGACCGATCCTGCGCTCCGCCGGGCTCCCGCACGACCTGCGCAGGAGCGACCCGTACTGCGGCTACGAGACGTACGAGTTCGACGTACCGACCGCCGACACCTGCGACGCGTACGGCCGCTTCCTCATCCGTCTCGAGGAGATGCGCCAGTCGCTGCGGATCGTCGAACAGTGCCTGGACCGGCTGGAGCCGGGACCGGTGATGGTCGCCGACAAGAAGATCGCCTGGCCCGCGCAGCTCGCGCTCGGCCCGGACGGCCTCGGCAACTCGCTCGACCACATCAAGAACATCATGGGCACCTCCATGGAGGCCCTGATCCATCACTTCAAGCTGGTGACGGAGGGCTTCCGGGTTCCGGCGGGCCAGGCGTACGCCGCCGTGGAGTCGCCCAAGGGCGAGCTCGGCGCGCATGTCGTCTCCGACGGGGGCACGCGCCCGTACCGGGTCCACTTCCGCGACCCGTCCTTCACCAATCTCCAGTCCATGGCGGCGATGTGTGAGGGCGGCCAGGTCGCCGATGTCATCGTCGCCGTCGCGTCCATCGACCCCGTGATGGGAGGCGTCGACCGGTGACCACCATGTCTTCCGGGGGGACCACCCCCGCATCCCCGACCAGCTTGGGTATGCCGCAGCTCCCCGCCCCCGACTACCCGGCCGATGTACGGGCCAGGCTCGAGGCGGACGCCAAGGAGATCATCGCCCGCTACCCCGGGTCGCGGTCCGCGCTGCTCCCGCTGCTGCACCTCGTGCAGTCGGAGGAGGGCTATGTCTCCCGTACGGG
The DNA here is from genome assembly GCF_055582185.1 of Streptomyces sp. NPDC042201. Classification (NCBI taxonomy): domain Bacteria; kingdom Bacillati; phylum Actinomycetota; class Actinomycetes; order Kitasatosporales; family Streptomycetaceae; genus Streptomyces; species Streptomyces sp. NPDC042201. Next base: position 26,758 of record NZ_JBVJDS010000017.1, on the reverse strand, counting down.
CATGGCCTTCTGCGCCCAGCAGCTCGACCTGACCACCGCGGAGGTCACGGCCGTCGCGACCTTCTACTCCATGTACCGCCGCAAGCCGAGCGGTGACTACCAGGTCGGTGTCTGCACCAACACGCTCTGCGCGGTGATGGGCGGCGACGCCATCTTCGACGAGCTGAAGGAGCACCTCGGCGTCGGCAACAACGAGACGACCGAGGACGGCAAGGTCACGCTCGAACACATCGAGTGCAACGCGGCCTGCGACTTCGCGCCCGTGGTGATGGTCAACTGGGAGTTCTTCGACAACCAGACGCCGGACAGCGCCAAGCGGCTCGTCGACGATCTGCGCGAAGGCCGCCCCGTCGAGCCCACCCGCGGCGCCCCCCTGTGCACCTACAAGGAGACCGCGCGCATCCTCGCCGGCTTCCCCGACGAGCGCCCCGGCGCCGTCGAGGCCACCGGCGGTGCCGGACCCGCGTCGCTCGCGGGCCTGCGTCTCGCCAAGGGTGAGGAGCCCCAGCCGCGCGTGGTCCGCCCGCGCGACTCCGGGGCCCCGCGTGACGAGCCGCAGCCCGGCTCGCAGCACCTCAGCTCGCACGACGCACCGCAGCAGACATCGGCCTCCGACCCGGCCAACCCGGCCGGACCCGCTGCCGAGGAGGGGGAGTGATGACCATGGCCACCGAGCTCGACGAGAACGGGACCAGCCCCGAGAAGCTCCTCGCGCCCGTGCTGTCCGCCTTCTGGGACCAGCCGGAGTCCTGGACCCTGGACACCTACGAGCGGCACGACGGGTACGAGGGCCTCAAGAAGGCCCTCGCCATGTCGCCGGACGATCTGATCGCGTACGTCAAGGACTCGGGTCTGCGCGGCCGCGGCGGCGCGGGCTTCCCCACCGGGATGAAGTGGCAGTTCATCCCGCAGGGCGACGGCAAGCCGCACTACCTCGTCGTCAACGCGGACGAGTCGGAGCCGGGGACCTGCAAGGACATCCCTCTCCTCTTCGCCAATCCGCACTCCCTCATCGAGGGAATCGTGATCGCCTGCTACGCGATCCGCTCGCAGCACGCGTTCATCTATCTCCGCGGCGAGGTCGTCCCCGTACTGCGGAGGCTGCACGAAGCGGTACGCGAGGCGTACGCGGCGGGCTACCTCGGCAAGAACATCCTGGGCAGCGGACTCGATCTCGATGTCATCGTGCACGCGGGCGCGGGCGCGTACATCTGCGGTGAGGAGACCGCGCTGCTGGACTCCCTGGAGGGCCGGCGCGGACAGCCCCGGCTGCGTCCCCCCTTCCCGGCGGTCGCGGGCCTTTACGCGTGCCCCACTGTGGTGAACAACGTCGAGTCCATCGCGTCCGTTCCCGCGATCCTCCATCGCGGCAAGGACTGGTTCAGGTCGATGGGCACCGAGAAGTCCCCGGGCTTCACGCTGTACTCGCTCAGCGGCCATGTCACCAACCCCGGCCAGTACGAAGGGCCCCTCGGCCTCACCCTGCGCCAGCTGCTCGACATGGGCGGCGGCATCCGGGCGGGACACCGGCTCAAGTTCTGGACGCCGGGCGGCTCCTCGACCCCGATGTTCACCGACGAGCACCTCGACGTCCCGCTGGACTACGAGGGCGTGGGCGCGGCCGGCTCGATGCTCGGCACGAAGGCGCTCCAGTGCTTCGACGAGACCACCTGTGTCGTACGGGCCGTCACCCGCTGGACCGAGTTCTACGCCCATGAGTCCTGCGGCAAGTGCACGCCGTGCCGCGAAGGCACCTACTGGCTGGTGCAGTTGCTGCGCGACATCGAGGCCGGCAAGGGACAGATGTCCGACCTCGACAAGCTGAACGACATCGCCGACAACATCAACGGCAAGTCGTTCTGCGCGCTCGGTGACGGCGCCGCCGCCCCGATCTTCTCCTCGCTCAAGTACTTCCGCGAGGAGTACGAGCAGCACATCAACGGCAAGGGCTGCCCCTTCGACCCCGCGAAGACCACCGCGTGGGCAGACCAGAACCCGCACCTGGAGGTGAACGCATGACAGTCACCACGTCTGCCCCCTCCGGAGGCGGCGAGGCGGCGGTCCCGCCCGAAGATCTCGTCTCGCTGACGATCGACGGCATCGAGATCTCCGTCCCCAAGGGGACCTTGGTGATCCGCGCCGCCGAGCTGCTCGGCATCGAGATCCCGCGCTTCTGCGACCATCCGCTCCTCGACCCGGTCGGCGCCTGCCGCCAGTGCATCGTCGAGGTCGAGGGCCAGCGCAAGCCGATGGCCTCCTGCACCATCACCTGCACCGACGGCATGGTCGTCAAGTCGCAGCTGACCTCGCCGGTCGCCGAGAAGGCCCAGCGCGGGGTGATGGAGCTGCTGCTCATCAACCACCCGCTGGACTGCCCGGTCTGCGACAAGGGCGGCGAGTGCCCGCTGCAGAACCAGGCCATGCAGGTCGGCGAGCCGGACACCCGCTTCGAGGGCAAGAAGCGGACGTTCGAGAAGCCCGTCCCGATCTCCACCCAGGTGCTGCTCGACCGTGAGCGGTGCGTGCTGTGCGCCCGCTGCACCCGGTTCTCCAACCAGGTCGCGGGCGACCCGATGATCGAGCTGCTGGAGCGCGGCGCTCTCCAGCAGGTCGGCACCGGCGAGGGTGACCCCTTCGAGTCGTACTTCTCCGGGAACACCATCCAGATCTGCCCGGTCGGCGCGCTGACCTCGGCGGCGTACCGCTTCCGCTCCCGCCCGTTCGACCTGGTGTCCTCGCCGAGCGTCTGCGAGCACTGCGCGGGCGGCTGCGCGACCCGTACCGACCACCGGCGCGGCAAGGTCATGCGGCGCCTGGCGGCCGACGACCCCGAGGTCAACGAGGAGTGGATCTGCGACAAGGGGCGGTTCGGCTTCCGTTACGCGCAGAAGCCCGACCGGTTCACGACCCCGCTCGTACGGAACGCGGACGGAGTCCTCGAACCGGCGAGCTGGCCCGAGGCGCTGGAGGCAGCTGCCCGCGGTCTGGGCGCCGCGCGCGGCCGGGCAGGTGTGCTGGCAGGCGGCCGGCTCACCGTCGAGGACGCCTACGCGTACGCCAAGTTCACCCGGGTCGCCCTCCACACGAACGACATCGACTTCCGCGCGCGCGTGCACAGCGCCGAGGAGGCCGACTTCCTGGCCGCCCATGTCGCCGGCCGAGGCCGCGATCTGGACGGTACGGGCCTCACGTACACCACGCTGGAGAAGGCTCCGGCCGTCCTGCTCGCGGGCTTCGAGTCCGAGGAGGAGGCGCCCGGCGTCTTCCTGCGGCTGCGCAAGGCCCACCGCAAGCACGGCCAGCGCACCTTCTCGCTCGCCACGCACGCCACCCGCGGTCTGGAGAAGGCCGGGGGCACGCTGCTGCCGGCCGCGCCGGGCACCGAGACCGAATGGCTGGACGCCCTGGCCTCCGGCGCCGGGCTGGACGGGGACGGCGCGCAGGCCGCCGAGGCGCTGCGCGCGCCGGGCGCCGTGATCGTCGTCGGCGAGCGGCTCGCCGCCGTCCCCGGCGGACTCACCGCCGCCGCCAGGGCCGCCACCGCGACCGGCGCCAGGCTGGTGTGGATCCCGCGCCGGGCCGGCGAGCGCGGCGCGGTCGAGGCGGGCGCGCTCCCCTCGCTGCTGCCCGGCGGCCGTCCGGCCACCGACCCGCGGGCCCGTGAGGAGACCGCGGCGGTCTGGGGCGTACGGGAGCTTCCGCACGCCTACGGCCGGGACACCGGCCAGATCATCGAGGCCGCCGCCACCGGCGCGCTGGGCGCGCTGGTCGTCGCGGGCGTCGAGCTCGCGGACCTGCCCGACCCGGCGGCCGCGCGGGCCGCGCTGGAGGCGGTCGGCTTCCTGGTCTCGCTGGAGCTGCGGCCCAGCGAGGTCACCGACCGCGCGGACGTGGTCTTCCCGGTCGCGGCCGTCGCCGAGAAGCCCGGCACCTTCCTCAACTGGGAGGGCAGGGCCCGGCTGTTCGAGGCTTCGCTGAAGCCGGAGCAGATGACACGGCGGCTCGCACCGAGCGACGCGCGCGTCCTGCACATGCTGGCCGACGCGCTGGATGTGCACTTCGCGCTGCCCGACCTCAGGGCCGTACGCGCCGAGCTGGACCGGCTCGGCGGCTGGGAAGGCCCCCGGGCCGACGGACCGCTGGAGCCGTCCAGGCCCGTGCCGCGGCCCGGCGACGGCGAGGCGGTTCTCGCCGGCCACCGGATGCTGCTCGACCAGGGCCGTCTCCAGGAGGGCGACGAGGCGCTGGCCGGTACCCGGCACGCCGTGGTCGCCAGGCTCTCCGCCACGACGGCCGCGGAGACGGGCGTCAAGGACGGCGACGAACTGGCCGTCACCGGCCCCGCGGGCACGGTCACGTTCCCGCTGCGGGTGACGCGGATGCCCGACCGGGTCGTCTGGCTGCCGCTCAACTCCACGGGCGGCGGTGTCCTCGCCGACACCGGTTCCCGCCCCGGCACGCTGGTCCGTATCGGCCCCGCCAACCCGGCACCGGAGGTGCGCGCATGACCGCCTTCGCCCAATTCGCGGCGGCCCCGCAGACTGTTCTCGCGGCCGAGGACCTGTCGCTGTTCGGCCGCGACCCGTGGTGGCTGGTGCTCATCAAGGCGGTGTTCTGCTTCGCGTTCCTGATGGTGACCGTGCTCTTCTCCATCGTGTGGGAGCGCAAGGTCGTCGCCTGGATGCAGCTGCGCATCGGCCCCAACCGGCACGGCCCCTGGGGCATGCTCCAGTCGCTCGCCGACGGCATCAAGCTGATGCTGAAGGAAGACCTGATCGTCAAGCGCGCGGACAAGGTCGTCTATGTCCTCGCGCCGATCATCGCCGCGGTGCCGGCCTTCATGGCCATCGCCGTGATCCCGTTCGGCCCGGCAGGCAACGAGGTCTCGATCTTTGGCCAGCGCACCACGATGCAGCTGACCGACCTGCCGATCGCGATGCTCTACATCCTCGCGGTCGCCTCGATCGGGATCTACGGCATCGTCCTCGCGGGCTGGTCGTCGGGTTCGACGTATCCGCTGCTCGGCGGGTTGCGCTCGTGCGCGCAGATGATCTCGTACGAGATCGCCATGGGCGCCGCGTTCGCCTCGGTGTTCCTCTACTCCGGGTCGATGTCGACGTCGGCGATCGTCGAGGCGCAGGCGGACCGCTGGTACATCATCCTGCTGCCGGTCTCCTTCATCATCTACATCGTGACGATGGTGGGCGAGACCAACCGCGCCCCCTTCGACATGCCGGAGTCCGAGGGCGACCTCGTCGGTGGCTTCAACACCGAGTACTCGTCGATCAAGTTCGCGATGTTCATGCTCGCCGAGTACGTCAACATGGTCACCGTCTCGGCCGTCGCGACCACGCTCTTCCTGGGCGGCTGGCGCGCTCCGTGGCCGATCTCCACCTTCTGGGAGGGCGCGAACCACGGCTGGTGGCCGATGCTCTGGTTCGTCGTCAAGGTCCAGCTGCTGCTGTTCTTCTTCATCTGGCTGCGCGGCACGCTGCCGCGCGTCCGCTACGACCAGCTGATGAAGCTCGGCTGGAAGGTCCTGATCCCGGTCTCGGTGGTCTGGCTGATGCTCGTGGCGACCGTACGGGCACTGCGGAACGAGAACTACGACTTCCAGTCGATCGTGCTGTACGTCGGCGGGGCGGTCATCGCGGTCCTGCTGATCTCCTTCATCGCGGACATCTTCCGCGACAAGAAGGAGAAGGCCGAGGCGGCGAACGAGCCGGAGCCTCCCGCCTTCGACCCGATGGCGGGCGGCTATCCCGTGCCACCGCTGCCGGGGCAGACGCTGCCGCCCGTCCCGCGCAGGCGCCCGCGCCGTGAGCGGGAGCTGATTGTCAGTGGCGGGGCCAATACTGTGAGTGACGGTACCGAGAGTGATGGAAAGGAGGCTGACGGTGTCTGACTCTTCGCAGGGGGACGCCCCCCGTACCCCCCGGAATCCGGTGGCCGGCTTCGGCGTGACCTTCAAGGCCATGTTCAAGAAGCGGCTGACCGAGCAGTACCCGGAACAGGAGAAGGTGACGGCGCCGCGCTTCCACGGCCGGCACCAGCTGAACCGTCATCCGGACGGTCTGGAGAAGTGCATCGGCTGCGAGTTGTGCGCCTGGGCCTGCCCGGCGGACGCGATCTATGTCGAAGGCGCGGACAACACCGAGGAGGAGCGCTACTCCCCGGGCGAGCGGTACGGCCGCGTCTACCAGATCAACTACGCCCGCTGCATCCTCTGCGGACTGTGCATCGAAGCCTGCCCGACCCGGGCGCTCACGATGACCAATGACTTCGAGCTGGCCGACAGCTCCCGCGAGAGCCTCATCTATACGAAGGAGCAGCTGCTCGCCGGGCTCGAGGAAGGCATGGTCGAGTCGCCGCACTCGATCTTCCCGGGCACGGACGAGCAGGACTACTACCGGGGTCTGGTCACCGAGGCCGCTCCCGGCACGGTCCAGCAGACCGCGGTGAGCAAGGGCGAGACGCCGTCCGACAAGGAGGCCGGTGCATGAACACGCTCGCCGCCGCCTCCACCACCTCGACCGGCGAGGCCGTCCAGTTCTGGATCCTCGGCACGGTCGCCGTGATCGGCGCGCTCTGCACGATCCTGATGAAGAAGTCCGTGCACAGCGCGCTGTCGCTGGCCGCGACGATGATCGTCCTGGCGGTCTTCTACCTGGCCAACGGGGCGTACTTCCTGGGCGTCGTCCAGATCATCGTCTACACCGGCGCGATCATGATGCTGTTCCTCTTCGTGGTCATGCTGGTGGGCGTCACCGCCGCCGACTCCCTCAAGGAGACACTCAAGGGCCAGCGTTGGTGGGCCGCCGCCTGCGGGCTCGGCTTCGGTGTCCTGCTCATCGGCGGGATCGGCCACGCCTCGCTGAACTCCTTCACCGGACTCGCCCAGGCCAACGCCGGCGGGAATGTCGAGGGACTGGCCGCTCTCATCTTCACCAAGTACGTCTTCGCCTTCGAGATCACCGGCGCGCTGCTGATCACCGCGTCCGTCGGGGCGATGCTGCTCACGCACCGCGAGCGCACCGAACGGGCCAAGACGCAGCGGGAGATGGCCGAGGAGCGCGTCCGTAAGGGCACGCAGCTGCCGCCGCTGCCGGCCCCCGGTGTCTACGCCCGGCACAACGCGGTGGACATCGCCGGGCTGCTGCCCGACGGCACCCCGTCCGAGCTGACGGTCAACAAGACGCTCAAGGACCGGGGTCAGATCCGCGATGTGTCGCACGAGGCCATCGCGGACCTCAAGGCGCTGGAGCAGCGGTCGGCGGAGCGGCTCGGCCGCGAGGAGGAGGAGATCAACAAGTGAACCCGGTCTACTACCTCTATCTCGCCTCCCTGCTGTTCACCATCGGTGCGGCAGGCGTGCTGATCCGGCGGAACGCGATCGTGGTCTTCATGTGCGTCGAGCTGATGCTCAACGCCTGCAACCTCGCGTTCGTCGCCTTCTCCCGGATGCACGGCAATCTCGACGGCCAGATCATCGCCTTCTTCACGATGGTCGTCGCCGCCGCGGAGGTCGTGGTCGGGCTCGCGATCATCGTGTCGCTGTTCCGTTCGCGCCACTCGGCCTCGGTCGACGACGCCAGCCTGATGAAGCTCTGAGGGGTCGCTGAATCGTGGAGAACTTGATTGCGCTGCTCGTCGCGGCGCCCCTACTGGGAGCTGGAGTCCTGCTGTGCGGCGGCCGCCGGCTCGACCGCACGGGCCACTGGCTCGGCACACTGCTGGCCGCCGCGTCCTTCGTGATCGCGGTGGTGCTGTTCAGCGACATGCTCGGCAGGACCGGTGAAGACCGCTCCCTGCACCAGCATCTGTTCAGCTGGATTCCCGTCGAGAGCTTCCAGGCGGACGTCGCCTTCCAGCTCGACCAGCTGTCGATGACCTTCGTCCTGCTGATCACCGGTGTGGGCACTCTGATCCACATCTACTCGATCGGGTACATGGAGCACGACGAGCGGCGGCGCCGCTTCTTCGGCTATCTGAACCTGTTCCTGGCGGCGATGCTGCTGCTGGTCCTGGCCGACAACTACCTGCTGCTGTACGTGGGCTGGGAAGGCGTCGGTCTCGCCTCGTTCCTGCTCATCGGGTTCTGGCAGCACAAGCCCAGCGCGGCCACGGCCGCCAAGAAGGCCTTCCTGGTCAACCGCGTCGGCGACATGGGTCTGTCGATCGCGATCATGCTGATGTTCACCACCTTCGGGACTTTCGCCTTCGGGCCGGTGCTGGGGGCCGCGGGGGACGCGACCGAGGGCAAGCTGACGGCGATCGGCCTGATGCTGCTGCTGGCCGCCTGCGGCAAGTCGGCCCAGGTGCCGCTGCAGTCCTGGCTCGGTGACGCGATGGAGGGCCCGACCCCGGTCTCGGCCCTGATCCACGCGGCGACGATGGTGACCGCGGGCGTGTATCTGATCACCCGCTCCGGCGTGATCTTCAACGCCGCCCCGGACGCCCAGCTGGCGGTCGTGGTGGTCGGAGCGGTCACGCTCCTCTTCGGTGCGATCGTCGGTTGCGCGAAGGACGACATCAAGAAGGCCCTCGCGGGTTCGACGATGTCGCAGATCGGCTACATGATCCTGGCGGCGGGCCTCGGCCCGATCGGCTATGTCTTCGCGATCATGCACCTGGTGACGCACGGCTTCTTCAAGGCCGGTCTCTTCCTCGGCGCCGGTTCGGTCATGCACGGCATGAACGACGAGGTCGACATGCGGAAGTACGGCGGCCTGCGGACGTACATGCCGGTCACCTTCGTCACCTTCGGCCTCGGCTATCTGGCGATCATCGGCTTCCCCGGCCTGTCGGGCTTCTTCTCCAAGGACCTGATCATCGAGGCGGCCTTCGCCAAGGGCGGTACGCAGGGCTGGATCCTCGGCTCCGTGACCCTGCTGGGCGCCGCGATCACCGCGTTCTACATGACCCGCGTGATGCTGATGACGTTCTTCGGCGAGAAGCGCTGGCAGCCCGACGAGAAGGGGAACGCGCCGCATCCGCACGAGTCCCCGCGGTCCATGACGATCCCCATGATCATCCTGGCGTTCGGCTCGGTCTTCGCCGGCGGGTTCTTCTCCATCGGTGACCGCTTCCTGCACTGGCTGGAGCCCGTCACCGGACACCGGCACGGCAACCCGCCGATCAGCGCCGGCACCGTCACCGCGGCCACCATGGTCGTCCTGGTGATCGGTGTCGCCATCGCCTGGGTGATGTACGGACGCAAGCCGGTCCCGGTGACCGCCCCGCGCGGCTCGCTGCTCACCCGCGCCGCCCGCCGCGATCTTCTCCAGGACGACTTCAACCATGTGGTCCTGGTCCGCGGCGGCGAGCACCTCACCCGCTCGCTCGTCTATGTCGACCACACCCTGGTCGACGGAGTGGTCAACGGCACCGCGGCGTCGTTCGGCGGGCTCTCGGGCCGGCTGCGCAAGCTGCAGAACGGCTACGCCCGCACCTATGCGGTCTCGATGTTCGGAGGTACGGCAGTGCTCATCGCCGCGACCCTGTTGATGAGGGCGGTGTAAACGGATATGTCGTTCCCTCTTCTGACGGCGACGGCGGTGCTTCCCGCGGTCGGCGCGATCGTCACGGCGGCCGTCCCGGCCGCCCGGCGCACCGCCGCCAAGTGGCTGGCGCTGATCTTCTCGCTCGCCACGCTCGTGCTGGCCGCCCTCGTGCTGGTCCGCTTCGAGCCCGGCGGCGCCCGCTACCAGCTCACCGAATCGCACGCCTGGATCGCGGACTTCGGTGTGCGGTACGAACTGGGCGTGGACGGCATCGGGGTGGCGCTGCTGGCGCTGACCGCGCTGCTGATCCCGTTCGTGATCCTGGCCGGCTGGCATGACGCCGACCCGATGGAGGACGCGAACCCGAACCGCCGCTGGCGGCCGACCCAGGGCTTCTTCGCGCTGATCCTGATGGTCGAGGCGATGGTGATCCTCTCCTTCGAGGCCACCGACGTCTTCCTCTTCTACATCCTCTTCGAAGCCATGCTCATCCCGATGTACTTCCTCATCGGCGGCTTCGGCGACCGCGCCCACGCGGGCGGGGACGAGGCGGCGGCCAAGCAGCGTACGTACGCGGCCGTGAAGTTCCTCCTCTACAACCTGGTCGGCGGCCTGATCATGCTGGCCGCGGTCATCGGCCTCCATGTCGTCACGGGTACGTTCTCGCTCACCGAGATCGCCGCGGCGCGGGCCGACGGCACGCTGACCATGGCGACCGGCACCGAGCGGTGGCTCTTCCTCGGCTTCTTCTTCGCGTTCGCCGTGAAGGCGCCGCTGTGGCCGCTGCACACCTGGCTGCCCAACGCCATGGGGGAGGCCACCGCGCCCGTCGCCGTACTGATCACCGCGGTGGTCGACAAGGTCGGCACGTTCGCGATGCTGCGCTTCTGTCTCCAGCTGTTCCCGGAGGCGTCCAAGTGGGCCACGCCGGTGATCCTGGTGCTGGCCTTGATCAGCATCATCTACGGAGCGCTGCTCGCGGTCGGCCAGCGCGACATCAAGCGCCTGATCGCGTACGCGTCGATCTCGCACTTCGGCTTCATCATCATGGGCATCTTCGCGATGACCAGCCAGGGCCAGTCGGGCGCCACGCTCTACATGGTCAACCACGGGATCTCGACGGCCGCGCTGATGCTGGTGGCCGGCTTCCTGATCACCCGGCGCGGCTCGCGGCTCATCGCGGACTACGGCGGGGTGCAGAAGGTCGCGCCGGTCCTCGCGGGTACGTTCCTGATCGGCGGTCTCGCCACGCTCTCGCTGCCGGGGCTCTCCCCGTTCGTGAGTGAATTCCTGGTCCTGGTCGGCACGTTCAGCAGGTATCCGGTGGTCGGCATCATCGCCACCATCGGCATCGTGCTCGCCGCGCTGTACGTGCTCGTCCTCTACCAGCGCACGATGACCGGCCCGGTGAAGGCCGAGGTCCGGAACATGCCGGATCTGCGGGTCCGGGAGCTGGTGGTCGTCACCCCGCTGATCGCGCTCCTCCTCTTCCTGGGCGTCTATCCGAAGCCGCTGACCGAGATCGTCAACCCGGCGGTGCAGCACACGATGTCCGACGTACAGCAGACCGATCCCAAGCCCGAGGTGGAGGCCGCCCCGTGAGTGCGACAGCTGTCCACAGCCTGTGGACAACGACGGCGGCCGACGGGATCGACAAGATCCCGGCCCCGAATATCGAGTACGCCCAGCTGGCCCCCATGCTGATCGTGGTGGGCGGCGCGGTCCTGGGGATCCTGGTCGAGGCGTTCGTCCCCCGCAAGGGGCGGTACCACGCGCAGCTCTTCCTCTCCGTGGTCGCCCTGGCCGCCTCCTTCGCGGCGGTGATCGCGCTCGCGGCCGGCGGATACGGCACGACCAAGGCGCATATCGCGGCCATGGGCGCCATCGCCATCGACGGCCCGACGCTCTTCCTGCAGGGCACGATCCTGCTGGCCTCGGTCGTCGCGGTGTTCACCTTCGCCGAGCGCCGGCTCGACCCGGAGACCCACGGCAACCGCGCGGACTCCTTCGTCGCGCAGGCCGCGGCCGTGCCGGGCAGTGACAGCGAGAAGGCCGCGGTCAAGGCCGGGTTCGCCACGACCGAGGTGTTCCCGCTGGCGCTGTTCGCCATCGCGGGAATGCTCGCCTTCCCGGCGGCCAACGATCTGCTGACGCTCTTCATCGCGCTGGAAGTCTTCTCGCTCCCGCTCTACCTCCTCTGCGCCCTCGCCCGCCGCAAGCGGCTGATGTCGCAGGAGGCCGCGGTCAAGTACTTCCTGCTGGGCTCCTTCTCGTCGGCGTTCCTGCTCTTCGGGATCGCGCTGATGTACGGGTACGCGGGCTCCGTCTCGTACGCGCGCATCGCGGAGGTCGTCGACGGCACCGTCCAGAACGTCAGTCCGGCGCTCGCCGACACCATGGGGAACGACGCGCTGCTGCTGATCGGCGGCGCGATGATCCTGATGGGGCTCCTCTTCAAGGTCGGCGCCGTGCCGTTCCACATGTGGACCCCGGACGTCTACCAGGGCGCTCCCACCCCGGTCACCGGCTTCATGGCCGCGGCGACCAAGGTGGCCGCCTTCGGCGCGCTGCTGCGGTTGCTGTACGTCGTCCTGCCGGGCCTGCGCTGGGACTGGCGGCCGGTGATGTGGGCCATCGCCATCATCACCATGCTGGGCGGCGCGATCGTCGCCATCACCCAGACGGACATAAAGCGCCTCCTGGCGTACTCGTCGATCGCGCACGCGGGCTTCATCCTGGCCGGTGTGATCGCCGCGACGCCCGACGGTGTCTCGTCCGTCCTCTTCTACCTGGCGGCGTACTCCTTCGTCACGATCGGCGCGTTCGCGGTCGTCACGCTGGTGCGCGACGCGGGCGGCGAGGCGACGCATCTGTCCAAGTGGGCAGGGCTCGGCCGGCGTTCGCCGCTGGTGGCCGCGGTCTTCGCGGTCTTCCTGCTCGCCTTCGCCGGTATCCCGCTGACCTCCGGCTTCTCCGGTAAGTTCGCGGTCTTCAAGGCGGCGGCGGAGGGCGGCGCGGGAGCGCTGGTCGTGGTCGGTGTGATCGCCTCGGCCATCGCGGCGTTCTTCTACATCCGGGTCATCGTGCTGATGTTCTTCAGCGAGCCGAAGGCCGACGGCCCGACGGTCGCGGTGCCGTCACCGCTGACGATGACGGCGATCGGCGTGGGCGTCGTGGTCACCCTGGTCCTGGGCGTGGCCCCGCAGTACTTCCTGGACCTGGCGAACCAGGCGGGCGTCTTCGTCCGCTAGCCACCCGTTCCACCCACCAGAGGCCCGACACCGTCCCCAGGTGCCGGGCCTCTGCCGTCCCCCCGCCCGCCTGACGCGAGCGGCCGGTCACCCGGTGGTGCGCCGACGTGGGGTGATCGCGTTCAGATCGAGGTCCATGGGGAACGGGACCGAGACCTTCAGCCGGTCGTGGAAGATCCCCGTGCTGGTGTACGCGCCGGTGGCCGGCTCCAGCTCGAAGACATAGACGACGGCGCGGCCCTCGCTGTTCTCCACCCGCCAGTAGTGCGGGATCTTGGCACGGGCGTACTTCACCGGCTTGGTCTCACGGTCCCGCGACCTCGACTCGGGTGAGACGACCTCGATGGCCAGCAGCACGGACTCGGCGGGAAGCCGGGTCTGTTCCGGGTCCTCGACGATCTCACTGCGCACGGCGATGACATCGGGCTCGGGACGGTTGTACCGGTCGATGTCGATGGTGAACTCGCGAATGATCTCCAGATCGGCGGGGGCGAGGGATTGCAGCTGCCATTCGAAGAAGCTGACCGCCCGGGAATGGAAGAGGGTCTGCGGACTCACGAAGACGAGGCTCCCGTCGATCAGCTCCGTGTGCGGAGGCAGGTTCGGAAGCCGGTCCAGGTCGTCGGCGGTCCAGCCGCCCTCCGGCGGGATCGGCCACCTGGGCTCCGGGGCCTCGGGTACGACGCTCATCAGTGCTCCCATGCGACGGAGTCTCGCGGGTCCGTTCAGCGTAGCCGCGGGATACCGGATCAAGGTCCTGCGGACGTGTGAAGGCGTGGCGGGACGTTGACGGGACGGGTTACTTCGGGGGTGGCGCCGGGGGGCTGGCGGCCAGGTCGCGGGCGGCGTCGGTGCAGCCGTCCATCCAGATCGGGCTGGTCTTCACGCTGTCTGTTTCCGCGTGCTCGCCACACTCGGATTCCGCGACGCCGCGGTCGATGTCCGTGCCGCTGAGGTGGTTGGCCGGGCCCTCGTCCCGGCCGAAGAGGTAGCCGTCCTCGTAGATTTCGGCCGGGCTCCGGTCCTCACCCTCGGCGCAGGCGCCGAGGGTGAGGACCGGGACGAGTATGAGGAGGGCGGCGCCCTGGCGGCGGTTCATCGGGGCGCGATCCGGCCCGTCACCTCACCCAGACCGACCCGGGTGCCGTCGGGGCCAGGGGCCCAGGCCGTCAGAGTGACCTCGTCGCCGTCCTCCAGGAACGTCCGCTTGCCGTCGGGGAGTTCGATGGGCTCGGTGCCGTTCCAGGTGAGTTCGAGGAGGGAGCCGCGCTCCTCGCGCGTGGCGCCGCTGACCGTGCCGGAGGCGAAGAGGTCTCCCGTACGGAGCGAGGCGCCGTTGACCGTCATATGGGTCAGCTGCTGGGCCGCCGTCCAGTACATGGTGGAGAAGGGCGGCTCGGAGATCACCTGGCCGTTGAGGGAGACGGAGATCCGCAGATCGAAGCCGCCCGGCTCCTCGTCGTCCGCGTCGTCCAGATAGGGGAGCAGCTCGGCGGTACGGGCCGGCGGCGTCACCCGGGCCGCGTCCAGGGCCTCCAGCGGGGTCACCCACGCGGAGACGGAGGTGGCGAAGGACTTCCCGAGGAACGGGCCGAGCGGAACGTACTCCCAGGCCTGGATGTCACGCGCCGACCAGTCGTTGAGCAGGGAGAGCCCGAAGACATGGTCGCGGAAGGAGGCCAGCTCCACCGGAGCGCCCTGCCGGGACGGCGTACCGACGACGAAGGCGACCTCCGCCTCGATGTCGAGCTTCACCGAGGGCCCGAAGACCGGCGCCGGGTCGGACGGGGCCTTGCGCTGGCCCGAGGGGCGCGTCACGTCCGTACCGGAGACGACGATCGTGCCGGCCCTGCCGTGGTAACCGATCGGCAGGTGCTTCCAGTTGGGGGTCAGCGCGTCCCCGTCCGGGCGGAAGATCCGGCCCACATTGGTGGCGTGGTGCTCGCTCGCGTAGAAGTCGACATAGTCCGCGACCTCGTACGGAAGATGCAGCGTGACCGAGCGCAGCGGGTGGAGGAGCGGCTCGATCTCCGCGCGGTGTGCGGGGACGGTCACCCATGCGGTGAGGGCGCGGCGTACATCGCGCCAGGCCGTGCGACCCGCCGCCATCAGGGGGTTGAGGCTCGGCCGGTCCAGCAGCGCCGCGTACGGGGAGCCCAGGGCGTGCGCCGCCGCTCCCGCGTCGAGCACCTGATCGCCGATACGGACCCCGAGCCGGCGACGGTCCGGCTCGTCGCCGGTGGAGAAGACTCCGTACGGCAGGTTGTGCGGACCGAAGGGATCGCCCTCGGCCGGTTCGAGCGGGCTCTGCTCGGACATTGGTGCTGCCTCGCTTTCCGGATCGATGCAGGACACGTTACGTCGCTGTTGCCCAGCCGCGTCAGTGCTGAAAAGCCCGCTTCGACCGAAAAGGGCTGGGTGGGCCGGGGAGTTCGGGAACCGTACCGGCGGTAGCCCCACCAGCCCCCGCGTCGCGCCGCGCCGGACCCGCCGTCGTCACCCATGGAGTCCTTGGCGGCCGTACGCCCTGCGTTCGGGTCCGCGTCGGCCGCTGTTTCGGACAGAAGTTCCACTCTTGGCCGTATGTGCGACCCCGAACATACCGGCGGTGCCGGGAAGGCGCCCATGGTGATCGAAACGCGACCGGATACGCTGACTTGAGTGAGGGCAGCGACACATCGACAATGCGTGTGAGCGTCAGCAGACAGGAGTACCTCTCGTGACCGTCGTCGGGCCGTTCGGGCTGAGCGTGCGGGACCAGGCTCTTGAGGCCGATGTCCAGACCGGGTTGGCGGCTGTCGAGGCGGGTCTGCTCGACGCCACCAAGAGCGAGGTCCCCTTCATCACGGAGGCCGCTCAGCATCTGGTGCGGGCCGGCGGCAAGCGGTTCAGGCCGCTGCTGGTGATGCTCGCGTCGCAGTTCGGTGATCCGTACGCGCCCGGTGTCGTCCCGTCCGCCGTGGTCGTCGAGCTGACGCATCTGGCGACGCTGTACCACGACGACGTGATGGACGTGGCGGAGGTCCGCCGCGGGGTGGACAGCGCCAACGCCCGCTGGGGCAACTCGGTCGCCGTCCTCACCGGTGACTTCCTCTTCGCCCGCGCCTCGCACATCCTGGCCGACCTGGGCCCCGAGGCCGTCCGTGTCCAGGCGGAAGCCTTCGAACGGCTGGTCACGGGCCAGATCCTGGAGACGGCGGGACCGCGCGACGGACGCGACCCGGTCGACCACTACCTCGATGTCATCGGCGGCAAGACGGGCTCGCTGATCGCCGTCTCCGGACGCTTCGGCGCGATGATGTCGGGCGCGGACGACTCCGTCGTCGACATCCTCACCCAGTACGGGGAGCGGCTCGGCGTCGCCTTCCAGCTCGCCGACGACGTCCTCGACATCGCCAGCGACTCCCACGAGTCGGGCAAGACCCCCGGCACGGATCTGCGCGAGGGCATCCCGACGCTGCCGGTGCTGCTGCTGCGTGCGCAGGCCGAGGCGCACGGCAGGCAGGACGACCTGGAGCTGGTCGAGCTGCTGGACGGCGATCTGACGGACGACGCCCGGCACGCGCGGGCGCTGCGTCTGCTGCGCGCGCACCCGGCCCTGGAGCAGGCGCGGCGCGACACCGTGCACTACGCGGAGGCGGCGCGGGCCACGCTGACGCCGCTGCCCGAGTGCTACGCGAAGTCCGCGCTGGTCGAGCTGTGCGACGCGGTGGTCCACCGCGCCGGCTGACGGTCCCCCACGCGTCCCCTACTGGATGGGGGAGGCATCTCGTCCGTATGTCATCCCAGAGCAGTACGGGAAGTTGCTTCCGCGGTCTGACGCTTACGCCAGTTCGATTTGGTCAGATGGACAACACCACTCCTGACCAATTCGGGTGAGAATGGCGGCGAGGGGTGGACGAGTGCAACGGACGGAAGGCCGCCGACCACGGAGGTAGGGCACACATGGCACCGAACGACAGCGCACAGATCACCGAGGAGGACGGGGAGGCCCGCGGGGGGCGTCGTCGCCTCACGCGTTACGCGGTCCCGGTCGCGGTGGCGGGGGTGGCTGCGGCGACCATCGGACTCGTCCCGGCACTCGCCGCGTCGGGTGATCCCGATCTGCCGAAGATCAGCGCGCAGCAGCTCATCGAGAAGATCGCCGCGTCGGACACCGAGCGGCTCTCGGGCTCGGTGAAGATCACCACGGACCTGGGCATCCCGTCGCTGGGCGGCCTCACCGGCGCGATGGGCAGCTCGCTCGCCCCGCAGGGCGCCGAGGACGGCAAGGGAGGTTCCACGGCGGACCCGACCACGAAGCTGATGGAGCTCGGCGCCGGCACCCACACGCTGCGGGTCGCGGCGGACGGCCCCGACAAGCAGCGCGTGTCGATCATGAACGACGCTGCCGAGTACAGCCTGATCCACAACGCCGGCGAGGTCTGGGCGTACGACAGCGCCTCCAACGAGGCATACCACGCCGCCTCTCCGAAGGGCGCGGACGGCTCGCACCAGGGCAAGGAGCGGCCGGCTGGGAAGGGCGTCCCCGCCACGCCCAAGGACTTCGCCGAGCAGGCACTGAAGGCCGCGGGCGACACGACCTCGGTGAGCGTCGACGGCACGGCGCGGATCGCCGGGCGCGACGCGTACCAGCTGCTCATCAAGCCCAAGCAGGCCGCAGGCTCCACGGTCGGCTCGATCACCGTCGCGGTCGACGCGAAGACCGGTACCCCGCTCAAGTTCACGCTCATGCCGACCAGTGGCGGCAAGGCCGTGGTCGACGTGGGCTTCACCAAGGTCGACTTCGCCAGGCCGGCCGCGTCGACGTTCGACTTCACGCCGCCCAAGGGCGCGAAGGTGACGCAGGCCGACGAGGACACGGCGCGGGAGTCCGCCAAGGGCGGCGAGGGCGCCAAGGACCTCAAGGACCTGAAGGAGCTCAAGGACCGCAACGAGCTCAACCAGCCGAAGGTCATCGGCGAGGGCTGGAACGCGGTCTACGTGCTGGGATCCTCGGACGGCGCGTCCGCGCCGTCGACGTCGGGTGAGATGCCGCAGGACGCCCAGAAGTTCATGGACGCGCTGGGCGACAAGGTCACCGGCAAGTTCGGCTCGGGCACGGTCTTCCAGACCCGCCTGGTCAACGCCCTGATGACGGACGACGGCAGGGTCTATGTCGGCGCCGTGACGAAGGACGCTCTGGTCAAGGCCGCCAACCAGGCCAAGTAAGGCAGCAACGCCCGCCCCGTCGTACGCTCCGTACGGCGGGGCGGAATGCTGACCGGGGCCGGCCGGCTTCCTGCCGGGCACCGCCGACCGCAAGGCAGCAGGACCGCAAGGCAGCAGGACCGCAGGCCAGCAGGACCGCAAGCCAGCAGGACCGCAAGCCAGCAGGACCGCAGGACCGCATACCGCCCACGAGCGAAGGGAGGAGCGAGATGACAGCCGTCATCGAGACACGCGGGCTCACCAAGCGCTTCCGCGGCGGACAGCTCGCCGTCGACCGCCTCGACCTGGCCGTACCCGCAGGCAGCGTATTCGGCTTCCTCGGACCCAACGGGTCGGGCAAGACCACCACCATCCGGATGCTGATGGGCCTGATCGACCCGACCGCCGGCTCGGCCACCCTCCTCGGACGGCCCATGCCGCGCGCGGCCCGTGCCGTACTCCCTGAGGTGGGCACCCTGATCGAAGGCCCCGCGCTGTACGGGTACTTGACCGGCCGGGACAATCTCGTACGGTACGACTCCGCCGACCCGACGGCCGATCCCCGCACCCGCCGCACCCGGGTGGCGGAGGCGCTGGACCGGGTCGGGCTGACCGCCGCCGGCGGCAAGAGGGCGAAGGCGTACTCGCTCGGGATGAAGCAGCGGCTCGGGCTCGCGGCCGCGCTGCTCCAGCCGCGTCGGCTGCTGGTGCTGGACGAGCCGACGAACGGTCTCGACCCGCAGGGCATGCGCGAGATCAGGACTCTGGTGCGGGAGCTGGCGGCGGACGGCACGACCGTCTTTCTCTCCTCCCATCTCCTCGACGAGATCGAGCAGGTGTGCACGCATGCCGCCGTGATGGCCCAGGGACGGCTGATCACCCAGGGATCGGTCGCCGATCTGGCGGCCGGGGCCCGGGGGAGACTGGCGGTCACGACTCCCGACCCGGGCGAGGCCGCGCGGGTGCTGAAGGAGCTGGGCGTCACCGAGGTGACCGTGGCCGAGGACCGGGTGAGCGGTGAGCCGCCCGCCGGCGAGGTGGAGCTCGCGGACCTCAACGCCGCGCTCGTACAGGCAGGCGTGCGGGTACGGTCCTTCGGCATCGAGCGTGCCTCGCTGGAGGACGCCTTCGTCGCGCTGACCGGGGAGGGCTTCGATGTCGCAGGCTGAGGTACTGGACGCGACAGGGACGCCGCCGGAGCGGCCCGGGGCGCGGGAGACGCGCCTGTGGTGGACGCTCGGACTGTTCCGCTCCGAGCTGACCATCACCTTCCGGCGCGGGCGCACACTGGCCCTGCTGGGTGTGCTCGCCGCCGTACCCGTCCTCATCGGGATCGCCGTGAAGATCGAGACGAGCGACGGCGGTGGGGTCGGCGGCCCGGGCGGCGGTGGCCCCGCCTTCCTCACCCAGATCACCAACAACGGACTGTTCCTGGTCTTCGCCGCGCTCGCCGCGACGCTCCCGGTCTTCCTCCCGATGGCCGTCGGGGTCATCGCGGGGGACTCGGTGGCCGGCGAGGCCGGCGGCGGGACGCTGCGCTATCTGCTGGTGGCCCCCGCCGGGCGAACCCGGCTGCTGCTCGCCAAGTACGCCTCCACGCTGGCCTTCTGCCTGGCCGCGACGCTGGCCGTGGCGGCCTCGGCGCTCGCCGTCGGCGCGCTGCTCTTCCCGCTGGGTGAGGTCACCACGATCTCCGGCACCCGGATCTCCTTCGGGGAGGGGCTGGTGCGGGCCGTGCTGATCGCGCTGGTCGTCGCCGCCTCGCTGATCGGGCTCGCGGCGCTCGGCCTGTTCATCTCCACCCTGACCAACAGCGGGATCGCGGCGATGGCGGCGACGGTCGGGCTGCTGATCACGGTGCAGATCCTGGACACGATCCCGCAGCTGCACGCGATCCAGCCGTACCTCTTCACGCACTACTGGATGTCGTTCGCCGATCTGCTGCGCGAGCCGGTCTACTGGGACGACGTGGTCAAGAACCTGGGGCTGCAGGCGCTGTACGCGGCGGTGTTCGGCTCGGCGGCCTGGGCGCGCTTCACGGCGAAGGACATCACGGCCTGAGCCGGGGTGGCCGCCGGTCGACCGGCGGCCACCCCGTGACCGATGGCCAGTGACCGGCGGCCCGGGGATCCGGGCCACCGGCCTGAGCGGGCCGGTCTCAGAAGGTGAGCCGCCAGCTGTTGATGTAGCCCGTGTCCTGGGCGCCGACGTCCTGGACCCGCAGCTTCCAGACGCCGTTCGCGACCTCGCTCGACGCGTTCACCGTGTAGGTGGCGATCACGTCGTCCGCGGAGTCACCGCTGCTGGAGTTCTTCAGCCGGTAGGCCGTCCCGTCCGGGGCGACCAGGTCGACGACCAGGTCACCGCGCCAGGTGTGCTTGATGTCCACGCCCACCTTGAGCGCGGTGGGGGCGTTGCCCGTACGGCCCGAGACGGTGAGCGACGAGGTGACGGCGGCGCCGTTGTCCGGGATGGAGACATCGGTGAGCGTCTCGAAGACCTCACCCGAGGGGATGGTGGAGCCGGCCGAGAGCGTCCAGACCGCGTAGGCGACGGCGTCGCTGTTGCGGTCGAGCGCCGTGTCGTTGATGTTGGTCAGGGAGTCGCAGGAGGAGTGGTAGCAGCGGTCGAAGGCCTGCCCCGAGGTGCCGCCCCACTTCTGGGCCTGCGCCGCGGTCTTGATGTAGTCGGCGCCGCTGAACAGCCCGCCGACCGGGATGCCGACGTTCTTGAACGGGGCGTGGTCGGAGCGGCCGTCGCCCTCGGTCTCGATCTCCGTCGAGATACCGAGGCCGGCGTAGTAGTCCTTGAAGGTCTGCTCGATCGTCGGGTCGTCGTCGTAGACGAAGTAACCGGCGTTCGGGGAGCCGATCATGTCGAAGTTCAGATAGCCGCTGACCTTGGACCGCTCGGCGCTCGGCAGGTTGGTGACGTAGTACTTCGAGCCGATCAGGCCCAGCTCCTCGGCGCCCCACCAGGCGAACCGCAGATGCTTCGTCGGCTGGAGCTGCGCGCGGGAGACGGCGAGCGCGGTTTCGAGGACGGCGGAGGAGCCCGAGCCGTTGTCGTTCATGCCGGCGCCCGAGGTGACCGAGTCGAGGTGGGCGCCGGACATGAGCACCTGGTTCGGGTCGCCGCCGGGCCAGTCGGCTATCAGGTTGTAGCCGGTGGCGCCGCTGGAGGTGAACTGCTGCACGGTGGTGGTGAATCCGGCCGCGTCCAGCTTGCCCTTCACGTAGTTGACGGACGCCAGGTAGCCGGCGCGGCCGTGGGCGCGGTTGCCGCCGTTGGCGGCGGCGATCGACGACAGCTGGGTCAGATGCGCCTTGACGTTGGCGAGCGGGATGTCAGGGGCCGCGAGGGCGGCCGCTTCGAGGGCGGGGGCCGGTGCGGATCGCGCGGGTCTCTGAGAGGTCACGGGGGCCGCTGTGGCGGCCGGCGCGGCGGCGGCTAGCAGCCCGGCGAGGGCGAGCGCGGCGACCGCGGCCGTGCGCGTGGGTATGTGGCGCACTCCGGGGAGGGTGATTTTCATGTGGGGGCTCCGGATTCCGAACGGGGACGGGACGGAACGTGCGAGCGCCCCACGGCAACGGTGGCGTGGGGCGTTGGAGCTGGTGGAGCTTCGGCGCTTGTGGTGCGCTGTGCGTGCTGAATGGTCAGTGAGAGATCGAGTCACCGTCAAGGGCGGGATCCGGACAGGGGTGTTCGTTGAACGGACGCCGGACGCCCCCGGTCCGTCCCCTGACGGTCTTCGCCTCCGGTACGCGCCGGAAGGGAATCCGGCGGCCGAGCCCGATGCCGCTCTCCTCCTGACAGGGATCGTCCGAATGGCGGACACCGATCGGATCGAGCCACGCGTGTCGGCCATGCGATTGCACGGGTGTCCGTATAGGGCGGCTGCCGGTCAGAGTGCGCTCGTCCCTGTCGTGGCCGCCGTGGCAGCCGTGGCCGCCGTACGAGCGTCGTACGCGGCCCGCGCCGCCGCGATCTCCGACTGGTGCTCCTCCGTCCAGGTCACCAGCGCGCGGATCGTGGTGTGCAGCGTGCGGCCGAGCGGCGTGAGCTCGTACTCCACCCGCGGCGGCACGACCGGATGCACCGTCCGCTCGACCAGACCGTCCCGCTCCAGCTGCCGCACCGTCACCGTCAGCATCCGCTGACTGATGCCGTCGATCTCCCGGCGCAGCTCGGTGAAGCGGAGCTTGCGGAGTTCGAGCAGGGCGATGACCAGCAGCGACCACTTGTCGGCGACCCGGTCCAGGATCTGCCGTACCTCGCAGTCCTCCCGGGTGTCCCACTGGAAGGGGTCGGTGTCCCCGTAGCCGACGTCAGAGGCGGTATGCGCGCAGTTACTCGGTGACTTCGAAGTGCCTTCTTCCATAACCCGTCATGCTGCCGCAGGCTTCGGGTGGTTACAAGAAGGAACTGGCCATCGGTCAGGTAACCACCTCGTGTAACCGCCTCCCTTTCTGCGGCTTCCTGCTGCTTCCGTTGCTCCCCGAGGAGTCACCCATGTCATCCGTGTCCGCCGCGCCGGCCATGTCCGCCCGTGCCTGGGCGCTGCTTCTGGTCCTCTGCGGGACGATCTTCCTGGAGGGCATCGACGTCGCCATGCTCGCGGTGGCCGTCCCCTCGATCAGATCCGATCTGGACCTGTCGACCGGCACCGCGGCCTGGGTGATGAGCGCCTACGTCCTCGGCTACGCCGGTTTCACCCTGCTCGGCGGCCGCGCGGCCGATCTCCTCGGCCGGCGGCGGATGTTCCTGGGCTGGCTCACGGTCTTTCTGCTCTTCTCCGGCCTGGGCGGGCTCGCGAACGAGGGCTGGATGCTGATCGTCGCGCGCTTCATCACAGGCGTGTCGGCGGCGTTCATGACCCCCGCCGCCATGTCGATCATCACCACGTCGTACGAGGAGGGGCCGCAGCGCAACAAGGCGCTGCTGGTCTTCGCGGGTACGGCCGCGGCGGGGTTCTCGCTCGGCCTGGTCATCGGCGGTCTGCTGACGCAGCTCGGCTGGCGCTGGGTGTTCTTCGCGCCGGTGCTGCTGGCGGGGGCGATCCTGTTCGCGGCGGTACGGCTGCTGCCGCGTTCCGCCGCCGAACAGCCTCCGGTACGGGGGTCCGGAGGCTTCGATCTGCCGGGTGCGGCCACGGCGGCCGGGGCGATGCTGCTGCTGGCGTACGGGATCGTACGGCTGGAGCACGGCGGCTCCGGCTGGCAGCTGACGGCGGGCGCCTTCGCGGCGGGACTGCTGCTGGTGGGTCTCTTCACGCTGATCGAGCGCCGCTCGGCCGCCCCGCTGGTCCGCCTCGCGATCTTCCGCAAGGCGTCGATGGTCCGTGCCGACCTGGGCGCGCTGCTCTTCGTCGGCTCCTTCTTCGGCTTCCAGTTCGTCGTGACGCTCTACCTCCAGGAGCTGCGCGGCTGGTCCTCCCTGGAGACCGCGCTCGCCCTGGTGATCATCGGCATCGACGCGGTCGTCGCCCCGACACTCACCCCGCGCCTGGTGAACCGCTTCGGCAACGCCCGGGTGATCCTCGGTGGATTCATCCTCGGGATCGTGTCGTACGGACTGTTCCTGCCGGTCGGCATGGACTGGTCGTACGCGGCGATGTTCCCGACCCTGATCCTGACCGGAACCGCCTTCGCGCTGGCGTACGGTCCGCTGACCATCGCGGCGACGGACGGGGTGGCTCCGGCGGAACAGGGCCTGGCGGGCGGACTGCTGCAGACCGCTACCCAGTTCGGTTCCGCGGTCGGTATCTCGGCGGTGACAGCGGTCTACGGCATCGCCGTCGCCGGCACGGACGGCTCCCCGGCCGCCACTCTGGACGCGTTCCGTACGGCGCTGATGGTCCCGGTGGCGATGGTGGCCCTGGGCGCCCTGATCACGGCGACGGGTCTGCGCGGACCGGGCGGGAAGTCCGGCTCGTCCACGGTCGCCACCGCCGTCCCGCACGAGACGGCGCACCGGCCCGCGGAGCCCGCGCCTCGGTAGCGGCGGGTCCGGCGGGCATCCGCGGCCGGCGCGCGGCGTCAGGTCGCGGGTTCCCGCGGTCCGGGGGCGGAGGAGGGCGCGGGCATCGGCTCCGGGTCCGAGACGGCGGAGGCCGGAGGCGGCACGATCGCGCCCTGTTCCGCCGCCAGCGCCGACAGCCGCAGCGCCTGCGCCCTGTTGCGGCGGGCCGTCCGCAGCGCGTCCCAGGTCAGGATCGTCAGCGCCAGCCAGACCAGCGAGAAGCCCGCCCACCGCTCCGCCGGCATCGCCTCGTGGAAGTACGCGACGCCCAGCACGAATTGGAAGACCGGGGCCAGATACTGCAGCAGCCCCAGCGTCGACAGCGGTACCCGTATCGCCGCCGCGCCGAAGCAGACCAGCGGCACGGCGGTGACCAGGCCCGTCGCGGCGAGCAGGGTCGCGTGTCCCGCGCCCTCCGCGGCGAAGGTCGCCGAGCCGGACGCGCTCAGCCAGACGAGATAGCCGAGCGCCGGCAGGAACAGGACAGCCGTCTCCGCCGCCAGCGACTCCAGACCGCCGATATTGATCTTCTTCTTGACCAGGCCGTAGGTCGCGAACGAGAACGCCAGCGTCAGCGAGATCCAGGGCGGCTGCCCGTACCCGATCGCGAGCACCAGCACCGCCGCGAAGCCGATGAAGACCGCCGTCCACTGGGCCGGCCGCAGCCGTTCCTTGAGCAGCAGGACGCCCATGGCGATGGTCACCAGCGGGTTGATGAAGTAGCCCAGGGACGCTTCGACGACCCGGCCGGTGTTGACCGCCCAGATGTAGAAGCCCCAGTTGACGGTGATCACGGTGGCGGCCACAGCGATGAGCCCCAGCTTGCGCGGCTGGCGCAGCAGCTCCCCGACCCAGGCCCAGCGGCGCAGCGCGAGCAGCCCGATCGCGACGAACGCCAGCGACCAGACCATCCGGTGGGCGAGGATCTCCATCGCCCCGGCCGGTTTGAGGAGCGGCCAGAAGAGCGGGACCAGCCCCCACATCCCGTAGGCGCCGATCCCGTACAGCAGACCTGCCCGCTGCTCGCTGTCCGCCTTCACTTGCCCTCCCACCGCACGCCCGCCGCCCCCAGACGGCGACTTCCACGAAGGTAGCGCCGCGCGGAACAGAATGTCATGTCCGTATCGTCATACGGTCATGACGCAGGGGCGGCCGGGCGGGGAGGGGCGCGTGCGGTCAGGCCTTGAGCGCCTCGGCGACCGAGTCGGCGAGCGGAGTGGTCGGGCGGCCGGTCAGCCGGGCCAGGTCACCCGTCGTACGGGCGAGCAGCCCCCGCCCGATCGCGTGGTCGACATCGACGAGCACCTCCGCCAGCGACTCCGGCAGCCCCGCGCCGGTGAGGATTTCGAGCCGCGCCGCGGGCGGGACCTCGCGGTAGGCGATGGTCCCGCCGGTCTGCCGCGACAGCTCCGCCGCGTACTCGGCGAAGGACCACGCCGTGTCGCCGCTCAGCTCGTACGCCTTCCCCAGGTGCCCCTCACCGGTGAGTACGGCGGCCGCCGCGGCCGCGTAGTCCGCGCGGGCGGCCGAGGCGACACGGCCCTCGCCCGCGTTGCCGACGACGGCGCCGTGCTCCAGCACGGGGGCGAGGTTCTCGGTGTAGTTCTCGGTGTACCAGCCGTTGCGCAGGAAGGTGTACGGCAGCCCCGAGCCGAGGATCAGCTGCTCGGTGACCTGGTGCTCGGCCGCCAGCTGGAAGTCGGCCTCGGGTCCGCCCAGCACGCCCGTGTACGCCAGCTGCGCCACCCCGGCCGCCCGCGCGGCCTCGATGACCGCGGTGTGCTGCGGCACGCGTCGGCCGACCTCGCTGCCCGAGACCAGCAGCACCCGGTCGCCGGCCCGGAACGTCCCCGCCAGCGTCTCGGGCCGGTCGTAGTCGGCGAGCCGCAGTTCGATGCCGTGCGCCGCGAGGTCCGCGGCCTTCTCCTTGTCCCGCACGGCGGCGGCGATCCCCTCGGCGGGGACATCCGCGGCCAGCAGGGCGGCGATGACGAGGCGGCCGAGGTGCCCGGTGGCTCCGGTGACGACGATGCTCATGGGGGATTTCTCCAGTTGGTGCGGTTTGGTAGGTCTCTGTCACTCACCCTATGGTGGGTACTATCCAAGGGAAAGTACCCACTTTGAAGTAAGGTACTGGCATGACCGTAAGCGACAGGCCGTACGTCAACCGGCAGATGTGCCCCTCCCGGCTGGTCCTGGAGCACGTCACCAGCCGCTGGGGCGTGCTCGTGCTCGCCGCCCTGCTGGAGCGCTCGTACCGCTTCAGCGAACTGCGGCGCGAGGTCGGCGGCGTCAGCGAGAAGATGCTCGCCCAGACCCTCCGGACGCTGGAGCGCGACGGCTTCGTCCACCGGGACGCCAAGCCCGTGATCCCGCCGCGCGTGGACTACACGCTGACCGGGCTGGGGCGGGAGGCCGCCGAGCAGGTCTGGGGGCTGGCGCGCTGGTCGGAACGGCGGCTGGACGACGTGTTCACGGCGCGTGCGGCGTACGACGAGGCGCGGGCCGCGGGACACGGCGAAGCCTGACGGAGCCTGACACGGCGGAACCTGACCGAGCCTGACACGACGAAGCCCGGACCTCCTGGGAGATCCGGGCCCGAGCGCCGCCGTACGTACCGGCCGACGGCGTGTGTCAGCCGACGACGGTCCAGGTGTCGCCGCCCGCGAGCATCGTGGACAGGTCGCCCTTGCCGTGCTGTTCGACGGCTGCGTCGAGTTGGTCGGACATGAGGGTGTCGTAGACCGGTCGTTTGAAGCTGCGCAGGACGCCGATGGGGGTGTGGTGCAGGGT